>JAPLUL010000049.1:0-23744 GCA_026397635.1 Verrucomicrobiota bacterium | reverse complement strand
ACGGCATCATTCAAACAGCCCGTCGTCGTGCACGCGGCTTCCGTAACTTCGACAACCTCAAGGCCATCTGCTACTGGATGGCTGGAGACCTAAACCTCAAAATCCCTTCTGCTTTTACCCACCCAGTTTAGCGAAGCGCCTATATAATTGAGTTGTGGTTTATCAGTTTTCTCCGTGTAGCAGTTTAGTCAATTTATCGCCATATCTTTCATCGTATGTGGAAAAAAAGGGCACTTGGTTCTCGTCTGCGCCATCTGTTACCATAGAGATCCCTGAGTGGGAACGAAGCTCTCATCGGACACTACCATGGGGTGTCATGATTAGGCGCTTGAGAGATGATAGTCATAAGCATCAACCGAAAACCCGTGACTAAAAAAGCCAAACTCACCGCCAACGACCCGGATACCATCCGTCGCCTGATCACGAACCAAAGAGAGGAGCACATGGCGCACGCCTTCCGTGCGGGTTATGGTGGGATGCAGGACTACAACAGGCTTGTTCCGGTACTGCGCAAACTGCCGCCTGAGGAGCTATCTCAATGGCTTGACCTGATGGATGAAGTTTATGAAAGCCATCGGTTGTGTCAGCCCTGCGGCTGCAAGGTGCTTTCGTATCTGATTCTGATCAGCAAAGATTTGCTGCCAGAACGTCATGCGGCCTATTTCAGGCGCTACGAAGACCACATTCGGCGCTGGCCTCCTGCTGGCGGTCGCGATTTCATGAACGAAGTGATTGATTCTCTTTACCGCGGCAAGGACCATTCAAACGCCAAAGCTCACCAGGCATGGTGGCATTCGGTTTATGAAACCAGTTTGCGCGCGGACGAAGAACGAGGCTTTGATCTTTAATGCCACCGATTGACAATTTTTTGAGCGTACCACTTCTTTAGACATGAGTGCCCAACCACACAAAGGAAGCTCTACGCCGCTGATCAAGAGGCTGGAGAAATTGGCCAAGTTGCTTCTTGGCCCGGATAAGCCCCAATCTTATGAAGCCATGGCAAAAGCCATGCGAGTCAGCCTACGCACCGTCAAGCGTGACGTGGATTTTCTCAGAGAACGCGGCTTTCAGATCGAATATAGCCGTGCGGGTGGGTTCTCCTGCATACCATCAGGCAAAGGGCTTCAACAGGTGCTTCAAGGTCATGAGGAGCTCCTGCCAAGTGTCGTGCTCATGCGATCCATGCTGCAGTCAGTCTCCAAAATTGACGCGGGCGCAGGCGCGGGTGATCTGCTCAGCCACTTCTGCCATTCCTTGGAAAACCAAGGGCTAAAAATTGAGGAGATCGGCTACTACATTTCCAGCACTGCTCAGGCCATGCCTCAAAGGCTGGTGCCGACCTTTCGCAACCTGGTGAAGGGCCTGCTCGAAAAGCAAAAGGTGGTCATTCAATACAAGAGCAACAAAGACCCAAAACCACAGGAACGACGGATTCATCCCTATCACCTGCTCGAAAACGAAGGTCGCTGGTATTGCTTGGCCTACTGTGCCAAGGCCCGTGCCCGCAGAATGTACGCGCTCTGGCGGATCGAGAAGGCTGTGGTGTGCGATGAGACATTTGAACGGCCAGCAGAAATTGGCGATTCGAAATACTGGGAAGCACAGTCAGAAGTGTTTGGTGTGTGGGTGAAGGGAGATTCTAAAGTGGAAATCGTGCTCAGAATGACCGGTTACGCAGCACGCCTGATCGAGGAGTCCAGCTATCGCCCTAAAGCCATGAAAGTACGCCGACCTTCTGCCGAGCCAGAGTCGATCAGGGTCAGCTTCCACGCATCGGCCTTCGAGGACGTGGTGCCATGGATCATGCGTTGGGGAGCCTACTGCGAAGTGGTTTCACCACCCGAATTGCGGGAGATCGTCGCAACCCAAGCAAAGCGGATGCTCAGTCTTTATGAACCATCCAATCGGTAAGAGCTGAAAACGAGCCATGCCGCTTCTGGCTAAACTCCAAACCTCCTGACCATTCAGAAGCACAGATTCATGATGAAAAACACCCACCACCAACGCAGAAATCCTATTCCTTCATTGATCCCCTTGGGCGAAGATGAAAAAGCACTCGTCAGCATGGCGGCAGCCCGAATTTTGCTGCCCGATCCAGCCACGGTGAAATCCTTCAATCACGCCATGTTTCCCACCACTCGCGCTCCACGTGAACTCTATCAGGAGGTGATGCTAGAAGATCGGGTTGTTGGAATGCGTGACGACAACACCACTCCTCGCTGGGCACTTTTGTGGACTCACGGCATTCCCGGCAAGAGCAAGCAACCAACTCTTGGCTGGACCATTGCTCACGTTTGGGATCGGAGCCAAGATTGGGATGCCTATACTCGCCTCGCCAACCTTGCTCTCATTCCGGAATACCTTGGGAGTCTGTCTGACAAGCAAGGCCCATTGACACGATACCTGCGATACCACGCTTGGCAGGTCTATCAATGGAAGCCAGCTGATGCAGACGTGCCCAGCGCACCGGATCATTATGCTGAAATCCGCTGGAACTATCTGACTCCTGTCGATGATCCAGTTGGATTCTTTCGGGATGAATTTGCTTCGGCCAACTGCCGGCGCAGTAGGGTTTTGAAGCCTTTGATGCCGCCCCAAGAGCTCTCCTGACCTGCAATCAATAAGGCTGAACCCCCTTTAGCCATTTTCGGCGTAACATTCGAAATGTGCTTCCCCCACTTTGTTAACTGCGTCAATTTATAGCAGCGAAGAGTTAGCAGCTTACTACTCCCATTTTTTGTCGCTTCTCAATGGTCTGCGGGAGACGCGGGCATCAAAGCTGGAACTGAGATTAGTAGTCAACAAGCACCCAAGGAGGAAAAGAGCAACGGTGTGTTATCCGAGGTTAACCGCGTATCTGAGCGAAACGCGGATACAGACAGGAGGATGGGTCGTGGTGGACGGGAACTAGATGTTCGAAGGTAACAAACTGAGTTTTCTACCAGCTATTGAGCACTGACTCTCTATCGCGGCCGCGTTCAAAGCCGCCGACGTGAACGCCCACGCCGTCAGCGGTGAGTCTGAGCCAGAACGGCCTGGCAGCCTGTTTCACACGATCGCGCTCCAGGCGAGTTCAGCGGGCGCGGCGTTTCATCTCATCGCTCGCCTTGTCGAGAATGCGGCGCTCTTCGGCGCTGAGGCTGTGCATGCCCTCGCGGCTGATCTTGTCGAGGATGTCATCGACACTGGGAGCGCGTGGCGTGGCGGGTTTCGTGGCTTTGGCGGGCTTGAAGGCCGGTTTTGGCATGGAGGGCAGCTTCAACTCGCCGGTTTCATAACGAATGAAGGCGTAGGCGGAACCGACGTTGGCGGCGAGGAGCAACAGCGAGAGCCAGTCACGCGAGGCGAGGCTGCCCAAGGCGTTCAAACCCACAAAAACGGCTGCCAGCACCCAAGCGTCGAGGGTCAGGATGAGGATGCTGATCTTCGCCCGTGGATACAGCGTGGCGAAGGCGATGAACACGCCGAACTCGAGCTGCAAAATGCCCGCGCAACCCGGACCGCGAATGCCGAGCAATCCCAGCAGGGTGATGAGCAGCGGCGAAACGAGCAACAGCAGCAGCAACATCCGCACGAAGGCCCGGCGACCCAGATGCCGCTCCACGGCCTCGCCAAAGCTCCACAGCAGGTAGCAGCCGATCAGCGTCCACAGGCTGGGCGGGTTGAAGAGCACATAGGTGAGCGGCGTCCAGAGGTGCAGCTCGCCAAAGGCCCGGTCGAAGGTGAAGACGAAGTGCCGCATCAGATCGTAACCGAGCACGGCGGTGACGATCATGCTCGCCGCGGCGACGAGCGCGATGATGGCGGCGAGATAAACCGGATGCTGCTTCCACCACGTCAGTGGCAGGCGGTCTTGGGATTCAGGGAGCCAGGAGTTGAACATGTTGTTTGAGAGGAAGGAACCACTAATCGGACACTGATCCGCACTAATTTTCAGATTCAGAATTCTGGCATCAGTGTCCCATGAGTGAGGATTAGTGGTTAAAAAATGCTGCTTTCTTATTTCCGCAGCCGATCCACGAGCACGGCGGCGAGGATGACAAGCCCAAGAACGATTTTCTGATCGTTGCTGCCGATGTTGGTGAGGTTCATGCCGTTTTGAATCACGGCGATGATGAACGCGCCGATCAAGGTGCCGGGCATCGTGCCTTTGCCACCGCTCAGACTGGTGCCGCCGACCACGACGGCGGCGATGACATACAGCTCATACATTTGACCGTAAGTGGGCGATCCGCTCTTGAGCAGCGAGGCCGTGACCACGCCGCCCAGACCGGCAAGCAGGCCGCAAATCACATAAGCGATGAGAATGACGCGTTTCACCGGCACGCCGGAGATGAATGCGGCCTCGGAGTTGCCGCCGACGGCGTAAAGATGCCGCCCCAGGCTGGTTTGCGTCATCACCCCATGCGCCACACCATACAGCAGCAGCATGAGCACCACGGCGTTTGGCAGACCGAGCAAATCCGACCCACGACCGAGCCACACGAAGGAATCCGGCACCTGATAGACAGATTGATTGTCCGCCAGACGATAGGCCAGGCCACTGCACACCAGCATCATCGCCAGCGTGACAATGAACGGCGGCATGCGCAGGCGGGTGATGAACATGCCGGAGATCCAGCCGAACACACCGCACAAGGCAATGCCGCCCAATCCAGCGATCAACATCCCTCCCACGCTCGCGCTCGTGCCGTCAAAGCAGTCGCGCACCAACATCGTCGTGACGACGGCGGAGAGCGCGATCAGGCTGCCCACGCTCAAATCAATGCCGCCGGTGATGATGACGATCGTCAGGCCGATGGCGAGGATGGCGATGACCGCGATCTGATTGGCGATGTTGAGCAGATTGTCAGCCTTGAGGAAGACCGGCCATGACTGCGGCCGCGGTTTGAGCACCTGCGTGTTTTTGAGCGCGGGGAAATCGGTGCCAAGATCGCTGAACACCAGCCATGCTGCCGTGGCTTGATTGCAGGCGATGACATCCAGCCCGCCAGCGGCGGCGGCCCGTTCCAAAGCCGCGCGGGCGTCTTTCGGCGCGCCCTTCACGATTTCGGCCCGAGAACCGAGCGCGGCATTCAAAGCCTCGGCAAAAGCGCTGTCCTCAGCCTGTGGACGCACCACGATGAGCACCTTCGCGCTCGGAGCGATCTGCGCGGCCAGTTGCCGCGCCGCAGCAGCGTCTTGCGGATGCTGCTCCGTCCAGGTCACAACACTGAAGAAAGCGCACAGCAGCAGCAACGCGAGCAGCATGCCCGAACCGGCAAGGTGATGGCGGAGAAGGGCAAAGAAGCGGGTCATGCGGTGGCGTGGATCATGCGGGCTGGAAGAACGCGGTTCAAGGCCACAGACGTTCAGCTGTGAGCTCCAAACTCACGTTTCACGGCTTGATCACACACGCATAGGCCGCGGTGTTGGCGCCGGGCATGGAAATGACCACCGGCTGGTGCGTGTCACGTGCTTCGAGGGTGCCGAGCACGAGTTGCAGGGCGGAGGATGCGCCCATGCTCTCGCCGAGGATGAGTTTCGGACTGCGCACGGCCTGCCACTGCGCGCCTGACCAGGCCGCCTGCTCAGCGCGGTCGATGCGGTGGATGCCGCAACGGTCGTCGATGAGAATCGCGGCGCCGGTGAGTTTGGCGCGTGTTTGCGCCGCGAGATCTGGCAGCAAGGCGGCGCGTTCGCCCCAGGAGGTGTAGCAGAGCGGTCCGACGACCTCCCGCACCTGCGGCCCAGTGCTTTTGGCGGAAAGCAGCAGCGCACCCGCGCCTTCGGAGGCGATGAACTTCGGATGATAATAGGTAAGGGCCTCGGCGCTGAGCCAGTCGCATTCCTCAGCAGCGATGATCAGGCACTCTTCGACAATGCCGCTGCGAATCCAGAACGCGGCGGTGTCCAGCGCCTCCACGATGGCGTTGGAGCTGCCCACCTGCGTGCTGACGACACCGTCGATGCCGAGGAAGGAGGCGATGTGCGAGGCGGGCGCGTTGAACACGGTCTCCGGGAAGATGAGCGGGCTGGCCTGCGCAGGATTTTGCAGCACCTCGTTGAAGAAGCGGCCCGTGTAGTTCACACAGCCGTTCATCATCACAAACAGGATGCCCAAACCTGGTGGCAGAGCCGCAGGATCGTGCCCAGCGTCCACCAGTGCACCGAGCGCGGCGGCCACGGAATAGCGGGTGATGGCGCTGGAGCGGCGCAGGCGCGGATGCCGCGCCGTTTTGTCCGGCGGAGGCGGCGGCACCAGACGCACCGGGCAGGGCCAGGTCCGTTCATCGCCCGGACGTGCGCAGTTGACGGTAGGCAGCGGATTTCCTTCGCGCACGGTGCGCAGCAGATCATCTGCACTCCAACCGGCGGAGCTCACCGCGCCGACGCCGCGAATGTGGATGCCATCGAGGTTCATGCGGACCTCCTTTGCAGCACCAGCGTGGCGTTGGTGCCGCCAAAGCCGAAGGAATTCGTCAGCGCATGCTCGAAACGTGCTTGGCGGAATTTTTGCACCAGATCAAAGCGCACCGCGGGATCAATCGTGCGCACATTCAAGCTGGCAGGCAGCCACTGGCCACGCAGCGCCATGAGGCAGATCACCGCCTCGACCGCGCCCGCGCCGCCAAGCAGGTGGCCCATGGCGGATTTCGTGGAGCTGACGGGAATGGTGGAAACCGCGTCCCCGGCCCAGGCGGCGATGGCGGAGGCCTCGGCCACGTCGTTGAAGGGCGTGCCGGTGCCGTGGGAGTTGATGTAGCCGATGTGCGCCGGAGAAACACCGGCCTGGGCGCAGGCGCTGGTCATCGTGCGGATGGCCGCCTTGCCCTCGGGATCGGGCTGCGTGAGGTGATGCAGGTCCGTGGCGGTGGAATAACCGGCCACGTCCCCCAGCGCGGCGCTTTGGCGGGCGTCTTCGGCTTCGAGCAGCATCACCGCCGCGCCTTCGCCGAGCGCGAGGCCGTCCCGCTGCGCATCAAACGGCCGCGGGATGCCGCTGGGGGCCAGGGCGCGCAGGCTGTCGAAGCCGGCGAAGACCAGACGCGCGAGAGCGTCGAAACCGCCGGCCAAAACACGTTTGCAGCGCCCCGAGCGGATCATGTCGGCCGCCCAGCCGATGGCGTTGGCACCGGAAGCGCAGGCATTGGACACGATGATGACCGGACCGCGCCAGCCGAACTCGTCGGCGATGCTGTTGATCTGCCGCTGCGGCTGGTAATGCTCCGCGCGTGAAAGCTGAGAAGGAATGCGGCCTGGAGCATGCTGGGCGTTCTCAAAGTAGGCCTCGCCGAGCGGCATCGCTCCCGCCGAAGTGCCGATGACCAGCGCATCAATGCCCTCCATGCCGTTGCGACCGGCCTGGGCCAGCGCCTCACGGATGGCGAGCAGGAGCATGCACGTGCTACGGTCCACATGGCTCTGCTTGCGCGCTGGCAGCGTGCGAAATGGGCTTTCAGTGGGCAGATCGACGACACCAGCCGTTTTGGCAATGAGCCCGGAGGTGTCAAAAAAATCGACCGGACGAAACGCGCTGCGGTCCGCCGCCAGAGAGCGTTCATTGGCCTCCCAGCCCAGCCCCAGGGGGGAAACGATGCCTGCTCCGGTGATGGCGATGCGCTGGCTGGGAGGAAAGGGCACGGAAGGGTCTGCAACAGGTGAGATTCGTGATGCGCGGTGGTTGAACTGCCCACTCCAGTGTTCATTCTAGGCCACGACGCGGTTCATGGATTACGCCGCCGTCGCATGGACTGCAAATGTTTGCTGAACGTTGGGATCGTATCGTGGCAGAGCGCGGCGCGCAGGCGGCCTTTTATTGGGCCGACGGCAGCGCCACGACTTTCCGTGAACTCGACGCCGAAGCGCGAGCCGTGAGGCCTGCGGGGGATCACGTCCGCGCCCAAGGCGACACGCCCGCCCTGCTGCGGGCGCTGCTGACAGGCTTTTTGCACGGCGTGCCGGTGCAACTGGTCGAAAAAGACCGCCAGCGCCGCGTTCCCGCGATTCCGCCGCCCGCTGGCACCGCTTTGATCAAACAAACCGTCGGCGGCTCCGGCCTGCGGCGCTGCCAGTTCTTCACGCTGGATCAAATCGCCGCCGATGTGGACCGCCTGCACGCGGCGCTGGATCTCGGCGTGCGCGGCGTCGGTGTAGCAGCGATTTCATGCGCGCACTCGTTCGGGCTGACGATGACGGTGCTGCAAACGCTGTTTCACGGCGTGCCGACGTGCTATGCGCCGCAACCCTTTGCCCAGCCGCTCATGGACGCGATGCGGCATCACCCACGCGTCTTCCTGCCCGGTGTTCCCGCCTTGTGGAAGGCCTGGCTGATGGGCGGAGTGGGGTTCGGCAATGTCAGCCTCGCCATCTCCGCCGGATCAGCGCTCACGCTGAAGCTGGAACGGCTGGCGCTGGAGCAGCACGCGCTCAAAATCCACAACCTCTACGGCACCAGCGAGTGCGGCACGGTGTCCTGGGACGATTCGGCGGTGTTGCGCGAGGACGAGCGTGATCTCGGCACGCTGCTGCCCGGTGTGACGGTGCAAAACGAGCCGGATGGTCGTTTGAGCGTGACCAGCAGCTCCACCGGCCTCGGCTATGACCAAACGCTGCCGAATGAGCGCTACGGCGGCGGTGTTTTCACCACCTGCGACCAAATCGAGCTGCACGGCGGCCATCTGCTGTTTCAACAAAGCCTGGGAGCGGGCATCAACGTGGCCGGGCGCAAACTCAGCCCCGCCGAGATCGCCAAAAAAATCCAGCAAGCCGCCGGTTTCGACGGTGTGAGGATTTACGGCGCGTCCAGCCGTGACCCGGAGCGCGGTCAGGACATCGTGGCCGAGCTCGACCTGCCACAAGAGGCGATCAACGCGGAGTTTAAGACACGCGCCTGTTCCCTGCTTGCTCCCTGGGAGGTTCCACGTCGATGGGTGGGCAACAAGCTCTCCGAATGACCCAGCCTCTGTCCCCAGCCTCCCTGCAACGCATCGCCTCGTTCTACCCGCGAGTCTGGGACTACAATCACTACTATGTGCCATCGAAGCTGCGCACCGACCCAGTTTACTCGGCGGTGGTGAGTGAGATCGGTGCCTCGGCGCTGCCGGTGCTCGACATCGGCTGCGGCATCGGCCTGCTGGCGTTTTACCTGCGTGAATCCGGCGTCACAGCGGACATCACCGGCTGTGACTACGACGCGTGGAAGATCACCAACGCCAAGTGCATGGCGGAGCGCGGTGGTTACGCGGGCCTGACCTTTCACGCGGCGGACGCACGCACGGGATTGCCGGATTTCAGCGGGAATGTGGTCATCCTCGACATCCTGCAATTTTTCACGCGGCCCGAGCAGGAAGCGCTGCTGCGCCTAGCGGCGGCCCGTGTGGCCGAGGGAGGGAAACTCGTCATCCGCAGCGGCCTGCAGGATGATTCCACCCGCTTCCGCATCACCGTAGCCGGCGACTGGCTGGCCAAGCTCACGTTTTGGATGAAATCCGGCCCCGTGTGCTATCCCGACCGCGATCTGTTCGAGTCCGTGCTCGGCTCCGCTGGTTTGAAGGTCAAAATCTCACCCCTGTGGGGCGGCACGCCGTTCAACAATCATCTGATCGTGGCAGGGCGCTAGGGCCGCACTTCAAGCCGCTTTCCGCCATCATGCGGGCGATGGATTCGGCCACTTCGATGGCCACGGGAGTGGCTTCATGGATGAGGACGATGCAGCCGGGCTTCAGGCGGCGGCGGATGCGCTCAGTGATGAATTTCACGTCTTGCATGACGCCGTCAAAGCCGCGGGCGCTCCACATCAGCATCTTCAGGCCGATGGCCCGGGAAATCACGGAGGTGCAGACGTTGTGGTGACCGGCAGGCGGGCGGAAGAAGCGTGGCGGGTGGTCTGGGCAGATGCTGGTGAGTGTTTCCTGGCAGTCGGCGATCTCGCGCCAAAGGGTGGCGGGCGGCAGCGCCCAAAATCGGGCGGCTGGGTGCGTCTGCGTGTGATTGCCGATCTCATGGCCGCGCTGGACGATCTCACGCACCAGTTCGGGGTGCCGGGCCGCACGCTCGCCGATGAGGAAGAAGATCGCCTTGATCTGGTGGCGGTCGAGGATGGCGAGAATGGCAGGCGTGTGCTCCGGGTGCGGGCCGTCGTCGATGGTGAGCAAAGCGTGGCCGCTGTCATGCGCTAGCCGCTTGATCATGGGGCCAAACCAAGCGCAGCGTGGCATGAGGGCGCCGATCATCATCAGCAGGAGCACGGTGCAGAACAGCAGCACGGCGGCGAGAATCTGATCGAGTGAGACAAGCCAGCCCACCATCAACAACGGCAGCAGAGCGATCACCAAACGACCGTAGGCCGTGCGCAAACAACGAGCTCTGGTTTCTGCGTTCATGCCGGGTCACGAGTGACGAGCGGTTCAAACACAAACCATTGGTCCCAGTGCCGCAAAAGGAACTCGTGCATCACCGGTAGCCAGGCGGCGCTGATTTCCGCGGCCTTGGGCTTGCGACCGCCGCAGTGGAAGGGCTTGCCGATCTCGATGCGGTAGGACAGGCGGCCTTTGCGGCTGAGAAACACCGGGTAGCACGGCACGCCGGTCACTTCAGCGAGCACGAGCGGCCCGCGGGGGATGCGATAGGTGACGCCGTCAATGTGCGCCGCGACGGGGGCGACTTCTCCCATCACGCGGTCGCCCTGCACGCAGACCACTTCTCCGGCGAAGAGCTTGCGGCACAATTCCATGCCCAGATGGCCGCCCGGCTCATTGTAATGCACATGCAGGTTGGGGTGGCGGCGCTCCTCCTCGCGCAGCTCCTGCTTGCGCAGCGCCTGCAAGGAGTCGGTGGCCTCGGGAACGCGCACGGTGTGGATGGTGCGGCCAAATTTGCGGGCGAAGAGCCCGGCTCCGAGGTCGTAGTTGCCGGAGTGCACGGTGAAGATGAGCGCGCCACCGCTCTCCTTTTGCAAAGCCTCGAAATTTCCCTTGCCGATGACTTCCCATGCCACCTCCCGCCCTAAATGCAGGTGCCAGAGGCGGTCCAGGTAGGTCAGCGCGAACTGGTAAAAAACATGAAAGCTGGTGAAGGCGCTGGTGCCCTGCACCGGCAGCAGGGCGCTCAAATTGGCCCGCACCGCCTCGCGCTGGGGCACGGCCAGCAACCAGATCACGGCCGTGACCGGCCAGGTGAGCGCGGTGATCACTGGTGCGGGCAGCCAACGCATCAGGGCCAGCATGAGTCGCGTCCAAACGGCATCATGCAGCCCCAGGCTCGCCGGAGCGTTGTGTTCGTGCGGCTGGCAGGTTGCGGATTCGACGAATGGCATTATTGAGGCGCGGACACAAATGAGCGGGAGTCGTGCTTCTTCGACTGTTGCGCCCGCTCCGACAACCAAGATCTTCACCCTCGCCCGCCATGCATATGTCCGCCACGGATTACGATGTGATCATCATGGGCGGGGCCTTTTCCGGCGCAGCGGCGGCGATGATGCTGAAACGCGATCATCCTGAGATGCGCGTGCTGATCGTCGAGCGCACCGTGCATTTCGACCGCAAGGTGGGCGAGAGCACCTCCGAGGTGGCTGGCTGCTTCCTCACCCGCGTGCTGCACCAATCCAACCACCTGAGCGGAAAACACTACCAGAAGCACGGCCTGCGCATGTGGTTCTGCAAAACGCCGCAGGATTCCGTGGACGACCTCACAGAGATCGGCCCACGCTTCCAGTCGCGGCTGGCGACGTTTCAGCTCGACCGCTCCATCCTGGACGAACATCTGCTCAAAGAAGCGCGTGATTTCGGCTGCGAGCTGATGCGCCCGGCGACGATCAAAACCATCACGCTTTCTGAGAACGAAGCGCCGCACACGCTCGAAATCATGCCGCAGGAAGGGCAGATGCGCAGCGTCACCACGAAGTGGATCATTGACGCCTCCGGCAAGGCCGCCGTGCTCGCCAAAAAGCTCGGCATCCAGCATTCCATCGCCGACGAGCATCCCACCTCCTCCGTCTGGTGCCGCTTCCGCAACGTCAACGACCTCGACAGCTTCAAGAGCCGCAAGATGTTCCCGAAGCTCGCGGCAGAGGCCAAATGCAGCCGCACCACGGCCACCAACCACCTCATGGGCCGCGGCTGGTGGTGCTGGATCATTCCATTGTCGGATGGCAGTTTCAGCGCCGGCGTTACCTGGGACCGCCGATTGTACACGCTGCCGGAGGGGCCGTCCCTCGCCGCACGGCTCCAGGCCCATCTCTTGAATCATCCGGTGGGCAGGCTGATGTTTGAAAACGCCGTGCCAGATGAAGGCGATACGTTCTACTACAAGAATCTCGGCTACCACGCCGAATACATCGCCGGGAACCGTTGGGTGATGGTGGGAGACGCCGCAGGCTTCATGGACCCGCTCTATAGCCAGGGCCTCGACTTCTGTGGTTTCACCGTCTCGGCGGCCACGGATCTCGTGCGCAAAAATCTCGCAGGAGAGGACACACAGATGATCACCGATTATCTCAACAAGGCCTACCCGCGCAGCTACCGCATGTGGTTCGAGGCACTCTATAAGGACAAGTACACCTACCTCGGCGATGCCGAGCTGATGCACGCGGCCTTCCTCATGGACCTCTCCACCTACTTCCTCGGTCCGGTGCGCGGCGTTTACACCAACCCGGCCCTCGAATGGAAACTGATGCCCTATGAAGGCCCCATCGGGGCCTTTTTCGGTAGGTTCATGGCGTTCTATAACCGCCGCCTCGTCTGCATCGCCCAAGAGCGCATGCGCAAAGGCATTTACGGCCTCAAAAATCACGGCCACTTCCTAGCACCGCGCATGAGCATGTCTCCTGACACCTCAGCAGGTCGTCTGCTCTTTGATGGCATCATGGTCTGGCTCAAAGCCGAGATCAGCACCTGGATGGCCCCTGCTCCGCCCAAGGAAGCCGTGGTATTGACGGAGAAGCCGCTGACAGCGTGAGCGGCCGGAAAGATCCAAATGGCGGAGTCTCCTGAGCGATTGGGTGGATGAGGCCAGTTTAACCTGTCCCTGCTCCATGAAAGCCCCGCTGCTCCTCCTGACCATTTTTCTTACCCTCAGCGCCTCCGCTGCTGAACTGTCTGTCAGCGCCTATCCGTCGATTCAGGCGGCGCTGGATGCGAATCCGAGCCGCATGCTGTTCGTTCCTGCGGGCGATTACCCGATCACGGAGAAGATCCGCATTCGCGGTGAACGCAGCGGCCTTTTCGGCCCCGGTCGCATCATTCAGCAAAACACGGAGCAGCCCATCATCGAGATCGAAGAGGCCAAGGAAGCCGAAATCCGCGATCTGACGCTCACACGGCCAGAAGGGAAGATGGAGAGCCGCAATGAAGGCATCTTGGCGATCAAATGCCGCGATCTCGTCATCGACAACGTGCGTGTCATCGACAATCGCAGCCCCGCGGGTGCGATCACCGTGCGCGAGAGCCAAGACTGCCGCATCAGCCGCTGCCTGGTGCGGAATTACATGCGCCTCAGCATTGATGACCGCACGCAGAGCAAGGACTGGGGCTACGCCTTCAACTGCACCGACGGCACCGGCATCAGCGTCAGTTACAGCCCCGGTTGTTTGATCGAGGGCAACCGTGTGATCGAGGACAATTTTGTCCCCACGCCCGAGATCAAGGCGAAGCACAAGCTGGGCGACTTCGTGAAGAAGAATGACGTCAAAGGCGACGTCATGAGCCAGCGGGCCTGGGACGCGAACTACACCGACGCGTGGCAGCAGGGCTCCGGCATCGTGGTCAACGCGCCCACCGTAACCGACCTCACGCGTGTCATTGGCAACCACGTCGAAAATGCCGCCCAAGGCATCGACCTGCACTGCGATCATGTCATCGTTTCTGGCAACATCGTCACCAATGCCTTCATCGGCATGAAAGCCATGCACGGCAGCCGCAACGTGCTCATCACCGGCAATCAATTCACCCGCAACAGCCTCTGGGCCATCGGCCTCATGCCCGGTGCCGGAGCGAACGCTGAAAACTTCGACGGCGGCTCGATCATCTCCAACAACATCATTTCCGACTTCGGCCATGGCGATGCGCATTGGATCTGGGGCGATGAACGCTCGCCCTTCAAATTCGACACCGGCCAGCAGGCCGACGATCCGCCGCTCACCGACGTGATCGTCACCGGCAACATCGTCCACAGCATCGGCAAACCGCGCTACCAATACGCCGTCATCATCGCCGGAGGTCCGAACACGCCCCGCGGCATGCATTTTTCTAACAACCTGCTCCATCCAGGTACGCAGGGCGTGGCGAACACAGAACTGCGTCCATAGCATGGGACCATCAAGCGATGGGGCGCGAGGGTAGCTTAGAAACACAAAAAACCATTTTTGCTGAGCATCTACATCTCCCGTGATTCGCGACACTTGTTCTCCTGCTTCTTTTCAAGCTACTTGCTCTACTGCCACCATTGCTTGCCCAGCTTTTCTTGGATTGCGGCTTTGTGGCCTCATGGGGGGGGCACATCGAAACGCTCCCATGGGTCGCAAAGATGACCATCCCGTCGCTGTCGTCGTCCAAGTGCTCATGGAGATCAGTTCGTCAATCGTTGGGTTGAAGTGATGCGCCGTTTCTACATGCTGTCCTAACCATGAAATGCATCGTTTTGCTCCTTTGTTCTCTCGTTAGTGCGGTTTTCGCCGCCGAGCCCATTCGCGTCCTTGTGTGGGATGAGCAGCAGCCGGAGCAAAAGCAGGGTTATGGCGAAAAGTTCCTCGGCGAGACGCTCGCGGCGCAGCTGGCGAATTTACCGGGACTCTCCGTTAAGACCGCGAAGCTCGACGAGACCGACCAAGGCCTGGGCGATGCCGCGCTGGAGGCGACGGACGTGCTGATCTTCTGGTGTCATCGCCGCGTGAAGGATCAGGACGATGCCCGCATGGAAGCCGTGGTGAAGCGTGTGATGGAGGGCAAACTCGGCTTCATCGGCCTGCACTCCACGCATTGGGGCAAGCCCTTCGTGCGGCTCATGCAGGAGCGGACGAAGGCCGATGCGGTGAAGGCTTTGCCCGCAGCCGAGCGTGCCACGGCGAAGTGGGAGTTCCTCAATGACGCACCGTATTACAAGGGCGTCGGCCGTGCCGCCCGTGTCACCCCCTTTGTCGAGAAGGGCGAGGGCAACGTGTATAAGCTCACCCTGCCAGCCTGCGTGTTTCCCGTGTATCGCAATGATGGCATGCCCTCTCACGTTACCACGCTGCTGCCGCAGCATCCCATTGCCGCAGGTTTGCCTGCGCAGTGGGACATCCCACGCACGGAGATGTATGGCGAGCCCTTCCATGTGCCAACGCCGGATGAGGTCGTGTTCGAAGAGAAGTGGGACAAGGGCGAGCACTTCCGCAGCGGCTGCGTGTGGCAGGTGGGCAAGGGGCGCGTCTTTTACTTCCGCCCTGGCCACGAGACCTATGGCATCTTCCAGCAAGCCGAGACGCAGCGAGTGGTGGAGAATGCGGTGCGGTGGATGGGTGCTGCGGTGAAATGATTCCACGGCACGTCGTTGCATTCATGATGGCGAAGATCACTCAGCGGCGTTGAATGTCGCTTCCCATGGCACGCTGCTTGTTTCTGATCTCGCTCACTCTTTTCACCTCGTTCACCCTCGCTGCTGATCCATCGGCAGCGGACTGGATGCCGCGGGTGCAGGATCAAACGGGGCTTGGGTGGGTGAATGGGCCACCGACGATGTTTTCGCGTTCGGAGCGGACGAAGGAGGAAGTCCTCGGTTTTCAGTTTGGGAAGCAGACGATGCAGTTCGACACACGCCGCGTGCGGCCGGTGGAGGGCGAGTGGGAGTGTGCGGTGATCGCGGAGGGGCGGCGCTTTGTTTGCAACGGGCACACGCAGCCGGAGGACGAGTGGCAGCAGCCCGTGCGCTTCGTGGAGAGCGGGCGCTTTTTCCAGCGCGTGGTGATCGAGGGGCTGACGTTTGCGGATGCGGAAGGAAAGCTGTTCAATGGCACCGCACGGCTGGAGATCAGCGCGTGGCCGGACAGGCTCGCGTTTCGTCTGGAGAGTGAAAACGAGGTGGTGATGGAGCTGCGGCATCACGAGCAAAGGGTGAACGGCAGTCGCAGTGTGATGCTGGAGGTGGTCGCGGGAGAGTCGAAGGCCGTGGTGGAATCGGAACTGGCGGTGACGCGGGATGAGGCGCTGGGTTGTCATCGACTGGCGCTGCCGGAGAAGCCGTGGAGCAATGCGGGCGGCACGTATTACCCGGAGGAGCATCTGGACCGCAGCGACCGCTGGCGTGTGACGCTGCGCAATGATGCCGATGAGCCCACGGTGGCGCGGCTGATGTTCACGCAGGAGAAGCATCTGCCGATCACGGGCTTCACGCCGATGCTGTGCGAACTGGATGGCACGCCGACGGGCATTCCGGTGCAGATATCGAAGAACTGGCACATCCGCGCGGAGAAGGGTCGTCTGCCGCATGACGGGTCGTGGTTTCATGGGTTCGCCTATGTGCGTGTGCCGCCGAAGTCGCGGCGCGAGCTCGTTTTCCAGAGGGTGCATGCTCGCTACGGAGGCGTGTGCGCGGCGTCGCATGCGCAGCTCTGCCTCATCGGCTGGGGGCACAATCAATTTTGGGATCAAGTGGCGGTGGGCAGCTTTGGCGAGAGCATCTGCTTCGAGCCGGGACGCGTGCAGCGGCGTTGTTTCATCACAGACGTGCGTCCGCTCATGACGCTGCCAGTCGAGCCGAAGGCGAAACGCTGGGGCTGGGCCGAGAACTGCGGCGGCGGCGATTTCCTCATGTGGAAGGACGCGCAGGGGCGCTATCAGGAGATGAAGGGCACGCGCACCGAGTATCGAGCGCAAGGCCCCTGCCTCACGGATGTGAGTTACCGCGAGGAATCGAGCGGCGGCGAGATCGCGGCACGCATGGATGTGTCCGTGCCTGCGGCGAACGATCATCTGCGCACCTTTCTGCGACTGCGCTACGACGTGCGCAAGCCGGTGCGCTGGCAAAGGCTCGCGTTTTTCCAGCTCGGCGCGGATTTCTACAACGACGTGCCCGCACGACGCGTGGCCATCGGCGATGTCACCGGCCTGCGTGAGGAATGGGAGCCGCGTCGTGCGAAGGATGAGTATGATCGCCCCGCACTGCCGCTCGCAGGTGAGGGCGCGTGGGTCTCCGTGCATGGCGTGGAGCGTGCCGTGCTGAAAAAAGGCCACGCCGCCGCGAGTCGCGGCCTTATCGTGCGCTCATGGCGGGCGGTGCTCGCTGGCAAACCCACCGCGCCACATCTCGCGACGTTTTGCACCGAGTGGGGCAAGAACAACCACCGCACCGCCGTCGAGCTCGCGCCACCGCCTGAGATCGCTGAGTTGCAGCCCGGTGATTTCGTCGAGGCCGAGCTGGAACTCGTCGTCTTCCCCGCTGATGCCGACGCTTACTACGGACCGGATGCCAAGCTGCGTGACGTGCTCGTCCGCGATGCCGACACCTGGCGTCCCGTGCATCGCGAGGCGCAAGGCAACGCGCTGCAATCCATCGCGAAACGCGGTGAGATCACGAAAAGCTATCCGCTCGTCGTCGCGGTCGATGAGGAGCAGCGTGCGCAAGTTCTCGTGAAAGGCGGACTTGGCCATGTGCCAGTCAGTTTTGCTGATTTGAAGTCACCGAAAGGCCATCGCGTGCTGGTGAACGGCCAGCCGATCACCCATTGGCAGACGAATTGGGACGCAGTGACGCAACGCTGGCAAATCGTCTGCAATGTCGCTACGGTCGAAGAAGGCAAGATGGAGGTCGTGCTAGAAGCCGCCCCATAGAGCCACCCGGCGCCCAAACTGGCTTCGTAACACTTTATCGACAGGAGCATGGGGACAGAAGAATGACGGGATTCTCCTGTCCCCATTCTTCTGTCGAAGTCTATGACTTGGCACTGCTCCGGTTGTCTGTCTCATTTCACGCGGCTCTTCTGCCAGTCTCTCCGCCTTCAATGCCCATCCACCCCTCGCTGCATCTTGACTCCGTATCCGACGAGCCGTTCGCTGAGATCGACAAGGTCGTGATGCGCTGTGCCTGTGCCGTTCATCACAACAGAGCCGTTGAACGCAGCTTCAAAGCACATCCCTGCGGCATACAGCGGGAACGCGAGGCTCACGATCCACAGGCATTGTGTGCCAAAGGCTGCCACCTCCGGCTCAGGATTGAAAGGATGGATCTATGGCCCCGCAAAGAGCACGCAGCCGATGCCGACGATACCGTGCACGATGACGTTGAGCTGCGACTGTCTCACGCTGCGCCAGAAGGGAACGGATGACGTGATGGAGTCCTGGCTCATGGCGGAGAGGCTTGAAATGACGAATGAGTCAATCCGAATGACGATGTGAGGCATGGCATGCTCCTCGTTTCGTCATTCCCCTTCAAGAGCACCTTCCCTCATCCACGTCGATGTAATGAGCGATGGTCTGGATGTCATCGCGATCGCCGAGGCCTCCATCGGCCTTCCGTTTCGCCAAAATGGCCGTGATGTGATCATTCCAGCCGAGCGTTTTGACATAGTGGTTCCAGATGAGCTTCTCGTTGTCATTCAGCACCCGGCTGCGCTGCTGGCACCATTGCAGGATCTCCTCATCCGTGCCGCCTTCGATCACGCGAGCTTTCAGCTCGTCGTAATGGATGTGCAAAAAGTCCATCAACGCACCATCGCTGCCTTTGCCAAGATTGGCGTGAAGATCGTCCCACAACCTGCCAGCGGCATGCAGACGGATCTTCCCCACCATGCGCGGGAAGTATTTCAGACCGGCAGTTTCGTCGAGGGGGCTGCACGGCAGTGTGGCAGGATCAGGTTTGGCGGACATTCGGCGCATTTGATCGCGGGCCGTTCGCTTGGCAATCGAATCTACGGCTTCAATCCGCTTTGCAGTCGCCAGCCTGCCGCGTTGCGGATGGCATACGCTCCGCGAATTCGCCGCTCACCTTTGCTGGCCCCATTAAAATCCAGATCGAACGCTGTCTCGGGCGTGAAGGGACGCAGATCCAACGCAGCACCTTCACACCTCCCCGCCTTTGGACGCAGATCGAGAGCGCCCAGCGACATCTGAGGATTCATCAGATGCAGCGCGGCATCAACGGCTGTTCCAGTGACATTTTCCGTCACGAATGAAAGCGCGCGATGCAGGCGCAGCGGCTCGGCAGCAAAAATGACATTGCCGCTGATCGCATGCCCCTGTGCTGGCTCAGTGGGGATGCGAATGCCGCAGGCGGCGGCGCAGATGGTGTTGTTGTAAACATGCGCGAGTTTCACGGGCAGATCGTGATTTTGCAGCGTGATGGCGGCATGAGTGGGGCAGTCGGCAAAGACATTGTCATGGATGGAGACACGACCGGAGGCTTGCAGCAGCGATTCGCGCGGGTTGTGCCAGAAGAAGTTGCCGTAGATCTCGTAAAGGTCGTCGGAGCCTGGACCGCTGTCGGGGAAACCACCGACGAGTAGGTTGGCGCGGTCGCCATCGGGGCTGGGGGCGTCGTTTTTGATGAAGACGTTGTGCCGGATGATTGTGCGGCTGGTTGTGGTCGGCATGTCTGGCAATTCGGGGCGCGGTTTTTGATATTTGATCTCCATGCAGTAGCCGATCGGGTCTTGAACGAGGTTGTGCTCGATGACGCCGCGAATGAATGGGTCGGTGCCGTTCGAGTTGCCGAGATAGAGGCCGGTGCCGCAGTTGCGGATGATGTTTCGCCGGATGGTCCAGTCCCAGGTCGGTGTCTTCGTGGAGATGCCGACGGCTTGCTGCGAGGTGTTCCAGTCGCTGATGATGCAGTCTTCAATGAGGATGTGATGTACCGAGTTTTTCAGCCCGCCCTGAGCGCTGATGCCAAACAGGCCGGAAATGCCCCGTGGACCGGCACCGAGGATGGAGAGCTTCTTCAAGGCCACATGGCTGCACTGTTTCAACTCGACGCAATTCGCCACCGCTGTCTGCCGGATCTCTGCCACGCCTTCGTCCGGGCCTTGGATCGTGATCCATGCCTCTGAAGTGCCGTGGCAATCGCTGATCGGCAATCCGCGCTCATACACACCGGCGGCGAGCACCAGTGTGTCCCCAGGCTCCAGCGTGGTCAGTAGGCGGCGGTAGTCCTTGGGCGTGGCCTGTTTGAGCGTGGCTGCGTTCGCAGCAAAGACGAGCAGATGTAAAAGCAGGATGAAGCGCATGAGTTTGAGCGAGATGTAGAACGAACTGGGAAGTTGGTTCTACATCTCGATGCGCACCACTCGCGCGGAGTCATATCGACGGGGCGTGTGGAGCACATCGGTGATGATGTCAGGTCGTGTGCCGTGAAGCTGTTGTGTCGTCATCTCGACCTCCATGAACACCGACCTCATCACCGCCGCCACCCATGCCACGATCTTCCGTGACAAAACCGAAGCGCGGTTTCGTTCCTCAAGGATGTTCCGACTTCCTGCCGTTCTCCTGATTGCCTGCGCCAGCACTGCTTTGGCGGCTCCTCAGCCCAACATTCTCTTCCTCTTCGCCGACGATCACTGCTATGAGGCGGTGCAGGCGTTTGGGCACACGGACATCGATACGCCGAACCTGGACCGACTCGCCACGCGCGGCACATCCTTCACACGGGCCTACAACATGGGCTCGTGGAGCGGTGCGGTATGCGTGGCCAGCCGCACGATGCTCGTCACGGGTCGCAGCGTGTGGGACGCGGATAAGGTTTACAACAAGACCAACGCCGAACGCGAAAAAGGCGTGCTCTGGCCGCAGCTTATGCAGAAGGCGGGCTACAAAACCTACATGACTGGCAAGTGGCACATCCAGACCGATGCGGGGAAGTGCTTCGACGTGATCAAAGATGTCCGCGCTGGCATGCCGAAGACGGTTCCTACCTCCTACAACCGCCCGATGGCGGACCAAACGGATGCCTGGAGCCCGTTCGACAAAACACTTGGCGGCTTCTGGGAAGGCGGCACGCATTGGAGCGAGGTCGTGAGAGACCATACCGTGGCGTTCCTCGCCGATGCGAAGCAGCAGGAGAAACCCTTCTTCATCTACGCCGCCTTCAACGCGCCCCACGATCCACGTCAGGCACCCAAGGAGTTCATCGATCAATATCCGCTCAGCCGCATCTCCATGCCGCAGAATTTCCTGCCGGAGTATCCCCACAAGGACGACATCGGCTGCTCCCACAAGCTGCGGGATGAAAACCTCGCGCCCATGCCACGCACGGAGCTTTCCGTGAAGACGCACCGCCAGGAATACTATGCGCTCATCAGCCACATGGACGCTCAGATTGGCAAGATCCTCGATGAACTCGATGCCAGGGGTCAGGCGGAGAACACCTGGATCTTCTTCACTGCGGACCATGGGCTCGCCGTCGGTCACCACGGTCTGTTTGGGAAACAAAACATGTATGATCACAGCGTGCGTGTGCCCTTCCTCGTCGCCGGCCCTGGCGTGGCGAAAGGTGCGAAGAACGATGCCGCGATCTACCTCCAAGACGTGATGGCCACCGCGCTCGATCTCGCCGGAGCCGAAAAGCCAAAGCACGTCTTTTACAACAGCCTCCGACCACTCTTGAGCGGCGAGCAGAAGCAATCGAGCTATGAATCTGTTTATGGAGCCTACCTGGAGCTTCAACGCTCTGTCACGCATGAGGGCTGGAAGCTCATCGCCTATCCCAAGGCCAAAGTGCTCCGCCTCTACCACCTCGCCGAAGACCCTCAGGAGATGAACGACCTCGCCGCGCAGCCCGAACATGCCGCGATGAAAAAGGCAATGCTTGACCGCCTCGTGAAGCTCTCCGCTGACCTCAATGACAAAGTGGACCTTCGGAATGCATTCCCCCAATAGCCTCATGCGCTCATGAAGTTCCTACTCTGCCTGCTTTCGTCATTCGTCCTTCTGCATTCGTCATTTTCGGCTCCGCCGAACATCCTTCTCATCATCACCGATGATCAGGGCTACGGCGATTTCTCCATTCACGGCAATCCGCACCTGCAAACGCCGCACATCGACAAGCTGGGTCGTGATGGCGTGCGCTTTGACCGCTTTTATGTGAACTCCTTCTGCGCTCCGACTCGTGCTGCGGTGCTAACGGGGCGTTGGCCGTTACGAACAGGTGTGCATGGTGTCACCCACAACAAGGAGGCGATGAAACCGTCCGAAATCACCTTGGCGGAGGCTTTGAAGCCACAGGGCTACCGCACCGCCTGCATTGGCAAATGGCACAATGGCGAGCAGTTCCCCTGCACACCTGCTGGGCAGGGTTTCGAGCATGTTTTCGGTTTCAACAACGGCCACTGGAACCACTATTTCGACGCCACCCTGCTGCGCGGCTCAAAGCACGAGCCGACTAAGGGCTACATCACCGATGTGCTGACGGATGATGCGATGCGATTCATCAGCGAGCGGCAAAAAGAACCGTTTTTCTGCTATCTGGCCTACAACGCGCCGCACTCGCCCTATCAGGTACCGGACAGGTACTTCGACAAATTCAAAGCCAAGGGCATCGAAGACGACGTGGCCGCCTTTTACGGCATGTGTGAGAACATGGACGACAACGTGGGCCGCCTTCTGACACATCTAGATACGCTGAAGTTGACCGAGAACACCCTCGTGATCTTCCTCACCGACAACGGTGGCACCGCTGGTGTGAAGACCTACAACGCTGGCATGCGCGGTGGAAAAACCAGCGTGCATGAGGGCGGCACCCGCGTCCCGCTGTTCATCCGCTGGCCTGCGGCGAAATGGACACCGCATGTCGTAAACGAGATCACTTCACACATCGACCTGTTCCCAACCATCATGGATCTCTGCGATGTGGAAATCTCCGATGCGAAGCTGGATGGGGTGAGCTTGAAGCCGCTGCTGCAAAACAGCGGAAGCTGGCCCGAGCGCGTGCTGTTCACCCACAATCCCATCGACCAGACGAACAAGTTCCCCGGCGCCGTGCGAACGCAGCGGCATCGCCTCGTCCGTGAGATCAAAGGTTCCGGTGGAGGCTCCAAAGCAACGGCAAACGATGCCAGCGCCAGCTCGTGGCAGCTCTACGACATGGAAACCGATCCCGGCCAAAAGCAGGACATCGCAGCCGAGCATCCTGAACTCGTGAAGCAACTCGCCACCAAGTATGATGCCTGGTTTGCCGACATCTCCCGCGATGGTTTAAAGCGCTTTCCTATTCCCGTCGGCCATGCGGAGCACAACCCCGTCGAACTGCATGCGCCACAGGCCGATGCGGACAAGCCGCTGATCTTCGCCAACGGTCCCGGCTTTGCCAATGACTGGCTCACCGGCTGGACAGACGTGAAGGCGAAGGTCGTGTTCGATCTCGAAATCGTCACTGCTGGCGAATACGAAATCGAGCTCAGCTACTGCGCCCCGGCCAATACCAAGCTGCGTCTCAGTGCTGACACGCAAACGCTCGAAGCTTCCCTCCCCGCTGCCTCAGCACCCGTGAGGTGCAACTGATTATTGGACCAAAGACTCCCTTAATTTAGGGTTTGGTTATGGGCTTGGGTTTCGAACTGGTTGGGTGTGAGGTATCCGAGAGCGGAGTGTTTGCGTTGATGATTGTAGTAGCCTTCGATGTATTCGAAGAGTTCCAGCCGAGCATCCGTGGCATCTTCAAAACAGCCGCCCTGAAGCAACTCGCGCTTGAGGGTTCCCATGAAGGATTCCGTCCAGGCGTTATCATAAGGATTGGCCCGTGCGGACATGCTTTGGTGCAGACCGGCACGTTGCAAAACCGAGCGGAAGGCGCTGCTGCCATAC
>JAPLUL010000001.1:0-2940 GCA_026397635.1 Verrucomicrobiota bacterium | reverse complement strand
GGATCTGATCGGCCAGGCGCGGCGTGTGGCGCTGGCGCAGGCGAGCAAGGCCAAGCGGCTTGCCAGTGATCCTTCAGCCACGATGAAGCTCTTGCTCTACGGTCCGCCGGGCGTGGGCAAGACCATCGTGGTGGAGCTGGTGGCGCTGCAACTGGCAGGCACGCCGCTCTCCATCGAGGACTACAATGGGCGTGAGGTGACAGTGGACCTCGTGCGTGAGTGGATGAAGCAGCTTCCTTATGGGAGCCTGTTCAGTGCATGGTCGGTCAAGATCGTCAATGAACTGGACCGCTGCTCCCGTGAAGCGCAGGACTTGCTGCTCACCTACCTAGACCGCCTGCCGCCGGGGCGAGCATTCCTCGGCACGAGCAACCTGCAACTCGATCTGCTCACCGAACGGTTCCAGACGCGGTTCCAAGCGATCAAGCTGCTGCCGCCGACCACGGAGGAACTGGCCGCGTTCCTGAGCACGCACTGGACGGTGCCTGCATTCACGGCCTCACAAATCGCCGTGGGCAGCGGCGGCTGTGTGCGGGCCGCACTCGCCGATCTCGAATCCTACCTCGACCACACACCCTGAACCCGAACCAACGAACGACCATGCAACACATCCAACGAATGATTGATCAACACGGCGGCTTTGAAGCCGTCCGCGCCCGCTACCTCCGTCTTGAGAACCCGCCGTTCATGCGGCTGGTGATCGAGGTGATCGGTGGCCCGTATCCCAACGGTGCGTATGAAGTGAGCGTGGCGCACTACGCCGAGCAGAACGGCGATGCGATGCGCGATCCTGAAATCACTTTCCTCATAGGTCCTGCGGAGCAAGGCACGACATGGACGCCGCTCACCTTCGAGAACAGCTACATGGGGACCTACCAAGTCGTGGCAGTCGTCAACGCCGACGGTGCGCTGCAAGTCCGGCAGCCCAGACAGATGCAGGAGCTTCGGGAGTTCGCCAACCATTTGGACATCAACCTCAAGCAACAGGGGTTTGGGGAGGTGTCATCCTCACTACCTTGAGATGCGAATTCATCATCCTCAACACGAAGTCCCCTAGCCATGGATCAACCCGTTAAAACCTCGTCTCCAGTTCAGCAGCCTGCCGAACGAATTTATCCGGGTTGGTCTTTTTGAGCCGTGCAAGGTTTTCGAGTTTCCAGCGGATTGCTGGCATCTCCCGAAGGTGTTGGCATTTCATGAGGCTCCAGTCCGGCTCTCCCTTGACCAGTCCCAGAAGAAAGGCGCGTTGTCGACAGGTTAAGGCTTTGGGAAGTTCATCGAACAACCGTCGCCGGGCATCGTGTAGATCATTGAGAGACACTGCATGACGAGCCATTCCTTCAAATTCGCCGATGAACACAGGGGTGATATCGATTACATGAGCGAAGAGCACCTCGTGAACTGGCCGGTTGTGGCCTGCCAAATAGCAGACAAAACATTCGACCATACCCTCATTCAGTCCGTGTTCCTCAAGCAAGCCGAGCACGTCGAATAGATCGCGTGGATGCTGCCGATCCATCGCAGCAACGAGCTTGCTTCCATACAGTTCGTCCGTGTGCAAGATGGGCAGCTCAAGTTCGGAGAAGAAGAGGTCCTGCGCCACTGCGGAGAGTGGGCGATTCTCTGGGGGAAGAAGCGTGCCGCGAAAGACATGATTCACCTCAACCTTGATCCGCGTTCGGCCACGCTCGACGAAAAGCTTCACCTCGGGTCCCTTGGCCATGGCACCAAGTTCACAACGAACGCCGAGGGTTCCCGTGATCTCGCGACGGATCGATTCTAGCTCCGCAGACACAGCTACGAGCGCATCGTCTCGGCTCTGAGAGTGATCAGTGATCACAAGATCAAGATCCACTGAGAGCCGAGGCATATCCCGGACGAAGAGGTTGATCGCCGTGCCGCCCTTGAGTGCAAACAACGGATTTCGGAAGACTAAAGGAGCAACATCAAGAAGTAATCGCACCGAGTCGAGGTAGATCGGGTTCATCACGGTTTCAGGATCAAGGTTCGTCCATCCTTGAGGCGTTTGACCCATCGACTGCTACTCGTTTTGCCACCTGCGGCTTCCCTCGCCTTCTCCGCCCAGGTCAATCCGAGTTCTTCCGCCCAAATGACACAAAGACGGACCGCCTTGGTCATGCGGCAATGTGCAATCATGGTAGCCAAATGGCGCGTCCGGAGTTGTCTAAGCGACTCCATGATCGCACGAGCCTCCTCGATTGACTGGTGCACGCCGACCTCACTGAGCATTTCCAGCAGGGCACGCTCCGGGGTTGACACTCCAGGACCCTCAGGTGCCTCAGGTAGCGGAGACAAACCGAAGCCGTCTGGCAGTTCCTCGTCGAAGAGTCTAGCCGAACTGAATCTCGCTGGAAAACGCTCAAGAAACCATTGTGGAAGAGAGCCTTTCCGGTAGCCCCACAGAATCAGCGATTCCCGGTGCTCCACGTTTTGCCGAAAACCATGCCAGGCGAGCGCAGACTTCGCCGCGACATGAATCCCCGGCATTTTCCGCTCTAAGAAACGAAGTGTCGTATCACGTTCCAACTTATCCCCGGCGAACATGAAAACACCGCGCCCTAAACGCTCTAGCCAGCCTGATTTCACATAGTCATGGGCCAGCGCTGAGGAGATGCCGTGACCTTGTAAGATCGCGGTATCCAATGGTCCTCCCCTTGGCTCAGAAGTCTGAAGCGTTTTGATTAAACTTGTCGTCATTGTTTAAGTAATACTTGAACAATCACTCCAAGAAGAAACAAGCGCAATCAAATTGTTTACCGTTGATTGATTAGATCAAGCCTCACTTTAATGATTGAATCCAATCAAATCAAAACACTCTGAATGGACTGAAAATGGTGCCAAAAACGGTGCGACACACGCGCCCACGGTGACGAGGCCAGGATGAAGTCCTCACGGACTCAAGCAACCTGAACCCATCCC
>JAPLUL010000114.1:0-43477 GCA_026397635.1 Verrucomicrobiota bacterium | reverse complement strand
TGTATTTTTGCATGACAGCGGCGTCGAGGTTCTTTTCGGGATCGCCGAGGCTACTGCCATCGTTCTTGGCTTTGCTGATGCGAGAGAGCGCTGTGGAGGTATCAAAGGTCTCGTCTTTGACGAGGAGGCCTTGGCAGACTTTTTTGAGCAGGCTTTCCTGCTCGCCTTGGCTGTAGATAACGAAGTTGTTCTTGTAACCGACGTGCGAGGCGAACTCGCGCAGCAGGCGCGCACAGAAGGCGTGGAAGGTGCCGAGGACGACTTTTTTGCCAAGGCCGTCTCGCACCATGCCTTTGACACGCTCGCGCATTTCGGTGGCGGCCTTGTTGGTGAAGGTGACCGAGAGGATGTTTTTCGGATTGATGCCCTCGTTCACCATGTAGCTGATGCGGGCCGTGAGCACCCGCGTCTTGCCAGTGCCCGCGCCAGCTAGGATGAGTAGTGGGCCGTGGATGTGCGTGGCCGCCTCGCGCTGCTGGGGATTGAGAGTGCCGGTGAAGCTGCTCATGGTGCTCCCGCACCTCGCACGGGCAGTCCGAGTTCACGCCATTCGTTGAGCACTTTCGGCAGGAGTTTGTGCTCTTCGGTTTTGATGCGCTGATGCAGTGTTTCGGCGGTGTCGCCGGGCAGCACGGGCACCCTCGTCTGAGCGAGGGTGCGTCCCGCATCGATCTCTGCTGTGACAAGATGCACCGTACATCCGGTTTCGAGTTCGCCCGCCTCAATCGCGAGCTGTGGCGCGTTTGCGCCTTTGTGTTTCGGCAGCAGGGAAGGGTGCACGTTCACGATGCGACCGCTGTATGAACTGATGACTGGCTCTTTGAGGATGCGCATGAATCCGGCGAGCACGACGACATCCACACGCGCACGTTCCAAGTGTTCGAAGATCTCCTTCTGCGCCGCATCACCGAGTTTGCGCGGGTTGCTACCTGGATCGACGAACTGTGTGGGAAAACCTGCGTCGCGAGCGGTCATGATGAAGTTGGAGTCCGCATGGTCGCTGATCGTGATGGCGATCTCGGCATTGAGTGCGCCGCTTTGCACTGCCGCGATGATGGCGCGGAGATTTGAGCCTGCGCCGGAGCCTAGAATGGCGATGCGGAGCCGACTGGATGTTTTGTCACCGAGCATCTTGTTGATCGTATTCGTGGTGGAGCGTCCTGGGACGAGTGGGAGGATGCGAATTTCTGTTCGGGCATTCTCAAGAGCGGCTCTCTCTTCACGGTTCAATGAATCCACGGTGTAGTCGCCGCCCTTGGCATACACATGAGGTCTGATGGCTTCAATCAATGAGGTGGCGCGCTCACCCTCGAAAATCACCACCGCGTCCACCGCACGCAGCGCGCGCAGCACCTCGGCGCGGTCGTCTTGACCATTGAGTGGGCGGTCTGGTCCTTTGAGCGCTTGCACGGAGGTGTCGGAGTTCAAGCCCACCACGAGCGCATCACCCAGCGCACGCGCGTCATGCAAGTAACGCACATGACCTGCATGCAGTAAATCGAAGCAGCCGTTGGTGAACACCAGTTTTTTTCCCTGCGCGTCCAGTTCTGCGCGCAGGCGCTTAACTTCGGGGATGGTTTGTGCGGTGTGGACGGCAGACATGCAGCTGTTTAATGGCGTGAACAGACGCGGATGCAAGGAACGAGCCGCAGGCTCTTCAAAAACAAAAAAGCGGAAGGTGACTCCTTCCGCTTCTAGATTTTTTTCGGCCTCTGAGGTCAGTTGCTTTTCAGCACGACATTCTCAGTGGTGCCGCTGGTGGGATCGCGTGTCAGCGGCCAGTAGGCTTCCATGTTGAGCTTCTCGGGTGGCTTCATCTCCAGCGGTTTACCATCCTTGGCACCAAAACCCTGGTAGGCGAGCGGCATCAGGGTGACGCAAACACGTTCCTGATCAAACTTCTGCACATGCAACGCGGCGGTGAAGGTGTTCTTCTGATCGAGCACAATGGTGTCTCCCACCTGATATGGATCCACGTTTGCCTTGTTGCCTGGAAGCACGATCTCGATGTCCACGTCCTCAATGTCAGTGGAGCGAGCGCGAACGACCCAGCCTTCGGTGATCACATCGCTGCTGGAAAGAGGGCGGGCGTTGATCACTTCATAACTACCTTTGACATACATCGGCTGCTCCTGCTTGTAGTTGCGGATGTAGGAGCGCTTGAGCATGTCGTTCTTCACTGCGAGTTGATCGCTGGTGAATGCATAAAACTCAGTAAGGAGATCGCGTGGTGGAAGGAACTTGCCTTGCGGTACGGTGTAAGTGGTGAACTTGCGCAGGGGGTCGAGCTTGTCGAAACGCGCGAGCACGCGGTAGTTGAAGGGCTTCTCAGGGTGGGCAAACACCATGATGCTGAAGAACCAGCAAAAAGTGGCAAAGCCCATCAGCAGCGTGATGAGGATGGACCACCAGAAGATTCCGCCGGAATCTTTTTTCTTTGAAAAACTACCACCTCCATAGGAGCGGAACTCGTTTCCGTCGCTTAAAAATCGGATTTGCATGGCAAAAATGCGAAAAATTTTAGTAATTACAGTGAATCATGATGCAAATTCTACAAGAATTGCTGAATTTGAAAAGAGTTTTTTGTGAAGAAGTTGGCAACAAGTTTGCTCCTGAATCATGCCGCCAAGGGTTCAAATGAGGTGCCGCAGCCGCAGCTTCGGGTGGCATTTGGGTTGGTCAGCTTGAAGCCTGAGTCAGCCAAGGAATCGACATAGTCGATCTGGCTTCCACGGAGAAAGCTTAGGCTCTCGTGGTCAATGATGATCTTGACGTTATCCTGAGTGATGACGTTGTCTTCAGGAGCGGATTGATCTAGCCCCATCACATACTGCATGCCTGCGCAGCCACCTTTCTCGACGCGCAGGCGCAGACCGGTGCCGGTAGAGGCGTTTTTTTCTGCAATGAGGGATTTGAGGTGGGTGATGGCGCTGTCGGTCAGGGAAATCATGAAATTGAGAGTGCTGTGGTCGAGGTTGCGTGCCACAGACGCACGGGGATTGCAATTCCTCACCCTGCATCCAATGTGACGTTTTCTTGCAGCAATAGGGCTACGTCTTCGGCTGCGCACTTTATCGAAATTCATGGCCAAAATACGCATTCTTCCAGACGCGCTCGCCAGCCAGGTGGCGGCGGGGGAGGTCGTGGAGCGGCCTGCCGCGCTGGTGCGTGAATTGGTCGAAAACAGCCTGGACGCCGGAGCGCGGCACATTGAGGTGCATGCCCAGCGCGGCGGCACCGCCTTGATTCGAATCGTCGATGATGGAAGTGGGATGGATCGGGAGGATGCCATGCTGTGTCTTGAGAGACACGCTACAAGCAAGATACGGACCAAGGAAGACTTGGGCGCGATCTGCACCTTTGGCTTTCGTGGTGAGGCGCTGCCCAGCATCGCTAGTGTGTCGCGCTTCCGCCTCGCCACGCGCGAGAAAGACGCGCTCGTGGGCACGGAGATTGAGGTGAATGGCGGCAAGCTCACCGCCGTGCGGGATCACGGCGGTGCCGCGGGTACGGTGATTGAGGCGCGTTCTCTGTTCTTCAACGTGCCGGCGCGTCGCAAATTCCTGCGCACAGAGAACACCGAGTTTTCGCATGTTGAGCAGCAGTTGCGGCTGCACGCCATTGCCAATCCGCAGGTAGCCTTCACGCTCACGCACAATGGCGAACTAGTGCTGCATCTTCCGGCTACGCGCGACATGCTGGAGCGCATCCGTGGCCTCGTAGGTGAGGAACTGGCGACTCGCCTCCTGAAGATCGAGGAAACCACGCTGCACGGCGTCACGGTGTCCGGTTACATCGGCGGCCCTGGCATGAGTCGGTCCAACCGCCAGATGCAGACCACTTATTTGAACGGGCGCCCCATCGAAAGCGCCAGCATTTCGTATGGCTTGCGCGAGGGCTATCACACGGCGCTGATGAAGGGCCAGTATCCGGTTACTTTTCTCTTCATCCAGATGGACCCCACGGCCTTCGATGTGAACGTGCATCCGGCAAAAAAAGAGGTGCGATTTCACGATGGTAACAGTGTTCGTGACACCATCGCACGGAGTGTGAGTCGGACGCTTGAAAATGCCTCCAAGCTGCACACGGGGCATGCGCCTGCGGGTCGTCCGCTTCCAGCGGCAAGCACGCCTGCGCCGGTTATTCCAGCCAGCCGTCAGGAAGAGCTGGAAATGCCGGTCACGCCTTCTTCGGCGCCGCTACGGCAGATGCCTGTTGCTTCTGAACCAAGACCCGTGCTGGTGCCGAGTCCACCGCGTCCCAGCGAGCCGGTTTCTACGCCGGAGGTCATGCTACCCAAACCGGTGGAAAATGCCAAAACAGCTTCTTCCGATGTGCCATCGCCGAATGACTTCCGCATCATCGGCGTGTTGCAGAAGCTCTACGTTCTCATGGAGAGCAAGGAAGGTCTCGTGCTCATGGACCAGCATGCGGCGCACGAACGCGTGAACTTTGAAAAATTCCGTCGGGCGCTCGAATCGGGTGGTGTGCCTTGCCAGCGGCTGCTCATGCCCATCACCCTGCAAACCACGCCGCGTGATGCCGATGTGCTGAAGCAGAATCAAGCCTCGCTGACCCGCCTAGGCATCGAGATCGAACCCTTCGGCCCGAACATCTTCAAGGTCGAGGCGCTGCCATCCTTTTTGAAGACGGATGATCCTGCCGCTTGGCTCGACCAAGTCATTGAGGAACTCAGCAGCCTCACCGCCAAAGCCTCCTCGCTTCGTCTCAGCGAAGACGCCATCGCCACTACCGCCTGCCGTGCCTCCGTCAAAAGCAACGACGTGCTCTCCATTCCTGAGCTGCAGGCGCTGCTGAAAGACCTCTTTGCCTGCGAAATGCCCTACTGCTGCCCGCATGGCCGTCCCACGCTCGTGCAAATTTCTACCGCCGAGCTGGAACGCAAATTCGGCCGCCGTGCGCCGGGATAGTCGATGGTCTGGGCCATCTGAAATCTTGTGATAACTCGGGCCGTAGGCTGCGTTAAAGGCGCTCATCCCCCAAAATCCTGTTTTTCTATGAATGCCCTCCGCAACGACCTCAGCCGCCGTTCCTTCGTTACCGGTGCTGCCAAGACCTTTCTCGGTGTCAGCGCTGCCACGCATCTGAACACCCGCGTCATTGCTGCGCCCGGCTTGGGCACTTCGCCGCTGAAGCAGGCCGCCACTGCGCGCAATGTCATCTATTTATACATGAATGGCGGCATGAGCCATCTCGACACCTTTGACCCGAAGCCGGACAAAACGGACGTCATGGGCCTCACGAAGGTCATCAACACCAACGTCGATGGCATCCGCGTCTCCAATCACATCCCGCTGCTCGCCCGTCAGATGGATAAGCTGGCCGTCATCCGCAGCATGACATCCACGCAGGGCGCTCACGAGCAGGGCGCTTACTACCAGCACACTAGCTACACCCAGCGCAGCAGCATCCGCCACCCCAGCATGGGCGCGTGGCTGCAAAAGTTCCAGGATCGTGGCAATCCCACGCTGCCCGGCAGCGTCATGATCGGCAATGACAGCCGTCATCCTGGTGCAGGTTTCTTCGAGAGCCGTTTTGCCCCGCTCATGATCAATGATCCCGAAAGCGGCATCAACAACGTCAAAACCAACCAGTGGTTCACCGAGGAGCGCTTCCACAGCCGCCTCAACACGGCCAAGCAGCTCGACCGCCAGTTTGCTGAAACCTACAACGTCAAAAATGTCCGCGCTTACGCCGACATGTATGACGACGCGCTCAAGATGATGAAGAGCGAGGAATTGAAAGCTTTCGATCTCAGTGCCGAATCTGACGCGCTGCGTGGGAAATACGGCAACGACCGTTTCGGCCAGGGCTGCCTACTCGCCCGCCGCCTCGTTGATCATGGCGTTCGCTTCGTGGAAGTGTCCTTCGGCAGTTGGGACACTCACAATGCCAACTTCACCCGTGTGCCGGAACTCTGTGATGAACTCGACTCCGCTCTGAGCACTCTGCTGCAGGATCTCGAATCACGCGGCATGTTGCAGGAGACGCTCGTCGTGCTCGCCACCGAGTTCGGTCGAACGCCCGAGATCAACGCCAATGATGGTCGTGATCACCACGCGCCCGGCTTCACCTGCCTCATGGCTGGTGGCGGCATCCGAGGCGGCCAGGTGTATGGAGCCACCGATGAAAATGGCGGCAAGGCCATCGAAAACCCGATCACCATCCCCGACTTCAATGCCACCATCGCCTATGCGCTCGGCATTCCGCTCGACCAAGTGCTCTACAGCCCCAGCAAGCGGCCCTTCACCGTGGCCGACAAAGGCAAGCCGCTGGCAAATCTGTTCGGTTGATCCAATTCGAAGCCTACGGTGCTTTCTTCGCCTCCACCTTCGCGGGTGGGGGCGTTTTTATGGTGGGTGGCTTGGCCGTGAGTGTCAGCCAAGGGCTGTTGTCATTTACGATGAGCAAATCACCGCGTGGTTCGGTGAATGGGATGAGATAACTGGCTGTGAATGTCTGCAATACATCTGGCGCACTGGTGATCACTTCGACGGCAAAAGGAGACTGGTTCGCCACAGCTTCGAGGGTCGCTTTGAGCGTTAGTTTGACCTCGCCGCCCTTCGCTGGCACATCCATGGGGTCAGCCGTCACTCCGGCAGGCAGTTGCACAGCTCGCGCCTGAATCTTGCCTGCGAAAGTCCCGTTGGTTTTGACCGTCAATTTGACCTCCGCTGTTTTGCCTGACTCCACAAGGTAAGCATGGCTGTCGAGTGTGGCGGTGAGAGTGGGGACGAAAGGCTTCAACGTGATCTCATAGCGATGCTCAGCGCTTCCTGCGTGAAAGCGGTCGGAGACGACGAGTTTGAAGTTGCCACCCTTCGGAGCTTTCCAGCGCAGCACGGGATCGAGATTGTCGCCGTCGTCGGTTTGCGTGAGTATTTTGCCATCCGAATCTTCAACGCGAAGTGTGGCATCCAGCGGGCTGCGAATTGACTGTGCACGCACCGCGATGGCCAGATCATCGCCGTTTTTGGCCGCGAAAGTGAAGGAGTCTTCCTCTGCCGACTTGCTGATGCTTCCGGGCACGGTGGCAGGAAGAGTGAGTGTTTTCGGTTCGCCCGCAGAAGCGGGCTTGTTCGGCTCATCCGTTACCGTGAGGCGGTAAACATGGTTGGCGCTGCCTTTGAGAGCTACATCCGCCGCAGGTGGATGTGCGAAGGAGAAAACCTGAACAAATAGCGTCCCATCCGCCGTCGGTGTGTGCTCGATGTGTGGGTCCAAGTTATGCGTGTCATGCCCTGCGGCGATTTCGACGCCGCGCTCATTCAAGAGCCGCATCGCCGGGTCCATTGGTGAACCCAGCGCATAACCGTGAAACTCCAGCGTGATCGTTTTGCCCTTCTGCACCCGAATCGCGTGGGTATCGACATCCCTCGCCTTTTCCAGCACGCCGTTGATCGTCACGTTCATCTTGGCCTCGGACGTTTTGGTGTCGGCCAGCACATCGTTGGGCTCTTGTTCGAGCGATTCTGTGAATTTCCCCACCACAAAGATGCGCGGTGGCGTGCTGCCTTCGGGGGTGTAAAAGCGCACGAGATAGGGCCCCGGCGGCACATCCTTGGCGATCGTGGCGATGAATTTCTTGGGCTTGTCACCAGCTAGCAGCACCAGTCCAGGATGGTTCGATCTCGCGACGGGCGATCCCGTTTCCAAACCCTTGCCAGTGACCATGCACTCGACACGCGTCCCTGCCTGACCTCCGGCGGGGAAGATGTTTTCCAGCCCGGGAGGGGCAGCGTAGGCGGAAATGGCGAATGACGAATTCAGAATGACGAAAGTCAGCACATGCCAGCCATTCGCTCTTCTGCATTCGCCATTCGTTATTCCACTTCTCATCACGCAAACAGCTCACGGATGGGCCTGCCGCCGTTGATGAGCTGCACGGGTCTCCCGGAGTTTGTGTGAAGGAGTTGATGCGGGTCGATGCCCAGCTTCGTGTAGAGCGTGACCGCAAAATCCTCGGGTGAGTAGATGTTTTCGCTGGCGTAGTAGCCCTTGGGGTCGGTGGCACCGATGACGCCGCCGCGTGGGACTCCTGCGCCTGCGAAGAGAATGTTCATCGCGCCAGGCCAGTGGTCACGACCGTTGTCCTTGTTGATCTTCGGCGTGCGGCCGAATTCTCCAAGCGCGACGATCAGCGTGCTTTCCAGCAGGCCGCGTCGGTCGAGGTCGGTGATCAGTGCGGACATGCCTTGGTCAAACTTCTGCATGAACTCGCCTTTGCAGGTCTTGAACACATCGCGGTGATGGTCCCAGCCGCCGTAGTTCACGGTGACAAACGGTACGCCCACTTCGACGAGACGACGTGCCAGCAGCATGCGCTGGCCCAGATCGTTGCGGCCATAAAGATCGCGGGTCTTTTCGTCCTCCAGATTGATGTCGAAGGCCTCCTGGGCGGGTTTTGAGGCGATCAAATCGACCGCTTGCCCGTAGAAGGTGTCAAAGCTCACCGCTGGGTCTTCCGCCACGGCATTGTTCAGTCGCTTCATGCGATCCAGCGACATCCGCAGCTCGCGGCGGGACAAGCCGCGTGCTTCAGAGATGTCCGAAGGCAGCACCACGTCGCGCACCTTGAAACCCTTTGAGTTAGGATCGCCACCGGCAACGAAAGGCGCGTGTTCTGCCCCCAGGAAATTTGGCCCGCCGCTGCGAGTGATGCTGGGCAGCGTCATGTAAGCGGGCAGTCCATTCTGCACGCCGCGCTTGTAGCTCACCACACTGCCAAAGGACGGATGGAAGGTCACAAACGCTCCGCAGCCGACTGGCACCGGCGTGGGCGCACCGGTCATCATGTAATGGTTCCCGCCGCCGTGGTTGGGATCCTTGTGCGTGACGCTGCGTAGCACCGTGAACTTGTCGGCCGCCTTGGCGAGGTTAGGGACACATTCCGAGAAATGAACCCCGGGCACGCTGGTGCGGATCGGGTTGAACTGGCCGCGGATGTCGCTTGGAGCGTCCGGCTTCGGGTCAAACATCTCGTAATGCGATGGGCCACCGTCGAGCCACACCAAAATGCAGTTCACTGGCCGCGAAAGTGAAGGCTGCGGAGCGCTGGCGGCCATGGCCTTGGCACGCAACAGATCGGTGAAGCCCAGGCCGCCGCCTGCGGCGGTCAGACCGAGCTTCAAGAAATCACGCCGCATGTGGCCAGCGCAGTTATGGGTGATTCGGGACATTTTTTTGGAGGGAAATAACGGCGAAATTACGGGCGCTGCTCAGCCTTCTTGCACAGGGGATCACATTGCCTCGCATTCGCTGTGAGAGACCTCTCCGGCTCAGTTCACTCGCTTTTTCGGCATCGTGATGAAGGCCTCGGCGAGATAATGCGGAATCAGTGGCTGCTGAATGAGTGAGTCGAGCTCGGCTTGGCTCAACGATTGGATGATTTCAGCCAGGCGAATGGCGCTAGGCTTGGCGGATCGAACGTGAGGCAACTCCAAAGGCGGCTTCGCATCGAACGTGAGCCATATTTGACCGTCCGCCGTCCGCTCCCGGGCGATTTCGGCAGACACGGTTTCGAGATCGGGCAACAGTCGGCCGTTTGCAACTCGCGCGAGGTAAAAGCTCTGGCGGCGGGCATCGCCGATGATCGGATAACTGTCCGGCACCTCAAGATCCGGTGCCGTGAGCGACGACCAGCCGACGCACCACACGTTTCGCGACAGCGCCACACCTTGAGCCGCGGCAATCGCGATGCGCACGCCTGTATAAGAGCCGGGGCCATTGCCAATGACGATGCCGGTCAGTCCATCACCCGCTGCGGTGAGAGCATCACGCAAAGGTGCAAAGACCTGCGCGTTGTGCGAGCGCTCGGATTGAAACGAGGACAGAAACAGCACGTCCGCACCCCGCACCACGGCGATGCTACCGTGGGCGGTGGAAAGGTCGAGGGCGAGGAGGGTTCGGGTCATTGCGCAAGCGGCCCTTCCGTGACACGCCGTGAGCCATCCGGCAAGGCCTCGATGTGAAACCAGCGTGTGTTCGGCGGCATCAAATCGGGAAACATGTCCGCCCACTCGACGATGATGACGCCGGGTTCGGTCAAAAATTCGTCCCAACTAATGCCGATGACTTCAGCGGCGGATTCCATGCGGTAAAAGTCGAAATGGAAGACTGGCAGCCGCCCGTCGAGGTATTCGTGAACCAGCGTGAACGTCGGACTCGTCACTGCGGCCTTCGACCCCATGCCAACGACGATGCCACGCGTGATCTGCGTCTTTCCTGCGCCCAAATGGCCGCACAACGCGATCACATCGCCCGCGACGAGTGTCGGCGCGAGCTGTGTGCCCCAGAGGTGGGCGTCATCGGCAGTCGTGAGTGTGATCATGCGTCGCCGCTGAGCGCAAAGTGATCCCATCCCGTGCTCTCAAAGTCGGGCGGCCTTCCTTCGCCGGGAGGGACGAGTTTGCCGATGATGGTGAGAGGGAGCTTTGGGAAGGCTTCTTGCCACTTTTTCATCAAGGAACGCAGCGTGCGCGGATTCACGGCGAGGAGGAGCTCGTAGTCTTCGCCGTCGCCCCAGGCTTGATCGAAGGTGCAGCCGGGATTGCAGGGCAGGGAGGCCACGTTGACTTGATAATGCGTGCCGCTGGCGAGGGCGAGTCGCGGCAGGTCTTTGGCAAGGCCGTCGCTGATGTCCATGATCGCGTGCGGATGCGCGTTTTCGGAGAGCCAGCGGCCTTCTTCGAGGCGCGGCTCGAATTTGAGGTGCTTGCCTTTGATGGAGCCACCGAGACGGCCGGTGACGAGCAGGATATCACCCGCCTTGCCCTCGCTGCGGGAAAGCCAGCGCTTTGAGGGAACCGTTCCACTCATGGAAACCGACAACATGAGCACCAGGCCGCGTGAGGTCTCGCCGCCGACGATGTTGATGCCGTACTGCTTCGCGATGGCCCGCATGCCGCGATAGATCTCGGTGAGGAACTCGACCTCCATGCTCGGCGGGGCCACCAAGGTGATCATGGCGTGCCGTGGCGTGCCGCCCATGGCTGCGAAATCGCTCACGACGCGGGCGATGGCCTTACGCCCGATGAGTTTGGGCGGTGTTTCGAGCGTAAAATGCACATCCTGTACCAGCGCGTCGGTTTTGAGCAGCGTGTGCTCGTTTTTCGTGCTGCGGACGACCGCGCAGTCGTCTCCGGCTCCAGCGATGACATCGCGGTCGAGCTTCACACCGCGCATGAGGCGGCGGATGAGCTGGTCTTCTCCGATTTCGGCTAGAGTGGGCATGAGTGGGGAATGACGAGTGACGAATTCCCGAATGACGAAAGAATTTCGAAGCTCGAATGACGGACCCAGGCCTGCCGAAGCAGGCGGTTGCCTTCGACATGGGTTATTCTGGCTTGTCTCGTCATTCTGAATTCGCCATTCGTCATTTTTTTACCACGACATTCTGTCCATCAAAATGCAGCAGGTGGTTTTTGAGGCCGCGCATGGCCTGGCGGTGAATGCAGACCTCAACCTCGCCGATTCGATAGCGGTGCTCCGTGGGAGCCTGCATGCCGCTGATCCAGGTGATCTGCCACCATTCCTGGCCTGCGAGATCACCCTGGCTGCAGCGCACGTATTCGACGTGCAGCACGTCAGCCGGATGGGCGAAGCGCTCGATGTTGTGCTTCGACTCCAGATACTCCACGAAGGCCTGCGAATAGATCAGGCCGCAGCGGAGTTTGTGGAGGACGAGTGCCATGAGTGAAATGACGAAACCAGAATGATGAATGACGAAGGTTTTAACGACAAAGCGCGGGACGGGTCGGCCGTTCCGCGCTTTGTGAAGTGACGAAGATCGTCGGGAAGCGGGAATCAGCCGAGCGCCTTGGCGTAATTCGCGGCGATGGCGGTCCAGTTCACGGCATTCCACCAGGCGGCGATGTAGTCAGGACGCTTGTTCTGATACTTGAGGTAGTAGGCATGCTCCCAGACATCGCAGCCGAGGATCGGCGTGCCGGAGGCGTCCATGAGCGGGTTGTCCTGGTTCGGCGTGGAGGTGATGGCGAGTTTACCGTCTTTGACGACCAGCCAAGCCCAGCCGGAGCCGAAACGAGTCACACCAGCCTTGGCGAAGGCTTCTTTGAAGGCCTCGAAGCTGCCGAAGGTGGCGGTGATCGCGTCACCCAGAGCGCCCGTAGGCGCGCCGCCTGCGTCAGGCCCCATGATGCTCCAGAACAGCGTGTGGTTGAAGTGACCGCCGCCGTTGTTGCGCACAGCGCCGCGGATGGCCTCCGGCACGCTGGCGATGTCTTTGCAGAGGTCTTCGATGGACTTGCCTTCGAGTTCAGCGTTGCCAGCGAGGGCGTTGTTCAGATTGGTAACGTAAGCGTTGTGATGCCTGCCGTGATGGATCTCCATCGTCTGCTGGTCGATGTGGGGTTCCAGCGCGTTGGACGGATAAGGCAGAGGGGCGAGGGTGTGGGCCATGGTAGGGTGGGGTTGAAGGTTCTCGGGTAAGTATCGCGAATATGAACGGGGGCAAGTGGCAGAATGCCTCATGGCGAACGAAAAACCGGGCGGTTTGGATGCGTTCGTGAGATAGAACCCCATGATCTTCCCCCAACCGCTTCGATTCACCTGTCTCACGCTCGTTTTGATGCTGCTATCGTCTTGCGGACTCTCGTTTCGCTCGGCGTGGAAGACGCCAGCATCCAATGCGGGCGTGTGTGGCAAATGGGAGGGTGCCTGGCTGAGCACAGCGAGCGGGCACACGGGACAACTGCGGGCGGTGATCCACCCGATAGCGTCTCGGGCGCCGGAGGGCCAAGCGTTTCAGTTCTTCTACCACTGCACCTGGCGCGGCATTTTGAGCGCGGCCTTCAAAACGAAGCAGCAGGTTGAGAAGCAAAAAAACGGCACCTACACCTTTAAGGGCGATCATCAGATGCCGAAGTGGGTCGGCGGCGTGTACCATTACGAAGGTACGATCAAGGGCGACGATTTCAACGCCTGCTACGAAAGCGCGATGGATCGTGGCACATTCACGATGAAACGTGTTCGCTGAGCAACTATCCGGCTGGACGCGGGGTTCATGCCACCGTGACATCTCCCATGCAGTGGTTCTCCAGTTTTCGCGCCAAGCTCATTCTCACCGTGTTCCCCGTCGTGGCGGGGATCACCATCGCCACGCTCGTGCTGGCGGAGTGGAAATTCGTAGCGGCGTATCGCAGGCTGTTTGAAGAGCAGTTTGAATCACAGATCAACACCTTCACGGCGGCGAAAAAGAAGCGCACAGAGGCGCTTTCCGCCGTGCTCGGCAAAATCGCGAAGGAACCCGAGGTGCTGGAGGCGATTGCCCAAAAAGACTATGGAGTCGCTGCGCAGATCATGCGCCCGCAGCTTGAGGCATTGGCGGTGGAGCGCTTGCAGACCGAGTTACCCAACGGTAGCGGCCCAGCACGCCCGACCTTGGGCGGTGGCCAGCGTTTGCCGCCGCCTTTTGGCCTGCGGGGTAATGGAGACGACAAACATCGTCCCAATGCCTCCAAGCTTTCTCCGGGGCTGTTGCCCTTCATCGGACTGATCGATGTTGAAGGGAATTTTCTCGCATCGCCCAAGAAAGTTGGCCCAGGAGACAAAGCGCCCAACGGATTCAAACTGGCTCCAGGGCTGATGGAGAGCGATGACAACGGGGAAATGCGGCGGCGGGGCGGCAAGATGCAGTGGCTCAGCGGTCGCAAGCTCGAAGACATCCTCAAAGAGCAGGAGGTCGGTTATCTCCGTGTCCAATACGGCGAGAACAATCGCAACGAGCAAGTGCGCGAGGTGTTCATCACGCCTTTGAGGGACGAGAAAAAGGGCAATTTTCTTGGAGCCTTTCTGTTCGGCCTGCCTTTGCAGGTGCTGGCAGAGCGGCTGCTTTATGAGCAGACGAAAAAGTCTGATATGGGCGAGATCATGAGCGGCGTGTGGGTGGAGGATGCATTGGTCAGCACCACGATTCCGAAGGACATTGCCACAGTCATTGAGAAACATATTGCCGAATCCATCCAACGCTCCGGCAAATCACAGCGCGAGCTGACTGTGCCGGTCAACGGCGTGCGACATCAGATTTTTTATCGGGTTCTGAATCCAGGCTCACCCTTCCCACTGGCCGCGCAGGTGAATTTGTATCCGCTCACCGCTATGGAAGGCGAATTGAACGAATTGCGGCGTGATGTGGGCGCTTTGGGCGTGGTGGCACTACTCATTGCCCTGCTGGTGGTGCTATACATCTCACGCGGCCTTTCCGGGCCGATCAGCGACATCGTCAGCGGCACGCATCAAATCGAACAGGGCAATTTCGACGTCCGCGTGCCGGTGCGCAGGCAGGATGAGCTGGGCAAACTGGCCTCGTCCTTCAACGAAATGGCCGCCGGACTCGCGCTCCAGGAAAAATACCGCAACGTGCTCAATGCGGTGGCGGATCGCACCGTGGCGGCGCAGTTGATCGAGCAGAGCAGCGGCCTGGGCGGCGAAATCCGGCATGTGTCGATGCTGTTTTGCGACATTCGCGGCTTCACCGCCATCACGGAGAACATGGAGCCTGGCGAGGTGATCGAACTGCTCAATGAGCACATGACCGCGCTCACCGACGTGGCCTACAAGCATGGCGGCATCGTCGATAAATTCGTGGGAGACCTGATCATGGTGCTGTTTGGCGCTCCCGTCAGCACCGGTGCCGATGCGCTGAGCGCCGTGCAGTGTGCGCTGAGCATGCTGCAAGTGCGCCGCCAATTGAATCAAACCTCGAAACACTCGCTGGAGGTCGGCATTGGCCTTGCCACCGGTTCGGTGGTGGCAGGCTGCATGGGGTCGGATCAGCGGTTGAGTTACACGGTGCTCGGGCATCGCGTGAATCTGGCCTCGCGGCTGTGCAGCATCGCTCAGGCAGGCCAGATCGTGATGGACGCGGAGACCTATGCGGAAGCTCAGGAGTTGATTCAGGCGGAACCGATGCCACCGATGCAACTCAAGGGCATCTCCGAACCGATTCATCCGTGGCGGGTGGTGGCCGCGTAACTCCCTGCATGCCCGATTCAAGAGCCAAGCCCAACCTCCAAGCCAAACTACGCGATGTGCCGCATGTGCCGGGCGTGTACATCATGCGCGACCGGCTGAACAACGTGATCTACGTCGGCAAAGCGCGTGATCTGCGCAAACGCCTCGCGAACTACTTCACACCCGCCCGCTCCCAGCTTGCGGATCGAAAAACTCGGGCGCTCATCCACAGCATCTGGGACTTTGACCTGCATGAGCTACGCAATGACACCGAGGCGCTGGTGCTCGAAGGCAAGCTGATCAAGGAGTTCCGACCGCGTTACAACGTCAGCTTCCGCGATGACAAACGCTTCTTTCAGGTGCGCGTTCATTTTGGCGATGCGATGCCAAGGATCTCGCTCACACGGCTCAAAAAGGATGACGGTGCCCGCTACTTCGGCCCGTTTCCGCATGGCGGTGCCCTCCGCACCACCTTGAACTGGCTGAACAAAAAATTTGGCCTGCGCGTCTGCCGCCCGCTGACTCCAACTGAGGCTGACTACAAGCACTGCTCCAACGACATCATCAAAAACTGCTCTGCACCGTGCATTGCCCGCATTTCGCTCGAGGACTATAAAAAGCGGGTCGAACAGGCCTGTGAGTTCCTTGATGGGCGTTCCAAAGACCTTGTCACCGCCTTGGAGGAGGAGATGCAGCATGCCGCCGCTCGGCTCGACTTTGAAAAAGCCGCCGAGTTGCGGGACATGGTTGAGGACTTCAAAAAAACGCTCATCCCCTCGCGCACGTTTGAGCGCGGGGCACGGGCGCGGGTCATCCGCAGCATCGACCCGATGGCGGATGTGCAGGAATTGAAGGAACTGCTGCATCTGGAGCGCGCACCGCTCGTCATGGAGTGCTTCGACATCGCCAACATCGGCACCGCGCATTGCGTGGCCAGCATGGTGCGGTTCAAGAACGGCGTGCCGGACAACTCGAACTACCGCCGTTACCGGATCAAATCTGTGAGCGGTCAGAACGACTTCGTCAGCATGGCAGAGGTCATTCGGCGGCGTTTCTCGCGCATTTTGCTCGAAGGTCGGCAGGCGGCTGGAGAGGATGCCGAGTTTTCGCAAGAAGCGCCTGCGGAGGCGTTGCAGCGCCTCGCCTCGAATCCGAAATTCGTCACGCTGCCGGATCTCGTCATCGTCGATGGTGGCAAAGGACAGCTCGGTGTCGCCGTCACGGAGTTGCAGCGGCTCGGTCTTCATAGTTTACCGATCATCGGCCTCGCCAAGGAGCACGAGGAAGTCTATCGGCCAGGGGAAAGCCATCCAGTCATCATTCCGCATGAGCGCGGGGCCTTGAAGCTGCTGCAACGCATCCGCGACGAGGCGCATCGCTGGGCAAACGGCTACCATCAGCTCCTGCTCGGTCGTCGTGTGGCCGAGAGCATTCTGGATGACTGTCCCGGTGTCAGCAATGCACGCAGAGCAGCTCTGCTGAAGGCTTTTGGTTCCGTCACTCGACTGCGCAAAGCCAGCGAGGAGCAGATCGCCGCCGTGCAGGGCATCAGCAAGACCCTCGCACGGCAGATCCTGGAGTTTTTGGCAAGCCGGTGACGGTTTGGAGTGCGCTGGAGTTGCTGGCTGGTCGCCCCTCTCCCCGCATCTACCACAGACCATGTGTCCACCCTCGGCGGGGCGAGGGAGGACGCTTTTCTCCCTTTCCCCGCCCCTGGTGAATTGAACTATGTGGTTGTTTTCGGGAAGAGGGCAGGGGTGAGGGGACGACCTCAAGCGTTCGTGGACGTTCCAAAATGCCCGCGAACTTGTTCATCGCCCCAACAGATCACTGATGGCATGGGCCGGTCATGCAAATCCTCGAACAGCTTGCCCTCAGGCTCGGACTCGCATCGCTCGCAGGCTTGAATCTTTACCTCACGGACATCGCTTTGAGCATCGCGGAGGACATCATCGTGGCAGCGGGCACGCTCCTCATGGTGCTGCCGCGCTTGTTCCGCGTCATCCGCCGTTCATTTGAAATCATTCGCGATAAGCTGGGCACGCTTTTTGGACGCGGCACGGAGGATTACTCGGTGACTGCATCAGGACCATCCAGGGCGTGAGTCTTCAGGTCGTCGAGATCGACCCATTCGAGCGCGGACTCGTGGCTGGCGGAAAGGCAGACGGGCGGAGCGCATCCGGCATCGAGCGCTTCCTTCCAGCGCGTGACGCACAGGCACCAGCGGTCACCGGGTTCCAGGCCGGGGAAGTCCCATTCAGGGGCGGGCGTGCTCAAATCATTGCCCCGGGCGGCGGAGAAGCGCAGGAACTCGGCGGTGACTTCGACGCAGACGGTGTGCAGGCCCACATCACCGGGGCCGGTGCGGCAGTAGCCGTCGCGGTAAAATCCGGTCATGGGTTGGCGACAGCAGCAGGTGAGGGCGGTTCCGAGGACGTTGGTGCGCATGGGGTTTGGGTAGATTCGACTGGCAGTCGAATGCTTGGATGGGTTCGGCTTCGATTGCCAATCGAAACTATTTCAATTGAGCCGCGATCTCGCGGAAGACTTTCGACGACGCAGATTGCGCCGGATCTTTGAGCGCGATGGGGTGACCCTCGTCACCACTCTCGCGCACGGTCATTTCGATGGGAATCTGTCCCAGCAGCGGCACGCCGAGGCGTTTGGCCTCATGCTCGCCACCACCTTTGCCAAAGATGTGATAAACCTGCCCGTCACTCGGGCAGAGGAAGTAGCTCATGTTCTCGATGATGCCTAGAATGGGCACATTGACCTTCTGGAACATGCCCACGGCCTTGCGGGCGTCGATGAGGGCGACCTCCTGCGGTGTGGTGACGATGACCGCACCGTCGAGCGCCACGGTTTGAACGATGGTGAGCTGAATATCGCCCGTACCTGGGGGCAGATCGAGCACGAGCACGTCGAGATCATTCCAGGCGCACTGACGCAGAAACTGCTGCGTGTAGCGTGTGGCGATGGGGCCACGCACGATCACGGGAGAGGCATCTTCGAGCAGGAATCCCATCGACATGAGCTGCAGTCCGTGTTTTTCGATCGGTACAATCTGCTGCTCGTCGTTTTGATACGGACGCTCGTCCGTGCCGAACATGTGCGCGATGCTGGGGCCGTACAAATCGCAGTCGCAGAGGCCGACACGCAGCCCGCTTTGGCTCAAAGCAACCGCCAGATTTGATGCCACGGTGCTCTTGCCCACACCGCCTTTGCCCGAGGCCACAGCGATGACCTTCTTCACGCCAGGGAGGCTCGATTTGCCGAGCTTTTCGGAGGCCGTGACGCCTGCACCGGGCGGGTCTTTGATGTCGAAGTTCAGCTTCACTTCGCCGACGCCCGCGACTTTTTTCAGCACGTCCATCGCCTGTTCATGGATCAGGCGCGGGATGTTTGGATCACGCGTGGCGACGGAGATTTCGATGGTGACGTTCGCGCCTTCGATTTGAATGCCTTTCACGAGGCCAAACGACAGAATATCGCGGCTGAAACCAGGATAGCGGACGTTGCCAAGGGCGGTGCGGATGTCTTGTTCGGTGGGCATGGGGCAGTGGATACGAATGCACCTAGCAGGCTGGTCGGGCTTTTGCAAACGATGCCGCGCATCACAAAAAACGCCGCCTGTTTCCAGGCGGCGTTTCGTTCAGTAAACTTGCAGAGACGAATTACGCTTTCGGCACTTCAGAGATGGTCTTGAGAATGCGCGAGGCGATCTGATAAGGATTGCCCTGGCTGTTCGGACGACGGTCTTCGAGGTAGCCTTTCCAGTCGTTTTTCTTGAAGCTGTGTGGCACGCGAACGGAAGCACCACGGTCAGCGATGCCCCAGGAGAACTTGTCGATGCTCTGGGTCTCATGCAGCCCCGTGAGGCGCATGTGATTGTCCGGACCATAAACGGCGATGTGCTCCATGCAGTTCTTCTCGAACTGGGCCATCAGGGCGAGGAAGTATGGCTCCCCGCCGGTTTCACGCATGAATTTCGTAGAGAAGTTGGCATGCATGCCGGAACCGTTCCAGTCGGTGGCACCAAGCGGATTGCAGTGGTATTCCACGTCCACGCAATACTTCTCGCAGAGGCGGTTCAGAATGTAGCGGGCCACCCACACCTGGTCGGCACAGGTCTTGGACCCCTTGCCGAAGATCTGGAATTCCCACTGGCCCTTGGCCACTTCGGCATTGATGCCTTCGTGGTTGATGCCTGCATCAAGGCAGATTTCGAGGTGCTCCTCGACGATTTGGCGGGCAATATCACCAACGTTCTTGTAACCCACGCCTGTGTAGTAAGGGCCCTGCGGGGCAGGATAGCCGTTTTCAGGGAATCCAAGAGGGCGGCCGTCCTGGTAGAGGAAATATTCCTGTTCAAAGCCAAACCAAGCGTCTGGATCGTCAAGGATCGTCGCACGGTCATTGGAAGCGTGGGCAGTGCCGTCAGCGTTATAGACTTCGCACATGACAAGCACGCCGTTCTTGCGGGTGCTGTCAGGGTAGACGGCCACAGGCTTCAGAACGCAGTCGGAGCTGCCACCTGGGGCCTGCTGCGTGGAGGAGCCGTCAAAGCCCCATTCTGGCAGTTCCTCCAGCTTCGGGAAGCTGGCGTAATCTTTGAGCTGCGTCTTGCTGCGGAGGTTGCGGACCGGCTGATAGCCGTCCAGCCAGATGTATTCGAGTTTGTATTTGGCCATGGTTGAGTGTGTTTGTGTTTGCCTTTCCAGGAGGTGAAAATGGTCACCTCCAAGTATGACAGGTCGCATGTAAGCATGCTGCGTGCCAGACGCGAGATGTTTTTTTGTCCACTTGCCAGGACCACCGCATGCTGGGAAGTTCAGTCACCGAGGCCGGAAAACCCCATGCAAGAAGCCAAAAACACTCAGCGCGCCCTCGTTCGAATCGGCTACGACGGTCGCGTGCATAAATCTTTTCGCGGCAGCAATGCCGCTGAGCGTTTCGCCAACGAGGTGCGGGTGCTCCGGGTGCTGGAAGAACGCGGGTGCAGCTACGTCCCTCGTGTGCTGGAGGCCCACGAAGATCAACTCTACCTCGTCACCACGAACTGCGGCTCTCTCGTTGAACGTATCAGCGAAGCCAAGCTCAAGGACCTCTTTGGCGCCTTGGAGCACGACTTCGGCGTCCGCCACGACGACCCTTTCACCCGCAACGTCACCTACCGCCACAGCGACGGGCGCTTCTGCCTCATCGACTTCGAACTCGCCACCATCCTCGACCCACCGCCTCCCAAGCCGGCTCCATGAGCGACTCCAGCCCCCCCCAACCACCCAACCACCTCCGCTGGTCCGGCCTGACGCACCCTGGCCGCGTGCGCCAGAACAACGAGGACACCTTCCTCTGCTTGAATTTTGATGCTCGTGAGCTGCGCTACCTCGGCAAGGTCGGCGAATCCACCCACGACACTGGAGACTTCGTCTTCGCGGTGAGCGATGGCATGGGCGGCGCCAAGTCTGGCGAGTTCGCCAGCAAGATCGCTGCGGAAAAAATCACCCAACTGCTGCCCAAGAGCTACAAGCAATCCGCGCAGCAAATCTCCGCCGGCCATGGCGATGTGCTGGAGGAATTGTTTCACCGCATTCATGCGGAGCTGCTGAAACTCGGCCGCTACTACGAGGAATGTCGCGGCATGGGGGCCACGCTGAGCCTGGGGTGGTTCACTCCCGGCTGGATGCACTTCGCGCATGTGGGGGACAGCCGCATCTATTGGCTTCCCAAAGGCGGCAAGCTCAAACAGCTCACCGATGACCATTCGCAGGTTGGCTGGATGCAACGCCAGGGCCAGCTCAACGAGCGCCAGGCGCGCACTCATCCGCGCAAAAGCGTCCTCATGCAGGTGCTCGGCGCGGGCAGCCAGTCCCTCACCCCTCAGGTCGGCGCTGTCGGCTGCGAGAGCGGTGATCGATTCCTTTTTTGCACCGACGGTGTCATCGATGGCATCTGGGACCACCGCGTGGCCGACATGCTGGCGGCCAACCAGCCGCCGGAGGGCCAAAGCCACGCGCAATGGTTCGTCGAGTATGCCGTGAGTGAATCCGGCCGGGACAATGCCAGCGCGGTGGTCGTTGAGCTGATTTGAAGTCACGCAACATCCGTCCACGCATTCGCAACCAGCGCAGAGCGCGAGCTCCCACGCACGGCATGATTGGCAGCACCAACCTATGAAGCGCAACGACCCCATCTCTCACCTCATGACCCGCAACGTGATCACCGTTCACCACGGCGATCCCATCTCCAAAGTCCGCGCCCTCGTGCGCGAACATAGCGTGCATCACATCCCAGTCGTCAACGGCGACCAACTCGTCGGTATCATCGCCTGGAGTGACATCCTGCGCGTCAGCTTTGGTGACGCCTTCAACACGGACGAGCGCACGGTCGATGCCACGCTCGATCACACGCTGACCCTGGAACAGGTGATGAAAAAAGACCCGGTGACGCTGCCTGAAACCGGCACAGTTCGCGAAGCCGCCGAAATTCTTGCCAAGAGCGAGTTCCACTCGCTTCCCATCGTGTCTGGCAGCAATAAGCTTGTCGGCATGGTGACCTCCACCGATTTGATCCGCTATCTGGTTGAGCAGTTTTAACCCATCAACGCCACCGCGATGGGATCGACGAGCGGTTTGCCGGTGCGCGTGAGGCGCACGAGCTGATCATCAAAGTCCAGCAAGCCCTGATCGCGCAGCGTATCGAGCATGCGGCGTGAGTCAGGTGCGATGAGATCAAGCGGCAGGCCGCGTGCGGTGCGCAATTCGAGACCGAAGCGCTCGGTGCGCCTGTTTTCTGGCGTGAGTTCCTCGACTTCCACCGCCGTGTCATCACCCGCAAGCGCCAGCGCCATGTAGCGCGGCGTGTCCTTCACGTTGTGCCAGCGTTTGCCACCCACAGTAGAAAACGCGCCGGGACCGATGCCTAGATAGTCTTCTCCGAGCCAGTAGGACTCATTATGGACGCTGCGATGGCCCGGTCTTGCGTAGTTCGAGATCTCGTAGTGCTCAAAACCGCCCGCTTCGAGGAGATCGATGCCCAGATTAAAAAAGTCCGCGTCGCGACCTTCATCCGCGCGAAACTCCCCTGCTTTGAGGCGGCGGAAAAAGTCCGTATCCTCTTCATAGTTGAGGTTGTAGGCCGAAATGTGGTCCGGTTTAAGCGAGAGTGAATGCTGCACCGTTTCGCGCCACGTTTCAAGGCTCTGGCCGGGAATGGAGAACATCAGATCGAGGTTCAAACTCGGAAAATCGACCGCCTTAAGCACCTGCCATGTTTCTTCGGCCTCAACAGGTGAATGATCGCGGCCCAGCGTCTTGAGCGTGGCTTCATCCCAGGCCTGGATGCCCAGCGAGACACGCGTGACTCCTTGGTCACGCATGAGCGCGGCCTTGGAGGCCGTGATCGTGCGGGGGTTGGCCTCTATGGTGTATTCATCCAAATCGGACATGTCCAAGCGGTCACGCAAACCGCGCAGTAGCCGCTCCAGATGCACCTCGCTCAGCATCGTAGGCGTGCCACCGCCAAAAAAGATGGTGCGCGGCTTCAGCGGCTGTTTTTCAGCTTCCTTCAGCAGCGCATCCACAAACGCCACCATGTCCGTGCCGCCCGGCGTGTGCTTGTGGAAGCTGCAATACGGGCAGATGCGGTGGCAGAACGGGATATGGACGTAAAGGTGCTTCAAGGTCGGACGATGTTCACGCTTTAGCGTGCTTTTATGCGAATGACACGCTAAAGCGTGAACAACGTACATGTCCGACGAATCCCATCATGAACGTGAACTCGGCGGCCAGTTGCTGGCGGCGGTGTCGCGTTCGTTCTACCTCACACTCAAAGCGCTGCCCAAGGAGCTGCGTGAGCCGATTTCCCTCGCCTACCTGCTCGCACGAACGGCAGACACCATCGCGGACACAGCCAGCGTGAGTGCCGAAGTGCGTTTGGACTGCCTTGAACGTTACCGCGCTCTCGTGCGCGGTGATTTTGCGGTGGAGGCGCTCGCCAGCACACTGCGAGAGCAGTTTTGCCCGCAGCAGGAGGATGACGCTGAGCGCCGCCTAATGGAAAAATTCGCGGACGGCATTGGCTGGCTGCGCACGATGCAGCCCGCACCCTTTGCGGCCATCCAAAGCGTGCTGGAGCACATCATCGACGGCCAGATGCTGGACATCCGCCGCTTCCCTTCCGACGGCCAGCTTCGCTCGCTCGCGAGCGCGGAAGAACTCGATGAATACACCTGGCTCGTCGCCGGTTGTGTCGGCGAATTCTGGACTCAGCTTTGCGCCACCGAGCTGCCTTCATCACTCGATCCCGGCGTGACCACAGCGCAGATGCAAGAATGGGGCGCGCGCATGGGCAAAGGGCTGCAACTCATCAACATCCTGCGTGACATCGGCGAGGACACGCGGGATGGCCGCTGCTACCTGCCCTGCGCCCCCTTCGACATTCAAACCGAGTGGCGCAAGTGGCTGCAAACCTGCACCGAGCACCTCGAACACGGCCTGCGCTACGTTCAGCACGTCACGCACGGCAAACTGCGCTACGCCACCGCCCTGCCGCTGCTGCTCGGCATTCAAACCGTTGCCAAAATGCGCTCCGCCTCTTGGGACAAGGTTCAGCAAGGCATCAAGATCTCGCGCCTTGATGTGGCAAGCATTTTGGCCCAAGCCGCCATCGCCTGCCGCAGTGGGGAGGCGATGGAGAAGCTGTATCGCAAGCTGGCAGCCTAAAATCATCCACACGCGGGGTTTGAGTTTGAGCCGCCGTGGATTGAATGCATGGATGACCATGTTCCATTGGACCCAACACTCATCTGCCTTGCTGCCGTGATCACTCCCTTGCTTGCCGCCGGAAACGCGATCCCGCCCTTGTTCGCGCTGCTGGCGCTGATGCTGGCGGGCGTGGTGCTGGTGTCTCTGCTGCTGCTCAGGCTGCGGCAGTCCATGCTGGCGGGGTATTTCATCTGCGGCATCGTGATCGCCAATTCAGGTGTGCTGGAATTGCTGGGCGGCGGTGAATCGCACGAGCGAGTGTCGCAGATGGCGGAGTTTGGCGTGGTGCTGCTCATGTTCACGCTAGGGCTCGAGTTTTCCCTCGGCGAACTCCGCTTCCTGCGCCGCCAAGCCTTCGTGGGCGGCGGCTGGCAGATGGGGCTGTGCATGCTGATCGCCGGCGCTGCCTCCACGCTGATGCAACTGCCTTGGCAGGCGGCTGTGATCCTCTCCGTGGCGCTGGCGATGAGTTCGACGGCGGTCAGTTTGAAGAGCTTTCAAGATCTCGGCCTCGAAGCCAGCCCAGGCGCACGCATGGCGCTGGCTGTGGCGATCTTTCAGGATCTGTTCATCATCGTGTTCTTCTTGTTCATGCCGCTGCTGCTGCCCCAGCCGGGCGTGGAAGCCGCGCTGCTGCCACGTCTTGGCTCTTTGGCGCTGCGGGGCGGGGCGTTCGTGATCTTGTCAGGAGTGGCAGCGCGCTGGATCATACCCTGGGTGCTGAATGCGGTCACACAAACACGCAGCCGCGAGCTATTCACTCTGACGGTCATCGGCAGTTGCGTGGGTCTAGCCTTCATCGGCGGGCTGCTTGGCCTGGGTCTGGCGCTCGGCGCTTTTGTGGCGGGGCTGGCGGTGAGCGAGTCGATCTTCAAACACCGCATCCTCGCGGATGTGATGCCGCTGAAGGATCTATTTCTGACGTTGTTCTTCGTCTCGGTGGGCCTCATGATCGACCTGAAGGCCGCCATTCAGCTGTGGCTGCCGATCTGCGCTCTCACTGCGGCGATCATGCTCGTGAAAGCGGGTGTGATCACGTTCATCGCGCGTTATTTGAACTTAGTCCACCGCCAGGCACTCATGGCAGGCATCGGTTTGTGCAGCGCGGGTGAGTTCTCACTGGTGCTGCTTCAGCAGGCCAGCACCGCCCGGCTTTGGAGCAACGAAACGCAACAGACACTGCTGGTGGCCAGTGCTTTTTCGATGGGCCTGCTCCCTGCCCTCCTCAAACTCGGTCAGCCGCTCGGAGATTGGCTGGTCAAACGTGGCTGGGGCCGTGGCAAGCCGGTCAAATTTGACGGCGGCACCCTGCGCCAGCGCGTGGCGGGCATGTCAGGCCACGCCATCATCTGCGGGCATGGTCCGGTGGGTGAAAAACTCAACAACGCGCTGCTTGATGCTGGGGTGCAGACGCTGGTGGTCGAACTGAATGCGGAAACCGTGCGCACGCTCCAGCGGCACGGACAGCCGGTGCTGTTTGCTGACGCCTCGCATGAGGAAACGTGGGAGCTGACCCGCTTGAAGCATGCCAGGCTCGTGGCGCTCACCTTTCCAGATGCCACGGTCAACGCCCAAGCGCTGGCCGTCGTCCGCGAGCAGCGCCCAGATGTTCCGGTTCTGGCACGGGCGCGTTTCAGCTCGGATGTGGAACGTCTGAAACGCCTCGGCGCGACCCAAGTCGTGAATGATGAAACGGAAGCCGCCAACTCCATCGTGCAGCTAGCACGAACCTTGCAAGGCGGGTGATTCTGGGGGGGGGTAGCTGGAGAGTTTTTTCCAGGCATGCATTGATCGCAGCCAAGCGGAGCGAGAAGCCAACCGGCCAGGATGTAAGTCTCGACGCGGCGTCGAAGCTGTAGCCTGATTGGGCAGTCTTGAATCTCGCTCTTCCTCGTTCGGAAGGCGGCTTCAGTGTCGCCCTCCTAGGCTCACCAAAAATCGCCGATATTGTGTTCTCAAGGCCAAGGCGCATGCACAGAACCAGCATTTTCTTCTCGTCATCTTTCCTCGCTTTCGCTACAGAGCAGGCATGAACGTCCGCGTCCTACTCGTCCTTGTTTCCTGCGCCCTCAGCGTCATCACCGGCCTCGTCATCGCACGCGGGGGCGTGGGCGTCACCACAGCCCGCCAGCGTCCGCTGATTGGCCTGTCGATGGATACGCTCAAGGAGGAGCGCTGGCAGATTGACCGCGATCTCTTCACCGCCGCCGCCCAGGCCGCCGGGGCGGACGTTTTGGTGCAGTCCGCCAACAGCAACGACGTCGTCCAGCTTCAGAACATCGAGAGCCTCATCACCCAGAAGGTCGATGTGCTCGTCATCATCCCCAAAGACGCCGCCGCGATGGCCAAAGGCGTCGAACTCGCTCATCAAGCCGGCATTCCGGTGCTTTCGTATGACCGCCTCATCACCGGCTGTGATCTCGATTTGTATCTCACCTTCGACAACGTCAAAGTCGGTGAGTTGCAGGCCAAATTCCTCGCCGACCGCATCCCACCCAGCGGCAAACTGCGCCTCATCCGCATCTACGGTGCGAAGACCGACAACAACGCCAAACTCTTCAAGCAAGGCCAGGACAACATCCTCCAGCCCCTCATCGCCGCAGGCCAAGTGGAGGTGCTGTTTGAAGACTGGGCCGAGGACTGGAAGCCCGAGAACGCCAAGAAAATCACCAACGCCGGCATCACCAAGATCGGCCAGAATTTCGACGCCATCCTCGCCAGCAACGACGGCACCGCCGGTGGAGCCATTCAAGCGCTCACCGAGGAAGGACTCGCCGGAAAAATCATCGTCACCGGCCAGGACGCCGATCTCGCTGCCTGCCAGCGCATCGCCCAGGGCACGCAAGCGATGACCGTCTATAAACCCATCCAAAGCATCGCCACCAAGGCCGCCGAACTCGCCCTAAAACTCGCCCGCCGCCAGCCCATCGTCGCCCGCGACGCCGTCTCCAACGGCAAGATTGAAGTTCCCTCCTTCTTGCTCGAAATCACCTCCGTCACCAAGGAGAACCTGCGTGAAACCGTCGTGAAAGATGGGTTTCGCAAGGCGAGTGACGTGTTCCAGTGAAAGGTCAGAAGTAAGAGGTTCCTCTCACTTCTAACCTCTCACCTCTAACTTCTAACCTTCCTCACCATGCTCCTCACCGCCCATCATCTGACCAAGCGCTTCCCCGGCGTCACGGCACTCCAGGATGTGTCGTTTGACCTCCGTGAGGGAGAAATCCACGCGCTGTGTGGCGAGAACGGCGCGGGCAAGAGCACGCTGATCAAGTTGCTCTCCGGCATTCATCCGCATGGCAGTTATGAGGGCAAGTTTGAGGTGAATGGTGTCGAGGCATGCTTTGAAACCATCAAAGACGCAGAGAAGGCCGGTCTGGCGGTGATTTATCAGGAACTGGCGCTCGTCGAGGAGATGACGGTGGCGGAAAACATCTTTCTCGGCCGCGAACCAAGGCGCTGGGGTGCCTTCATCGACTGGCCGCGCATGTATCGTGAGGCGCAGGCGCTGCTGGATCGTTTCAAGGTCGGTCTCGATCCTGCCGCGCCGGTGCGCTCGCTCGGGGTGGGGCAGAAGCAGCTCGTCGAAATCATCAAGGCGCTCGCCAAGGACTCGAAGATCCTCATTCTCGACGAACCCACCGCCGCACTCGCCGAGCACGAGGTTTTGATCCTGCTCGACATCCTGCGCGATCTGCGGAAGCGCGGCATCGCCAGCATCTACATCTCCCACAAGCTCGACGAGGTCTTCAGCATCGCCGACCGCGTCACCGTTCTGCGCGATGGCACGACGATTTCTACCCAGCCAGCCGCTGACTCGAGCAAGAACGAGGTCATCCGCCACATGGTCGGCCGCGAGATCGGTGATCTGTTCCCACGACGCTCATCACAGCCAGGAGACATCATCCTCCAAGTCGATTCGCTCGCTGTGGCCGACACTGAAAGCGGAATAACAAAACTGCATGACATCCAGTTTGAACTGCGGGCCGGCGAGGTGCTCGGCATCGGCGGCTTGATGGGCGCGGGGCGCACCGAACTGCTCATGCACTTGTTTGGAGCCTGGGGCCGCCGTATTTCCGGCCAAGTTAGACTCAAGGGACATTCAACCGATGGTTGGACGCCAGAATCCATCATTCAAAACGGCCTCGTGCTCGCCTCTGAGGACCGCCGTCGTTACGGGCTGCATCTGGAGCATGAGATTGGCTTCAATCTGTCGCTGTCCTCGCTTTCCAGCGTCACGCTTGGCGGATTCATCCAGCACAATGCCGAGATTCACCGCAACCAGGGCATCTTCGACTCGCTGCGCGTCAAAGCGACCGGACTGGAGGCCGTGGTGGGCAAACTCTCCGGTGGGAACCAGCAAAAAGTCGTGCTCGGCAAGGCTTTGCTCACCCAGCCGTCGATCATCCTGCTCGATGAGCCGACACGCGGCATCGACGTGGGCGCGAAGCTCGAAATCTACGAGATCATCAACCAGCTCACCGCCGAAGGGAAAGCCGTCATCCTGGTATCCAGCGAGCTGCCAGAACTCATCGGCATGAGCGACCGCATTTTGATGCTCAACGCCGGCCGCATCGGCGGTGCCTTCACGCGCCAGGAGGCCACGCAGGAAAAACTCATGGCGGCAGCCATGGGACACGCGGGTTGAGCGCATCCAGAGTCTGCCGGACCGCGTAAAATTGCCACCATGAGCAAACCTGCCCTCAACTCCAAAGCCCCGGACTTCACCGCGCCCGTCGTCGGCGGCAGTTACAAAGACGGAGACACCGTGACCCTCAGCGAACTCAAGGGACAGCCAGTGTTGCTGTATTTTTACCCGAAGGACGACACACCGGGCTGCACGAAGCAGGCCTGCGGCTTGCGCGACGGCTGGAAATCCATCGCCCAAAAAGCGCTCGTGTTCGGCGTGAGCACCGACCCGGTGAAGAGCCACGCGAAGTTCGTCAAAAAGTACGAACTCCCCTTCCCACTCATCGCTGACGAGGATCAGAAGATCGTGAATGCGTACGGCGTGTGGGTCGAGAAAAGCATGTACGGCAAGACCTACCTGGGCACGGAGCGCAGCACCTTCATCATCGGCAAGGACGGCAAAATCGTCGCCATTCTCGAAAAAGTGAAGCCTGAGGCGCACCTCGAAGCGGTTCTGGCGCTGCTGTAGCGGTCAATCCCGCGCCTTGAGCACGCCCACCATGTCAAGCTTCCGCAGCATGCGGCCGACGACGATGAAGGACGAGCAGGCTGCCGCGACGACCACGAGGACGGACACGGTGTAGGTGAACAGGCTGATCTCCAGCGGCAGGCGCACCGTTTCCGTGCGGACTTTTTCGATGATGAGGATGGCCAGCCCCCGGCCAAAGAGCAGACCGATCGGCAACGCGGCGATGATTAGGATGATCAACTCCCCAAGCAGCACGCCCGCTACCTCACGTTGTGTGAAGCCGACGACGCGCAGCGTGGCGAGATCACGACTGCGCTCGGAAAGGGCGATGCGGGCGCTGTTATAAACCACCCCGAAGGCCACAACGATGGCGAGCGTGAGATAAAGCTTTCGCAGGATGCCGATGCTCTGGCCGGTGGTGCTGCGAAAGGCCTCAAGCTGATCGTCTTTGACCATTGTCACGGCAATGCGCGGCGTGTCCTTCACCTCGCGCATGAAATCTTCCCAGCGGGCCTGATCGACGGCCAGATAAGCGCCGCTGACCACATCTCCCTCGCCCATGAGGCGATGCAGCGCCTGAATGTCCATGAAAGCGGAGACACCGGCGAAGTCCTCGATGAAACCGCGGATGGCGACGTTCAGCGTCGCTCTTTTGCCCTCCAGGGCCTCGACTTGGATCACATCGCCAATTCTTGCACCGAGGATCTGGCCAAGTTGCGCGGACATAACGACGCCTTCCTCCGGCAGGACGATACGGCGACCTGCGGCATCGAGCAGGCGGTTCAAATCAGCGTCACGCGGCATGCCGGTGATGGCGAGCTTGCGCGAGTGATGCCCATGACGCATGCGGGCCTGCACGGCGCGCACCGGCTCGGCGCGTTGCACGCCGGGTAGGTGCTCCAGATTGTGCAGGGCACTCGGAGAGCCGGGTTCGGCGAAAAACACCACCACATCCTGCCGCTGCACGTCATTCCACTGATAGGTGAGCAGGTAGTCGATGCTGTCCGCCATGGAACCCGGCAGCACCATCAGCCCCGTGGCCAATGCGATGCCAAAAATAGTGAACACGGCCTGCATGGGGCGGCGCTCGATGTTTCTCAAAGCCATGCGAAAGGCCGGGCTGCTGCCACGCGTGAGCCCCATGCGCTCCATGAGCGAAGGTTTGAAATCCGCCGGCGGTTCTGGCCGCATGGCCTCGGCAGGCGGCAGCTTGACGGCCATCCACACGACGCTGAACACCCCGAGGATCGACGCGAACGCGCTGACCACGAGTGCGATGCCCAGGGCGCTGTAATCCATGCGAAAATTCAACTCGGGGAAGCGGAAGAACAGATCATAGATGCCCAGCAATCCGCCACCCATCCAGCGCCCGACCAGACCGCCGATCACGGTGCCAAACACGACGATGACGAAGGCGTAGTTCAGGTAATGCCGCCCCACCTGCCAGGAAGAATATCCCAGAGCCTTGAGCTGCGCGATCTGCTCCCGCTGCAGCCGCACCAGACGAGCCAGCACCGCGTTCACCATGAAGGCCGCCACGCTGAGAAAGACGACGGGATAGGCCAGCGATAGCGCATGCACCACTTGCAGTTCGTCATCGAGGCGCTTGGCACTGTTGTGATCCTCGCGGGTATAAGCACCCTGCGCACCGTAGTCGGACAGCAGACGGTCCATTTCCGCCAGCACCGGCCCCGCGTTCGCGCCAGGGGCCAGATCGACGCAGATGTCGTTGAAAGCACCGTCGAGATTGTAGGGCACGGCGATGGCCTTGTAGTTCATCCAGAACACGCCGTAGCGTTTGTTGTCCGGCAAGGTCTGCCCGGGCCGTGCTTCAAAGACAAACTCGGGCGACAGGCCGATGCCGCAGACGATCAGCGTGTCGCGGCGGCCATTGATGATGGCGACGATGTTGTCGCCGATTTGCAGCTTATTCGCGAGCGCGAAGGATTCGCTTACCACGGTATGCCGCCGCTCGTCAGGCTGCGGCAGGCGGCCTTGGCGGATGAAGACTTGGTTGAGCGTCTGCGGCTTGCCCTCTGGCAGGGAAACAATATGCGCCGAGGCCGGCTCGGTGAGGCCCACGAGATCGAGCGTGGCATCCACCACCACCCGCGCCTCGGTGGCGGCCACCCCGGGGATTTCCGCGACGCGGTCTGCCAGCGAAAGCGGCGCCCGTTTGAGCGAGCCAAAGACATCCGCCAGTCGATAGCGCTGGTAGTAGGCATCGCGCGTGCTCTCCAGCGTCAGGATGATGCTGCGCGTCATGATCATCATGGCCAAACCGCAGGCCATGACGAGACTCACGGCCAGGATTTGGCCCTTCATGCGGCCAAGGTCGCGGAAGAGCTTCAGATCGAGCGGGGTGAGCATGATGGGTGCCGCAGCATGGCGCGTGCAAGCACTACCGCAAGACGCGGGATGCCGATCCTTCCTTGAAACCTGGAACGCTAGGTGCGACACAGGCCCGAAATGAACGAGATCACGAAGCGCAAGAATTTCATCCCCATCACCGACGAGCTGATCTCCTACCTCGACCAATTTGGCCGCTGCTACTCGCTGCCGACGACTTACGACGAGCTGCGCGGCTTCTCCGAAAGCTACCCACATTCTGACAAAGAAGGCAACCCCACCTATTGGAGCAGCGTGCTGTATCCGCGCGAGATCCAGAAGGAGCTGTACCCCAAACTGACCAGCATCTACTCCCAGCTCCGCACCGGGGATTTCCACGCGGTGCCGCACTTGTTCGTGGAGCGCGTGGATTACTGCGAGTTTGGCAACTCACGCCCCTTCCGCGTCCGCGTGGTGAACCAGTACAACGACAACTACGACCACTTTTACGTCAAGACGGCCGACGCCTCGCGGATCTACGGCCTTGAGCTGGAGCACCTGCTCTCGCCGAACCGCATCAACTACCTCGTGCATCGCGGCGGCACGCTGGTGGAGGAACACATCGCCGGCATTCCGGGAGACGCCTTCATCCGCGACTACCTGCACCGCCCCGACCTCAATCGCGTTCGCCTGGCCAAGGAATTCGTCAAGTTCAGCGAGCGCTGCTTCATCCGCCTGCTCGGCGACATGCGCAGCTACAACTACGTCATCGACATGACGCCTGACTTCGAGGAGGTGCAGTACCGCGTCCGCGCCATCGACTTCGACCAGCAGAGCTACGAGGGACGCAAAAGCCTCTACCTGCCGCAGTTCTTCAAGGAGAACAATCCGGTCGTCCAACTCTGCTCCGCCTGCCTCAATTTCCCGACCATGAAGCAGTACCAGGAGGAGGAGCGCAGCCTCATCTCCCGCCGCTACCTTTCCGAACACACGCGCATCACAGCACTGCTGCGCTGCATGAAAAACAACGCCGTGGAGCCGTTTGAAAAGGTCATCCAGCTCCGCGCCGAGCTGGGCGAGTTCCACAACACGCATCAATTTGATGGCTGCGCCAGCATGGGCGAGATCGTGGAACGGAACCTGGACCTCATGCTGGGCAAGCACCTGGAATGAGGCGAGTTCGCACTTGCCGTGCCGGGAGTTCTGCTTTCCTCTGGAGGTGCTCATGGCCTACAAACTTGTCATCATTTCCGGCGCCCAAACAGGCGTCGAACGCGCCGCGCTCGACTGGACGGTGAAACACGACCTCCCACGCGGCGGCAGACACCCCGCCGGACTCGCGGAAGCACCTGATCCGCTCTACAAGCTGCGGGAAGCGGCGACCGAGAATGTGCTGGAGGTCATCGACGCGAACATTCGCGACGCCGACGGCACGGTCGTCTTTACCCAGGCCGCCAAAGCCACCGGCACCGCGCAAAAAGCCGTCAGCACGTCGAAGAAGCACAAAAAACCCGTGCTGCATGTTCACCGCGGCATTCTCGGTGTGTCCGAGAAGATCGTCGCCTTCCTCGACAAATACTACGTCCGCCGCCTGCACCTCACCGGCTCCCCCGAGGCGGACGAGCCGGGTTTGGGCGTCTGGGTGACCTCCGAACTCGAGAAAGCCAAGAGCATTCTGGATCGTCGTCCAGACTGAGACAGCGCATCCCCAGAGCGCGGTTTGACACCCCAATGCTCTTCCTCTTTGTGTCAGTCGCATGATTTTGCTCGCCGCCGCCTCTTCACACGCAGCGCTTCCACCCATGGGCATGGTCGCGCCGTTTGCCCTACTGCTGCTCTGCATCGCGCTGATGCCGCTGTTTGCCGCCCACTTCTGGGAGCATCATTATCCAAAGGTCGCCATCGGCCTCGGACTGGTCACGGCGGCGTATTACGTCTTTGTGCAGAAGGACTGGCATCCACTGCACCATGCCGGGCATGAGTACGTCAGCTTCATGGCGCTGGTCGGCTCCCTGTTCGTCATTTCCGGTGGCATCAACATCCGCGTGAAGGGTGAGGCCACGCCGTTGGTGAACACGGTCTTCCTTCTGATCGGCGCGGTGCTGGCCAACGTCATCGGCACCACCGGCGCGTCGATGCTCATGATCCGGCCGTGGATCAAGATGAACAAATACCGCATCACCGGCTTCCACGTTGTCTTCTTCATCTTCGTCATCAGCAACGTTGGCGGCGCACTCACACCGATTGGTGATCCGCCGCTGTTCCTCGGCTTCCTGCGTGGCGTGCCCTTCTGGTGGGTGCTGGAGCACTGCTGGCAAGCCTGGGTGCTGGCCGTGGGCATTCTGTTGGCGGTATTTTATGCCATGGACAGCGTAAACTTCCGCCGTGCGCCGAAGGAAGTGCGTGAACGGGAGACCGCCCACGAAGACTGGTTCTTCCGCGGCCTGCTGAACGTCGTCTGGCTCGCCGTGGTGCTTGGCGCGGTCTTCCTGCCGAAAAACATCCAGGAAACGACGGTTCTCGGCGTCTTTTCCATTCCCGCGCTTGTCATGTTCGCCGCGGCAGCCGCGTCCTACTTCACCACGAAGCCGGAGGTGCACGAGTCGAACGATTTCAGCTTCGGCCCGGTCAAGGAGGTGGGCTTCCTGTTCATTGGGATCTTCCTCACCATGATCCCGGCCCTGCAGATCCTGCAAAGTGGTGAGGCCGTGAAGATCGACACGCCGATGCAGTATTACTTCGCCACCGGGGCGCTCTCCGCCTTCCTGGACAACGCACCCACCTACCTCTCCTTCCTCGCCGCCTCCATGGGCCATGAGCAGTTGTCCGTCGATTCCCCCGCCGATGTGCTGAAGTTCGCCGCCGAACACGCGGGACACCTGATCGCCATCTCCCTCGGCGCGGTGTTCTTCGGCGCCGGCAGCTACATCGGCAACGGGCCAAATTTCATGGTCAAGGCCATCGCTGACAAGTCCAAGGTCCACGCGCCGTCTTTCCTGGCCTACATGTACCGTTATTCCATCCCGATCCTACTGCCTGTACTGATCGTGGTGGGATGGATCAGGGTGAAATGAACTGGAAATGACGAATGCCGAAATCCGAATGACGAACGAAGCCCGAAATCCGAAATCCGAATCACGCACGTCATTCTTCATTCGTCATTTAAGCGCCGTTGCCCTGTGCCTTTGCCCCGCAGCCTGCGCTTTCTTCCCGCCCCTCGGTTCCAAGCGCCTCACAACCGACCTCGCAGAGCTCCACGGCACCGCGCCATCGAAGTGGACCGCGTTGCCTGCGATTCCGAAAAGCGCTGCCACCGGCTGGTTGAGCGAGTTCAGCGGCTTCAAACTGCCTGCGCTTGTGAATCAGGCCGTTGCCAGCAATCCCGACATGAAGGCCGCGGGTGCGCGAGTGCAGCAGGCGCGGGCACAGATGGTCCAGGCGGGTGCCGGGCTGTTTCCGGCCATCACCGCGAACGGAACGGGAAGCCGCACCCAAAGCCCGGGAGATCAGCGCTTCCCCGGCCTCAATCAAATCGCCAACCGTTTCACTGGGAACCTCAACGTGAGCTGGGAGATCGACTTCTGGGGCCGCGTGGCCGATGAACGCCGCGCCGCGAAGGCTGGCTCAGAGGCCGCCGAGGAAGACTGGCATGCCGCGCGTCTCTCTCTCGCCACCACCACGGTGCAAACCGCTGTGAGCCTCGCCGAGGCCGAAAGCCTGCTCGCCCTCGCACAAAGCAACATCGCCACCCGCAAAGTGGAGCTCGGTATTCTCGAACGTCAGCTCGACCGCGGGATCGACCCCGAGCGCGCCGCGCTGGATGTCAGCCTGAGCCGCGCCGACATGGCCCGTGCCGAGTCCACCGTGCTGCAACGCCGCGCCACCGCCGATCAGACACGCCGCACACTCGAAACGCTGCTCGGCAGCTATCCGGCGGGCACCGAGCGCGGCCTGGGTTCACTGCCCTCGCTCAAGCGCGGCATTCCCGCCGGTCTGCCCTCCGAAATGCTGCTGCGCCGTCCCGATCTGCGTGCTGCCGAGCGTCGTGTCACCGCCGCGCTTGCCACCGAGAGCGCGGCCAAAAAAGCGCTGCTGCCAAGCCTTCGCCTCACCGGCCAGTTGGGCCGCACCTCGCAGCAGATCGAGCAATTGATCCGCCCCGAGTCCGCCATCTGGAACATCGGCACCCAGGCCGCACAAACCTTGTTTCAAGGCGGTCGTTTGAAGGCCGGCATCGACCTCGAACGTGCCCGCTACGATGAATCGCTGCAAACCTACGCGGGCAGTGTTCTCACGGCCTTCCGCGAGGTCGAAACTGCCCTCGCTGCCGAGCAATTCCTGCTCCAGCAAGAGTCCGCCCTCGAACGTGCCGCCACCGAGGCCGAACGCGCCGAGCAGCTCGCCCTCAGCCAGTATGAAAAAGGCCTGAGCGAGGTTTTGACCCTGCTCGACACCCGCCAGCGCGCTTTCGACGCCCGCAGCGCCCTCATCGGCGTCCAAGCCCAGCGCTTGCGCAATCGTGCCGCGCTGCATCTCGCGCTGGGCGGTGAGTTTTGATCTCAGCCATCGTAGTGAAAGCGGCACTGCATGATGACCAGCATCTGACCTTCCACGCGGTAAACGAGCCGATGTTCTTGCGTGATCCGTCGTGACCACCAGCCTTTGAGATTGCCCCGGAGCGGCTCAGGCTTGCCAATACCTGTGAACGGGTTACGCAAGGTATCTCGGATCAGCTCATTGATACGCAGCAAGGTTTTGCGGTCCTGTGTCTGCCACCAAAGGTAATCCACCCAGGCACCAGGCAGCCAAGTCAGTTGCATAACTCCCCGGTCTGAAATTTCCCGGCATGAAAATCGGCCAATCCCTGCCGGATACGGGCGGTGTTTGCAGGTGTGGAGTACAAATGCAGCGTTTCCTCCATCGACGCATAGTCTTCGGAAGCGATGACCACGACGGAAAGCTCATCGTCGCCATGGATGGTCACCGGCTCCCGGTCTCGGTTCACCACCTGAATCAGGCTGTCTAGACTGCTGCGTGCTTCGACGCTCGAAATCGTTCTCATGGGGACAGTTTAATGGACGATGTCCGGCTTTGCCAACGCCAATCTGACTTCACGTCATGCCCAGTCTCGCATCCTCCCTTCATTGTTACAAAAAAACGCGGAGCCGTCTCCCGGCTCCGCGTCGTGATTTGTAGCTGCAAGCCTCAGCCTGCCGCTAAAGCCCTTACTTCTTCTGCAAAGGCGCGACTTCCGCACCCGCTGGCACCTTGTCTGCCGCGACGATCTTCCACACCGCGCCAGGAGCTTCTTGATACGGATCGGTCTTGCCGCCGTAGCCAGCGGTGCCGTGGCAGAGGTAAAGGGCACCGTCTTCGCCTTCGCCGCCGCCTGTGGGGCGCAGCGGGGTGTCGAGGTCAAGGAGTTCCTCCATCTGCCATTTGGCCGCGTCATCGCGTTGCAGGCCCCAGATTTTACCAGAGCCCCAGTCGGCCACGAAGCAGACGCCATCAAGGCTCGGATAATCTTTGCCCCGATACACGCCGACACCGATGACGCAGTTGCCTTGATCGACGTGGCTGTATTCCGCGACGGGCAGCGTGCCGATCTGCGCCCACTTTTCCGGGTTCACGCTGGTTTCGGTGCCATCGGGGTTCTTCTTCAAAATCTGTGGGAAAGGATGGCTGCCGCACATGGCCTTCCAGCCGTAGTTGATGCCGCCTTTGCAGCCTGCAGGCTCCACGTTGATCTCTTCCCAGTGGTTTTGGCCGATGTCGAAGACGTAGAACTCGCCGGTCTTGCTGTCGAAGCTCATCGTCCACGGATTGCGGATGCCGTAGCTCCAGATTTCAGGGCGTGCCTTGGGCTGGATCTTGGAGAAGGCCTCTTCGCTGATGCCAAACAGCGTCATCTGCTGCAATGGCGTGACAAACGGGTTGTCCTTCGGGATGCCGTAGCCTTTTTCCGTGGTGCGGGTGTTCACGTCGATGCGCAGCACTTTGGACAGCATGGTGCTGAGATCTTGACCCGCGTTGAGCACGTCGCCTTCCCAGCCACCGTCACCGCTGCCGATGTAGAGATAACCATCGGGGCCGAAGCAGAGCTCACCGCCATTGTGATTGCAGTAAGGGCGCTCGAGTTGCATCACCACACGGGCGCTGTCGGGATCGGCCTGATCAGGATTGCTGGCCTTCACCTTGTATTCGACGATCATGCCGTCGCCGTTGAACCACATGTCGGAGTAGTGGATGTAGAAAAGGCCGTTCTCTTTGAATTTGGGATGGAATTCGAGGTCGTACAGGCCCTGTTCGAGGAAGGAGCTCACGGTCTTGTCCTTGATGTCGAGAAACGGACGCTTCAGCAGTTTGCCATCCTTCACGATGCGCACCACGCCGGGCCGCTCGCAGATGAACACACGGCCCGTGCCGTCCTTCGGGCAGGCTACATGCACCGGCTCAACGAGGCCATCGGCCACTTTGATGAGCTGGATGGCGACCGGCTTCGGCAGCTTGCCGCCGGGCTGCGCAGGTTTCGGATCTTCGGCAGCGGAGAGTGCCGGAACGGCCAGCAGGCCGAGCGCGAGTGAGAGCGTGTGGTTCAATTTCATGTGGGTTGGGTGGAAACGGAATGGTGAGATTATGAAACAGCCTAAAATCAGGCAAGCAGGAAATCGTCATTCGCGCTGGACTATTTCATCGCATCGCAGGCAATATCACACTGGCGGCCCGATTCTGCTTCTAAAGGGCACGCTGCTGAAGGCAAGCTACACCGCGAAGGAAGGCAGCGTCTTCCCCGGCACGCAGCGTGACTACCAGATCTACCTGCCCGCCGGTTTCGAGAAAACCAAGCCCGCCGCCTTCATGGTCTTCCAGGACGGCGTCATCTATCAGGCTCCCGTCGTCTTTGACAATCTCATCGCGAACAAAGACATCCCGCTGCTCGTCGATTCGACCACCGCAGACCGATGAAGCGCCCTGGAACGGCCTTCAGCGGGACGCTGAAGACAGCACGCGAGGACGCGTGCGCTCCATTGCTCTGAGGGAGCGCGGACTTGCAGTCCGCAGCAGGTCGTCGGAGAAAACGAGGCTGACACGGCCAGGCGGAGTCGTGAGGTGTGGCGGCGTGCGGCGGATTGAAAATCCGCGCTCCATCTGCGCCACAGGTGCAGTCTGCGGTTCGGAACCACGGATCCAGCCTCCGCCATCACGGAAACACTCATTTCCAAGGCGGATGGACTTGAGTCCATGCCGGACGAGCTTTTGTCGCTCATCGGCGGGGTTTAGGTCACTGAGGAAGCCCTTGATCCCGTGCCGTGATGTGTTCAATCGATCACCGGAAGGGCTGTCGGCGCGGCGGAACGCCTTGGGTCCAGGTTGAAGGTGCCTTGGTCCGGCGTGGACTTGATTCAGTCCGTTGAAAATCAGACCTTTCTCGGCGCAGACAAAACCTTCTCCGTCACGGACAAGACTTTCTCTCTGACGGACAAAACCTTTTCCGTCGTGGACTTAACCTTGTCCAATACCGACGGAGTTTGGTCCAATGCGGACTTCGCCTGGTCCATGACGGACCAGACCTTCTCCACTGCGGAGAAGACTTGATCCGCTCTGGACAAGACTATCTCCGTCATGGAACGAGTCTTCTCATGGGTCAGATAACTCTCTCCGTCGCGGACAAGACCTTCCCCGGCACGGAAAAGGCTCACTCCGTGCCGGACCAAACTCACTCCATCATGGACAAGACTTTTTCGATGCCGGATCAAACTCTGTCGGTGCGTCCCAAAACGGCTTGTTCAGTCCGGAAAACCAGGGCTGAGGTGCAGGAGCGAGCGCTGAAGTTCGAACGGAGCGCCTGCGTCCCGCAGGCTGTTTTCCGCGTCTCGCGGAAAACCGTCCCCAAAGCTCACGCCAGCCAGTTTGATCACCACAGACCGATGAATGCACAAGAACGGCCTTCAGCGGGACGCTGAAGACTGCAAACGGGACGCGTGCACTGCATCGCTCTGAGGGAGCGCGGACTTGCAGTCCGCAGCAGGTCGTCGGAGAAAACAAGGCTGACACGGCCATGCGGAGTCGTGAGGTGTGGCGGCGTGCGGCGGATTGAAAATCCGCGCTCCAGCCGATCACCGAATGACTTGACCATGCGGTGCCTTGACCGTTGACTGCCGCGCTTGCACTCCGAAATCAAGACCCTCCAGCTCAACGAGCCCTTCCACATCGCCCACGGCACTTCGGCCACACGGCAGGTGCTGCGTGTCTCGGACGGCACCCACGTCACCGAGGCGCCCTTCGTGCCGTATTACGGCGAAGATCCGGCACAGACCCTCGCCATTCTGAACCAGGCCGTGCTGCCGGAAAAACTGCCACGCACCGCCGCCCTGGCTCTGAATCTTCTGCGTCACGACCTCATCGGCCACGCCACCGGCCAGCAGCTCTCGGCGCATGCGCTGGCCAAATTGGGACCATCGAACCGATCCGCGCCGCCCGGCTGCCGGTCCTTCAGCATTCCCGACGACCTTGATGTCTTCGCCGACAAAGTGAGCAGCATCTCGCAGCAGTTCCGCGTTCTCAAACTCAAGCTCGGCTCTGGCGATCTCGGCCTCGACCTCGCCACGGTCTCCGTCGCCCGTTACGCCGCGCCTGAGGCCGCGCTCATCCTCGACGTGAACGGCGGCTGGGGCATGCACGAGGCCGCGCTCATGATCGAAAAGCTAGCCCACTACTCCCCTGCCCTCATTGAACAGCCGATTCACCATCGCCATGGCATCGAGGCCTGGGAGGAGCTCCGCGCCAGCATCCCCGGCAACTCGCCACCGCTCTTTGCCGACGAAAGCGTGCAAACCGCCGCCGATGTGCCCGCCCTCGCGCCCTTCATCGACGGCGTGAACCTCAAGCTGCTCAAATGCGGCAGCTTCGACGCCGCTGTCGCCATGATCGCCACGGCGCGTGAGCACAGCCTGCAAATCCTGCTCGGCTGCATGATCGAGACCAGCCTCGGCACGACCGCCGCCGCCCACCTCGCTCCCTGGGCCGACTGGATCGACCTCGACGGCCATTTCTACGTCGCCAACAACGACTTCACCGGCATCCAGTATGATGAAACCGGCCAACTCCTCATGCCGGACCGTCCCGGCATCGGAGCCATCCCCCGATGAACGCATCTCTTCTCCAAACCGCCGCCGAACGCCACCTCCCCGCCGCCCTCGACCTGCTGCGCCGTCTCGTCGCCATCAACAGCTTCACCGCGAACGCCGCCGGAGTCGATGCCGTGGCACGCTTGACCGCCGAGGCCTTCGCGCCGCTCGGTTTTACCGCCGAATTCGTCCCCTGCACCATTCCCGGCTCCGGTCATCATCTGTTTCTCACGCATCGCGGCAACGGCGGCGATCCCGTCTTGCTCATCACGCATTCGGACACTGTGTTTCCGCCCGAGGAAGAACAGCGCAACGACTTCAAGTGGGATGAGCGCCCCGAGGAAGGGCGCATCTACGGCCCCGGCACCGTTGATATCAAAGGCGGCACCGCCTTGATCTGGCTCATCCTGCACATGCTGCGCGACTGCGCGCCCGAAGCCTTCGCGCAAACCCACTGGCTCGTCGCCGCGAACGCCGCTGAGGAAGTCACCGGCGACGACTTCGGCCTCGCCACCGCCAACCGCTGCGCTGGCAAAGCACGCGCCGTGCTCGTCTTTGAAGGCGGCCCGGTCGATGAACGCGGCTGGCACATCGTCACCTCCCGCAAAGGCCGCAGCACCTGGCAGCTCACGGCGGAGGGCAAAGCCGCCCACGCCGGCAGCAAACATCACGATGGCGTCAATGCCATCGACGCTCTCGCCCGCGTGCTGCCAGAGATCGCCGCGCTGACCGACGCCACGCAGAAACGCACTGTGAACGTCGGCCACATCCACGGCGGCACCGTGGTCAATCGTGTGCCGCATGAGGCTCTCGCCGAATGGGAATGCCGTGCGGTTGAACCCACCGCGCTGCAACAAGCCGACGATTTCTTTGCATCACTCAGCGGCACCGCCGTAAATGGCGCAAAACTCACTGCCGAGCGCACCGGCCACACCGCCGCCTGGCCCGGCAGCATCGAGTCCGAAGCCTTGTTCCATGTCTGGCATGAAGCCGCCGCCGCGATGAACCTCACCGCCGTCTCCGTCCCACGCGGTGGTTTGAGCGATGCGAACCACCTCTGGCAGCTCGCCCCCACCCTCGACGGCCTCGGCCCCGACGGCGGCAACGCCCACTGCTCCGAACGCGCCGCCGACGGCTCCAAACTGCCCGAATTCGTCAAACCCGCCACCTTCGTGCCCAAGGCCGTGCTGAACGCGCTGGCACTGCTGAAGTTGGTGTCCCATTAGCATTGCAATCCCGCTTTTCGTCGGTTCTGAGCGGCCTGAAGGCGGGACTACAAAACAGCACTTACTTCATCAGCCACTCCACGGCTGAACTCTCGGCATTCTTGCCCTCGCCACGGACCCAGCGCGGTTGTGGCCCGTGAAGAGAGAGCATGCCGGGCAGATCGAGATACTTCGCGCCGCCGGGCAGGAACATGGGATCACGATAATCGAGCACCTTGCCAAAGCGGAACCCGTGCGTGTCCACGGCGGCACGATCCACGGCCTCACCGGCTAAGGCGCGTGCAGCGACGGCGATGGGCCCGGTCTGCGGACCAAAAGCGGCGAGACAGATGGTCTTGGGACTTGGATGCGTGCTGACCTTCGTGTTGCGCAGGAATGTGACGAGGGAGAGCACGTCATGCGTGCGCTGGGCGAAGAGCGCGTGGTTATAACCATGCGTGTAACCGGCGAATTCACGCGGATTGGCCACCACACGCGTTTGATTGACCGGCTCGCCGCCTTGGAACAAAAGATCAACGCCAAGCACCGCCGCACCACCGGCAACGAGCTCCTTCACTTGGGGGTTGGCGATGCCGGACTTGCCCGCGTCATCCAGCCAGATGACCACACGGCCATTCCACTGCTTTGGATAAAGCCACGAGACGTTGAGTTCCTCGCTGTAGGTCATGTTGGTCAGCATGCCGGTCATTTCGAGATGATCGCCACGATCCTGCTTGTCCTTGAGCGTCCATTCGACCTCGCCCGCCTTGTCGTAAGTGCGGCCAACGATGGACTCAATGCCTTGGCGCAAGACTTGCGGATCTGCATCGCGCAGTTGCTTGTCGGAATCTTCAGCCAGGTATTTGAGCAGCTTGCGCTCAAACTCCGCATCATCCGCTTTCGGCGCAGGATGTTTGTCATCCCATACGGTGAGTTGCTCTTTGGAGAGCGGTTCGTAGTCCTGTTCGATGACGGGCGAAGGGAAACCGAGCTTAAAGTGCTTGTTGACGAAGGTGTAGAACGCCGAGCGGGTAACCGCGTTGTAGTTGTGCGGGAAGTGCTCCCCACGCAGCAAGAAGACGTTGTCCTTCGCGCCATGCGTCGCGTAGAGTTTTTGCAATTCAGGAAAGCCCTTGGTGGCCAGTTCCTTGGTCCAGTCGTTCGCGGTGTTCATGCCCTGCGGCTTGGGGGCAAACAGTCCGGCGAACTCGATGTTGCCGGTGCCGATGCGCAGCAGGCTGGCGTTTTCACAGGTGCAGCCGCCTTGCATGGCCGTGCTGACCATCACGCAGGGAAAGGAGAGCTTGATGCGGTCGTCGATGGCCGCGAGCAGCATCGTCTGCGTGCCGCCGCCACTCGCGCCAGTGATGGCAGTGCGCTCTGGATCGACCTCGGGCAACGAAAGCAGGAAGTCGAGGCCACGCACGGCATTCCAGGTTTGCAGGCCCATGATGGATTGCAGATGCGACTCCGCCTGCGGGCTGTAGAGGCCCCAGTTTTCGACCGTATTGGCCTCCGGCCGCTGTTTGGCGAAGCGATGCACGATTTCGGGCGAGAACTGGATGGAATCTGAGTCGCTAAGCATGTCCCACTGCCAGACAACACAGCCCATGCGGGCGAGTTGGACGCAAAGAGACTGGAAGATGCTCTTGCCACCGCGCTCGAAACGCTCGGCACCCGTGGCGATCTCTGCCCGCACTTTTTCTGGCTCCGCGAGAGCCAGGCGAGCATCTTTCCAATGCCCATGTGCGAACATGACGCCGGGAACCTTGCCTTTGATGACCTTTGGCTTCCACAGACTGCCGGTGACGAAGAATCCAGGAGCGCTTTCAAAAAAGACTTTCTCAACGGTGAACCCATCGCCCTCGACTTTGCCATGCACGACGGCATTGAGCGGCGTCT
>JAPLUL010000183.1:0-11357 GCA_026397635.1 Verrucomicrobiota bacterium | reverse complement strand
GTCCGCGAGCAGATTGCGGATGCGGAACAACATCACCCGCACGGCGCCGGCGGACGACTCGATGGCCTCCGCCACGCGTTCCATGGGAGCGTCTTCCTCATAGCGCAGCGCCAGCATTTGCCGCGATTTCTCTGGGAGTTTATCGAGGCATTTCTCCAACGCCTCGTTGTGTGCCGCACGATCTGGTTGCCGCTGTATGAGTGCCTCGGCAAGCTGATGCATCAGCGCATCAGAAAAAACCAAACGCTCCCGACCCTGCTTGCGATAATGATCCGCAATCCGCGACTTAGTCAGCCAAAGCGCCCACGCGACGAACGGCCGTGCGCCATCGTATTCATCGAAGCGCCGCGCGACCGTAAGTGCAACCTGCTGTACCACATCCTCCGCATCGTAAGCACAGCTGATAGCCGCGAATACATACGCCTGCACCGATGGCTCCGCCTCCAGCCATAGCCGGGTGAGCCGCTCGCGCGCATCTCTTTCGTATTCGTGGTTCACATTCGTATGCCGCGATGGTTTACGAAATGTTAACACAAAAATTAAAAATCGCGGGTTGGCGCTCGATGCATCGCCGGCGCTGCAGGTGAACTCTTCTTCGGTGCCATCGGCTCTGGCCAACTCATCAGTCAGATACCGCGCGGGGATTTCGGAATGCCCGAGCAGCAAGTGAGTTTGTTAGTGCGGGGTATATGGCGGGGAAGTTCGCCCACCGCAGCAAAGATGGAGGCGCTTTGATTTTGCCGATGGAATCCCAGATGATGTAATTTTGAGAGCGCAGACTGGACGTTGCGCAAACACATCGTGCGCCGAATCTGCAATTGCCCCTGTAAGCGCTGGGGAACCTGGGGCTAGCCCAAAACTAATTTCGGAGGACAGCCGCAACGAGGGCCAGGGGTTCATGGGATAGAGGGACGTGCGTCTCCAGTTGAACGTGATGGCGTCTCGTTTTTTATCGCGTCGGGGCTTATCTTCATCAGTCACGCAAGGATCTCCCTCACCACCTTACCTTTTACATCCGTGAGCCGGTAGTCTCTTCCACTGTAGCGGAACGTTAGTTTCTGGTGATCGAGCCCGAGAAGGTGGAGCATCGTGGCGTGGAGGTCGTGGATGTGGACTTTGCCGTCGACGCCCTCGGCTCCGTAGTCGTCACTTGCGCCGTGACGGTAGCCGGACTTCACACCACCGCCAGCCATCCAGATGGTGAAGGCTCGGTTGTTGTGGTCGCGGCCGTCACTCTGAGCCGAAGGAGTGCGGCCGAACTCGGTGCCAAAGATGACAAGCGTGTCATCGAGAAGGCCGCGCTGCCGGAGGTCGGTGAGCAGGCCGGCGATGGGCTTGTCGGTGGCGGCGCAGCTCGTGGACAGGAGATTCTTGATGTCGTAATGATGATCCCACCCGCTTGTGCCGATCTCGATGTAGCGGACCCCGGCTTCGGAGAACTTGCGCGCGAAGAGGCACTGGCGACCAAAGCCGTCCGTGGGGGACTGCCCGATGCCGTACAGCTTGCGGGTCTCGGCGGATTCCTTGCTGACATCGAGCAGCGAGGGCACCGCCGACTGCATGCGGAAGGCCATCTCGTAAGATGCGATGACGCCCTCCAGTTCCGGGTTCACCTGATCTATCCCGAGTCGGTGCTGGTTGATCTTGCGCAGCAGGTCGAGCTGCGTCCGTTGCTGGGCGGAGTTGAGGTGCGCGGGCATGAGGTCGGGCACGGGCAGCCTTCCAGGAGCGTCACTCGAAGATCCGGGGCTGACCATGGTGGCCTGGCAGGCGGCGGGCAGGAAGGCGCTGCCGTGATTGTTTCCGCCGAAGGCGTTCAGCGAGTTCATGGCGATGTAACCGGGCAGGTCATCGGTCTCGGAACCAAGGCCATAAACGGTCCAGGCTCCTGTGGAGGGCCGCGCCTGGGAGGCGATGCCGGTATGGAAAAACGGCACGGCGGTTTCGTGCGCCTGCTGATCGGTGTGCATCGCGTGGAGCATGCAGAGCTGATCCGCATGCCCGGCCACGTGGGGATAAAGTTCGCTGACCCAATGCCCGCTCTGGCCGTGCTGAGAGGTATTCCACATGCTGCCCAGCAGTTTGGAGGTGCCTTTGGAGCCAAAAGGCTTGCCTGTATCCGCGCTCAGCTTTGGCTTGTGATCAAAGGTATCCACATGCGAGACGCCGCCCTGCATGAAGATCATGATCACTCGTTTCGCTTTGGCGGGGAAGTGTGGCAGCCTGCCCTCGGCATGCGAGGCCTGGGTGCTCAATCCGGCGAAAGCGGCATATCCAAAGCCGTTGAGCGTTGTGCGCAGCATCTGGCGGCGGGAGTAGAGCGTGGGTGTGTTCATGATCAATAGAGGTAGCGGAACTCGGCGGAGGCGAAGAGCGCTTGGCAAAAGGCGGCGAGGACGTCCTCTTGATTGTTGCTGGGGAAGTCCGAGAGGAACGCCGCAGCGTCGCCACGTTCGCCATCCGAAGGTGCGCGGGAGAGGATGATCTGGTAGGCGGCTTCGATGCGTGACTGCGCATCTATGCCGAGTCCCATCACCCGGCTGGCGGTGTGCCTGGCATGCTCCACGATGAGGGGGCTGTTCATAAGAAAAAGTGCTTGTGTTGGCACGGTCGTCACGTTGCGGCGGCCGGTGACCATTTCGGGCTCGGGAAAGTCGAACACGGTCAGGTCGGCGGGCACGTTCTCGTGCATGATTGGCCGGAAGATCGTGCGATGCCGCTGGGTAGGTGCAAGGAGCTTTGTGATGTCGGTGGATTTGGTGCGGCTGTCCTCGACGCGAAGGTGGATCTGCGACTCCAGGGGCGGCGGCGTCAGGACAAGACGCCCGCTGACGGCCAGCAAAGAGTCGCGCAGGGCATTGGCATCGAGCCGACGACGGTTGGCCCGCCAGTTGAGTCTGTTGGCGGGGTCGACCTCGTAGGCTTTGGCATCGTGCGCGGTGCCGAGTTCGTAGACGCGGCTGCTGGTGATGTCGCGGATGAGCTGTTTGACCGACCAACCGCAGGCGATGAAACGCTGCGCGAGGTGATCGAGCAGGGCGGCGTTTGCGGGTGTCTGGCCGGTCTTTCCGAAGTCGTCGCAGGATTCGACGATGCCGACTCCAATCAGGTGCTGCCAGATACGGTTCACCATGACGCGGGCCGTCAGCGGGTTTTCCTTGCTGGTGATCCAGGCGGCGAGTTCGAGCCGGCCGCTCTGGCTGCGGTTTACTTGCGGTGTGGTTGGGCTGGTGAACACCACCGGAAAGCCGCGTGGCACCACCTCGCCGAGCTGCGATTCCTCACCGCGGATCCGGACGGCGCAGTCCTCGGGCTTTTCCGCGTCCCTCATCGCTGATGTCAGGAAGGGCATGAGCTTGTTGAGCTTGTCGTTGTGCCCATCAACAATCTTCTGGAGCCGGTCCATCTCATTGAGCACCTCCATCACCTCAGGGCGTGTCTTGTAAAAGGCCTGGAGCTCGGGTTCGGATGCCTTGGTCAGGCCGGCTTCCTGAACGGCGGCCCTTTGGACCTTGTAGCGCTTGCCGTTCAAATCCATTCGGGTCTTGGCCGCGTTTAACTGCTCGGTGAGCTCGGCATCGGAAAAGACTTCTGGAGCGGTCGAGAGTGGCTGCAGAGCTTGGGACCATTTCAGAAAGTAGCGGCGCCACGCTCCGGCCAGTGGTTCCGAACTGCGCAGAATGCCGGCCAGAGCGTAGTAATCGTGCGTGGAGATGGGATCGAACTTGTGATCATGGCAGCGGGCACAGGCGAGGGTCAGGCCGAGGACAGAGCGGCCCATGCTGTCGATCTGCTCATCGACCACCGTCGTGATGTAGCGCTTGTCGTTCTCATCGAGCGTGTTCTTGGTGCCGATGCTGAGAAAGCCGGTGGCGATGAGCTGCTCGTCCCGCTGCGCGGCATCCTGCGCAGGCATGAGATCGCCGGCGATCTGCTCGCGAAGGAACTGGTCGTAGGGTTTATCGGCGTTGATGGCGGCGATGACGTAGTCACGGTAACGGAAGTTCGCGGGCAGCACCATGTTCTGTCCGCCGCCGCTTGATTCGCTGTAGCCCGCAATGTCCAGCCAGTGGCGCGCCCAGCGCTCGCCAAAGCGCGGACTCGCGAGCAAGACGGACACATCCACCAGCCCTTTCCCGTCCAAAGTGTCCGGCGGCAGACCTGTAAGGTCATAGTGAAGCCTCCGATTCAGGTCGTGCGGCGCTGCATCCCCCACGGGCTGCAGTCCCTTCGCTTCCAGCGCGGCGAGGATGAAGCGGTCGATGTCAGTGCGGGGCCACGACTTGTCTTTCACCTCGGGCACGGGCGGACTGGAAAGCGGCTGGAAGGCCCAGTGCTTTCGTCCTTCCTCAATATCTATGGTAGTGACCGCACCGGCCTTCCCCTCGCGCGGATCGGGCGCGCCCATGGCGATCCACCTCTCAAAATCGGCGATTACCTCCGCAGGCAGCTTTTTCTTCGGCGGCATCTCCAGATCGGAATCCGCATAGCGAATGGCTTTGAGGAGCAGGCTTTTGGACGCATCGCCTGGCACCACGGCCGGGCCGGTGTCTCCACCGCGGCGGCTGCCCTCACGCGTATCGAGCAGCAGGCCGCCTTTGATCTTCTTAGCCTCCGGGCTGTGGCAGGAATAACAGTGCTCAACCAGTATGGGGCGGATCTTGTTTTCAAAGAAGGCAGTGTCCTCAGCGGCGGAGGCCAGAGCGGTGGTCAGCAAAAGGAAGGTGTGCCATTTCATCGCTGCAATCATGGTTGAAGTTTCATTGCCGTATCCCAACCGGCCACGACATCGCGCCAGGTGGTGCCGATGCAGATCTCCTCGATATGGCGCGGTTTTGGACCGATGGATTCCAAGACGACCCTGTCGAGAGTCGCATCCAGGCACAGGCCGCGCGTGCTAACATCCCAAGACTCCGGCTCGACCGGACCCGGGGGTTCGCCGGCATCAAAGACGCGCAGGAACACCTCGTCCTCACCCTCCCGTCGGGAGACGATCTTGCCGACCAGCAGCAGACGCCGACCGTCCCCAACACGAACCCGGCTTTTGAAGCCCTGCCCGGCACCGGATTCGATGATGGGGTGCATCAGAGAGTTTGTACGCAGGCCGACGCGCTGACCCGGTCCTGAATCGCTCGCGCCGCGCAGATCGAGAATGATGTTGGCCGTCGGCCAGAAATCGAAGGTGCGCTGTTCGGGAGGGAGCGCCTCCTCAAACCACGTCATGCTAACATAGCGGACCGCATCCTCCTTCATCGACAGTGGCCGAGAGAGCAGCCGCTGGCACCGAGTCTTACCGACGGGAGAAATCCATGCATTGCGCCCCTCGAACACACCCATCTCCATCCGATCCATGTTGGCCGACCACGGCTGGTCGGCATGCTTGCCTTGAAAAATCGTCCACGGTCCCGACCAACCGGTGCCGCCCGTAAGGGCGGAGGGATCATGATCACCCACTGGGTAATCAAAGGTCTCGTGAAGGAGCAGCCTTCCGGCTCGCAGTGCATCGTTCTCGTCTTTCGCCCACGGCTGCCACGATTTGTCCGGCACCCGGGCGGCGATCGGGTGTGTCGTTCCCTTGCGATCTAAAGCCACCGCCTTGCCGGTGGTGAGCAGATGCACCGCGCCATTGCCGTCCGGCACTTCCACCTCGCCCTTCACCACGCTGACCTCCGTCTGACCATCGCGGTTCACGCTGGCAATAAAATCGGTACCGAGGTCCACCACCTTGCCTCCCGGTGTGTGAATTGTGAAGCCAAGCGCCGCTTCCGGCACCTCAGCGCGAACCTCCCCCGCCAGCAGCTTCACGCTGCCGCCATCTTCGAGCCACAGATCCACCACGCCCCGCAACAGTAGCTCCGCTCCGCCATCGAGCCGTAGCATGGCATGGCCCCCGCGCAGCCGGACCGGTCCCCTGGATAATCTCCCCCCCTCTGGCGGAGCCTCTCCGGCCCACACAGCGTCCTCCATCCGGAGAAGAGTGGCCACCGGCACCGCAGAAGCCTTTTCGCGCGTCCAGACCATCACCGCCGCCAGAACCATCACAGCCGCAGCAGCAACGAGCGGCCGCCATGAAAGCCAGCCCGATGCACGGCTCGTTTCTCCAGTCATTCGCGACGTGAAGACTTTATTCACCGCAGCCCGGGATTCAGCATGTGATCCCAAGGCCACATCCAGATTCATGTAGTCGAGATAGAGCGACCGGAGGGCCTTTTTGGATTTGAGGCCGTCTTGAAGCGCCAGAACCTCGTTATCCAGGAGTGTGCCGGCGATGTAGCGCTGAATCAGGTCATGCCAGTCGTGATTCATATCGTTTCCTCCTGCGCAAGAGTGCGCCGCACACACTCCAGCAAAGCCTGCCGGATGCGATGAAGCAGTTTGTAGAGAGAGATCGGCGTCTGCCCTCGCCGTGTGGCCAGATCATCCATGCGCGTCCCCTTGGTGTAGGCGATGATCACCAGCTCGCGCTGGGTGGCCGGAAGCTTTTCCAGGCAGCTCTCCAAGGCCTCGCGCTGATCCGAATGCCGCTCGCTCATCGCGGCGGATTCATCGGCCAACTGGCTGACTAGCTCGCTGTCAAAGACGTGCCGGTCTCTTTTCCTGCGCTCCAGACGCCGCAACGTCGCAAGGCGGGCCACCCCGAAAGCCCAAGGTCGGAAGTCGTCCACCTGGCTAAACTTCTGCCAAAGGATGACAATAACCTCCTGCATTACCTCTAACGCCTCTTCCCGTGTGGGCAACATCGACCGAACGAACGTATGCAACGCCACCTCACACTCCGCATAAAGGCGGAGGAATTGACCGTGGGGAGGATGGTCTGACTGGTGCGACATGGTGGGGTCACACAATACCTCCCCGTTACCGACTTCATTTGCCGAAAAAAGTTATCACAGGGCGAAAATTTCCGGCTCATGCTACGCTCACGAGCAGGTAAGTACGTTGCTCAAATCCATCGGAAATATCCGCAACTACCCCAGTAGGCGCTGGCGAATGTGGGCTGTGTTTTCATTCCCGTTAAGGGTGCAAGTGGCCTCACCACATACTCCTCCCGGGTATGATGTCTTCCTCTAGCAAAGTGAAGAGTCTGGAAGGCGGCGAGTGGTCGATGTGTTTTAAAATGAGGGGAACCCGCTTCAGCCCGATTGCCGCAGTTCACGCTCGGTGTTCTAACGGTGCGCAGAGCTCGGCCCCCTACCTGTGCGCTGCGGCGTGGAGCGTCTTTATTTTTGGCAGAAGTCCGCGCCGCCCGGTCTTCTGAAGATTGCGAAACGACTGATCCACGGCCTTCCCGTCACCAATCCTCCAGATGCTTCGAATAGGTACCAGTCCAAGCCTTCGGAACGTCAGGCATCGCTAAATGGCCCGCCCCCCTGCATCGCAAGCGCCTCACGCACCTTCACGCCCTCAAGACTTCCCAGCTCAGTCCTCGTTTTTACTGCGAGCGCAGCTGCGGCACCCGCCGCCTCACCAAGCGCCATTGCAGTGGCAGTGACACGACTGGATGCACTGGCCTCGCTACTGGCACTGTGGCAACGGCCGGCCACCAAAAGGTTGCCGACCTTCTGCGGGACGAGCGTGCGATAACTGATGTCGTATGGATTCGGCTGGAAGCCAGAGCCGGTAAACGGTTTGTCCAGAGTGGTCTCCGGCGGATGGATATCCAGAAACCAGCAACCGGTGGCGATCGCGTCGTCATGGCGCGTCGTGTTCTTCAGATCGTCCAAGGTGAGCGTACTCCGGCCCACGATGCGCCGCGTGTCACGCACGCCGATGTAGGGACCGCTCATGATGAAATAGCTGTTTTCAAACCCCGGCACCCGGGCCTTCCATTCGTTAAAGATGGTCCATGCATCCTTGCGGCCCTGTATTTCAGCACGCGTGAAATCAGCTGCGTCCGTCGCATCCGCCGGCACCCGCGTCGCGTGGACGTAGCACTCGTCCTTGGCGAAGGCGAAAATCAGTCCGGGCCCATAGAAGTTTTTCAACCGGCCTTCTTTATGGGCATCAATGAGAACGTTTTTCGCAGCGGCCTTCGTCGCTTCTCCCAGCACCACGTTGCCAATGCGAAAATGCATCGTCAGGGGCATCAACGGTGTGGACCGGATCGTCGGACAACCGGCCCAGTGGGCAATGTCGCCGTCCCCGGTGCAATCGATTACGTGCTTCGCCTCAACCCTGCCGAGCCCATCCTTGTTCGCAATAATCACCGCAGAAACACGGCCCTCACTCACCTCCACATCGCAAGCAACAGTGTGATACAGGACGGAGAGTTTGTCGCTGTGTTTCAGAATCAGGTCGTCAGTGAGGAGCTTGAACTCCTCCACATTGGGAATCCACACGCTACCCCAATACTTGGTGATCAAATCAGGGCGGAGATCGTCGATATGCTTTGCTCCTTCTTTGGCTACGCCAAGTCTCTGTAGCAGTTCAAGCGCAATGCCCCTGACGACAAAACGCCCCGTCGGCTTGTCGATCAAGCCGTCGAAATACGGCAGTCCAACCGTTGTAATGATCCCGCCTGAAAAACCAGCCCTCTCAATCAGAAGCGTCTTCGCCCCGTTGCGGGCGGCGGAGAGCGCCGCTGAGATACCAGCGCATCCGCCGCCGCAGACGAGCACATCTGTCTTGATAGTATGCGAAAACTTTGGGGATACCTTGGGTTCCGCAGCCTTTAGCGGAGCAGACACCGCTGCTGCGGAGGCCACGGTCGCAGCTTGGATAAAGGTCCGACGTGTATGCGGATTTTCGGATTTCATGTGGTGATAAAGTTATGTCGAGGGACTGGTAGGTATGAGTAAGCCCTATAAACGCGCCAGGGTCACGGCGATGAGAAAATGGCGTGCTCCCCGAAACCTGAACCAGAATTATGGAAGTTGAAATGAGCCTCATCGTATAGGGGCTTCCTCTTCACTGTGGCCTCGTGCTTTCCGGAGAGGTAGCGCTTGATGAAGTCGCAGTCCCGGGTCAGCGCCCCGATCTGTTCGGCGGCTTCCTCCTTGGTCATTCCAGAGTTTACCGCAGCACAGGAGTAGAACCTGACCTGTGCGAGGCGGCGTGTAGCGCCTTGATCTTAATCGTGGCTTTGTGGTCCAGACAATCGTGCCGCACGCTGAGTCCCCGTCTCCTCACAAGAGGCTGTGACCATGCGCGCCGTCGCAGCACGTTTGCGGCGAAGGAACGGAAGGGATGGACTCAAGCCGCCCATCGCCCCAAAGCATCCCGCACACCAGCGAGATACTCCTGTTCCGTCTGGCCGTTGAGCGAAGCGGTGAATCCGGAGGAGTCATAACGAAAGCTGGTTCTGGGGTGAACGAGAGACAGGAAAATCGCGGAAACGGCCTGAGCCGCCGCCTTTCCCCTCAAACCGTAGGCCGTCTGGTACATTTCGGTGTACAACTCCGCCTTCAGCCAAGAGACGGCATTTTCTTTGAGACACATCGCCGTACGGACATTCCGCTCAAGCTCAGGGTTGTCTCTGAATAGGCTGACGATCTGCTCCTTTTGCGGGTGTGCCTCAAAACAAAGTTGTCCGCCAAGGTCAAAACTCAGGTGAACCGCTGTAGAATTACGAATGCCTGCCGCCGTGAATGCCGCATCCAGACGGTTCTTTGCGTCTCTCATCGCTGCATCCGCGACCCTAGCCATGTCCTCGATGTGGACCGCCCCGTCTGCCGCCGAAAGGTTGAAGAACACGTTTCCCCAGTCCGGAGCCGAGGGTGCGGGGGTGTCCGTTCTTGCGGACTTCTTCGGCGACAACCGCTCCAAACTCGCTTCAAATGACGCGTCCGTTCCCTCCAACGGTAAAGCGAGCCACCCAGTCTTCGCCGTGTCTATCGCGATCTGGATACGGCGCGAGGACGGATCATCCAGAGTTTGAGGCCCAAAAAATGTGGCATTAACTGTCATATCAACGGTGCGAATTAAACAGCCTTGAAGTTGCCGAGCTCTGTAGGCCTTTCAACACCAAAAATTGGCCCGTTTTCCATTGAAACGGCGCACAATGGATACCCCGAAAGGCTGAGTTCCTTTAACGGTCTGGAGCGTCCCGGATTGCATCCGCAAAATCACCTAGGGCGAAATGCAGCAAACCACGATCGACTTCAACGGCGAATTGAAAAGGCCCTGGCGCTTCTGCGTTTATTGATAAGAGAATGCTTTTAGCACCATTTCCGATGGCTTGAGCTCGTGGTACTGCCGCGAGTCGCTTTAAGGTGATGCCTGCCAGTGAGCCGCGGCGTGGAGCGTCTTCATTTTTACCGTGGCCTCGTGCTCTCCGGAGAGGTAGCGCTTGATGAAGTCGCGGTCCCGGGTCAGCGCCCCGATCTGTTCGACGGCTTCCTCCTTGGTCATCCCGAACTGTGGCGCGCCCCCGGTGGTAAACGCGTGTTCGCCCAGACCACGGCCAAGTTGTGCGGTGAGCTTCAGCCAGTTGGCCGTGCCCATGGCGGATTCGATCTTGGGCGCGTACTCCGTGAGGGCGTACTCCTTCACGGCGCGCTCAGAGTGGCGCAGGTTTTCCTCGTAGGCAACACCCCACTCTGAACGGACCGCCCCCAACTCGGCGAGACGCTTGGACGCAGCTTCCTCGGCGGCGGTCTTTGTAGCGCGCTCACGGCTTTCGCCCAGCCAACCGGATAACGCCTCTGCCTGCCGGGTGTTCAGGCCGACCTCGTGGAACTTGGCTGCGGTATCGGCGTCCGGCAGTTTGTAGGCATCAGGCGTGGTTGGGCGACCCAGGGCGGTGAACACGCGCTCCCAGCCTTCGGTGTCTTGTTCGCCCTTGGGTAGCGGGACCTTTTCGTTGCCGACGAGCTTCTCCAGATTCCGGTAGCCCTGCACAATATCGGCGGGGGCGCTCCAACCTTTCTTCTGGATGTACCCAAGCACCTCGGGATCGTTGATGGCGTCCACCCACGAGGGGACGGCCGGCTCCGGAGCGGTGTTGGTGGGGGAAACGGTGGAGTCGGTTTCGACAGCTGTAGTCATACGGGAAAGGGAGAGGTGCGGATGGTTGGGGAAAGGCTCAGGGTTCTTCCTGGAGGTGGGTGATATCCCGGTCGGACAGGTTCAAATGGGCTTGGATGCGGTTCCAGACCTCGCGCCGGCCCTCGGCCATGGCCATGGCAAGCGGGTCCACCGAACGCGTCAGGGGATTGACCGCGGCTGTGCTGCTCTGCGCCCTACAAAAGCGGCGCAGGTCGGCGAGGACCATTTCGGCTGCCCGGTTCGGCTTGTTGTCGGCATCGAGAAAAAGCAGGCGGTAGTTGCGCCGCCGGTTGAGAATGCGGTCGAGCAGGCGCGTCATGATTGGCCTCCAGCGGTAATTTTGACTCCGCTGGCTGCGGGTACGCCGGCTGCGA
>JAPLUL010000136.1:0-10518 GCA_026397635.1 Verrucomicrobiota bacterium | reverse complement strand
CTCGCCACCACACGACGCGGCCCATCGGCCTGCAAGGCGACCTCAACCGAGCACACGCGACACGCGCCATAAGGCTCGAGCTGCGGCGCATCACAAAGCGTCGGCACAAAACCGCGACCTTTGTGGCGGTCGATGAAGTTGAGCAACGTTTCGCCCGAATTGAAACGAAGCGGTTCGCCGTCGATGAAAGCAGTGAGGGTGGTGAGATCTTGAACCATAAAAAGGCGCGTTTGAAATTAGACTTTGAAGAAAGGGGCGAGTTCGCTTTGGAAATGCTCCAGCGCGTTCTTGATTGGCAGTGGCACGCCGCCGCCGAGGGCGCAGAGGCTAGTCTGCTCCATCGTGTCAAGAAGGTCGGTGATGAGTTCGCGGTCGATCTTGTAGCTGCTGTCGGCGCGGGCTTTGGCGATGAGTTCTTTGCCACGCGTGCTGCCGAGGCGGCAGGGGAAGCATTTGCCGCAGCTCTCGTCGGCGGTGAACTGGAAGAGGTGCTGGATGTATTCGATCATCGGCATCGACTCAGGAATGCTCACGACGCCGGCGTGGCCGAGGAGGAAGCCGGCTTTCTTGAAGCTCTCGAAATCGACGGTGAGCTGGGCGATGTGGCTCATCGGAATGAGGCCGCCGAGCGGGCCGCCGATTTGAATGGCTTTGATCTTCGATTTGAAGCCGCCCGCGAGGTCGATGACGGTTTGCAGCGGTGTGCCCATGGCGACTTCGTAGATGCCGGGCTTCACGAAATGGCTGTCGAGCGAAAGGAGCTTGGGGCCGCTGGACTGCGGCGTGCCGATCTGCGCATAGCCTTTGCCGCCCATGGTGAGGATGGCGCGGAGATTGGCGAAAGTTTCGACGTTGTTGACGATGGTGGGCTTGCGGTAGAGGCCCTCATTCACGGGGAAGGGCGGACGCGTGCGCACTTCTGGCCGCAGGCCTTCGATGCTGGCGAGCAAAGCGGTCTCCTCGCCGCAGCTGTAGGCTCCGGCGCCTTTGATGGTCTTCAGCGCGAAGTTGAAGCCGGTGCCGAGGATGTTCTGACCGAGCAAACCGGCCGCATGCAGGTCGGCGATGGCTTGATTCACGATAGTGACGCTATCGGGATACTCGGCGCGGATGTAGAGCACGCCGGTCTCCGCTCCGGCGAACCAACCGGCGACCATCATGCCGAGCAGCACGCTGTGCGGCTGCTTTTCCATGAGGTATTTGTCGATGTAGGCACCCGGATCGCCCTCGTCGGCATTGCAGACGACGTATTTCACTTTGCCCTCAGCTGCACGGCAACCGGCCCACTTGATGGAGAGCGGGAAACCCGCGCCACCACGGCCACGCAGGCCGCTGTCCTTCAATTCGGTGGCGAGCGCATCGCGATTGCCTTCGGTGATGAGCTTTTTGAAGGGCGCGTAGTAGTCTTCGATGCCTTGGAACTCAGCGGTGAGCTGTGCGGGCTGGAGATGCGAGACGACGGCGTAGCGATCTTCGCTATCGCCGCTGCCGGTTTTGAAAAGGTCGCTCAGAGCAGCGTCGGATTGGCCGGAGTAGTTTTTGCCCTGGTATTGCAGCGCCGCGCCTTCATGGCAGCGACCGAGGCAGCAGATGTGACCGATCTCATCCTTCTTGAAGTGAGTTTCTAGGTTGTGGTGCAGCTTGTCCTGCGTTCCGGCACACAAACAGGCGCTGCCATTGCAGACGAAGACTTTTTTGCCTTCGTTCTCCTTTTTCATGAAGTCGTAGAAGCTCACGGCGCCGAGCGTGATGGCATCGCCAAAGAGGTGATCTTGACCCATCTGGCGAACAAGGTCGTTCTTTTCGGCGGTGCCGTGTTTATCGGCGGCATCGACCATGCGTTCGAAGACGTTTTTTTCGATGCCTTTGCGGAAGGAGAGGGCGCTGAGGTTTTTGGACATGGTTGTTGGCAGCAATTAAACGCGTGTTTTACCAACCGCTTTGCGGAAAGTAACGCCTAGACTGCCTCCACGATGATCTTTTCGCCACGAACCTCGCGCACACGGACGGCGGTGCCGCTCTGGATGTAGTCGCCTTCCACGGCGGCCTCGACCAGGCGGTCAGCGATTTCCACGGTGCCATAAGGGCGCAGGGCACTGCGGGCAGTGCCGCGGTCACCTACCTGTGCACGCGCGGCATCACGCATGACCGGAGTTTCAGTGTTTCTACCGCCAGCGGCAGTATGCAGCACCAAGGCACGAAAAGGCCGCGCCGATGGCAACCACAACGCCAGCACCATGATCAGCACCGCAGCGCCGCTGACCCCGAGGGCGAAATGGCGGAAGCCGGCGGCGTAAGGCGCAAAGCTGAAGGAGAAGCCACTCTCCGCAGGCTCTGCCCCCACTGGCGCGGCCACTTCCCACCCGGACATGGCATACACGAGCGCGATCATCACGCAGAGAAAACCAAGCACTCCTGGAAGGATGGTTCCCGGCGCAGCGAGCAACTCCACACCGATCAAAACGATGCCGAGGATGAAGATCAAAGCGACCACCAGGGTCTCCTGCCCGGCTAGGCTGCCAGCGACGTAGTGCCCGAAGAAGAACACCGCAAACGCGCCTACGGCAATGAAGCCGGGGATGCCGAAACCAGGTGCCTGCATCTCCAGGTAGCCGCCCGCGAGGCCGATCAGGATCAAAATGGCTGCGTAACGTGTGACCCAGATGGCGATCCACTCGAAACCGCTCGGCTCGGCAGTGATGATCTCCCCTTTCAAGGATTCGCGCAGCTTGACTTCCCCGATGCTTTTGACCACGCCCTTCGCGAGCAAGGGTTTGCCGTCGATGATCATCGTAGCCTGTTCAGAATCGAGCGTCACGATCTCGCCTTTTGGAATGATGACACGGCCGTTGATGATGAGGCCGCGGTCCATGTCGATCATGCCCTCAATGATGCGTACATCGTAGCCTTTCTCACGCACCACGGTGCGGGCCATGCCCATGAAGGCGGAGTTGTTTTTGGCACGTTCGGCCTCGGCCAGTGGGGTGCCGTCGCCTGAAACAGGGGTGGAGGCACCAATGGCGCTGGCGGGGGCCATGTAGATCACATCCGTTGCCATGGCGATCATGGCACCAGCGGAAATAGCGCGGGTGTTCACATAGGAAAAGCTGCGTGGCTTGAGCGTTTGCAGGTCTTTCATCATGAGGCTGATGGTGTCCCAGGCTAGGCCGCCCGGTGTGTCGAGGTCAAAGATCACCGCCTCCGCACCCTGCTCGTTGCAGAGATTGAGCGTACGTTTCATGAACTCGAACCGCGCCGGAATGATCAGGTCGTCCTCGCCCACTGGAATCACCACCACCTTGCCGGCGTAGCTTTGCTCGCGGGTGATCACGGGTGTTTTCTTGGCCACCTCGGGTGTGGGAGGCGTTGCGACGGCAGACTGGGATTCGGCCACTTTGACAGCTCGTTTCTCGAACCAGACCGAGTCCAAGGTCACGAGTGTGGACGAAGGCGAGGCGGATTTTGCCAGCGCGGCCACATCGCTGAGGATGGCGCGTGCCAGCAGCGGCCTGCCATCGACGGACTGCACGGCAGCGTCGGCATCCAGCAGCAGCAGCTCGCCTTTTTCAGCAAACGTGGTGCCGCCCAGCGCCAGTCCTTTGTCACGATCCACAAACGCATCGGCGATCTCAGGGCGGTGCCCCTTCAGTTTGCACAGGCTCCGCGCCCCCGCCTTCAACACGGCCAGCGCCTCCGATAGCATGGTATCCTGAGATTTTTGAGAGAGTGAATCGTCCACCATCAGCTTCGGTGAGGCAGCGCCGATGCGGGAACCCGGCGCCATCCAGATTTCATCGCAGGCCAGCGCCAGCAGGGCACCGCCGCCGATGGCAGAGCTGTTGACATAGGCCTGCGTTTTGATTTTCAGCCGCGCCAGCTCCTCCGCCAGCGGCAGAGTGGCCTGCGCCGGGCTTTGCGAGACATGAATGTCCAAGATCAAACCCGCCGCGCCTTGTTTAACGGCCTCATCCATCCAAAGCCGCAGCGCCTGCCAGCGGCGCATGTCATCGAGATCAGAGTCGGTGACGGCCACGCGGGCGAGTTTCCCCGCCAGCTTGGGTTCATTCGCAGAGGCGAAACAAAACGCCAGGAAGGCCAGCAGGAAGATGCGGAGTGGTTGCATGGCAGAGACTACGTTCATGAACGCTCTGCCGCAACCGGCAGAGCCTCAGCCTTTTGTCCCAAACAGCAGCCGCCAAACAAACATCAGCCGCCAAAGCTTCGCCGACGGCAACGACGATGCCTTTGACGCTGAAACTGCCAGACTATTTGCCCGAGGCCTGCAGCGCCTGCCAACCGCCTTTGAGCACGAAAGCGTTCTCCACCGGCAGTGTCTGCTTGAGGCGTTCGAGGACGTGACGGCTGGCCTCACACTTCGCACCATTGCAGTAGATGATGATGGGTTTGGTATTGGCTTGCAGCGCATCGAGAAGGCCAAAAAGCTGCTCGTCAAACTTCTGCTCGTTCAGCAGCAACGCCCCAGGCACATGCCCCTCGTCGAAGTGCTCCTGGATGCGCGCGTCGATCCATAGCACGTCGCCTTTCCACCGCTCCTGGATGGCCTGCATGGAGACTTCATCCTCCCGCAGCGGCTCCTGGACCAAGTAGAGCGCTGGGGCACGCGGATGCCAGGCATGCGTGGCCCACGCGGCCACAGAAGCGAGTAGCAGCAGGGCAAAGGCCTGTCGAATCGAGGAACGCATGGGAACTGCCAGGTTAAGGCTTGGCAGCGGCCTCAGGTTCAGGTTTCCGACTGATCGAGAAAAAGGCCAGTTGATGGCGGTATTTGGCGATGGCGCTGTTCGTTTCGATCTTGAGCGCCCCCAGGGTGATGTCCTGCGTGGTTTTGGGCGTCACAGTGATGAGATACTCGCGGCCTTCCTTCAGCTCTTTCCATTCAAAGCTCACATTCTCACGCGTGGGGGTGATTTGGACGATTTTCATGGGTGCATCACCAGTGAACTGCACCAGGCAGGATTTCGGAGCGGCCGCGTCGCCAATGAACCACTGCAAAGTCTTCGGCTTGATGTCCACGACGGCAGGCACGTCCAGAATGAAATGGATCTGCCACTCGGGCTGCTTCGGGTCATCCGTGGTGGCAATGACGAACTTCTCATGCCTACCGACGAAGGTGGAGACTTTGAATGTCGCTGTGCCAGTGCCTTCCTCACCAGGTTTGTACTCGGCCTTGTCGAGTTCGGAGCTGAGGCAGGAGCAGGCGCTTTCGAGTCCGAGGATTTTCACCGTTTTGTCGCCGCTATTGCGAAATTTGAAGGTGGTCTGGACCTCCTCGTCCTCTGGCTTCGGTTTCAGTTCAATGGCTGGCACACCGAGAGTGAGTTCTGCATGGGCAATGGCGCTGCTGGCAAGCGCAAGGAGGATGAGGCGGTAGGCTGGCATGCGGAAACATAGCACATGGAGGCCGGGGGTGCGCAAGCGTGTTGACGTGATGAGGCATCCGCGCACTCTGCCCGCCTATGCGATTCGCGATCTGCAACGAGACTTACCAGAACTGGAGCTTTGAAAAAATGTGCGAGGATGCGGCTGCGGCCGGTTATCAAGCCATTGAACTGGCCCCCTTCACGCTCAAAGATGATCCGCGTGAGCTGACGGTGGAAGAAGCGCTGACGCTTTGCGCCAAGGCGAAATCCTTCGGCCTGGAAATCCTCGGCCTGCATTGGCTGCTGACCAAACCGACTTGGTTTCACATCACCACACCAGACGCGCTTCAGCGCAAGGAGACAGCAAAGTTTGGCAGGCACCTGGCGCAGTTCTGCGGAGCCACGGGTGGACGCATCATGGTCTGGGGCAGTCCGAAGGCGCGAAATGTGCTGCCAGAATGGAATTACGAGGACGCCTTCAAACGCGCGGCGGATTGTGTGCGTGAAGTGGCCGAAGAATGCGGCAAATACGGAGTGGTGATCGCCATGGAGCCGCTGGGACGCAAGGAAACGAACTTTTTGAACACCGCCGAGGAAACCATCCGCCTGTGCAAGCTGGTGGACCATCCGTCCTGCAAGTTGCATCTCGATGTGAAGGCCATGAGCGATGAATCGAAGCCGATTCCTGAGATTATCCGTGACAGCAAGGAGTGGACTGTGCATTTCCACACGAACGATCCCAACTTGCGTGGCCCCGGCCAAGGCGAGGTAAAGTATGAGCCGATCATCGCAGCGCTGCGCGAGACGAACTATGATGGCTACCTGTCGGTGGAGGTGTTTGATTACACCCCGGACGCGCCGACCATCGCACGGCAAAGCATTGGGTATCTGAAGCAGGTGATGGGTCTGTAAGGTTTCATCTGCGTCGATTTGCAGCCTATGCAGTCTATGGAGCCACGCCGCGTTCGGCCGTGCGGTATGGATCAGTACCGAGCACCACTTTTGACGCTGGAGGGATGGCTGGAACGCGGACTTCTTCGTCCACAGGCAAAGCGCGGAGGGGGACGGCGAGGAGTTGGGATGAACTTGGTTTGGAGTCCCAGCCCTTGGGCTGACCAGCCGTGACCATTTCAAAAACTGCAGCCCAGAGAGGAAGCGCGGCTGTCGCGGCGGTGGCCTGGGGACCGATGGGAATGTCTTTGTCATGGCCGATCCAGACAAGGCAGGTGAGGACGCGGTCAAAGCCGATGAACCATGCATCGGTGCGGTCATAGGTGACGCCGCCGTATCCGGCGATGCTCTTTTGCGCGAGCTTGTTCTCAACCAGAGGCAGACGGTATTCAGGGCGCATCATGCCTGAGATCATGGTGTTACGGATATGGTGCGCGGCAGCGGGGCTGAAGACTTCATCACTGCGGCTTGATGAAGATGCCAGCAAAACATGCGGCTTTGGGCAAGGACGACCGTCGTTGGCGATCCCAGTAAAGGCCCGGGCCAGTTCAATGAGGCGCATGTGGCTCTGACCGAGGGTAAAAGCCGCCTCGGTGCGCAGAGCGGTGGTGAAACCGCAGCGACTGAGAGCAGCGCGAAGGGGATCCAAACCGACTTGATAACCGAGACGGACGGTGGCCGCGGTGCGCCCCTCCAGCAGCGCCTGCATGGGGGTGATGGTGCCACCGGTGTAAGTGACCGGCTCAACATCAGCGCCCCACTCGCCGAGCGTACCCACGAGACCGCCGATCATGGCCTGCTTGTTGTCGAGGGGACCGTCGATCATGGGTAAATCGGTGACATCCGGCTGCAAAGTAAGCGCAGTGGCGTACACGAGCGGCAGCAGCGCGGTGCCGGGAGGACGGACGCCCTCAAGCGCACGATTGAAGGGGCTGGTGGTGAAGTCGCGACCGCCTTGCATGGCGAGAATGGAGCCGGAGCGGTTGTCCAGCACGATCACGGCCCCTTGCAGCCCGCTTTTGTCCTTGGGCGAGAGCTTGTCCAGATGCTGGCGCATCATGTCATCAAGACGCTTCTGCCAGTCCAGACGAAGGGTCATCGACATGGTCGGTGGTGTGCCTGGTTTGAGACCCATGCGCTGAAATTCCGCCCTCGCGGCGGCCAGCATGTAACCGGTGCGCACACGCGTCTTATCATGCCTGACGACGACAGGCGCACCCTGTGCGACGGCGGCCTCCGCCTCGGTGATGGCGCCCGTTTCCACCATGCGTTTCAGCGTGAGATCACGCTTTTGACGGGCCAGTTTCGGCTGCGTGATGGGAGAAAATGCCACTGGTGCCTTGATGATGCCAGCCAGCGTGGCGGACTCGACGAGCGTGATGTCGCGCACATCTTTGCCAAAGTAGCACCGCGCTGCGGCTCCCACGCCGCTGCATCCGTGTCCGAGGTAGATGCGGTTCAGGTAGCCAGTGAGGATTTGCTCCTTGGTGCGTTCGCTCTCGATTCGCATGGAGAGAAAAATTTCCGTCAGCTTCCGCTCATAGGTCCGCCCTTGAAGACCGAAGGCATTGCGTGCGAGCTGCTGAGTGATGGTACTGCCGCCCTGCCGGATGCCTTTTGAAGTGAAGTTCGTCATAGCGGCGCGAGTCAAGCCGACGAGATCGAAGCCCGGATGAGAATAAAAACGCGCATCTTCTGTGGCGAGAATGGCCTGGATCAAATGCGGAGGCACGTTTTGAAGCGTGACCGGCTCCCGCTCAATATCGCTGGCGCTGCCGATGAGTTCGCCCCTGACATCGACGATGAGGGTTTCATTCTGACCACGCGTGAGCGCCTCCATGTCATAGGTGGCGGCGATGCCAGCATAGTGCCGCCAGACGAAGCCCAGAGTCACCAAACCGATGAAAAACACGATGGCGCAGGCTCCACCGAGGCGGCGCAGCCAGGTGGGAAGCTGCCGCCAGTGTTCGCGAAGCTTGGGGAGCCAAAGTTTCATGGTGGGTCAGCGAAAGAGGCGTGAGAAAAAGCCCGCACGCTCCGACGGAGAAGGCGACGGTGCGCCGAGCATGTAAGCAGGCGTCAAAGGCGCGGTGAGGGGATCTATTTCTTCGATGACGGCGACCTTTTCATAACTCACGTCGTGGACGGCAGGCCGCTCCTGGATGTCTCGTAAAACCGTCGCGATGATCGGTGCCGCAGTGCCGCCACCTGAGAGGCCGCCCTGACCGGCATTTCCCTCAATGGTGACGGTAAAGGCCAGAGGCGGATGGGTCGCTACATAACCACAAAACCAGACGACGTTGGCCTTCTCCCCACGCAGCACCCATTGCGCGGTGCCGGTTTTTCCATGCACGGCCACGTTTTTCAAGCGTGCCGCCTTGCCGGTGCCTTTCGCATGATTAACCACGCCAAACATAGCATGCCGCACGATTTCGAGATCGGAATCACCCACTGGAATGAGCGCTTCACGCGCCGGGCTGGTCACATCGCCGACCTGGCCGGACTGGGACTGCGTCTGGATCACCAGTCGTGGACGTGGACGGCAGGTACCGTTGGCCAGGGTGGCCATCGCCATCGCCATTTGCAGCGGCGAGGCTTCCGTGACGCCCTGGCCGATGGACAGATTCGCAAGATCGTGATTCGACGGTGCACGCCTCGGCAGCGAACCCGCAGAGGCTTTCAGAGGCAGCACGGGTGCTTGACCGAGGCCAAACTCGTGCGCCATGAAAAGAATGGGCATGTCCCGCGTCACCATGGCGGACTGATAGAAGTAAGTGTTGCAGGAGCGAATGATGGCAGCGCGCGCATTGAACCATCCGCTGTCATCCTTGGACCAGTTATTGAACTCGCGTCCGTCGATCATGAGCGTGGGGCCGCATTCAAACTCGCGAAACGCGTCCACCGTCGCAGCGCGCATTCCGGCCATGACCACGAGGGGCTTGAAGACCGAACCTGGAGGATAACTGCCCTGCACGGCGCGATCAAAAAGCGGACCATCGATGTTCTGCGTGAGCGCGGCGAAGTCACTGCTGGAAATGCCACGCGCGAAGGCATTCGGATCAAAACGTGGATTGCTTGCCATCGCGCGGATGTCGCCAGTGAAGGCATCCACAAGGACGATGGCTCCGCGCTTGCCGGATTTGTCGAGGGCGCTTTCGGCGACACGCTGCGTGTCCAAATTCAACGTCGTAACGACATCACGCCCGCCTACAGGTGCGACGAAGACCTGCTCATACGCGACGCCACCAGCCTCGGACATCATGACGCACAGCATGCCATCGGTACCCGTAAGCTGCTTGTTAAAAGCAGCCTCCAGCCCCGCCGCACCGCTCGTGCGCTGCCAGAGCGGCTCGCCGCGTAAAATGGGACCGGCAGGCGGAGCACCCTCCGATGAGATGTAGCCCAGGAGATGCGCCGCCATGGCTCCCTGCGGATAATGCCGCGCATACTCCGTGCGCACATTGGCATGCGGGTATTTTTTTGCGTCAAAGACCACCTCTATCGGCAGCGCATCACTCACGGTCACGGGCAGTTCGCGACGGTCTTCAAAATGACGTTTCAACTGATCTGCGGTCGGCATGCGGGCCGCAGGCGCATCCTGGCTGAGTTCGACGAGGGCTTTCTCTAGCCAGGCGGTGTAAGTTTCCAGCGTGCTCCGCTGCGCAGCTGGCACCGTCAATTGCAAGCGGCGCAGCGTGGTGTTTTGCGCCAACGGGCGACCTTTGCGGTCCAGGATCTGTCCGCGTGGAGCAGGCACCGCAAAATAGAAGGGCTTCACATCCGAACGCGAGTCAGTGCCCGGCACAAACCCTGCAACCGGGGCCTCCTGTGCTAGCGCAAGCGATGATGTCACTGCCGCGCCAGCCGCCAACCGTGCGAGCAGCACCCAGCGAAACAACGGCCTGAGGCGGCGCATTTCGTTGTTGAGGCTGACGTGAGAGACTGCACCCATACCTCATCCATAAACCTCTCTCGGCGCATCACAAGCCCCGCCGTCAATCGAACGGCTGCCAACAAAAGCGGGATGACCTTTCGGCCACCCCGCGATGTGATTTAAGAATGAAATGCTGAATGGATCAGGCCGGGTCTTTCGGCTTGTCACCTTCAGGTTTCGGCGCGTCGCCTTCCGTGGGCGGACGGCGGAAGCCCCCTTCACCACCACCGGCAGGGGGGCCGCCTTCTGGAC
>JAPLUL010000189.1:0-22577 GCA_026397635.1 Verrucomicrobiota bacterium | reverse complement strand
TGGCTTCAAGCAGCATCTAGGCAAGGACATGCTCTCAGGCTTCCTCGTCTTCCTCATCGAGCTGCCGCTCTGACTCGGAATTGCCAAGGCGATCGGGTGCCCCGCCATCGCAGGCATCTTCACCGCAGTCATCGGCGGCCTGCTCACACCTTTCATGAGCAACTCCGAGCTCACCATCAAAGGCCCTGCGGCTGGCATGATCGCCATCGTGCTCGGCACGGTGAACGAACTCGGCTATGAGAAGGCGCTCGCAGTGGGCGTGATCTCCGGGATCATCCAGATGGGCTTTGGATTGTTCCGCCTCGGCACCCTGGGCGAGTTTTTTCCGGTGGCCGCCGTGCATGGCATGCTGGCCGCCATCGGAGTCATCATCATCTCCAAGCAAGTGCATGTGGCACTCGGTGTAGCTGCGCATGCGAAGGAGCCGCTCGAACTACTCGCGGAGATCCCTGAAAGCATCGCCCACATGAATCCCGAGATCGCTCTCATCGGTATCATCGCGATGGTGCTGCTCTTTGGGAGGATGTTGATCAAAAACAAGATCGTCCAGGCGATCCCTGGACCACTCATTGTGCTGCTGGTGGCCACGCCGCTGGCCTTCTACTTCGATATCCAGCACCAGCACATGTACCAGTTTCATGGGCACACCTATGAAGTGGGTCCGGACAAGCTCGTCAATCTGCCACTGAATATCCTCGACGGCATCAAGGCCCCAGATTTCTCCGGCATCACCTCCATGGCGAGCATCAAATGGATCATCATGTTCTGCCTCGTGGGCAGTCTGGAATCCATGCTCAGCGCCAAAGCCGTCGATCTGCTCGATCCGTGGCAGCGCCGCACGGATTTGAACCGTGATCTGCTCGCCGTGGGCATCGCCAACACGCTAACCTCCTTCATCGGCGGCCTGCCGATGATCAGCGAGATCGTCCGCTCCAGTGCGAACCGCAACAACGGTGCCCGCACCCGGTGGGCAAACTTCTGGCATGGCACTTTTCTGCTCGTTCTGGTGGCCAGTGTCCCCTGGCTACTGAACAATATCCCGCTCGCCGCCTTGGCCGGCATGCTTGTCTTCACCGGCTATAATCTGGCTTCGCCGAAAGAATTCCATCACATGCTGGAGGTCGGCAAAGGACAGCTTGTCGTGTTCATCGCGACCATGATCGCCACGCTCGCCACGGATCTGCTCATCGGCATCGCCGTAGGTATTCTCGTAAAAATGGTCATCCACATGCGCAGCGGCGTCTCTTTTGGCAACCTCTTCAAACCGCATGCTGAACTCACCCACTGTCCTGATCAGGGCCATCCAATCGTCTCGGTCAAGAAGGCGGTCGTGTTCAGCAACTGGCTCGCCCTGCGCAAGAAGCTGCTGGAGTTGCGCCATCACCCCAGGGTGGGGATGGATCTCTCCGGTGCTCATTTTGTCGATCACTCCGTCATGAAAAAGATCCACGAAATGGCACAGGACTGGAAGCTCGAGAACCGCGAGCTCATCCTCACCGGACTCGACATTCATCAGCCGGTTTCCAGCCATCCGCTGGCCGCACGGATCCTGCGTGCTTGATTCAAATTTTGTAGGTATTGAATCATAGCCCATCGGCAGCGGTGCCCGGCAGCACCGCCGCCTTACCATCCTCATGATATCCACGCGTAAACACCTTCTCCTCACGGCGATCATCGGCCTCGCTGCTGCTCTCGCTGCCTCCGCTGCCGATCACACCGAGTCCAACAGCAACCTCTGGCTCAACTACGTTGGGGATCATCCACTCGGCAAGGGTCCGTGGGGTCTGCATCTCGAATCCCAAATCCGCCGAGCAGATTTTGGAGAGAACTGGCAGCAGCTCCTGCTCCGCCCCGGCATCAACTACACGATCAGCCCCGCTTTGACGCTCAGCGCCGGCTACGCCTGGGTCGAGACGCATCCGTATGGTGACATCCCCATCGCCGCCGAGTTCCCCGAGAACCGCCTCTGGGAGCAAGCAGTCGTCTCGCACAAAGCCCTCGGCCTCGACTGGACGCATCGCTTTCGTCTGGAGCAGCGCCGCATCGGCGAAGTCGCACCCGCGACCGGCGATGTCACCAACTGGCGCTACGAAAACCGCATCCGCTACATGCTGCGCACCACCATTCCGCTCAGCGACGATAAAAAATGGTATCTCGCCCTTTGGGATGAGTTGTTCTTCAACTTCGGCTCGAACGTGTCGATGAACTACTTCGACCAAAACCGCGCCTTCATCGGCCTCGGTCGCCAGCTCAGCCCGACGACGAAGCTCGAAATCGGCTTCATGGAGCAGACGGTGCAGCGTCGCGGTGGTGTCGTGTGGGAGAACAATCACACCGTCGCCGTGTGGCTGATGTCGAAGTGGCCCTTTGGTAGCAAGAACTGACCTCCGCCCGCCCCGACATGCTCACCAACCTCCGACTCCCGCTGTGGCTCGCCACAGCAGCCTTTTGCTCTTGGCAAATTCTCCGTTTCGCTCTCTGGTGGCGCTTTTCCCCGCTGGATACCAGCCTGGGTGACACGCTGAAGCTCCTCATCGCTGGCATCCACATCGATGCCGCCTGGGCGCTCATTGGCAGCGGCATCCTCATCGGATTCAGTGCTCTTCTCACCACGCTCATCGCGGTGGTGCCTGTGCTGGTGCTGCGCCTCTTTCAAATCCACGCCTGGGGTCCCGTGTGGCGCGTACTCTTTCGCATCGCGGTCACCGTCGGCTGCACCGCTGGGGTTTTCCTCATCATCAGCGAGTGGTTCTTCTTTGCTGAATTCGACAGCCGCTTCAACACCGTCGCCATCGACTACCTCGTCTATCCGCATGAGGTCTTCACCAATCTACGCGAAAGCTACCCACTGCCGCTCATCGGCGCGGTGTGTCTCTTGGGCGGCGTTTCCATCTCGTGGCTCGGATTCGCTAAATTCAGGCCCGTTTGGCAAAACCACGCTTTTTCCGCCAAACTCAAATTCCTCGGCCTCGCGGCGCTCGTCTGCCTTTTGGCCCATCAGAGCATTTTGAATATCGAAACGTCTTTCAGCCGTCAACGCGTCGTCAATCAGCTCGCCAACAACGGCTGGGCCAGCGCTGCGGAAGCCGCTTGGACACGGAATCTCGAGTACAAAGCCTTCTACCTCACCCTAAACCGCCGTGAGGCCTTTCTGCGGGCACGGCAGCTCCTCGCCGAGCCTGGAGCCACCTTCATCGCCCCTGAGCCACCTCCATTACCACCTGAGCCGCTTACCGCCGAGGCGGATGAAGGGTGGATCAAAGCCGCGCGTGACTCCATCACCCGCGACGTCGCTGGGGATGCCACGCGGAAAAAACTCAATGTCTGCATCATCGCCGAGGAAAGCCTTGGCAGCGAGTTCTGGGGCTGCCTCGGGCGTGAAGGTCCATCCCTCACGCCCCGCATGGATGCGCTCGCTGCGAAAGAGGGCCTGCTCTTCACCCGCATGCTTGCCGATGGCAACCGCACCATCCGCGGCATGGAGGCCATCTATTCCAGCATCCCACCCCTGCCAGGAGACAGCATCCTCGCTCGCGACAAAACGGAGAATGTCGAAACCATCGCCCGTGTGCTCAAGCGTGATGGTTACAGCACCCAGTTTCTCTATGCCGGGCACGGCACCTTTGATTTCATTAAGAGCTACGCCTTGCACAACGGCTGGGACAGCATCGTGGAAGAGACTGACTTTGAAAATCCAGCCTTCCGCACCGCGTGGGGCGTGAGTGATGAGGACTTGCTCCAGCGCGGCATCATCGAAATGCGCAGGCTGCATGAAACGGGCAAGCCCTTTCTCAGTAGCTTCCTCACTGTCACGAATCATCGCCCCTTCACTTACCCTGCTGGTCGTATCCCTGAGGACCCAGATGCTCACAATCGCGAACATGCCGTCAAATACGCCGATTGGGCGCTCGGAGACTTCTTCGACCGCGCCCGCAAGGAGGCTTTCTGGAACGACACCATCTTCGTCGTCATCGCGGATCACGGCGCTCGCGTCTATGGCCGCCAGACCATTCCGCTCAAAAGCTACCAGATCCCCTGTCTCATCGTCGCCCCCAGCCTCAGCAAGACGCCACAGCGCAACGACACTCAAGGCTGCCAGCTCGACCTCATTCCTACCGTACTCGGCATGATCGGCCGCCCCTATCGCAGTCTCTTCTTCGGCCACGATCTGCTCAAAGGCGGCGCTGCTGATCGTGACCGTAGCCTCATGCATCACAACCGCAGCATCGCGGTCTATCATGACAAGATGCAGACCGTCTTCGGGCTGAACAAAACCGTCGAATACTGGTATGGCGATGCCGCCTCCGTCTTCATGAAACGCGTCTCTGAATCAGACGCCGCCTTTGACGCCATCCGCGACGACGGCACTGCTCTCTTTGAAGTCGCCGACGATCTCTACATGCACCGGCAGTTCCAGTTGGCTAACTGAGCACTCAATACCTCCGCTCAGCGACCAACTGCCGCAGCAGGTCCGTCTGGATCTGCTGAATCTCCAGCAGACGCTGGCTGTGGTGATGCAGCAGATGATCCATCTTCTCGTGAAGGTGGCGAATTTCGAGCTCGGCCTTCAAGTTGATCTTGTAGTCCTGCTCCGCCTGCTGGCGGTCGCGGATTTCCTGGCGGTTCTGGCTCATCATGATCACCGGTGCCTGTAACGCGGCGATGCAGGAGAGAATCAGGTTCAGGAAAATGAACGGATACGGGTCAGGCGGATGCGAAGCCCACATCAGCGTGTTCACCAGCACCCACAGCAGCAAAAACACGCCAAAGCCGATGATGAAGGCCCAACTGCCGCCCAACTCCGCGATGCGATCTGACAAACGCTCGCCAATCGTTCGCTCGTCGTCCATCTCCGCAGGACTCGCGGAGACGATCTCATGCTCTCGCAGACTTTCGATGACCTCACGCTCCAGGTCCGTGATCTCGCCCAATTCTTCACTCAGGGCGTCCTCGACATAGGCGGCCTTCATTTCGGCGAGCGTCTCTTTTTCGATCCAGTCCTCGTCCTTGATGAGCGGATGCGCCTTGCGGATGAACTGCAGCAACAAGGGGCGCAACGCTAAGCATGGCACACCTCCAGCGGACTCGATGGGTTTACCGCTAATCGCACATTGGAGCGGGGAAGGAACATTCATCATCAGGCAGCATACACCCTCTTCATGCTAAAGCCGCCGCGCTTCTGACTTCCACCTTGATCTCGAACCTCTCTTCGCTCCCACGCCGGCGTCGCCAGAGCCAAGGCTGAGTATGGATCGCTATCTCGAGTTCAATCGCCGGTTAATGATCAAAACGGCACGGCAGAGAAACTCACCTGCCAGCAAAGCCGGCCAGTGGAAAAGATGTTCTCGCTGGACTGAGATCACCTCCGCAACGGCACTACAGCCTCAATGCGCAGGCCATGAGGCTGCGTGGCGGTCACGTTCAATTCACCGCCGCATTGCCGCGCTCTCGCTCGCATGCCGACCATGCCGAGGCTCGGCGCTGATGCCGGTGGCTCGGCAGGCAGTCCTTTGCCGTCGTCAATGATGCTCAGACGGATGTTTTTGTCTTCAAGGGCGAGTTGGATGACGACGCGGGTAGCCTCCGCGTGGCGGGCGATGTTCGTCAGCGCTTCCTGGGCGATGCGGAAGAGATGCGTCTCGGTTTCATCGGCAAAACGGCCGGGGCAGGTCGAATCGCAGTCCACCTTGATTCGCGTGCGCTGGGCAAATTTCTCCGCGAGCCAGCGCAGACCGGCTTCGAGGCCGAAATCGTCGAGAATGACGGGGCGCAGCAGTTGCGAGAGCTCGCGCACGTTGGCGATGGATTCATCGACGAGGCCCAGGCAGTCGGCGCGGAGGGAATCCAGATCGTGCGTGCTGCCACGCGTGAGATTCGAGCGCACCGCGGCGAGCGACTGGCCGAGTTCGTCATGAAGCTCATGCGAAAAGCGCCGCGCCGCCTCCTCTTGGGTTTGCAGCATGTGCCAGGAGACGCGATTCAACTCGTCGGACTGCCAGCGGATGCGCTGAAGGCTTTTGCGCATGAATCCGACAGTGAGCAGCGCACAAATGGCCGCCAAGATAAAACTCGTGCCCAGCAGCAATGCTGCATCATCACCAAGCTCCTGTGATTGCTGCTCGATCTCGCGCTCCGCCGCCGCAAGCCGGTCGGAACTGGCCTGGATGAGCTTGTTGACGAGTCCGACGACGTGATCGTGATGTTTGAAGAGCGACTCTAGATTTTCTCGCGGCACGGATGCGTTGGTTTCCAGCACGCGATGGGCCTCACGCGTGAAAGCCTTCACACGGGCCTCCAGATCACGCCACAGCTCCTCTCCGGCTGCCTCCTGCGCTTCCACAGACAGGCGGGCAAGCTGGCGGTCGCTTTCATCCAAGTCTCTTAGCAGAGCGGCATGATCCGGCTGCCGGGGCTGGAGTTGTGCGAGCTGATGCAGCACCTCGGTCATCGCATTTTCCTCCATCTGCACATCATGCACCAGCCGGGCGATGAGGAGCTGATCACGCGCCAGGGCCGCCACGCTCTGACGAATGCGCTGACTCTGGCGCACTGCGATGAGGCCTGCCGCGCCGAGCAACGTCATCACCAGAAGGAAGCCGAGCGCCAGCACACGCAGCACATTGCTCTCGGTGATGCGGAGGAAGGAGAAGCGCATGGCGAAAGGTCAGTCGATCAAACCGTTGCGGATCGCGAAGCGCACCAGCTCACCAATGGAGTGCAGATTCAGCTTTTCCATGATGCGACCGCGATGGGCCTCGACGGTGTACACGCTCAAACTCAACGCGGTGGCGATTTCCTTGTTGGTTTTGCTCTCGGCGATCATTTGCAGCACCTCGCGCTCGCGTGGGGAGAGCAGGTCGATGGGATTCGTGACGTGTTTCCGGTAATCATCGAGCACGGCATCACTCACCTCGGGACTGAGCCAGCCCTTGCCCACGGCCACGGCTCGCACGGCGGCCAGCAGGTCTTTTTCGTCGCAATCCTTCAGCAGGTAGCCCTTCGCCCCGGCACGGAGCATCTCGCGCACATAAACGCCATCCTTCTGCATCGAGAGAGCTAGGATGCGGGTCTTGGGTAGCGTCTTGGTGATCTGCCGTGCTGCCTCAATGCCGTTGAGCTCCGGCATCGTCACATCCATCACCACGACATCCGGCGTGAGTTTCTCGGCCATCTCGACCGCCTCGCGGCCGTTGGAAGCCTCGCCCACGACTTCCATGTCCCACTGCGCGGCTAGAATCATGCGGAAGCCGTTGCGGACCACGCGGTGATCGTCAGCAAGGAGAATGCGTGTCTGTTTGGAGGCCATGACTGCGTGCAACATGCCGAGCAATGCCTCGGGAGCAAAAGGAGGAGACTATTTTGTGGGATGCTGCCGCAGGAGTCGTCGCAAAGAACGACCAACCACCTCTCCGAATGCTCTTTTCCCGTCTTTTACCAATCTCAGGCCTGTTTTTGCTGCCGCTGTTTTTGAATGCTCAGACTCCTGTCGAGACGACCCCCACTGAACTGGGGGAGGTCGTCATCGAAGGCAAGGCAGAGAGCCTGATCGGCACCGCGACCTCGGCATCCAAGGGCCAGACGAGCACGAAGGAGCTGCTGGAGCGGCCGTTTTCGCGCCGAGGCGAATTGTTGGAGAGCGTTCCTGGCATCATCATCACGCAGCACAGCGGTGACGGAAAGGCGAACCAGTATTTCGTGCGTGGGGCGAACCTGGATCACGGAACGGACTTCCTGATCTACCTCGACGGCATGCCGGTGAACTTCCGCAATCATGCGCATGGCCAAGGCTATGCGGACATGAATTTCATCATCCCAGAACTGATCGGCGAGCTTGAGTACTGGAAGGGCAATTATTACGCGCAGCACGGTGACCTCAGTTCCTCGGGGGCAGCACGTTTCAAGCTGGTGGATGAGCTGCCGCAGGGCATCCTCACCACGACTTGGGGCGAGTATGAATTCTCACGCACGCTGATCGCGGACACGATCCAGGCGGGCGCGGGTAAGCTGACGCTGGCCCTGGAGCATCAGTTCTACAACGGCCCGTGGGATCTGAACTCGGACGCCACACGCTGGAACGGCTTGATGCGCTGGCATTGGGAAGACGGCACGGACGAGATCAACATCACCGCCATGGGCTACCAAGGCGACTGGACCTCCACCGACCAAGTGCCACAACGCGCCATCGACGACGGCACCATTGGCCGATTTGGCTTCATCGATCCGACGAATGGAGGCAACTCGCGGCGTTACAGCCTCTCCTTCGACTGGACGCGTGAGGAAGGCCGCACCACCACGCGGACGAGCGCCTATGCCGGTTATTACGACCTCGATCTGTTCTCGAACTTCACCTACTTCCAAAACAGCCTGGCCCGTGGCGACACGCTGGGGGACCAGTTCGAGCAGCAGGACCAGCGCTGGTTCATCGGCGGCGAATTGGCCCGTGACTGGCGCTTTGACGCCCTGGGGCAGGAGCAGCGCTTCACGCTCGGAGTGCAGTTGCGCGGCGAGTGGATGGACGGTGTGGGCCTCTACCACACGAGCCACCGTGACCGCTTCAACATGGTGCGCAAGGACGACATCTTCCAGGCCAGCTACGGCGTTTTCTCCGAGTTCGAGTTCAAGCCCACGAACTGGCTGCGCGTCATTCCTGGCCTGCGCGGAGATTTGATCCACTTCGACGTGCAGCGCAGCACGCTCAACGAGAACACTGGCACGCTGCCGAAGGGCATCGTCAGTCCGAAGCTCAGCGTGGTCTTCGGCCCGTGGGCAGACACCGAGTTTTACCTCAACGGCGGGCTCGGCTTCCACAGCAACGATGCTCGTGGCGTGAACATCGTGACCGATCCTGTCACGGGAGGTGGCGCGGACCGCGTGGACCCACTGGTGCGCACCTACGGTGCCGAATTCGGCATTCGCAACGAATCCATCCCGAAACTGGTGAACACGCTGTCCTTCTGGCTGCTGCGCAGCGATTCGGAGCTGATTTACGTCGGCGATGCGGGCACCACCGAGCCAGGGCCAGGATCACAGCGCTACGGCGTGGAACTGGCCAGCTACTGGCGTCCCACCGACTGGGCCATGGTCGATTTTGAGGGCACCTGGACGGAAGCATCTCTGCGCACGGAAAATCCTCCCAACCAGGACATTCCCGGCTCCATTCCTTACACGATCAATGCCGGCATCACCCTGGGCAAAGCAGAGGGTTTCTTCGGCTCCCTGCGCGGACGCTACTTCGGCCGCCGCCCGCTGAACGAGACCCAGGACATCCAAGCGCTGGAATCCTTCCAAGTGAACGCCCGCGTCGGCTACCGCCGCAAGAACTGGGAGATCGCCGTGGACTGCCTGAACCTGCTCGACCGCAGTGACAACGACATCGAGTACTTCTACGAAAGCCAGCTCGCTTCCGAAGCCGCTCCCGTTGAGGACCGCCACATCCATCCCATCGAACCGCGCATGCTACGCGTGTCCATGACGTGGCGGTTTTGAGCAGATCAGCAGCCTCCCGGCAGCGTCAGGGTGCTGAATCCGATCAGGAAGGGTAAAACGGTGCCCGCTGGTTGAAGTGGGAGCCAGTCATCAAACCCACCCCTCAAGCTGTGGCGAGAACTTGCCTTGGACATACGCAACCATGCCCAATGGAAAACCCGTCTGCTTGCGTTCGCGGCGATTTGAGGGCATGAAACAAATGACATCGTCAGGACAGTCGCATGCCTACCAAAGTTGTTTCCGAAACCTGCCCAGCACTCGCGTTGGCAGGTGTCTGGGAAGAGTGATCAGGGAAAAGCGCATTTGAGAAGGGCGTGCGCTGGCATGTTCAGTTAGAGTAGGTTTGCTTTGCTTCGTCAATAGCGTCGTCAGTAAGTGAACGAATCGTGCCGCAAGTGTGCAAGCGCTGGCACGAGGAGTTCATGTGGCTGCTTCAACAGAGGAGCGTTCGGAACCGAGAAGCCGTCTTGATTTCATTTTCCAAATAGGCTGGCACGTCCCGCGCTATTGGTTGGCGTGGGGGTTCATTTCAGAAGCCACATAGCAAGCAATATGACCAAAACAATGAGCAAACTAATTCCACAGAAGCGTAGAAGTTTTTGCTCTCGCAATTTAATTTTTTTTGCCTCATCCAAAGCCTCTTTCGGTGTCTTGGGAGAAGACCAAACAATGCTAAACATCGACAGTGACCCAAGTAAGAGAATGAAGAACAGGACTCCAATCATATTGTTTTCCTATTTATTTTTTGTTTCGCAGTCAGAGGGTCCATCTCCAATATTCGTTTTACCAGTAGGTTCTGGATTCGACCATTTTGAAAACTTGTCGTGTGTGTCCGCAAATTCTGAAAGTAATTCCGCCAAGCCTACGCCAGCAGCAATGCCTCCCATTATCTCGGCAGCCAACGGTCCCACATACTTTGCCAATTCTTCAATCGCTTCCTTCCCCAGCTTTTGTAGAGCATAACGACCAACGGCGAGTTCTTGCATTGCAGTAAGACCTGCATTCGAAGCAAGACCAACGCCCCGCCCGATAAAGCCTGTTGCCACAAACAATTCAGCGTTGCGCGTCCATTCGCCCACTTCTTTGGTCAATTGTAGGGCTGGGTCATTTGCATTGTAGGTTCCATTATCGGCAAATGGGTCATAAAATGGAATCACACCATCGGTAAAAGACTCTAGCCCATCCTGCGAACGTTGAGCATATGGAACCAAAGGTACAGCCCATGATGTAGCGCCTATGGTGGAATTGATAGCCCAAGTCGGCATATAATCCCATGCATCTAACCCCAGCGGATCCACCGCCACCGCAGCCCCATTCCCCACATATGCATACAGATTGATTCCGCCGTCCTCCGCGATGGGATCGCGACTGATCCAGCGCCCCATCCCGCTGCTATACGCCCGATACGGTGCCAGCCACAGACCACTCCAGGAATGATAAACATGTCCCGTGTAGCCGTGCAGCACCAGCGTCTCCGCCGCGCTGCCGCCGTCCAACACGCTGCGCTTTCCCCACAGATCATAATCATATCGGGCGGCCAGCGTTGCGGTGGTGGGATTCCCACTGGTGCCGTCCAGCAACATCACCTCGCGAATGCTGCCAAGATGATCGGTGGTGTAGGCGTAGCGTTTGCCGCTGTCCGCCACATCCACATGTCCGCTGCCGTAGAACCGCCGCAGCACCGTGCTGTTGTCGCTGGCGCGTTCCTCCAGCAGCGTCAGGCCGTTGAACACATAGCGCTTATCGCTGGTCACACTGCTGCTTTCCTTTTCGACCACGCGCACGCGGCGGTCGCTGCCATCATAGGTGAACTCGGTGCGGTGTGTGCCGGTGACGATGGCCGTGAGTCGATTGCGCAGATCCCATTCGAAAGTGCTGGTGCCGTCGCCCAGCAGATTGCCTTCGCTGTCGTGCGTGTAGGTGTGCGTGGCGTCCGGCGTGCTGCCGGAGCCGGAGTTCAGTTGCCAGCTTTCGGTCGTCGTGTTGCCCGCCGTGTCCTTGGCGGTGATCGTGGTTGTGCGGGTAGGGGACTGGCCCTCAAAGCTGTTGTCTCCCTTCACCGCAATGACGCTGCCGCCCACGTTCACGCTGCCCGGCTCGTCGAGAGCGCCTTTGACCCACGGCTTCTGCCCGCTGCTGTAGGTCTTTTTGTCCACTAGCTGGTTCGTGCTGTTGTGGCTGTATTCGGTGCGCACCCCGGTCTGAAGGTCGTGCTCCAGCGTGCGATTGCCAATCGAGTCAAAACCCCAGCGCTGGTCCGCCTGCACCGCGTTGTTGCTCACCTGCTTCAAGGTGGCGCTCACGAGCTGGTGTGCGGCGTCGTGGCCTAGCTCCCAGCGTGTCTCGCGGGCGGCGGTGCTGCCCAGCTTCCGCGTCCAGGTGGCGATGTCCTGCTGCGCATTCCAGGTGTAGTCAAACTGGCTGATCACACTGCCGCCTCCGCTGGTGTCCTCATGCTTGATCTGCGCCAGCTTGAACAGGTCGCTCGCCGCCGTGTAGGCAAAGCTGGTGCTGAGCAGCCCGCCCGCGCGGCTCACATTCGTCACCCGGTCCGTGCGGCCTGAGTAAGTGATGCTGCCGCTCCCAAAGACATCGCTCCATGCGCTGAGCCGTTCATCGCTGTCGAAAGTGAAGCTCTGCGTGATGCTACCCGGCGTGGTGATCTCGTCCACGCGGCCCAGGTCATCGTAACCGTAGCTCACCGTGTCGCTGCCATAGGGGCCGTCCACGCTGGTCAGCCGCGCCGTGGTGCTATCAAAGCTGTAGGTCGTCGTGCCCTCACCGTCCACACGGGTGGCCACGCGATCGAGCACGTCATAGGTGCGGCTTTCCGTGGGAAAGACGGTGGTGCCGCCGCTTGTCTGATAAGCCGTGGAGGTCAGGCGGCCGAGCGTGTCATAGGTGAAGATGCTCTTCATCCCGCGCGGGCTGGTGTGCTGCGTCATCTGGCTCTTCGTGTTCCACGCGAGCTGTTCCACCGCGTTGTCTTGGAGAGTCTTCTTCACGAGCCGGCCCTCAATGTCGTACTCCCAGGCGGTGCGGTTGCCCTTCGGGTCGATGAGCAGGGTCATCTGCCCGTCGTTGTTGTAACCCCAGTAATAAAACCGCTGCCCCGGCGTGTTCGCGGCGATCATCTGGCCGCGCTGGTCGTAAAAGTAGAGCGTGCGCTGCCCGTCCCGGTCCCGCTCCCAGGCCACCATGCCTTTGATGCCATGAAAGGCGCGCTCCGTGAAGGTGCTATCATGGTAGGTGACTTTGGTGACGCGATTCAAAGAATCATAAGTGTAGGTGGTCACCTGGCTGTCCTCGTTGGTCACGGTCGCCACGCGGCCGATGCTGTCATAGGTGTAGCTGGCGACCGTGCGGCCATCGACATCCACGGAGGCCACACGGTTTCCGCTGTTGTAAGTGTAGGTCGTGGTCTGGATCGTGGCAGCGGCGGCGTCCTTCAGGGTCGTGGTCGCAGGCTGGCCGTGGCTGTTGTAGGTCATCACCACCTGCGTACCGTCGCGCCGTGTGACGGTGGCAGGCTGGCGGTTGGAATTGTACGTCACCTGCACGGCTACCACGCTGTCCGGCCCGGTGATCTTTTTCAAATCCATGCCGTTACTCTCGTATTCAAAGGTTGTCACGCGGCTGGCCGGGTCGGTGATGGTGAGGGGCTTCTCGAAGCTATTGACCGTCTGCGTAAGCGCCACGCCATCGCGCCGGGTCATGCTCAAGGGAACCCCGGAGGTATTGAAACTGGTCAACGTGGCGGTGCCGCCGCCGGGGAAGGTGAAGCTGGAACGGTGGCCCGCGCCATTCGCCACGCTGTAGGTATAGGAGGCACCGCTGCTGCCACCCGCCACCTGTGCTGCCGACTGGTGCCAGCCTTTCGGCGTGGTGGCACCATCAAAGTAATAGACCTCGGTGCCGCCGTGAAGCTGGGTGATTGTAACACGCGAGCGAGCCCACATGCCGCTGCTGTTGTTGTTCGGCGGCTCGGTGTAGAACTGGTAGGTCAGCGGATGCCAGGTGCGGTTGGCGGCCCCGGCATAGGGCAACTCCTGCGGCGCGTACACAATCTCCGTCATGAACACCTGGCTCGTCGTCGTGGCATTCACCGGATTGGCAGAGGTCGAATACTTGAAGTCACATTTGAGCCCGCCCATGTCCGTCATCTCGCGCAGCATGCCCGGTGTGTCATAAGCAAAGTAGGCGCTGCGTCCGAACGGATCGTCGATGCGCTCCAAAAGCCCCGCCGTGTTGTACACCAAGTCCCAGGTGCCGCCGATGCTGTGCGTGACACCAGTCAAAGCCCCGTTGGGGTTATGGCTCATGGACACAGAGACACCCCATTTGTCCGTGGAGGAAAGGAACAGGCTGGCGGAGGTGCTCACACCGCTTGGCCGCCCATACACATACACTGTCCCCGTTTCCTGGCTGGTCAGTTGGAATTCATACGTGCCCGTTTTGACCAGCGTGTAGGCGAAATCGTTCGGAGCGGTGTAACTTCCGCCAGATGCCGGTGTGAACGACCATTGATGCGTGTTTCCGGCCACAATGGTCACCACCCCGGAAGGATCTTCCATCGCATACGCGCTGTAGTTGAGGAACCATTTCTGTCCGGCTGGACGTATGGCGGTGAGCGTGTCCTGACTGTTGAACACAAAGCTGAACGTCACATCCAGCCCATAAGGACTGTCCCACCACATCGGCACATCGCGGACTACCATGTTAAGGGAGGTGGGATTGATCGCCCAGTTCGGGGAGCAATCGCTGTTGGCAATGGGGTCGGTTGAAGGTGCCTCAGCGTTTGGACCGGCAGGTTCGCGGGAACCCGTAGCGCAGGCTGTTTTCTCGCCTTCTGGCCCAGTCGGCGACGCGGGAGGCATCACTCCGCAGCATCCACCGATCACCGAATTCAACTCCTCGCCCGTCACCACGGCCAGTCCGGGCTGGGAGCGCGCCGGTTCTGCAAGCGTAATGGCATAACCCGACCACTGCGCCCTGAAGGAAGCCTGGGGAATCTCGTTCTGAAAACCCACGCGGCTGTCGTAGAGCCGCACCTTGTCGTCAGCCGCCCGGAAAACGGCGACGAAGTGCTCGTCCTTGTAGTGGGCCAGGAAGGGGACGGGCAGCTCCGCGTTTTGCTTGTCCTTCACCCGCACGGCCTGCGGACTCATGCCGAGTTCGCGGGCGATTTGGAGCACCTGCGCGGCGGTGAAGCCGTCCTCCCGCATGGCAGGCATGGAGGCTACTTTGGCGGCGACCTCGTCACGGCCTTGGATCAAGCAGACTTCTTGCAGGCTCTTCTGCACGCAGTCGCGCATCGCCGTCTGCTGGTTCTTGTAGAGTGAGAGCACCGGCAGCCAGGAGGAGGCATAGCCCATGCGCTTCGCATCCGTCTCCGTCTTCATCGCGGCAAGATAGGTCTGCGCGGCCTCTTCAAAGAGACCCTGTTTCGTCAAGATATTCGCCACGCGGAGCTGGGCTTTTTGGTTGAGGTCGGTGCCGGTTTCAGTGGTGTCGAGGATCTTGCCGAACTGCTCGTAGCACACGTCATACTCACCGCGATACTGCGCGGCGCAGCCGATGTGCAGGCTGGATTCTCCGGCCCAAGGGCTCTCGGGATAGTCGGCCATGTGCTGGGCGAACATTTTGACGGCCTCGTCGTAGCGGTGCTCGTTCCACGTCTGGATAGCTTTGCCAAAGGCGAGGTTGTCACGCTCATGCCAGGCTTTCTTGGCGGGGTCGGTGAACTTGGCTGGATCAGCCGGTGATGTGGGAGAGAGAGGATCACCCAGATTGCCAGCTTGGATCAACTCCAGCTCGGTGGGCGGGCGGCTCAGGTCGAGATTGATCAGGCTGGTGTGCAGCGTAGGCTTCGCTTTCGCCGTGGCTTCTTTCTCCATGAAGGAGAGTGTCTTGTTGGTCTTTAGCGCCGGTGGCCGGATGCCGTCGGCTTGCAAACGGGCTAAATCAACCTTGCGGGCCTTTTCCGCGGCGACCATCTCTGGTGACAAAGGAGTTTGCGAGGACGGACGGGAGAAGTAGAAAACAGCTCCTGCAGTGAGGCCAACAGCGGTAAATGCGGTGACGGTGAGCTTCAAACGTGTCTTCATATAATTCGAGGTTGAGCGTTCAAGGTTCGATGTTGGAAGTTCATCAGAGTTTCACCGCACCGGAAGGCTGCGAGATGCTGATGAACGGCGGCGTGGTGTCGCTGCCTCCTGCGGTGCCGCTGGCACTAGGATCAAGCGGATAGCGGTCCGTGCTGTCATTCACACCATCGCCATCGGTGTCGGCGATGAAAGGGTCCGTGCCACTAACGAGTTCGTTGGCATCCGTAAGTCCATCGCCATCGAAATCACCCGTGCCAGCCGAGAGGTCGATGCCGGTCAGATAATGCGCGGACAAGGTTCCTGAAGGCACCACTTTTTGAAACTCGTAGCAGCCCGCGTCCGCCACGGAGTTGAAGACACGCCCATTGAGAGCCAGATCCTTGCCCACGGAGAAAGGCGTGCTGCCGCCGATGTTGACGGCGGCGGAACCTGCGATCAAGCGGCCCTGATTCAGCAAGGGATCGCCGTTCGTATTACCGGTGCCGGAGGGTGCGGATGTGCCGCGCACGCAACTGTTGTTGTAGGTGATCGTGGTCGCGCCTGTGACCTGGGAAGAACCGCCGGACCAAAGGATGGAATTGCTCACCGCCAGGATGTGATTGCCGTTGGTCAGGTTGATCGAACGCCCGGGGCTGCTCGTGACCCCCATCCCGTGGCCGGTGATGGTCGTGTGGACAAGACGCTGGCGGGTCGGTGTGCTGGCCTGAATGCCGTAGAGATCACCCGTGGTGACAAGGCAATTGATCAAATCAAACGAGGTCACCAGCGTCGAGGGCGAGGCAGCCACACCGACACCATACCGGTGCGCCCGCAGGATGCAGTGTGCGATGCCGTGGTTTCCACCACTGGTGAAGCTGATGCCGTCCTGCATCACACCATCCACCGTGAACCCGGCCAGATACAAATCCTTGCGGCTGCGAACCGCGCCCGCCGTTCCCGGAGCGGCGCGGATGAAGGTCGTGGCCGGGTCCAGGCTCTCCGCGATGAGGAAGAAACGGCGGTTCAGCGCGTCATTGCTCTGCGCGTTGTTGACGAGCTCGTTGTACACACCGGGCTTGACCACGATGAGCATGTCATCCGCCGTCAGGGAGGTCAGCGCCGCGCTGATCGTGGTGTAGGTCTGTCCGGCACCCACCACACGATCCGCCGTGGGCACGCTGGTGGCGCTGGATGCCTGGGTGCTTTTCACAAACTCGATCAGATTGGGGAAGCCGTCGTTGTCCGTGTCGGCGTAGCGGTCATCCACCAGCAAAGCCAGCCCGTGCGTCACCTCGTAGCCATCGCTCATGCGATCCGTATCCGTGTCCACTGAGTAAAGCTGGCTGCCATGGGTGTACAATTCCGCCACGTCGCTCAGGCCGTCCCCATCAAAATCCCCCGCCCAGGTGCCGCCAGTGCTGTACTCGTGAGCACCCATGTCTGGTGCGCTACCGCTGGTGCGCGGGTCACCTCGCAAGTCCTTGATCACCACCGGCACAGTCGTCGTGGTGGCCACATTGATGCAGGGAGAGGTGCTGCCGAGATACCCCTGTGCCAGCAGCGGGTCGCTGTTGATGTTGCCCGTGCCGGTGTACACCGACGTGCCCTTGATGCAGGAGTACATGGCCGTCACCGTCGAATTGTAGAGGTAAAACTGCGCGGAGGCGCTGGGATTCCACATCACGCAGTTGGTCAGCGTGTAGGTGGTGCCAGCACCGGTGCTGCTGTAGATGGCATTGCCGCCATGCCCGCTGATGGTAGCATGCACCAGCCGGAACGTGCTGGCGGAACTGGAGGCGTAGATACCATAGGACACACCGTCCTGGATAAGTGTGTCCATCACATCTACATAATTACGCGCGAAGCTGCTGGCAGACTGGCTGTAGATGCCCGCGCTGTGCCCGCGCAGGATGCACTGGACGACGCCGTAGTAGCCGCTGCCGGTCAGGTTGACACCGTAGGCACTGGACAAACTCGCCAGAGTGAAGCCGCGCAGATACATGTCCTTGGTGCTGCTAACGGTGTTGCCGGAGGCAGGCTTGATGGTCGTTGCATTTGGGTCAATCGACTCAGCGATGATGAACACCCGCTTGCTGTTGTTGTTGAGCGTCTCGGCATATATCCCCGGCTTGACCACGATGATCTGATCATCGGTGCTCAAGGAAGTAATAGCACCGCTGATCGTGGAATAAGTCTGTCCTGGGCCGACGGTGCGATCTGCCATAGGCACGCTGCTGGCACTGCTTGCTGACGTGCTCTTCAAATGCTCCGCCAGATTGGGGAAGCCGTCGCCATCCGCATCCCCATAACGATCGTCCACCAACACATTCAGTCCCTCCGTAATTTCGTAACCATCGTTGATGCGGTCGGCGTCGGTGTCATTGGAGTAAAAGAAGCTGCCGTAGGTGTAGAGTTCAGCGGTATCACTGAGACTGTCGCCATCAAAATCACCTGCCCACGAACCAGCCGTGCTGTATTCATGCGCACCCATGTCTGGCGCACTGCCACTGGTTCTCGCGTCACCGCGCAAATCTTTGGACACCACCGGCACCGTCGTGGCGATTGCCGTACCGATGCATGGGGAAGTGCTGCTCAGGTAGCCCTGCACCAGCAGCGGGTCACTGTTGATGTTGCCGGCGCCAGTGTAAACGCTGCCACCCTTGATGCATGAATAGGCCGCCGTGGGCGTCGTGTTATAAATCTGCGAAGAACTCCCGCTCCAAAGAATACAATTGGTCAGTGAGATGGTCTGACTTCCACTGTTGTTGTAAAGCGCGGAACTGGTGTGCCCGCTGAAGGTCGTATGCACCAGACGCATCGTATTGGAATTGAAATGCATGAACACACCGGCACTCCCGTCCTGAATCAGCGCATCGATCACATCGATATTATTGCGCACCGTGCTACTCGAAGGGTAAGTGTAGATGCCATACATATGACCGCGCAGCACGCACTGCACGATGCCGTAATACCCGCTGCCGGTCAGGTTCACTCCGTAGCTGCTGGCCAAGCTCGCCAGTGTGAACCCGCGCAAATACAAATCCTTTGTGCTGCTGACCGTGTGTCCGGCACTGGGGCGGATGGTCGTCGCATTCGGATCCATGTTTTCAGCGATGATGAATACACGTCTGGTGGTGTTTTTCAGCGCCTCGGCATAGGTGCCCGGCTTGACCACGATGAGCTGGTCATCGGCGCTCAACGAATTGATTGCATCGGAGATGGTCGTATAAGTCTGTCCAGCTCCCACGGTGCGATCTGCGGTAGGCACGCTGCCAGCACTTCCTGCCGACGTGCTCTTCAAATGCTCCACCAGATTGGGGAAGCCATCCCCATCCGTGTCGGCATATCGGTCATCCACAAACACATTGAGCCCTTGCGCTATTTCATAGCCGTCACTGACGCGGTCGGTGTCAGTGTCACTGGAGTAGAAGAAGGAGCCATAGGTGTAGAGCTCCACAGTGTCTGTCAGGCCATCGCCATCGAAGTCGCTGGCCCATGAGCCGCCTGTGCTGTACTCATGAGCGCCCATGTCCGGCGCACTGCCCGTGGTGCGCGCATCTCCACGCACGTCTTCCGGCACGGAGGGGATCAGCGCCGCAGTCGTCCCGGCATCGATGCATGGAGATCCGCTCCTCAGATAGCCCTGCACCAGCAGCGGGTCCGTGTTGATGTTCCCCGTGCCGGTGTAAACTGTCGCCCCCTTAATGCAAGAGTAGGAGGCCGTGAGCGTCGAGCCCGTGAGCGAAAACTGCGCACTGGCGGCAGGATTCCACATCACGCAATTGGTTAGCGCATAGGTGCTGCCGGTGCCGTAGGTCGTGTTGCTGTTGATCGCATTGCTCCCATGACCGCAAATGGTGGTGTTTACAATCCGGAAAGTGCTACTGGCGTAGTGCGAGTAGATTCCATAGGTCGTGCCATCCTGAATGATTGTATCAATGACATCCACATAGTTGCGCAGCGAAGAGCTCGAAGGGTAGCTGTAGATGCCGTACTGATGACCGCGCATGACGCACTGCACGATGCCGTAGTAGCCGCAGCCGGAGAGATATACTCCATACCCGTTGGACGGAGTTACCAGGGTAAAACCTCGCAGGTACAAATCCTTCGTGGTGGTGACCGAGTAATTATACTGAGGCTTGATCGTCGTCGCGTTCGGATCCATCGACTCCGCGATGATGAACACGCGCCTGGCGGTGCTGGTGACTGTTTCGGCATATGTGCTTGCTTTGACCACGATGATCTGGTCGTCTGCCGTCAGGGAAGTGACGGCGGCGGAGATGGTGGTGTAGGTCAGGCTCGGTCCCACAATGCGGTCGGCCGTCGGCACGCTACTCGCAGTGCCTGCCGCCGAGCTTTTCAGAAACTCCGCCAGATTCGGGTAGCCGTCGCCGTCCTTGTCGCCATAGCGGTCGTCCACGAGCGGGTTCAAACCCTGCGCCACTTCGTAGCCATCGTTCACGCGGTCGGCATCCGTATCCACGGAGTAGATAAAGGTGTTGTGAGTATAGACTTCGGCTGTGTCTGTGAGGCCGTCACCATCTACGTCGCCTGCCCAGGAGCCGACCGTGCTGTACTCATGCGCGCCCATGTCCGGCGCGCTGCCGGTGGTGCGGGCGTCTCCTCGCAGGTCTTTGGAGACCACCGGCACGGTGGTCGCGGTGCCGGTATCGATGCATGGCGAGGTGCTGGTGAGATAGCCCTGGGCCAGCAGGGGGTCGCTGTTGATGTTCCCCGTACCAGTGTAAACCGTGGTGGCCTTAATGCAGGAGTAAGTGGCCGTGAGCGTGGAGCCTGTGAGCAGGAACTGCGCTGTGGCGGCAGGATTCCACATCACGCAATTGGTTAGCGCATAGGTGCTGCCGGTGCCGTAGGTCGTGTTGCTGTTGATCGCATTACTGGAATGGCCGCAGATAGTGGTGTGCACCAGCCGGAATGTGCTGCTGGCATAGTGCGAATAGATGCCGTAGCTGGAGCCATCCTGGATGAGTGTATCAATGACATCAACATAGTTGCGCAGAGAAGAGCTCGAAGGATAGCTGTAGATACCATACTGGTGCCCGCGCAGGATGCACTGCACAATGCCATAGTAGCCGCTGCCCGAGAAATAAGCACCATAGCCGCCGGCCGGGGTCGCCAGGGTGAAACCGCGTACATACATGTCCTTGGTGGTGTTGATCGAGTAGTTATACTGTGGCTTGATGATCGTCGCATTTGGATCGCCGTTTTCGGCAATCAGGAAGACACGCTTCATGCTGCTGGTGACAGTTTCGGCATATGTCCCGGGTTTGACGATGATGATCTGGTCGTCGGTTGTCAGCGAAGTGACAGCGGCGGAAATGGTCGTGTAAGTCTGGGTTGGCCCCACGGTGCGGTCGGCGGCGGGCACACTGCTGAGGGTGCCTGCGGCAGATCCTTTAAGATACTCGGCCAGATTGGGGAAGCCGTCGCCGTCCTTGTCGCCATAGCGGTCGTCCACGAGCGGGTTCAAACCCTGCGCCACTTCGTAACCATCATTCACGCGGTCACCGTCCGTGTCACTGGAGTAAAAAAGGGTGCCGTAAGTATAGAGTTCTGCGGCATCATTGACGCCGTCGACATCCAGATCCCACGCCCAGGAGCCGACTGTGCTGTACTCATGTGCGCCCATGTCAGGCGCGCTGCCGCTGGTGCGCGTATCACCTCGCAGGTCTTCTGGCACAAACGGCACAATGGCCGCCGAGGTGCCGGTGTTGATGCACGGCGAGGTGCTGTTCAGATAGCCCTGCACCAGCAGCGGATCGCTGTTGATGTTGCCCGTGCCGGTGTAAACAGAACTGCCCTTGATGCAGGAGTAGGTTGCTGCGGTGGTCATCCCGCTCCCGGAGCTGAAAATCTGACTGGTTCCCCCGTTCCACAGCACACAGTTGGTCAAGGTGTAGGCGCTGTTGTTCGCCGTGTTGTAAATCGCCACCCCTTGCGAGGTCGTGTTACTCATGCGGTGGCCGCAGATCGTGGCATGTACCAATCTGAAGGTGCTGGCTTTAGATGCTGAGTAGATGCCGCTGATCGTTCCGTCCTGGATAAGCGTAGCGATCACATCCACAAAATTGCGCACCGTGCTGCTCGATGGTTGGCTGTAGATGCCGTAGCTGTGACCGCGCAGGATGCACTGCACGATGCCGTAGTAGCCGCCGCCGGTGAGATTCACTCCATAGCTGCCGACACCCGCCAGCGTGAAGCCGCGCAGATATAAATCCTTCGTGCTGTTGACCACATTCCCCGAAGCAGGTTTGATCAGCGTCGCATTCGGATCCAAAACCTCACTGATGATGAACACCCGGCGCACCGTGCTGCTCAATGCCTCTACATACGTTCCCGGCCTAACCACGATGATTTGATCATCAGCGGTGAGGGAGGTGATCGCCGCACCAATCGTCGTGTAATTCTGTCCGGCACCTACGATACGGTCCGCAGCCGGAACGTTCGCTGCGCTACTGGCGGACGTCCCCTTCAGATATTCCGCCAAATTCGGATACCCATCCCCATCGATGTCCCCATAGCGGTCATCACTGCCGATGATCAGCCCATGTGTGGTTTCGTAACTATCCGCCATACGGTCATTATCCGTATCGACGATTTGCGCCTGCAAGCCTGACTGCATCAAGACCGCCAAGAACAGCGACAGCATCAAGGAGGATAAGGAAGGGTGTTTCATGGGCTTGAACTGAGGATGTGCCGCTGATGTCGGTGGCGGTTTTGAACAGGAGGTAACGGAAAGATGGAGACGAGAAGGGCTGGGAGACTTGGGAGTGCGGTGCGGAAGGATCGAGTTCGACCAGGAGGACGAGGACGATTAAGTGGCTGGCGGCGGTGGGGGGGCGTCCTGCATTTTACGGCGCTCGGCGCGCTCGATGTGGCTGGAGGTCTTCCAGGCGGTCAGGAGGTCGGTCTGGCCGGCATAGATGCGGCGGAAGATGACGCTGAAGGTCTTCAACGCGGACTTGCCCGTGCGCAGATGACCGG
>JAPLUL010000193.1:0-8999 GCA_026397635.1 Verrucomicrobiota bacterium | reverse complement strand
TGTAGTCGCTGGCCGAGTGCGCGTCAAATGAAGAAACCCCTCGTTCCAGAGGATGCATGTGGATAGAAGTGCGATTCCCCCCCTGACAACGCACACCCAAAGAATTTTTCTTTCTTTTGTGAACAAAGCGGACGTATTCTGCAACAAAGCTGACCGCTCAATCTTCCCATGAAAAACATCATTCTCACACTTATTACCATTGGGTCGTTCTCATCATGCGCTTCAGGTCCGAACGCCCAACGTGGCGCGGTCATTGGCGGTCTCGGCGGAGCCGCTGTGGGCGGCATTATCGGCAACCAAAGCGGACGCGGCCTTGAAGGTGCCTTGATCGGTGGCGCAGTCGGCGCGGCAGGTGGCACGGCGATCGGCAATTCGAAGGACCGCCAGCGCGGCTACTATTGATTTCAGGCAGGTGTCTGTTAAAAAAACAAATATCCATCAACATGAAAAAGAACATCCTTATTCTTATCTCTTCTGTGTCATTGGTTTCCTGTGCCACGGGCCCGAACGCCCAAACCGGCTCGGTGATTGGCGCTCTCGCCGGAGCCGGTGTCGGCGGGATCATTGGCGCCCAAAGCGGACGCGGCCTTGAAGGTGCGGCGATCGGAGCGGGCCTGGGGGCCTTGGGCGGCAACGCCATCGGCAACTCCCGGGACCAGCAAAATGCCAACTCCCAACAGGGATACTACGACCGCAATGGTCGCTGGCACCCGCAGCAGCAGCAACAACAACAGGGATACTACGACCGGCAGGGCAACTACCGCTACTAGTAGGATTCTTGGCTGAAGCTCCTCTTTGAGCCTGTCTGACGAAGTCTTCGTTGGACAGGCTTTTTGTTTTGGGGGTAATGTTCCAAATGCTGCAAACTCTTGCCGATACAAGACGCTTTTTTCAGGCCAATGACTGGCGCACCATCGTCAGGCGCATGAACGCACGGGATACACATCCGGTCATTCAGTTCATGAAATACGGCATCTGCGGCGTGGGCGCTGCAATCACGCACAACGTCACCTTGATTTTGATCACCTCCCTTTGGCTGCCGGTCTGGAAAGGCATGTTGATCGACGGCGTACCGCTCGATGAGGCCAGCCGCGCGTCGAACCTAAAGACGGCGAACATGTGGGCATTTCCTTCCGGCGTTCTGTTTGCCTACATCACGAACACCCTCTGGGTGTTCACCCGGGGCCGCCACTCCTGGCTAAAAGAGTTTGCATTGTTTGTAGGTGTCGCTGCCCTTGCCTTCTTTCCAGGGCTGGTGGTTGTGGACTGGTTGGCGGGGCATTTGCACCTACCTTCAACAGTTGCTCAGATCGGGTTTATCCTGACTTCCGTGGTGGTGAACTTTGTGTGCCGGAAGCTTTTCATCTTCAAGCAGTGAGAGTTTGTCCAAGAACGCATCTTATCACCTCCTCTTCCTGGCATGTTGAACATCGTCCTGTTCCAGCCGGAGATCCCACACAACACGGGAGCGATTGGTCGGCTGTGTCTCGCCACAGGAGCTCGTTTGCACCTGATCAAGCCGCTGGGCTTTAGCCTTGAGGATAAGCACCTCAAACGTGCCGGACTGGACTACTGGCAGGAGGTGGATTTGCGCGTTTGGGAATCCTGGGAGGCGCTACGCAGCAAGGTAAGCGCGGATGCGGAGGTTTATTTCATCGAGTGCCAAGGCACCACCGACCACTGGGACGCCGTCCTCACCGCGCCCGAGGTTTTTCTCGTCTTCGGGCCGGAAACACGCGGTATCCCGATCTCCGTGATCGATCCTGACAAGTGCCTGCGCATTCCGATGCGAGGCACGCGCAGTCTGAACCTCGCCACAGCGGCGGGGATCGTCATGTACGAGGCACTGCGGCAGCGCACACAAGCAGGCATCCTATCTTGACGCCGCTGCTCATCTGCGGAGCATGATTGCCTCTTTCATGACCCAGGACGCCGCCCCACTTGCCGCCAATGACGTGCACCGCACTTACCACCTCGCGGGACATGATCTGCCGGTGCTGCGAGGCGTGAGCATCGAGGTCGCCGCCGGGGAAAAGGTGTTTCTTTGTGGTCAATCAGGCGCTGGCAAGACCACGCTGCTTTATGTTCTCGGCGGGCTGGAACAACCGACCTCCGGTGACGTGCTCGTGCATGGCCGCTCACTTTACAAAGCCGCCGCCGCCGAACGCGCCCGCACGCGCAACCAGGTCATGGGCTTCGTTTTCCAGCACTACTTCCTGCTGCCGGAGCTCACCGCGCTCGAAAACGTCGTCCTGCCTTCAATGATCGGCGGCCGCAAGGCCGAAGCACGCGCGCGCGAGTTGTTGGACAAAGTCGGCCTCACTCAGCGCCTCGATCACCTGCCCACTGAGCTTTCCGGCGGCGAGCAGCAGCGCGTGGCCATTGCCCGCGCCCTCATCAACAACCCCGGCATCATCTACGCCGACGAGCCCACCGGCAATCTCGACGCCAACACCGGCTCGGGGGTCATCGACATGCTCATGCAGGTTGTCGATGAGGCCAAAAAGACCCTCGTCGTCGTCACCCATGACCAAACGCTGGCAAAACGCGGCGACCGCCGCCTGATCCTCAAAGAAGGCCGCCTGGAGGAAGGATGACGGGTGAAAATGACGAATGACGAAACCCGAATGACGAGGATATTTTCAACTCATTGATCTTGCGTTCGTCTTCCGACATTCAGATCTCCTCATTCACCCTTTCCATGTCACAGGAACCCGTCACTCCCGAAAAAGATTCCCAGCCTTCGCAGTGGCAGCCACAGCCTAAAACCGGCTACATCAGTTCGTTCATTCGCCTTCTCTTTCTGCTGATTCTCCTGACCGGCCTGCTGCTGCCTTTCACGCCCTTCGCTAGTAAAATGAAGAAAGGCATCCAGGACATCGTCGAGTCCGCCCGAGGCACCAAGGAGCGCATCATTACTCGCGACGTGCTGCGGGATGTGATCAAAGAGGTGCCGGTCACGAAGGAAATCATCAAGGAGGTCGTCCGTGAGGTGCAGCCGCCGCTTCCGGACAAATACATTGCCCGCAAGGACATCGATGTTGCCGCGCTCTTCAACGGCATCACCGTCAAAACCAAACTGCTCACCGAGGAGGGCAGCTTCGCCAGCCTTGAGCGCCTCGATCCCGAATCCTACAAGGCCGAGTTCCAGCTCAGCATCCGTGTACCGAAGGCCAACCAGACAATGGTGGAACTCAGCCGCATCAACAAACACCTCTCCGCCATTCTGCCAGGACTCGATGCCATGCTGCCCGCCGCAAAGGTCAGCGGCTTCTACCACAAGCTCTACGAGAACAAAACCAACCGCGTGCAAAACGACCTCACGCGCCTGAACCGTGTCCTCGACCGCCACAACTTCTACGACACTGAGACCATCCTCGAACTCACGCATCCCACCACTCAGCGCCGCACCCTACTCATTCAGTCAGAGATGGATGTCGTCGCCGACGGCTCCGATGGCGACCGCATGCCCACGCTCGATGAGTACATCTACATGTCGGACTATTACCAGCCCTTCACCAGCTACGCCTGGGCCAAGACCAGCAAGACTCCCAATCCGCTTCTCGCGAAGTGGGAGGAGCGTTTGAAGAAAGCGCAGGATGAATTCGCCATGAAAGGCCTCTCCTCCGCACGCAATCGCGAACTCAGTGCCATCATCAGTACGCTGAAAGTCGAAATCAGCGAGATGAAGGCACGCAGCAGCCTCATCGCCGAAAAAGACCCCTTCGTTGTCATTTCCCTGCTCTTCCGCGGGTATGGCGACCAAAACAAATTCACCCCGCAGATCGGCGACTACGCCGCCGTCATTCATGAAGGCAAAATCTACCCTGCCATCTGTGGCGATTACGGCCCCAGCTTCAAAATGGGCGAGGCTTCGCTCCTCATGGCGAAAACCGTCAATCCGAAGGCCACACCCTACATTCGCCCTGAAAGCGATCTCAAGGTCACCTACCTCATCTTTCCTGGCACCGCCGAAAAAACACGCTCAGCCCCCGATCTCGTGAAGTGGCAGGAGAAATGTGCGTCTCTTCTGGGCGAGGTCGGCGGCATCGGCTCCGGCTATGTGCTCCACACCTGGGACAATCCTTTCAAAAAGCCCGAACCGCCTCCCGCGCTCGGCACCGCCACGCCACCTGCTTCGACAACGCCACCTGCTACAACAACTCCGCAAGCTAGCGAAACCAGCTCTGCCCCAACCAAGGCAGGCGACGCCAAAGCGACGGACACGAAGAAATAACCGGCGGCCATTGCCGCAGAGGTCATCCTCCGCCAAAAATTACCGCATGTTTTCCACCCGTGTGTTTTTCAAAGCCATTTCGAGCCTTGCCGCGCTCGCGCTCGTCTCCTGCCAGATGCCCGCGCCTCAAGTTGCGCAGCCTCAAGCCGGTTACGGCGGTTCGTTCATGCTAGGCGTCGATGTGCTGGCCTCGCGCGGCTTTGATCTGCTGCGGGGCAAGCGCGTCGGCCTCATCACGAACCACACCAGCCTCACCGGTCGTGGCGAGCGAACCCGCACCGTGTTTCAGCGGGCCTTGGGTGTTAATTTCACCGCTCTCTATGCTCCGGAGCACGGCATTGATGGCAACATCGGTGCCGGCATCCATGTCAGCACGCGGCGAGACAGCGTGACGGGTCTGACCGTTTATTCGCTCTACGGCCCCACGCGCAAACCGACGCCTGCGATGCTCGCACCGATCGACGTGCTCGTGTTTGACCTCCAGGATATCGGCTGCCGCAGCTACACCTACATCAGCACCATGATCGTCGCCATGGAGGCCGCCGCCGAGAATGGGAAGCAGTTCGTCGTGCTTGACCGGCCCAATCCACTCGGTGGCTGGCGTGTCGAAGGCCCGCCGCTGGAGGCCAAATGGAAATCCTTCGTCGGCCAGATCCCCGTGCCCTATGTGCATGGCATGACGGCGGGCGAGATCGCCATGATGGCCTGCGCACGCGGCTGGGTCTCGCGCGCCCCACGACTCGATGTCGTCAAAATGCAGGGCTGGCAGCGCGGCATGACGTGGCAGGACACGGGTCTGCGCTGGCACCCCACCTCGCCGAATATCCCGCACTCGATCTCCCCCTTCTACTATGTCACCACCGGCATCCTCGGCGGCGCTACGGCGGTCGATATTGGCATTGGCACCGAGGAACCCTTCGGTTACGCTGGCGGCAGCGGCATCCATCCAAACGCCCTGCTCGCCTACTGCCAGCGGCTGAACACTCCTGGCGTCACCTTCTCGCCTTACTCGAAAAACGGCTTCGGCGGCGTGCGCATCCACATTCATCCCCGCAACACCACCGACCTCACCGCGCTCGATGTACTGCTGCTCGCCGAGATCAACCGCCTTTCCGGCGGCAAAGTCGTCAGCCGCATGAGCGGCTCGAAATTAAACCTCTTCAACAAGGTCTATGGCAGCGAATCCCTCTATTCCGACCTGCGTCGCGGTGTACCCTCCACCAGCATCATCGCACGTTGGCAGGGCTGGAATCAGAGCTTCCGCTCGCAAAGGCAGCGTTTCCTGCTTTATCCTTAACACCGACCCGAACAACCATGGAAGACCTCGAACTCGCCCGCGCCTGCGCCCTTTACGCCGATGACAAAAAAGCGGAGAACATCCGCATCCTCGACCTGCGCGGCATCTCGCCCATTTCCGACTACTTTGTGATCTGCACCGCCCTGTCCACGCCGCAGTTGCGTGCCGTGCGCGATGAAATCATTGAGCGCATGAAGGAGGAGCACGGCACCGCTCCGAACGTCAAAGACGGCAACTTCGAGAGCCAGTGGATCATCATCGTCTATGGCAACGTGATGGTTCACATCCTCACACCCGAGAAGCGCGAATATTACTGCCTTGAAGAGCTCTGGGGCGATGCTTCCGAGCTAGCGCTAACCGTGGAAGCTCCGGAGCCCGAGAAGCAACCGAAGGTCAAAAAGGCCGCTGTAAAAAAAGTCGCAGCGAAGAAAGCGGCAAAGGCCAAGGCGAAAAAGTAGGTCTAGGGAGATGCGGGTGTTGGACGCGTGGGGCTGCATCTAGGCGAGTGGCTGCAACGGGGCAGCTTGTGCAGTATCCTGGGGAGAGCTGATCCCACAGCAGAAGCAGCTGCATGCGGTCAAGGACACAATGACAAGTCAGCTTGGCGTAGAGCTACTTCAGCCGCATTCTGTTTGCCAGATCGTGTTGATCTTCCGTGACCAGGAATGCAGGAGTCATGACGACAGTTATGCTCCCACTCATCATCCACTAAATTTTTGAAAAACTAAAATTTAGGCAGCGCATGACCATAGACACTTATCTCAAGTCTCGGTGTTCACAGCAACTGCATCGAGAAGCGTGGAGGGCGGCCTTTGACGCGCTTGAGCGTGGCGAGGCGTGCAAGAGCCCCTAGCTGAGTCTGCGGATTCCAGCCTTTGGGGGCTTTTTTGCCTTTGCCACTCCAAGCCATGCCACCCGCGATCCACCGCTCTCGGTAGTCATCACAGCTGACGCCTTGGTCATCGTCGGTGACGCCAAACTGGAAACCGCAGCAGGAGCAGATCTCCATGGAGGCTCCGCCCGTGCGGTTGCGCGGCGGTTCGTCGAGCTGGTCAAAGCCGCACACCGGACAGGTGTTTAAGGGGGTTTTCATGGTTTTTTTGGGGGGGATTTAGCGGGGTGAAAAACGCAGGTCTGCGGGTTTCACCGGTCGGCCGGGCTGTCGCTGCCAATAGCTTGAGCTTTCAGGCTTGAAGAAGGTTTTGGTGCGACCAGCGCTGTTGTAGGCGGCCAAAGCACGAGTTTGGGGATCAAAGACACGCAGCGTGCCGTCGGTGTCATCGAGCTTCATCGGCAGGCTTTCAGCACGGGCGCGCTGAAGGAGCTGCCAGGCCTGCGCGGCGTAGTCATCGGGCGATTTGCTGGAAAAATCCCGACCATGACGGTCGAAGTGATCTTGCAAGGTGCTGACATTGCCCCAGGTCTGCCGTGTCGGCGGTGCTGCAATATCTGCAGGGCTCCCTGTCTCGGGCGGCTTGGGAGTCGGCGTAAAAACACCGAGCACACGACGCACGATGGAAGGCTGTGACGTGTTGACAGCCCCGGAGGTGGTGAACGTGCCGGCGGCGAGCTTTGTGCGGGCGCTGCCGACACTGTAATGATACGTCGTCCCAGAAGCTAGGCCCGAGAGAAAGACCTCATGTGCGCTACTCACGGCACCTTCCACCTTTTGATCCAATTGCGCCGCATTGCGCCCGTAGCTCAGCCTCGTTCCGCATGCGACATCCGTTTTCCAGAGGATCATGGCAGAGCTCGCCTCTGCTTTCACCTGCGGCTGGCCGACCAGCTCAACAGCATGCGTCAGAGCGCCGACAAAGACGGAGAGGAAAACGATGAGCAGTGACTTGAGTCCTTTCATGAACATGAAACGTGGCAGGGGTGACAATAAGACAGCCCTAGCAGGCATCCGTTCAATCTGCATACCGCCCGCCACGCGGACCGCACATCCATTGCCATGCACTTTCAATGTGCTCGCGTGGATCGAGATGCGCGGCTTTCCAGCCGATCACTTTCGCGGCGAGCGCCGGATCGGCGACAAGTTCGGACGGATCACCAGCACGGCGTTCCCCATAAACGACGGGAATCGTTTTGCCGGTCACAGACTCGGCGGTGGCGATGATTTCCTTCACGCTGAAGCCACGACCGGTGCCGAGATTGACGGCGATGGTGTCACCGCCTTCACGGAGGTATTTTAAAGCAAGCGCATGGGCGCTGGCGAGATCGCAGACGTGGATGTAGTCGCGAATGCAGGTGCCGTCCGGTGTGGGGTAATCCGTGCCGAAGATGGTGATGTGCGGGCGCTGGCCTGTAGCGGTTTGCAGGACAAGAGGAATCAAATGAGTCTCGGGGTTATGATCCTCACCGATCTCGCCGCCGGGATGGCAGCCACTGGCGTTAAAGTAACGCAGGAAAACAGACTTCAGCCCCCAGGCACGCTCACAATCCCGGAGCACCCGCTCCAGCATCCACTTCGAGGCACCGTAGGGATTCACCGGAGATTGCGGATGCGATTCATCGATGGGAACACGCACCGGATCGCCATAAGTGGCGCAGGTGGAGGAGAAGATGAAGCGCTGGCAGCCGTGGCGCTGCATGGCTTCGAGCAGCGTGAGCGGTGCGGCGAGGTTGTTGCGGTAATACTTGAGCGGATCAGTGACGGACTCGCCGACGTAGGCATAGGCGGCAAAGTGCAGTACGGCTTCGGGCTGGTGCTCAGCGAACAGGCGCTCAATGAGCGCTGCATCGGCCATCTCGCCCTCAATGAAGGTCACACGATCGAGCGGCAAGGCTCCACGATGGCCGAAGACGAGATTGTCGAGAACGACGACACGCTCGTGTTGGTCGAGCAAGTGACGAACAGTGTGCGAGCCGATGTAGCCGGCACCGCCGGTGATGAGAAGGGTTCCTTGGGGCATGTGGGAAATACAGCAGGCGTAAGCGATGACACCAATTGAAGTTTGTTTCAATTCATCCCGCGTTTGTGGGGGGTCTCAATGCCGGTTTTTTTCCAAAGCCGTCCTCAGCACTTTGATCTCATTGCCCAAGCGCTGAATTTCGATCTTCATCTCTCGCAACTCCGTTGTCGTGCTTCGGCTTTGGCTGCTGCTTCCGCCAAAGATGAGTACGATCACTGCGATGAGTATCAAAGTGCCGCAGCCAAGACTGACTTTTTGAGTGGTTTCGGGTGTGTTCATTTGTTTGCGGGTAGGGGCACCTGCACCGGATGCATCAGGTAGGCGATGAGATCACGCACCATGTCGGGCTGGAGGGCGAGGAGCAGGCCCTCGGGCATCATCGACATGGGAGACGTTTCTGTTTTCACGATCTCAGAGCGGTCTAGGGTCAAGGTTTCGGCTACAGTGCGCAGCGTCACGATACGATCGTTTTTCTCCGCGATGATGCCACTGAGACTGCGACCGTCTTTGAGCGTGAGGAGGCTCATGCGGAAGTCGGCGCTGACCACGC
>JAPLUL010000129.1:0-35221 GCA_026397635.1 Verrucomicrobiota bacterium | reverse complement strand
ATTCGGCTGCGGTTCGCTCAAATCGGCGCCTTCATGCCACTTCGCGACCTCGCCGCTGATGATTTCGACGGCTTCGTCGGGCTTGATGAAGAACTCGAGTTCCATCTGCTCGAACTCGCGGCTGCGGAAGGTGAAATTCTTCGGCGTGACCTCGTTGCGGAAGGCCTTGCCGATCTGGCCGATGCCAAAGGGCACCTTCACGCGGCTGGAGTCGAAGACGTTCTTGAACTGCGCAAAGATGGCCTGCGCGGTTTCCGGGCGCAGGTAGGTCACGTCGTCCTCGGTCGCGGTGGGGCCGAGGTAGGTCTTGAGCATGAGATTGAAGGGGCGGGCTTCGCCGAGCATGCCGCCGGTTTCGGGATGGAAATCGACGCTGCCATTCACGGCGTCGATTTTCTCCTCGCCGAGCAATTCGATCTCCTCGGGCTTGCCAGCTGATTCACCGGCGTTTTGCGCGATGAGGGCACGGATGCGTTTGCGGAAGCTCTCGATGTGCTCACCGCTTTTCGTCAGCGCGGTGATCGTACGATCCCAGCGCCAGCCAGTGGGTGATTGCGCGCCGCTGTATTTAAGCACGGTGCCAGACTGCGGCTCGACGTGGTCCGCGCGGACGCGTTTGTTCGTCAGCGAGCACTCGCGCATGAGGTCGGCGAAGGTATCGACGTGGCCGCTGGCCTTCCAGATGGCGGGATTCATGAGGATGCTGGCATCCAGGCCGAGTACGTCCTCGCGTTCGCGGGTCATGGTGTTCCACCAGGCGGTGCGCAAGTTGCGCTTCAGCTCCGCGCCGAGCGGACCGTAGTCCCACACGCCGCCGCAGCCGCCGTAGATCTCGCTGCTTTGAAAGATGAAGCCGCGGCGCTTGCAGAGGGAGACGATTTTCTCCATTTGCGCTTGGGATGCTTTGGGGTCGGAGGACATGAGCGGAGGATGGGGGATGAGGTTGGCCGAATGACTGGATTGCCATCGGCGGGAGGGGCGCGAAGGGAGCACCTCGGGGGCGTGCGGGCAAGTGCGATTCACAAACATGGAAGAACTGAGAATTGAGGAATGAAGAACTGCAAATGCGCCTGTCGGAGCCGCGTTAGCGCCATTCTGCCATTTTCAGTTCCGCCTTTCTCAGTTCTTCCATCCTGCTATCCCACCGCCCACAGCTTCCCCTCGCGCAGCCATTCCTTCACCAGTTCGCGAAATGCCACCACCGCGGGGTCATCGCCGTCCTTCGCCCAAACCATCACCAGCGGGATGGTCTGCTGCGGTTTGAGCGGAATGAGGGCGATGTTCTTGCTCACCGTACTCTCCGGCACGATGCCCACGCCCGCACCCGCCTCGACGTATTGCAAAATGGTGCCGATGAGACTCGGCGTGTGTTTCACCTTCGGCTCAAAGCCCGCCTCATCACAGGCCACGCGAATCGCATCGTGCGATCCCGCGCCTTCGCGCCGCGCCAAGATGATCAGCGGCTCACCCGCGAGCTTTTTCCAGGGCAACGAGGTCAAGTTGGCCCACGGATGCTCCTTCGGCACAGCGGCGCAGAATTTCTCCTCGCGCAGCAGCAGCGCCTGCAAACCAAGCGCCTCATGCGCGAGCACGGGGCGCGTCAAACCGACTGACAGCCGTCCCTTCGAGACCATTTCCCACACACGCTCCGGCGTGCGCTCTTCCAAAATGACGGTCACCCGCGGAAAGCGCTTCCCGTATTCCTTCAACAGGCGTGAGAGGAACATCCGCGTCGGCGGGCCGATGTAACCGAGCTTCAACTCCCCTTCCTCGCCCTTGGCCGTGCGCCGCACGCGCCGCAGCGACTCCTCCAGGCGTTCGAGGATCAAACCCGTCTCGTGCAGTAGCACCGCACCCGCCGGAGTGAGTCTTGGCGATTTGCGCTCGCGCTCGATCAATTGCGTGCCGATCTCCCGCTCCATCTCCTGCACCGCCCGGCTCAGAGCTGGCTGCGCGATGCGCAGCTTACGAGCCGCCTTCGAGAAGCTCAGCTCCTCGGCCACCGCTTGAAAGTATCGTAGATGTCTCAATTCCATGCTATTCAACACCTTGGCGCTGCGGTCTGCCGATGCAAATCCAGCCTGTTGGAAGCGAACGCACACTTTTTCCTATCTGAAACGTGCACGAAATGACAAAACCGTAAAATGCCATGAACGCCTGCCCCATCACAACTCTGTGCGTGTTGATCAGCTGCATGAGCCTTGGTCTCGTGCCTTCGACGAGCCATGCGCAGCATTTTGCTCTCAATTCATTGGGAAATCTGAATGCGAGCCCGCTCCAGATTTCCGCGGTGGGTCCTGGTGCCGCCGGTTCATCCAGCGCCTTTTTCGCCGCTGCCGATACGGAGCATGGAACCGAGTTGTGGCGCTACAACGGCGGTTCAGCCTCACTTTGGAAAGACGTGCGGCCTGGGCCTGAGTCCAGCAATCCATCTCAGTTCACCACGGTGGGCAGCTACGTTGTTTATGTGGCCGACAACGGCGTGCATGGCCCAGAACTGTACACGACGGCGAATATCAACGCCTACGGCTTCCTCGGCGAGGTGCAGCCCGGCCGCTCCCATGCTGCGCCAGTGATCCTGGGTGCCAGTAATGGCTATCTCTGGTTCACCACGGATGCGACCGGCACCGTTTCGAACGAACGTTTTTCGACTGAGCTGTGGGTGACGGATGGCACGAGCTTGCCGCGAAAGCTCGGCGTCTTTGCTGCGGGCTCCATCTCGCAGGTCACCGTGCTACCCAGCCAGCCCGTGATCTTCTTCCTGGCGCGAGAGTTGAACACCTCCAGCACGATTGTGGAGCTTTATCGGGCAAATCCGACCGGAACTCCCAGATTGATCGACACACTGCGCTTCGGTGCCACGCCGATGCCGACGAGTCCGGTGTATGCAGCGACAAACAGCCACCTCTGTTATCAGAAGATCGACGATTTCCCGGGGCCGTGGGTTTACAACATTTCGACAGGGACGAGGACAACGCTCTATGACGTTCATGGCGCCGGGGGCAATAGCCAGCCGGGCCACTTTGTCTCGAATGGAACTGACCGCATCTGCTTCGCGGCCACCTCAGTTGCTGGAGGCCGCGAATTGTGGACCACCCAGGGCACGAGCGCTACGACCTCGCTCCTGGCCAACGTGGCACCGGGGACAGCCAGCAGCAATCCCACGGCCTTGATCATGAGCCGCGGACATCCCGGTGTCTTCTTCCAAGTCGAGAACGGCTCGGCACGTGACCTTTATTATGCCGAGGCCGGAGCCACGCCCGCGTTTCGTCTCTGCGATGCGGGCGTGCAAAACACCACCCTGCACACGCCGGTCACAGGCTCCGAACTCGCCTATCTCAGGCCGGAGGGTTCCTATTTTCGTTTCCGCTATGCCAATGGGAAAACGGGCAGCACCATCAACCCGGGGCCGTATTTCACTTCTGTCTCCCGTGCCTGGAATGCCAGCACCGCCACCCCGATGGGCAGCGCGGCCTATGTGACCGGCACGCCGTCGCAGACGAGCGCGGAGGAACTCTATCGTGTGATCGGCGGTGACATGTTGAAGATCTCTCTCCCGACGCCTCCGGGGGGCTCGGCGAAACCTCGACACTTTTTCCCGATCAGCAGCTCGGAGCAGCTTTTTGTCGGTGATACCAGCACAGGGTCCAGACTTTACAGGCTGCCATCCTCCAATGACTCGGCAAGCTCTGTGTACATGGAGACGCCGCCGGACTCATTCGCGAACAACGCCTCTAGCCTAAGCGCCGACTTCACCGAGGTGGGAGGTCGGCTGTTCTTCACCGCACACGACGGTCAGTCCCGGCGGCTCTTCACGACGCCAACAGGACTGCAAAACAGCGCCTCGACGGTGACAGATGTTTACGATCCGGAGCAGCTCGTGCCCTATCAAGGACGACTCTACTTGCTGGCCCGCCTCTTTGCCGGTGACACCGGCGCGAAGAAGCTCCACGTGGTGGAGCTCATTGGTGAAAACTACAGCGTCGAACTGGTGGGCCCCGATGCCACGGTCCTCAAAGCCGCTGCGGGAAAGTTGTTCTTTGTCGATGAACACAACAGCACCATCGAGCGGCTAAACGCAATCGCCCCCAGCTTCTCGATCACGACCATCAGCGCCTTCTACAAGGATCCTGCGGGCAAGGGCATCACCCAACTCACCGCCAGCAGCGGCCACCTCTATTTCACAGCCCAGGAGAACAGCACGCCCACTGCCAAGCGTTTCATTTGGAGCACCGATGGCACGCCCGCTTCTCTCACCACTCCAGGCTCGTCCATTTTCAATCCGCAGCTTTTGGGGGCTCTCGGCGATGCTTGCCTCTTTTGGTTCGATCCCGGCACTGGCAGCCAGTACGAAATGTTTCAATGGGATTCCGATGCTGGTGGTGGTCCCAACGTGTTCTTCAGCAGCTCGACTTTTGACACGCCGGAACCCAGCCGCGCCAATAACAAGCCCGCAGGCATCGAATATGATGGCTGGTTCTACTACACCTCGCAATCCGGCAGCCTGCTGAGAACGAACGGCATGGATGTGACCGTCATACTCGCCAATTCCGCCTTCATCGTCTGCCCGGAAACGCTGGCCGTGCTGCCAGACAGGCTGGTCTTCATGGCACTGACTAAAAACACCTTTGACTGCCTACTCTTCCGCTACATGTCGGCTGATAACCCATTGAACCAGTTTTGGGCCACACCGCAGGCCAGCATGCCCAGTCCTTTCGTGGCCCTCGGCAGCCGACTCTACTTCACCGCTTGTGAGTATAACTCAAACATCGGCACCACTCGGCTCTACCGCACGGACGGCACCAGCCAGGGCAGCTCGCTCGTGTTTGACTACCTCGCTCAACGCAAGCTCGCCAGCGTGCCCATGAGCACTTATCGCGGTCACCTCGTGCTCACCGCGGCACGCAACAACGGCGGCGACTCGATGGAGCCTGCGCTGCTGAATGCTGCACCGTCTATTCCACAACCCGCAACTCTGCTAGGCCTGCGTGCGCAGCCCGTGTCATTCACCTACGCCCAGCTCGTCACCGGACCGACCACCGATGATGATGGGGACACGCTCACGCCCCTGCGCCTATTTAACGCCTTCGGTACCCTGACTCGCAACGGCAACGCCGTGGACACTAGCACCGACATCGCTCCAGGCGACACGTTTGAGTGGACACCGGACCCCGCCGACTCTGGCGTGATCTTCCCTGTCTTCCTCAACTGTAGCGACCCTTGGCAGGAAGGTTCCGCCTATTACCCGATCAATCTGCAAACACCTTATGATGTCTGGCGACTTGCCCAGTTCCCCATTTTAGAGGGAGAAACAGGGCCGCCACCAAACAGCGCCGCCGAGGAAGACTTCAACAGCAACGGTTTGCCCAATATTTTTGAGCACCTTTTCGGGCGTGACCCCAAAGCCCTCGATTCCACCCCCGGCTGCGTGCCTTCCGTCGTCGGTGGGAATGTGCTGCGCTACTCATTCACCCGCACCTCCACACTGCCGCAAGGCAATGGGCTCACGGTGGAGCTCTCGACGGATCTCACGCCATTCTCCTGGAGTCCCATCGCCACCAAGTCGGAAAATACCCCTTGGACGGGCACCGCAAGCATCACCGAAACGACGCTCCCCGACGGACGTGTGCGAGTGGACGTGGAGATGCCTGCCACGGCTGGACCCACCTTCTTCCGCCTGCAGGCTGCGTATTGAAGCAGCATGCCGGGCCAGCATCAAAGTCATAGCGAAAGTCTATTCTCGTTGCGGCTGCTTTTGCGGCACAGGCTCCGAGTCTATGCGCCAAGCTTGTTGCTTCATCGCCCCTTTTGCTCTTTCTGCCGCCCCACTGGTCGCCGAAGGCATCTCTGACCCGTTTAAATGGAACTTCCAGGCCCGAGTGCGTGGCGAGATGCGACAAAACGCCTATGACTTCGACTCCAGCCGCAGCGCGGTGACCGATGACTCATGGCTGCTGCATCGCATTCGACTCGGCGTCGAGTGGCAGCCGGTCGAATGGCTCAAGTTTACCGTGCAAGGCCAGGATGTGCGCGAGTCCTTCTCCAATCGCGCCAACATTCCTTTGCAAAATGGCGCAGAGGGCGATGACGCCTTCGATCTGCGCCTCGCCAGCATCGAGGTCGGTGATCCGCAGCACCTCAGTCTCAAACTTGGTCGTCAGGTGCTCAGCTATGGCGATGAACGCCTCGTCGGCCCGCTGGAGTGGCTCAACTTCAGCCGCACCTTTGATGCGGTGAAACTGCACTATCAGGCACCGACGTGGTGGATCGACGCCTTCACCTCCAGCGTCGTGCGCAACCACGAATCCGAGTTCAACCGCTCCGACTGGCTCGGCAACAGCGATGTGCGCCAGCAATTCTTCAGCGGCCTCTACTTCAGCAGCCAGTTCCTGCCTTTTCAGGCCACCGACCTCTACGCCTTCCATCTGCATGAGGAATCCTTCACCGGCGGCACGGATTTCATCACGCTGGGCACACGCTTCAAAGGTGATCCGCTAAAACTCGCCGGATGGGACTACACCGTCGAGCTCACCGGCCAGACAGGGCAGGTGAATGGCCGCCCGCTCAGCGCGTATGCCTACCACCTCGAAGGCGGCTACAACTGGCTCAAGTCCCCGTGGAAACCACGTCTCGCCCTCGAATACAGCGCCGGCAGTGGCGACAGCGATCCGAATGACGACCGCGTCCATACCTTCCAGAACCTCTTCCCCACGAATCACCCGCCGTATGGCTTCATGGACACCTTCTCGTGGCAAAACATGCACAACCTCGTGCTGCGCCTCGCCGCGCAGCCGCATGCGAAGGTGAAGACCACGCTCGACTTTCACTCCTTCTGGCTCACCACCACCGGTGACGCGTGGTATCGCGCCAACGGCACCACGCGTGTGCGAAACATCAATCCCAACGCCAACAGCCACGCGGGCTGCGAACTCGACTTCACCATCAACGCCAAGCTCACGCAGCATCTCGACATGCTGTTTGGTTACTCGCACTTCTTCGCCGGAGCCTATCTCGCCGACACCGGTGCCAGCGATGACGCTGATTTCGCTTACCTGATGCTCACACTCAATTACTGATCCCTCATGAACAACGTCTCCCTTGCCGTCCAATTCTTCCTCCAGATCGCCGTCATCCTGCTCGCATGCCGCGTCGTCGGAGCCATTGCGGCTAAATTCGGCCAGCCGCAAGTCGTGGCGGAGATGATCACGGGCGTATTGCTCGGACCGTCGCTGTTTGGTCTGCTCGCACCCGAGTGGCAGCAGTGGTTGTTCCCCTGGGATAAGACGCAGAAGCTGCGTGACACCTCATGCTATCTGTTTCCAGCCTCCCAGCTCGGCCTGGCGCTCTACATGTTCATCGTCGGCATGGAATTCCGCATGGACATTGTCAGCAAGCGCCTGAAGAGCAGCATCGCCGTCTCCGTCGCCGGCATGGCGACGCCATTCGTGCTCGGGGCCGGTCTTGCCTGGGTGTTTTACCACTACACCGAGCTGTTTCCGGAGAAAACCTCGCTCATGGAGGCCATGCTGTTCCTTGGAGCATCGATGTGCATCACGGCCTTCCCGATGCTCGCCCGCATCATTCATTTCAAAGGCCTGGCAGGCACAACCATGGGCACTGTGGCCATTGGCGCGGGCGCGATCGACGATGCCACAGCCTGGATTCTCCTTGCCGTCGTGCTCGCCAGCTTCGACGACAACATCGGGCATGCGATTTACAATATCGGCGGCGCGGTGGGCTTTGTGAGCGTCACACTGCTGATCATCCGGCCTCTGATGGCGAAGTTTTCATCACTGCTCATCAAAGACGAAAAGCTCACCGACGCCGGACTCGTCATCGGCATTGCCATGATGTCCCTCGGTGCCTGGTTCACCGACATGATCGGACTGCACGCCGTCTTTGGCGCTTTCGTCATGGGCGCGGCGATGCCGCGCGGCATCATGGTGCGTGATCTCTGCGTCCGCATCCAACCGCTGGCCGTCGCCTTGCTACTGCCCCTGTTCTTCACCTACTCCGGATTGAACACCAAGATCGGCCTGCTTAACACCTGGTTCCTGTGGGGCATGTGCCTCGCCGTGCTTGTGGCCGCCGTGATGGGCAAATGGCTGGCCTGCACGCTCGCCGCGAAGGCCACTGGCATCTCCAACCGCGAAGCCATGGGCATCGGCATCCTCATGAACGCCCGCGGTCTTATGGAACTGATCATCATCAACATCGGCCTCCAGCGAGGCATCATCTCGGAAGGACTTTTCGCCACCCTCGTCATCATGGCTGTTGTCACCACGCTGATGGCGTCTCCCATCTTTGAGCGCCTCGTCGGCTCAGGCACCTACAAACCGGAGCCAGATGCGTGAAGGTAGCTGTGTAGCCCACATGAATTCGTCAAGAACCAATCAAAGCGCTAACGGAACACCCTTTTCAAAACCGGAGCCGAAAACAAACGCGCCCTTGCTTATCTATGGCGACCGCATCTCTGGAGCTGAATTATCGGTCTCGTCGGGTGCTAGAGCGTTTGGCGTTCGCTGGTGTTCGCAAACGAAAGCAGGGATGAAAATAAAGGGCACCGGCCCATCGCTTCCGCCACAGTAATGGGCAGTTCTTGGATCGGCTCGAAGCCGCTGAACGGCGGCACGGTGGGGTTCTTATGATCGAATTGCTCATCGGCCTTCCCGCGACTTTGCAATGCATTTTAGCTTCGCTTTACAGGCCTCCGACGTGACCAGCACGTCTATCGCCATCCCGGCTCGCCATCAACCGCTGAGATCGTCAATGCTAAAGAACGGCATGCATAACTAAGTCATCGGACTGCTATCGGCATTTTTGCAACTCACCTTTCATCCCTGAGGCATCGATCTAAATTTCTTTCGCCGAGTTATGAGCTATTTTCGACGAACTGCACCTCTAGCGCATCAGCGAGGTCGTCCCATCTGACAGAGTTTGCATAGCGCTGGGGACTTCGCATCGGCATCGGCTTGTTCCCCATAGTGCCTCTCTTGGCTTCAAAATCTGCAATCCAGCCAAGCTAAACCCTGAGGTACTAACATGAGCAAAAGATTGGTTAACCCAATTTTCACATTCAAAATCAACCGATCTACGCTGACTTTAAAATTATACGTGCTCGGGCGGTGTAAGCCGTACTGCAATCCTGACCTCAGGTAAGCAAGCCTAATGTATCTAGAACTCAGACCAACAGCCCCCCCCCCCCCTGCGGACATGCACCTCATTGCACTCTAGCTTGAAAAGCGAACTCACTGATAGATATGATTTTTGATAACAACAGGACTTCATACTCCTTTATACATAAGAAGAAATATGGCTCGACGACTGGTTCCGGCACAATCTTCCAAGAGACTCAAAACAGAAGCTATTCAGTAAATACGCAGGCAAACGTGAAACTCCACGAACAGCTAAGAGACCAGCGACCGTTCTACCGCAGGCATTCGAGACGCAATCAGCGGACCTCATCCTTCCGGACATGGGGATTTGTCGCATGCGTGCTTAGCGTTGGGGTAGCAAGCTACTTTTTTGGCATCAGTCGGCAACCGTGGGCTTCGCTGCTGCCCATGTCCGCCACAACTCAAATTGACATGCCCATTCCAAGGTCGTCAGATTTGTCAATTTCAATACCTAAGTTAGAACTAATCACCCTCCCTGGCGGAGCATTCTTGATGGGAGACTCTAAAGACGGCATGAAGGACGCGAAGCCATTTCACGCAGAACTGGATGCATTCATGATTTCAAAACATGAAATCACTTTAGAGCTTTGGGAGTGCATCAGGCTTTGGGGAAGAGATCATGGGTATGAAGATCTTCCAATGGGCTACGGCAAGAAGAACAACCATCCAGTCTGCGGCATCTCCTGGACTGACTCCGTCAAATGGTGCAATGCACTTAGTGAATCCCAGGGCTTCACCCCCTGCTATTACTCCGACATCACCTGGCAAAACGTCTTGCGGTCAGGTATCGCGGATGTGGGAAACAAGCATGTCAAATGGCAAGCCGACGGCTATCGCTTGCCAACGGAAGCCGAATGGGAGTTTGCGGCACGTGGTGGGTTGGATGGAGAACGTTTTCCGTGGGGCGATCAAATCACGCATGAGTTGGCGAATTACCACGGATCGAAAACCCTTGAATATGACAAAAGCCTGCATGACGGACCCGCCGCAGCATGGCTAAGCAGCCCGCCCCTAACCGCACCCGTTGGCAGTTTTCCAGCCAACAACTTCGGACTTCATGATATGGCAGGAAATTTGGCCGAATGGTGCTGGGATTTCTATGCTGACAGGCAAGAAATTTCGACACCAACGCTGGCCAATCCCCACGGCCCTGATCAAGGCGAGACTTGCATCGTCAGAGGTGGCAGTTGGCGGCATACCGCCGCCGACGCCCGCTGTGCCAGTCGCTTCAGCATGCCGGGAACCATGACCGCTCCTCATGTCGGTTTAAGGGTGGCGCGCAATGATTGATGTGAAACCTTAGGTGATGTTTACACCCACTATCCGCGATGCGGTTTGAAACGCTCCCTCTGTCACAGACAGCATGGCCATCTAAACGACGCCCACCGAATGACCCATGAGAATCGCCCAGTGAACCAGGCTTAATTTCTGCGGTCCGTAAAAGTCAGTGCATCCTGCGAGCTTATGGTTTTTGGCATGCAGAGACATTCTTATCGACCCCTTCGACAAGATCGGTCATCAACGCTTCATCATCTCGCAGGGCCTGATTGCCACACTCTTCATCATGGCCGCCCTCACCAACTGGATGGCGCCTGCCATCTTTGAACACCTCGTGGGCTCTGACACCTAGAAACCAGAACCGGGTTTGTGGGGGGGGGAAGCAGATGTGTCGCCCACCTCACTCGTCAAGAAATCATTGGCGGCACGCTCTGTGCGGTCTTAAATCTCATCAAGGCAGTGCTTGTGGCTGTCTGAGCTTTAAATCACCCATGCCAAACTCCTCCGCCCTTCGCGACGCCCTCAATCAGTCGCCGAACAACCTGTCGCTGCTGCTGCTATACGGCCGTGCCTGTCTGGAGGAGTTGCACCTGGACGAGGCGCGGGAGATCTTCACCCGTGCGCTGGAACAAGACCCGGAGCAAACCGACGCGCAGCTTGGCATCGCCAAAGTTTCGTTCATGGAAGGAAACACCTCCGGTGCCGCAGTTCGCGCTGAGCGTGTACTGTTCCTGGAACCGGACAACGTGCAGGCACATCTTCTTCTGAGTCGTGTTTTTCTCAGCGAAGGAGACCGGGCCAAGGCCATCGAACACTTTGACCGTGCCGCGCAGATCGACGGCACCATGAGTGATCCAGCACTGGAGCGTGAGCTAGGCCGCACCGCTCGCGATGCACGCAAAATCACCCCTGCCCCAGCGCCTGAGCCGGTGAATCAAGAGCCGCCCCCCTCTGGCAACGATCAGGATGAGTTTTTCGACGATCCCTTCGATGAACCGCCTTATGACTGGCGTCCAGAAACCTTTTACGCTCCTGGCGATCCTGAGCGTGGTCGTGTCACCTTCGCCGATGTCGGCGGCATGGAGGAACTGAAGGAGGAGATCCGCCTGAAGATCACCTACCCGCTGCAGTTTCCTGATTTGTATAAAGCTTACGGCCGCAAAACCGGCGGTGGCATCCTCATTTACGGCCCTCCAGGCTGCGGCAAGACGCTCATGCTGCGTGCCGTCGCAGGCGAAGTGCCATGCAACTACCTCGCTGTGGGCCTGCATGAGATTTTCGACCCCTACTTCGGCAGCACAGAGCGCAACCTTCACCAGATCTTCGAAACCGCTCGAGCCAACGCACCCTGTGTGCTGGTCTTCGACGATCTCGACTCTCTGGCCCAAGACCGCCGTCAGATCCGCGAAAGCCAGATGCGCAATCTGGTGAACCAGTTTTTGCATGAGATGGATGGCATCCGCAGCGAAAACCAGCGCATCTTGGTCATCGGTGCCACGAACCAGCCCTGGGCGCTCGATCCCGCCTTCCGTCGTCCCGGTCGCTTCGATCAAGCCATCTTTGTACCACCACCAGACGCGCCCGCACGCGCTCAAATCATTGAGCTATTCGCCAAGGACAAACCCATCGCCGACTTCGACAACGCCGAGCTCATTGAGGCCACCAACGGCTTCTCAGGAGCCGATTTGAAGTGGGTCTTTGATCGCGCCGCCGAACTCGCCCTCTCCGCCGCCATCCACACCGGCCAACCAGTGCCCATCACGCTGGAGTTGCTGCTCGCCGTCGCGAAAGCCCACTCACCAAGCACGCAAACTTGGTTTGAAGGCATGAACACCCACGCCAAGCAGCAGGAAGGCCCGGACAGCATCTTCAACGACATGCGCAAGTTCCTCAACGCGCCGTCGAACTCGAAGACGGAACGGTAAGAGCACTGAACGTTTAACGTGGTGCAGGCGGTAATACGGCTGCATGCATGTTCCGACCGATTGCTCAGCATCGCCGTCAGCTCAACGCCTGAAACCGGTGTGCTGGCTCTTGGGTCCAAAAAACGGCCAGAACGCTTCGCTAAGCTCGCACCGTGTGATTGATGTGCGATGAATGGCCGCTCCATGTCCGACCACCCGCTGCTGCGCCGACTGCCGAAATCCACCGACTGCTCCAACGACGAACTGCTGGCGGCGTTTCTCGATTATGTGGCAGAGAAGAAGCTGGAACTCTATCCAGCGCAGGAGGAGGCCATTTTGGAGTTGTTTGATGATCGCAACGTCATCCTCAACACGCCCACCGGCTCGGGGAAATCTCTCGTGGCACTGGCGCTGCACTTCCGCTCCCTGGCGAAGGGGCGTCGATCCGTTTACACCTGCCCGATCAAGGCGCTGGTGAATGAAAAATTCCTCGCGCTATGCCGTGACTTCGGCCCCGACAACGTGGGCATGGCCACCGGCGATGCCACGGTGAATCGAAACGCACCGATCCTTTGCTGTACGGCGGAGATTCTTGCCAACTACGCCCTGCTTGATGGCGCGGAGGCTCCGTTTCGTGAGATCATCATGGACGAGTTTCACTACTACTCGGACAAAGAACGCGGCGTGGCCTGGCAGGTGCCGCTGCTCACCATGAGCCAATCGCGTTTCCTGCTCATGTCGGCCACGATGGGCGGATCGGGCTTTTTTAAGGAAGGACTCACCCAACTCACGAAAACAGAGACGACCGTCGTGGCTTCGTATGAGCGTCCGGTGCCGCTGGAGTTCAGTTATGTGCAAACGGGCGTCGATGTGACCCTGCAGGACCTCGTCGCGGCCAACAAGGCACCCGTCTATCTCGTACATTTCACGCAGAATGAGGCCGCCCAAGCCGCGCAGGACCTCATGAGCCTGAATTTCTGCTCCGCCGCCGAAAAGGCTTCCATCAAGGAGCTGATGGCCGGGGCGAAGTTCACCAGCCCGTATGGCAAAGAGGTCAAAAAATACCTCAGCCATGGCGTGGGCATCCATCATGCCGGGTTGCTGCCGAAATATCGCGTGCTGGTCGAAAAACTGGCGCAACGCGGCCTTCTCAAAGTCATCTGCGGCACCGACACGCTTGGCGTCGGTGTGAACGTGCCGATCCGCACCGTGCTGCTCACCCGACTCAGCAAATACAGCGGTGAAAAAGTCGCCACGCTTACCGCACGTGACTTTCACCAGATCACCGGGCGTGCGGGCCGTCGAGGCTTTGATGATGTGGGCTACGTCGTGTGTCAGGCACCCGAGCACATCATCGAAAACGCCAAGATGGAGGCCAAGGCCGCTGGCGACGTGAAGAAGCTGCGCAAGATGGTCAAAAAGAAGCCACCGGAAGGTTTTGTCGGTTGGAATGAGGATACCTTTAAAAAGCTCCAATCCGCTTCGCCGGAGCCGCTGGTATCGCGTTTTCAAGTTTCGCACGGCCTGCTGCTGCAGGTGCTGAGTCGTGCGGGAGACAGTTGCGCGGCCATGCGTCAACTCATCACCGATTCGCACGAAACGACGAATGCCAAGACCCAGCACGAAAAGCGTGCGTGGCAGCTTTTTCGGGCGCTGGTGCAGCGGAAGATCGTGGAGATCATCCCGCCCGCGAAACGCGGAGCCGATCAAACCAAGCTCCAGCTCAATGTGGAGCTACAGGATGACTTTTCGCTCAATCACACGCTCTCGCTCTATCTCATCGACACGCTGGCACTGATCGATCCCGCTTCACCAACCTACGCGGCGGATGTGATGACGCTGTGCGAGTCCATCCTCGAAAACCCCGACGTCATTTTGCGTCGCCAGCTCAGCAAAGTGAAGGACGAAGCCATGGCGGCGATGAAGAACGAAGGCGTGCCCTATGAGGAACGCATCGCCAAGCTGGAGGAACTCGAATACCCGAAACCCTGCCGCGACTTCATCTACAGCACCTTCAACGCCTTCAGCGACGCGCATCCGTGGGTCGGTCAGGAAAACATCCGGCCGAAAAGCATCGCCCGGGAGATGTTTGAGAACTTTCGGAGCTTTGCCGACTACATCCACGACTACGACCTCCACCGCGCCGAGGGCGTGCTGCTGCGGCATCTCTCCAGCACCCTCAAAGTGCTGGCGCAGACGGTGCCGGACAGCTTCAAGACCGAGCCCGTGCAGGAAATGGAGGCCTGGCTTGCGGGCGTGCTTCGCGGCACCGATTCCAGCCTGCTCGATGAATGGGAAAAGCTGCGTGATCCCAACTACAAGCCGGGTGAAGTCGAAGAAAAGCCCGCCGAAGCCCCTGACATCACGCGGAACAAGCGGGAGTTCACCGCACTCATCCGCACGGAAATCTTCCGCTACATGCAGCAGCTCATCAGCGACAAAATCACCCTCCCCGAGCTGGACGACTATTACGCTGATCATGACCGCATCCGCCTCGACAACGAAGCCCGCAATGGCCGCCACACCTATGTGGAGCCGAGCGAGGATGGCCAAACCTGGCGGGTGAACCAAGTCCTCATCGACCCCGAAGAACTCAACGACTGGCAGCTCGAATTCCGCGTGGATTTGCCTCAAGCCCGCGAAGACGGCAAACCAACGCTGGTGTTTGTGAGCATGAGCCGGATCGGGTGATTTTATGGAGTGGCTGTGCTCCGGTTTTATGCGGATGAGGGCATCCGCGCTCCTTTACTGCGCCGCCAGTGCGGCCGCAGCTCTCGCCTTGGCGATTTCGGCTTTTTTGAGAATCTCCTCGGTGCTGGGGAGGCTGGCGAGGACGTCGGCGGGGATGAAGCCGTCGCCAACGAGCTTGGTGAGGCATTTTTTGCGCTCGTCGAGGGCCTTGTCGGGGCTGCGCTCTTTGCTGAAGCGGGATTTGGCGGCGGCGCTGCGGTCTTTGAGCGCGGAATAGATGTCGCCACCGAGGAGGCTGCTAATGTCCACTTTGATCTTCTCGCGACCGGCCTCGGACTCATTGATCTCATCGCCGTTGATCGGTCCCGCCTGATACTTGGGGAACATGATGGCGACTTCGGGGCAGACGCGGGAGCAGGCGGGGCAGTTGGTCTTGCAGTTGTCGTTGTTCTGGACCTGGATCTTGTTGTCCTCGCTGACGCCATAGACATCGAAGAGGCAGAAGCTGAGGCACTGCATGCAGTTGGTGCAGCGGGAGTAGTCGATGACGGGGAACCAGGGCTTCCATTTGCCGGGTTCGTTCATGGGCTTGTCACCGCGCGATTTGCTGACGAGGGCGACGATGGCGTCGGGTTCGAGGCCGGTGATGTCGCGGGTGTCGATGCTGACGAGGCCGGTGGCGTCTTCGAGAGCGGGGGCTTTGCCTGCGAAGGAGCCGAGCACGAGCAGGCTGCGATCATCGTGCGGCATGGCGCTGGCGCCTTGGCCGCTGCGGGTGACGGTGTAGCCTTGATCGAGCAGGGCCATCATGACCTTGGCACGGGATTCCGCTGGGAGCGCGATGCTGCCGTTGCCTTCATAAAGGACGACGCGGAGGGGACGGTGGGTATGGGTGATCATGGCTCGGCGCTGGTTGCTGGATGCTGGCTGCTGGATTCAGAAAGCAACGCGGTGGTGATTTCTTGCGCAGTTTGGGTGCGCATGTTGAGGATCTCGGTGTCGGCAGGGAGTGGGGAGCCCGCTTGTTGGAAGAGCCCTTTCACGGCGCGAGGGTAGCAGGCGGCGATGCGGAGTTTTCCACAGGAGGCGATGGCTTGGAGGCGCGGATCACGATGCGCAGCCATCTCGCAGAGGTCGGAGACGGTTTCAAAGCTGGCCTCGGAGGCGCAGAGCTGCTGCAGGACGTCGTTTTTGACGCCGGTGGGCACGACCTGGGCGTAGGCGCAGCGGCAATAAAGGATGGTGGCGGGGGAACTCAAAAGGGGCGCGTTGGGGTGGAAAAACGGAAGTTTGAACGGGTGACGTGCATGCGCAACCGTGACGGCGGTCAATCCACCGGCTGGCAGCCTGCCACATGATCAAGTCGTGGTCTTGCGATCGACGTTGAGGCCCATCTTGCGGTACAGCGTGGCGATGGAGACGCCCAGCATGCTGGCGGTCTTTTCGCGAGAGCCGCTGTTATACTTGAGCGTTTCCTGGATGAAGACGCGCTCCTGGCCCTTGATGAAATCGTCGAGGGTGGAGCCGATGGGGAGCTTTGTGATGCCCTCGCAGGAAGATGGGGTAGGCACTTCGATTTGCTGGGTGACTTTGGCAGGCAAATCGGAGGGCTTGATGCGGTCGTTTTCGGCGAAGGCACAGGCGCGTTCGATGGCGTTACGCAGTTCGGAGACGTTGCCGGGCCAAGTGTACTTTTCGAGAAACTCGATGGCGGTGGGATCAATGGTCTTGGCCTGGTCGTCGGTGCGCTCGGCGAGTTCTTTGAGGAAATGCTCAACGAGAGGCTTCACATCTTCGCGGCGGTTGCGCAGGGGTGGGATCTTTAAAGGAACGACGGAGAGCTTGTAGTAGAGGTCTTCTCGGAATTTGCCCGCCTTCACCGCCTCTTCCAGGGAGACGGTGCTGGAGACGATGAGGCGGAAGTCTGCCCCTCCCGAACCGTTGCCCCAGCCTTTTTTAGACTGGGCCTCCTCCAAGAAAGTGTTCAACTGGGCCTGGATGCGGGACGGGAGCTGATTGACCTCAGCAAGGTGGATGGTGCCACCCGCTGCACGATTGAAGATGGCGGTCTGACCGAAGAGTTCGGTTTCGAGAGCATCCTCCGGCATGGCGCTGCATTGCAGTTCTTTGTAGGAGGCCGTGCTGCGCCGGCTGGCCTCGTGCAGGGCACGGGCAACCATGTGCTTGCCCACGCCGAACTCGCCTTCGAGGAGCACGGGGCTGTCGTTGTTGGCAACGCGGCGGACGATTTCAAAAATGCGCTGAATGGCGTCGCTGTGACCCATGAGTTTGGAAGAGGACGCGGAGCGCAGTGTGGTGCTGGGCAGGGCCGTCGGAGTCGCTACAGCGACGCCGTTGCGTTGGAGCGCCTGATTCACGGTCTTGATGAGATCGCCGAGGTCAAAGGGCTTGGTAAGGTAGTCGAAGGCCCCGAGACGCATGGCCTCCACGGCGGTTTCGACACTGCCATGGCCGGTGACCATGATGACGGCAGTGTTCGGGAACTGATCTCGGCACAGGCTGACGAGGTCGAGACCGTTCACATCGCCGATTCGCAGATCCACGATGACGAGATCGGGCTGGTTGGAACGAATGGCGGAGATACCATCGATGCCCGTGGTGCAACCAAAGACCTGATGCCCAGCGGCCTTGCAGAGCTTGGTCATGAGTTCGAGGATGGCGGCTTCGTCGTCTATGATTACTAGTTTAGCCATATTGATTCCGTTAAATGAGAGGCAAGGTTGATTGTTAAAGAGGCTAAACGTCTCGCAGGAATGCGTCAATCTCGGATTCTCAAAATAGAGAATGCGCCTCGTATTGCACCAATCTCGGCGAGATTAAAGTTTGAGCATGGCTTCCCGAAAATGCTCCCAAGCCCTGCGAAAATCCTCTTTTTCCATGTACAAGGCCGCTATTTCCTGATGAAGGTAGGCTGGAGCCTTGGGGGTGCTCGACAGCTTTTCCATGGTGCGTATAGCAGCGTCGATTTCTCCTGATTTCTTCTGCGCTTGGAAGAGTTCGATGCCGCGTCTTGGATCGTTGGGATTGAAAAGCATTGCGCGTTCCAGGGTGGCGATGTCTGCGGCGGCATCGGGTGTCGCACGGTTCAAGGAGGGCAAATAGGCGGCGGCGATCCGGCAGGCTCTCTCAAAGTCAGAGTTGCGGGCGTGATAGTCCGCCAGAAGGGGCCAGCCGTCATCCCGCCACTTTTTGTTTCGCTCGAGCTCAGCCATGAGCGTTTTTGGGTCGCCAAGCCGGTTCCAGAGGTCAAAGAGCGCTTTTCTTTGAAAGCCGTCAATACCCTCAAACTGCGGCTGGAGTTCAAGCATGCTGCGCAGGCAACGGTCAAATTCCTCCCGCGTGCGAGTGGTGCCGAGGTAATCCAGCTTGAGTTCCACGGAACTAGCCATGGCCCAAAGCGGCTCGCGGAGTTCCGGGTGGCGCTCGGCATGGTTCAGCATCTGGCGGTAGGTTCCATGGATGCCTGGCGCAGCGGCGGGATAGCGTTGCAAACATTCACGCCAGCCGATCACGGCATAGGCTGGCGCAAAATCCAGCCAGAACACCCCCTCCTGGTAGCAGAGCGCGGCATAGTGCGGCTCCAAAGCCCGCGAGCGTGAGAACTCCAGCAGCACTTCGTCTTTCGGCCTGCCGAGGTAGCCCCACATGCGGGCGCGTTCGAAGTAGAATTCAAAGCTCATCGGGTTCAACCGCACGGCTTCGTTCATGAGCGGCAGACCACCAGCCACCGAACCGGTCATGGTCAGCCAGTTGGCGCGGGTACGGAGGGATTCTGCTGCGCTGCTACCTGGAAACCGGGAAGTATGGCCCAGGGTCACGGCGAGCCAACCAGCCCCTACAAGCAGCACGACAACGCCCGCGCCGCGGACTAAGAGACGGTCAGCCGGTCCGTCCGCTGCACGCAGACGCCGGGGCCGCACCAGGATGCCGGCCAGCAGCGCCATCAAAAGAGCAAAAGCCAGACCATGGTTCGGCACGTCCACGAGGCCATGCAAGACCCCCATGCCGAAAGCAATGGCCGCCGCATTGCGCAGTTTGCGGTCCAGTCTGTTTTGAGTGCCTTTGCGCTTCTTCCCAAACCAAGGGCCTGAGGAGCGAAGAATCCATAGCACCAGCACCAAGCCTGCCAAAACCGTCAGGAGGCCACCTTCAGCCAGCAGCCAAAGCAGATCATTCTCAGGATGAACGAAGCGAGAGCGCGGCTCATGAAACTCGGTGACCAGAGGGAAAATAGCCTCGAAGTTTCCCAGACCGACCCCCAGCCAAGGGGACTGGAGCACCATTTTGAGCGTTTCGGCCACCAGCATGCCGCGCGCACCGACCTGGTTGAACTCGCCAGATTGCAGGCGACTTCCAACGCCGCCACCGGAGATGACCAGCAGCGTGGCGATGACCATGACCAGAGAAAGCGCCACCGCCATTTTTTGGAAAAAGCCTTTGCGCATGGCAGAGGTGCCAAACCAAGTCGTCAGACCGAAAAAAAGCAGGATCACCCCCGCCTTGGATGTGTTGATGAAAATACAGGCCAGCGGCAGCGCCGCGCCGAGGAGGAAGAGCATCCAGCGGCGTGACTTGCGCCGGTGCGTGTCGTAGGCGTTGGCAGCGCACAAAACACAAGTGATCGCAGCAATGGTGCCGGTGTGATTGCGGTTGGCAAAGGGGCCAAAACCCTTCCCCCAGGCCATGGGATTACGTGGCCACCACGACATCTCCACCCAATTGAAGTGCTCCAGAATGGCCAAGCCGCAGAGCAGCACGCCACCGAAGGTCAGTGTTTGCAGCATCGAGCGGCGTTGTTCGCTAGAAAATCCACGAATCAGACACCACGCCAGCCACGCGAGGCAAGTGCCATGAAGCAACCACGCCTCCCACGTCACCCACGCCTGCGGGCTGATCGTGCTGGAAAGCGGCACTCCCCAGTCACTGATTAGGCGTGTTCTCCACTCCGGCAGGCCCACCTGCCAGTCGACTGGCAAAAACGCCAGCAAAGGAGCCAGCAGCGCTCCCACCAGTCCGAACATCGCGATCTTTGGCAGTCTGCGCTGCACGGGAAAAACCACCATGACCAGCGCCACCAGCACTGCCGCCAACCCCTTGGACCAAGCTTCACGGCCAGCGCCAAATAAGATCACCAACAGCGGCACCAAGGCAAATAAAAGCCCCTGCCAAGCAGGCCCAGGCAGCTCAGGATCATGCTTCTCATGTTCCCCCTCCCCATCATCCACATTCACAGCGGCAAGGCTGCCCTCCGACGGCGGGGTGTCTTCCCCCAGATCATCTCCGACTAAAATGGGGCGCAGCGATTCTGGCGCGGTTGAGAGGGCTGGCTTCATGCCTGGAGCGGAATGCTGGTGACTAGGGGTGGATTCGCCACCTTCTGCTGAAGACAAGAGGGCAGCGAACCCCACTTTTCAACACAACGTTCCAAAGCTGGCAGCAAAACATCCAGGCGCAGATGCCACTCAGAGGTTTCAGTCCCGTCCTGCGGATGATGGATGGTGCAGAGCATGCCGCTCACCAGCTTCAGCGTCTCAGGAAGGCTGCCACTCTGGGCGCTGAGCCCGAGTCCCATGCGTCTGGCGCCGTGCTCAAACTGCTTGGAAAAACTCTCCAGACTCTCACAACGCTCCACCTCGAAATCCAGCACCCGACCGTAAGCACGGAAGAACTCTCGTTTGCGGCGGCGCTCCATGACCTCGTCGATCTGCTCACGGAAACTCCTCCAACTACGCACATACCCAAGGTAGCGTGCCGCGCCGAGAGCCAGCAGCACCAGAAACGCACCCGCCACGGGCAGTGCCACACCTTTGGTCAGCAGCACACTCAGCCCCACGAGGCTGAGCGCCAGACACACCGAGTACAAAGCCACCAGCGCCCGCCCTTTGCTGAAGCCCAGCAAGATCAGCCGGTGGTGGATGTGCTCTGCGTCTGCGTTGAAGATCGGCACACCGCGCACGGCCCGGCGGATGATCGCAAACAGAGTGTCCAAAATCGGCACTCCCAGCGCCATGATGATCACCAAAAGCGCCCCGATGACGGAACCTTTGTTCGAGGTAAACAACGACACCGAGGCGATGAAAAAGCCGATGAGGTAAGCCCCCCCGTCTCCCAGGAAAATCTTGGCTGGCGGCAGATTGAAGATCAAAAAGCCCGCCAGCGCACCCGCCATCGCCAGCGCCACGACCAGCACGTCCGGCTGCAGGCCATAATAGCCAATGAAGGCCAGCGTCAGGCACAAAAACAGCCCAAATCCACCCGCCAGGCCGTCCATGCCGTCGATCAGATTGATGATGTTTGGGATACTCACCAGCCACATCAGCGTGATCGGCAGGCCCCACCAGCCCAGAGCTATGCTGCCTTCGCCAAACGGATTGCTCAAGGTATCGATCGAGACACCGAGCGCGTAGAGGATGAGTGCCGTGCCGATCTGACCAATGAGTTTCACCTTGGCCCCTTGCGGCTTCAAATCATCCACAAAACCCACGCTGAACATCAGCGCATTGCAGATGGCCACCGGCAGCCAGCGACTCCAGCCCAGTCCGCCGAGGTAGCCTGCCGCCAGACACGCCAAGCCCACCGCCAGGAAGATCGGCCCGCCGCCCAGGCGTGGCACGGCCTTTTCATGCAGCTTGCGCCGGTGGTCAGGGGCATCCAAGCCGACTTGGCCGCTATTTTTCAAAATCCACCAAGTGCCCAGGGCTGCCACCAGCAGCGCCCCGCCAAAATACAAGCCCATCTCCAGCCATGACACATGTCGGGGAACCCATGGCCCCATGGGAATGTCGGCTGTTGTTGAGTCAGTCATGCACGCTTGGTCAGGTTGGAAAGTCTTTCAGCATAGGCCTTGAGCATCAAGGTTCAAGACCGCAGCGCTGAAGAACTCGTCGTTTGCATCTTTCCAGATCGCTTCTTGAACTTTCAGCCCGCTGCTCTCACCATCGCCGATGCTCGCAGACACCATCGCCGCCATTTCCACCGCCCTTGGCGAGGCCGCCATCAGCGTCGTCCGCGTTTCCGGGCCGCAGGCGCTCACCATCGCCGCCCAGGCATTCAAACTTCCCGCCAAACTCACCCCCCGTCTGGCGCATCTCGTGCCAGTCGTCGATAACGCCGGGAATTCGCTCGATCACGGCCTGCTGCTGCACTTCAAAGCACCCGCCAGCTACACGGGCGAGGACGTCATCGAGTTCCACGGCCACGGCGGCGTGCTCGTCACCCAGCGTGTTCTGGACCGTCTCCTCGCCTCTGGGGCACGTGCGGCGGAGCCCGGCGAATTCACCCAGCGCGCCTTCCTCAATGGCAAAATGGACCTCACCCAGGCTGAGGCCGTCATGGACCTCATTCACGCGCAGAGCACCCTGGCCCTCCGGGCCGCCAACGAGCAGCTCGGCGGCGCCATCGGCCGCGAAGCCACCGCCATGCAGCAGGAAATCATCCCCGTGCTCGCCCACATCGAGGCCTTCATCGACTTCCCAGATGAAGACATCTCGCCTGAAACCGGTGCCGCCTTGGTGCAGCGCCTCGACGCCGTGCTCGAACGGGCGCAAAAACTCATCGCCACCTCCGAGCAGGGCCGCATCCTGCGCCATGGTGCACGCACCGTCATCTCAGGCGCTCCAAACGTCGGCAAAAGCAGCCTGCTCAATGCCCTCCTCGGCTTTGAGCGTGCCATCGTCAGCCCCACCGCCGGCACCACCCGCGACACCATCGAGGAAATCATCCAGGTCCACGGCATCCCCCTCCGCCTGGTCGATACCGCCGTCCTGCGCGAGTCCTCTGACGACATCGAGCGCGTCGGCATCCAGCGCACCGAGCGCGAACTCGACCGCGCCGACCTCGTCATCGAAGTCGTCGATGCCAGCCAACCCGCCAGCGCCGCTCAGCGTCTGAACTTGCCCGCTTCCATCGCCAACCGCCGCATCCTCATCCTCAACAAAACCGACCTCGGCCTGCATGCCGACTGGAGCACGGTCGTCCCGCCATTGAGCGACTCCGGGAGCCGACTCGCGGCGGAAGTAAAATGCGTCTCCGTCTCCTGCGTCACGGGAGCTGGCATCGAGCCCCTGCGCGCAGCCATCCGCGACGTCATCGCCACCGCCGGGCCGCTCGCTGCCGACCATCCCATCGCCATCAACGCCCGGCACAAAGCCGCCTTCGAGCGTGCCGCCGAGCGCCTCCTCGCCGCCAAGACCGCCCTCGAATGTGGCGCAGCCCCCGAATTCACCGCCCTCGAAATCCGCGAAGCCCTCCAGGCCCTTGGCGACGTCATCGGCCAAGTCGATGTCGAGCGCATCCTCGACGTCATCTTCTCCACCTTCTGCATCGGCAAGTGAGAGGGGGCAGAGTTGGCCGAACGCAGCGGAGGGATGATTGGCAGGAGAATCCAGACCTAGGATGAGATTCATCCTCTCTCATTGGTATCAGATCAGGTGTTCCGTTTTCCCTGTCTGTGGCACCGCATGTTTTATTGAGGTGGAAAACAAAAGGCGGCATCATCTCGAAACAAGATAACTGCTAGGAAATTGCCTTCGCGGGGAGCGGGTCGGTTTGGCCCCTGCTCTGCTGAGAGACTCTGCGCTGGAGCGCTGCTGCTCGCAGGCGTGCCCGCTTTATTCGCAGATCAGAAAAGCTCACCACTTAGGAAAGGCGTGACCAAGGCTTGGGTTACTCCATTTTTTGGGTCGATCAACTTTGGCTATGAGGATAAAACTGTTTTTTTGACAGCACTAACCAGGTTTCGATAAACACAATTCGGTTCTATGATGCGCCATTTTATCTTCTTCCTTTTCACTGGACTAAGCATTCAACAGGCTTCGGCAGCGGTTGTTTACTCCGAAAACTTTAATTCCACCAGTGTTGGCAGCACCGTTGCTGGCTGGGCTTATGAAGGTGGTAACATCTGGCAAGTAACCACGGACGCGACCCTTGATCAAACCGCACCGAACCACGTCTTTAGCAATGCAGGCAATGGCCAGCAGAATGTAGGCGTTAACTTTGCTTCAGGCACGCCCATCATGCTCGGCAGCACAGGTGACTGGATCAAAGTGAGCTTTGACTACCGCTATTCGGGCACGCCCGTCAGTCCCGGCTTACAGCCTTACAACTTTTTCCGCTACGGCCTCTACAACAAAGGCTCCAACAGTACCTTCACCGATGACATCGGTTACCTCGCTGACGTGAGCTACTGGGACCACGCCGAGGCCAATAAGGATGGCGACTGGAACATCCGCAAGGAAGTCAACGTGTATGACGCTTTTATTAATGGCATCCTGCTGGACAACTTTTCCAGTACGGATCCCGGCCCCAGTGGCGACATGCTCAGCCTGATCACCAGCGGCCCCGCGCCGACCAAGAGCTTCACTGACGGTGCTACCCCTCACAGCACCAGCCTGCTCATCACCCGCAATGGTGTGAATTTGGAAATGGCGCTTTATCAGGATGGCATTCTGCGGGCCAAAGGCGGCGACTTGTCTAGCCCGCTCATGGACTTTAACACGCTGTACTTTGAATCGCCCTCCGACTCCACGGGCTTTGCTTTGGACAACCTTCTGATTGAGACGGGTTCCGTGCCCGAGCCCTCGCGCATGTGGCTACTTGGCTTGGGTTGCAGCGGGCTGCTTCTGCGTCGTCGTCGCAATCGCGTTTGAGGGTGTGCCGCGGGAACGGATCTAACCCCTCTCGCGGTGCGTCCTCAAGGAGAGGCGCTGTTCAAGCGCCTGGGCGATTTCAAACCGCCCTTCCTTGGATCCCGGAGCTGCAGCGCCAGAGCTTAGAATGGCGCAAGAGTTCGGATCCTATTTTTTTGCCAGCCATCTTTTTGCCGGCCCACACGACTGAGTCGCTCATGAATCAGGGGCAGCCCCGTGTCAGCCCCGGTTTCTCATCTTTTCACTCTTTCGGCCAGCCTTTCGGAATGCCAGCCAGAGGGGCGGGCGCATGCTCGTCGTCATCTTCTCCACCTTTTGCATAGGAAAGTGACCCCACGCCCCGTTCTTTACCGCGCTGCAACTTGAAACTTTAAACCTGAAACCTGAAGCTGTGCCTACCATGAACCGCCGCCATTTCCTCACCACCGCCTTTGCCGCGTCTGCGGCCTCCCGCCTCAGCGCCCAGACCATCGCCAAAGCTGCGGCGGATCCCGCTTACGTGATCAAGAACCAGGGCATCAAGCACACGCTCATGGGCTGGTGCTGGAAGCCGATGGACACCCTGGAACTGGCGAAACATGCCAAGGCCATCGGCCTCGTCGGGATCGAGGGCATCGACTCGAAGCTCTACCCGGAGGTGAAAAAGCTCGGGCTGGACATCTCCCTCGTCGGCAGCCACGGCTTTGCCAAAGGGCCGTGCAATCCGGCATTCCATGACGAGGTGGTCACGAAACTGACGGATTCCATCAACCTGGCCGCCGATGTCGGCTGCAAGAAGGTCATCACCTTCACCGGCATGAAGTTCGAGGGCATGGACCGCGACAAGGCCATAGACGCCTGCCTTTCCACCTGGAAGGAAGTGCTCCCGCTGGCGGAGAAGAAGGGCATCACGCTCGTGCTGGAGCATCTGAACTCCCGCGACAGCTCCCACCCGATGAAGGGCCACCCCGGCTACTTTGGCGACGACGTGGACTTCTGCGTCGATCTGATCCAAAAGATCGGCAGCCCCAACTTCAAGCTGCTGTTCGACATCTACCACGTGAGCATCATGAACGGCGACATCATTCGCCGCCTGCGCCTGCACAAGGATTACATCGGCCACATCCACACCGCCGGGAACCCCGGCCGCTGCGAGCTGGACGAGCACCAGGAGATCAACTACCCCGCCACCATGCAGGCCCTGCTGGAAATCGGCTACCACGACTTCGTGGCTCACGAATTCATCCCCACCTGGGATGATCCGATCCTCGCGCTGCGTCACGCGGCGATGGTGTGTGATGTGTAGAGAGCGGCTTTTGAGCCTCCTCAACCACCCCTGCGGCAAGCTCTTGGTTTTCTCCTGTTAGATTGTGGAATCATGGGTATGGGACTGCTGTGACTCCCACCGAACATCTGGACGCCCTGCTTGCCCGGCCTGAACCGCTGCTGGCACTGGCCCCGATGCAGGATGTCACGGATCTGGCCTTCTGGCGGCTCATGACGCGTTATGGCGGCGCGGATGTGTATTACACCGAGTATTTCCGCGTTCACCCAGACTCGCATCTCGATAAGCCGATCCTTGCCTCCATCACGCAAAATCCCACCGGCAGACCGGTCGTGGCGCAGATGATCGGGAATGACATCCCTGCCCTCGTGCGCAGCGCCCGGGAGCTGCAGCAGCATGAGATCGCCGCAGTGGATCTCAATCTCGGCTGCCCAGCCCCGATTGTTTACAAAAAATGCGCTGGTGGCGGCCTGCTGCGGGACGTGCCACGCATCGAGGGCATCCTCGGGGCGCTGCGCGAGGCCGTTACGGTGAAGTTCACGGTGAAAACCCGCCTCGGCTTCGATGACACCGAGACCATTGACGCGCTGGTGCCGCTGTTCGCGAAGCACGGCGTGGACCTCGTCACCATCCATGGACGCACGGTGACCCAGATGTACCGGGACGGCGTGCGCTACGACCTGATCGGCTCCGCCACCGCGAATCTCCCCTGCCCGGTGCTTGCCAACGGCAACATCGGCACCCATCTCGACGCGGAGGCCGTCACCCGACAGACCGGTGTGCGCGGTCACATGCTCGGACGAGGAGCCATTCGCAATCCCTGGCTCTTCGATCAAATCCGCCAGCACTTCCAGGGCCAGCCCGTCTTCCAGCCCAGCAAGGCTGACAAACTGGCCTACGTCGAGGAACTGTATGACACCGTGACGCTCCCCAATACCCGCGAGATCGACCAAGTGAACCGACTGAAGAAGCATCTGAACTTCTTCGGACCGGACATGAGCGACACGGCAGGCTTCCTCAATGAGATGCGACGCTGCACCACACGGGTGGGGCTACGAGACGTCTGCACGCGGCACTTCGAGGCCTGACGGCTTAAAACTCCCCACGAAACACGCAGCGGGCGGTGGGCGTTTCGTGAATCACGATCTCACAGAGACCTGGAAGCTGTGGGGCGAGCTTTTTCCATAGCCAGGCGGCCATGTTCTCAATGGTGGGGTTTTCGAGACCTTCGATCTCATTGAGGTAGGAATGATCGAAGCGGTCCAGAATGGGCTTCATGGCCTTCGAGATTTCAGCGTGGTCATAGACCCAGCCGATGTGCGGATCGACCTCGCCCTCAATGGCAATTTCCAGCTTGAAGGAATGACCGTGCATCTTGGTGCATTTGTGGTCACTGGGCAGGTTTGGCAGGGTCTGGGCGGCTTCGAAGCGAAAGTCTTTGATGATGCGGGCGCGCATGTCAGTGGGAGGGGGCGGTGGCTGCCACGGGGGGCAGGATGGTAAGGTTCAAGCGATGGACGATGCCGTCAAACGGCGTGCTGTTGGGATATTGGGCGGCGTTCAAAATGCCGAAACTTTGCCCGGCCGCGATGCCTGATTTGGGTTCTTGTGGAAATCCTTGGTCAAACGGAGCCACACCGATCAATTCGCTGTGCCCCGGAACGGCGATGGAAATGGCCCCGGCGTGGTCAATCATCGCCCGGATGTTGATGCGGCCCTTTTCGCAGGGTGCGCAGGAAATCGTGGTCGCCTTGCCCTTGGCAAAGACGGTGAGCGTCGGTTGGGAGGCGACGAAATGCAGCGCGTAGCCGGATTGCGCGTCGCCCTGAGAGAGGAGCGTGCTGTCCTGGTCAATGGCGGGATCAAATTCAAAGGCGGCATTGATGAACACTCCCCTGCCCTGCAACTTGGGTGCCTCGGCAGCGCTGATTTCATCGCCAATCTTCAACACCAAGTCGGCGGAGCCAGCGGGGCTTGCGGCTACCACGACCTCGGAGGCCGGACGCACGGCGCTTTTGAACTCCTGCGGGAAAAAGGCGGCTAGACGAGTCTTTTCAGCCGCGTGTTCGGGTTTGGCAGCAAGATTGGCCCATTCGTGGGGATCGTTTGGATGATCGTAGAGCTCCTCGCTGCCATCCGAGTAGCGGATGTAACGCCAGCGCTCGTCACGCGCGGCATAACCGGCGTTTTTGCCCCCGCCCATGCAGGTGATGGCAGGTTGGTCACGTTTGGCCGCAGGATCGGCCAGCAGAGGCTTCAAGCTGCTGCCATCGAGGTGCTCTGGCTTCGCCATCTTCACGAGATCACAGAGCGTGGGATACAAATCAATCAGCGCGACCGGCTGCGCTGATATGGAGTCAGGTTTTGTCAATCCAGGCGCGTAAATCGTGAGCGGCACACGTGTCGTAGGCTCCCACAGCTTGCCTTTGTGCCACATCTGTTTTTCGCCGAAATACCAGCCGTGATCGGAGGTGAAGACGATGATGGTGTTCTTCGCATTCGGGCCTTTTTCCACCGCTTCGAGGACGTGGCCGAGCATCGCATCACAAAACGCCACATTGGCGAGGTAGGCGCGCACTGCGTCCTTCCAGAGGTTCTTTTCGACGATCTCGTCATGATGGCCACCTTTGCCAGGCTTCGAGGTGGCGGGCAGGTCATCAAGATCGTCCGCCTTGACCTCCGGCAGCTTGATCGATTCCAACGGCAGCGCGTCGAAGTATTTCTGCGGCACATACCAAGGGGAATGCGGCCGGTAGAGGCCGAGGGCGAAAAAGAAAGGCTTCTTCTGCTTCTTGCCGAGGAAATCGGCGGCGAAGGCCACGACTTGACCATCATCGGTCTCCTCATCCTCGACTGGAATGCCGCCCCAGTCCCAATGCCAGATGTCGAGACCGTTGAAATTCTGCCCGGTGTGAACCGGCAGATCGGGAATCTGCACGCCGGTGCTCGGAAAACGCTGATCCCAGGCCGCGTCCTGCTCAAAGCCACGACGCCCCCCATGCCAGCCGGTCAGACGGCCTGCGGGCCCGCCATGATTGGCATGGAAGACCTTGCCGGCCGCCGCAGTGAGAAATCCTTGCTGCTTGAAATGCTCCGGCAGCGTCTGCTTGCCCGCGATCTGCACGCTCCGCCGCCAGTCCTGCTCGTTGCCAAACACACCACTCGAAGATGGCAGCATGCCGGTCATGAGACTGGTGCGTGAGGGATTGCAGAGGGCGTAATTGCAGTGTGCGTTGGTGAAGCGCATGCCCATTTTCGCCAAGCGATCCATGTTTGGCGTCACCGACTGCGGATGTCCGCCCAGCCAGCCGGTGTAGTCACGCAAATCATCTGCGATGATGAACAGCACGTTCGGCTTGCCGTAGGCAGGGCGGGATTTGGTCGCGGCCACAGCACTGGAGGCAGACACCGCAGCCAGCGCCAAAAAGATGAGTCGAAAAATGAGCAGCATTGTGAAAAAGCTCGCACCGGGCGGCAGATATGTCGAGATAGCGTGTGATGCGGAATCATACACTGATCTTTTCATTCCGCAGGAGCACTCGAGAGCACTGAGCAGGATGAGTCTAACGGCGCCTGGAACCCAGAAAATCAAGCAGGCGGGGACTTTGTGAAATTTTTCACAAATAGGGCTTGCCCCCCATCCTTCGTGTTGCTAGAAAAGCCGCCCGCCTTCCCTAACTTGGGCTGGCTATCCCTTTCCCGACAGGCTCTAACCACATGTCGTTCTTAACACCTCAATCACACTCTTTTTCACCCGTGCTGGCCAATGTGCATAGCTACGCGTCGGAGTTGTTCGAGAAAGATAGCGTTCTTGGGTTTTTCACCAATTCCATGCTCGTCGCACTCGTGGTTCTGAGCCTCGTGTTGTGGTTTGCGCGAAAAGCGACGAAGAACATGTCCCTCGTGCCTCATAAGGCGCAGAATTTCTTCGAGTTCATCGTCGAATTTTTGTACGGTCAGGTAGAAGGAATCGTCGGACCGAAGCAGGCCAAGCTGGCTTTCCCGCTCCTCGGCACGCTTTTCATTTACATCCTGGTTTCCAACTGGTTCGGCCTGCTGCCAGGCGTTGGCACCATCGGCTGGGGCGAGCCCACTGGTTTACTTTCTGTCAAAGCCGCATCTGAGCCGCTGCTGCGCCCCCCAACGGCTGACTTGAACGCCACGATTGGCCTTTCAATATCCGCATTTCTGGTCTGGCTCTTCCTCACCATCAAGGAAATTGGAGTCTGGGGCTTCATTGTTCACACTTTTGGCCCTAAAGGTGGCCTGAAGGGCCTCATGGGCATCGCCGTCGGTTTGGTTTTCCTGTTTGTGGGTCTGATTGAAATCGTTTCAATCCTCATCCGTCCTGTCACCCTCTCGATTCGTCTATTCGGCAACATCTTCGCGGGAGAGAACGTGCTTCACACCATGAGCGACCTGATGGCTAACGCCGGCCCGGTGGGTAGCTTCCTTGGCAGCATCGCCTTGCCGCTGCCCTTCTACTTCATGGAACTGCTGGTCGGACTGCTACAGGCAGTCGTTTTCACCCTGCTCTGCTCAGTTTACATCCAACTCTCCACCACGCATGACGATCACGGTCATGAGGAGGCGCACCACTAGGATCTGAATTTGCCAGCGGGACCATGCGCAACGCGTGGACGCTGGTGACACAACACAACAAACACGACTAATACTATGACACTTGAACTTATCTCGATGGCCGCTGACGGCGCTTCCGCTGCAGCCGCTGGTGGCATCACTGGCAACCTCACCATGGCAATCGGCGGTGCTGCCGCTGCGATCGGCGTGGGCATGGTCGGCTCCAAGGCTGTGGAAGCCGTGGGTCGCAATCCTGGCGCTTTTGGCAACATCCTGACCCTTGGCATTATCGCCATGGCTCTTGCTGAAGGTCTGGGCATCATCGCCTACCTCGGCGGATTTGGGGGATAATACATCCTTTGCGTCGGCGCATTTCAGTTCGGAGTGCGCCGACTCTTTGCAATTAAACTCATAGTGTCCGTCAACACCTCGTCTATATGATCTCTGCCTCGCCTGCATTCCTTGCCGCCAGTTCAGGCTTATCCAAAATCGCCGATCAATTCGGTCTCGCGTGGGGCAAGTTCATCGCCCAGGTCATCATTTTCTGGGTCGTTTTCACCATTCTCAAGAAATACGCCTTCGGCCCGATCCTCGCGATGTTGGAGCAGCGTCGTCAGCGCATCGCCGATGGCGAGGCAAAGCTCGAAAAAATCTCCCGCGACGCCGCTGAGGCCGCGAAAAATTCCCAGGCCATCCTCGACAAGGCAGAGGCTGACGCAGCCCGCCTCGTGAAGGAAGCCGATGACGCCGCCAAGGCTCTCCAGGAGCGCCGCCAGCAGGATGCCGTCGCCAGCGCCAACACCATCATCACCAAGGCACGTGAGACCGCTGAACTCGAAAAAGAGCAGCTCATGTCCCAGCTCAAGCGCGAGTTTGGCCGCATGGTCTCCGATGCCACCAGCCGTGTGACCGGCAAGGTCCTCAACAACGACGACCAGACTCGAATCAACCAGGAAACCGCCACTCAGGTCTCCGCTTAATTTCCCTCCTAAAGCTTCGCCATCATGAAGATCACCAAGGAAGCCCGCCGCACCTCCCGCCAGCTATTCCGCGCCTGCATGGCCGATGGAAAGCTCGACGAGTCGCGCGTGCGCATCGTGGTCAGCAGTGTGGCCAAAAGCAAACCACGCGGTTTCATCGGCATCCTGGATGGATTCTCCCGCCTCGTGGCGAACGAAGTGGACCGCCAGCGCGCCATCGTCGAAAGCGCCAGCGCTTTGACACCTGCGACCCAAGCCGAGCTGCAAGCCAGCCTCTCCAAGAAGTATGGACGCACGCTGAACCTCGTCTTCCACACCAATCCCGAGCTGCTCGGCGGCATCCGCGTGAAAGTCGGCTCCGATGTGTGGGACGGCAGCGTAAAAGCCCGCCTCGAAGCTCTCAAGACCGCCCTTTCCTAAATTCTCTGCCCTTCGCCCTCAGCCTTAGCTTTTTTAAACCCGCAATACCATGAGCAACATCCTCCAGGAGATCGAATCCCAAATCGCCGGCCTCAAGACCGCCGTCACGAAGTCCAATGTGGGCATCGTCCGTGAAATCGGTGATGGCGCCGCCAAGATTGAAGGCTTGAGCGATGTCATGCTCAACGAAATGATCGAGTTCCCCGGCGGTGTGTTTGGCCTCGCGCTGAACCTTGAAGAAACCGAAGTCGGCTGCGTGCTTCTCGGTTCCGGCGAAGGCATCAAAGCAGGTGACGAAGTCAAAACGACTGGCCGCCTCCTCTCTGTGCCGGTTGGCAAGAGCCTCCTCGGCCGCGTGGTCAACGCACTCGGTCAGGCCATTGACGGCAAAGGCGACATCAAAGGTGACGCCCAGTATCCGGTCGAAAAGCTCGCCCCTGGCATCATCGCCCGTAAATCCGTGTCTGTTCCCGTGCAGACCGGCATCATGAGCATCGACGCCATGATCCCGATTGGCCGTGGTCAGCGTGAGTTGATCATCGGTGACCGCTCCACTGGCAAAACCACCATCGCGGTGGACACCATCATTTCCCAAGCGCAGCAGAACAAAGCCGCTGAACAGGGCAAGCTCGCCGGCCACAAGCCGCTCTATTGCATCTACGTCGCCATCGGCCAGAAGCAGTCCAACATCGCCCGCGTCGTCAAGACGCTCGAAGACGCTGGTGCCATGGAATACACCACCATCGTCAGCGCTTCCGCTTCTGACTCGGCGGTGAATCAATACCTCGCCCCTTACACCGGCTGCGCCGTCGGCGAGTGGTTCATGGACCAGGGACAGGACGTACTGATCGTCTTTGATGACCTTTCCAAGCAAGCTGTCGCCTATCGTCAGGTTTCCCTCATCTTGAAGCGTCCTTCCGGTCGTGAAGCTTATCCGGGTGACGTGTTCTATCTCCACTCTCGTCTGCTTGAGCGTTCCTGCCGTGTCGGTGAAAACTACGGCGGTGGTTCCATGACCGCCCTGCCAATCATCGAGACGCAGGCGGGTGACGTGTCAGCTTACATCCCGACGAACGTGATCTCCATCACCGACGGCCAGATCTTCCTCGAAACCGACTTGTTCTATCAAGGCATCCGTCCCGCCATCTCCGTCGGTCTTTCCGTCTCCCGTGTGGGTTCTGCCGCTCAGACGAAGGCCATCAAGAAGGTTTCGGGCACCACGAAGCTCGACCTCGCCCAGTTCCGCGAACTCGCAGCCTTCGCTCAATTCGGTTCCGACCTCGATGCAGGCACCAAAGCCAAGCTCGATCGCGGTGCTCGCATTGTGGAACTCTTCAAGCAGCAACAGTATCAGCCAAAGAGCCTGCCGATCATGGTCAGCAGCCTCTACGCGATGCAGAAAGGCTACTTCGATTCCGTCTCCGTCGATCGCGTGAAGGAATTCCAAGCCAAGCTCGAAGACTACCTCTCCACCCGCAAGGGCGACCTCATGGCGCAGCTCGCCAATGAGAAGACCCTCGACAATGTTGAAGCCGGCCTCAAAACCGCTCTCGACGACTTCAAGGCGAGCTGGAAGTAACCCGTTCTAGCTTCCGCCATCTAGCATCCAGAATCTAGTCCCCAGCTTCCATGCCCTCCACCCGCGACATCCGACGCCGAATCAAATCGGTCAAAAACACGGCCCAGATCACCAAGGCCATGCAGCTCGTCGCGGCTGCGAAGATGAAAAAAGCGCAGGACCAAGCCAGCAACGGCCGTGCCTATGCTGAGATGCTCAACAAGGTTCTCGTGAACCTCAAGGAGCAGGCTGAGGAAGGCATCCACTCTTTCTTTACTGAAGGCAAAGGCGACAAGACGCTCGTCCTCCTCATCGCCAGCGACAAAGGTCTCTGCGGCGCTTTGAACACCAACCTGTTCAAGAAACTGCTGACCACGCAAATCGAAGGTCACGTTGATTACGTCACCATCGGCAAGAAAGCCGTCCAGGCCATCAACCGCCTGCGCCGCAACCTCCTCGCCGACTTCCCGATCAAAGATCCCGCCAAGTTCGCCGAAGTCCGCGCTGTGGGCCGCTTCGTGCAGGACAAGTTCCGCACTGGCGAATACAAGAAGGTGCTCGTCGTCTTCAACAACTTCATCAACACCGTCACCATCGTCCCGACCGTCGAGCAACTTCTGCCCGTCAATCCGGTGACCCTCGGTGGCAAGCGTGACTTTGGCCACGCCGTCGAAACTCCCGCCGCCACGGCCTCCACCGAGTACACCTTCGAGCCAAGCGCTGCCGTCGTCTTTGAGACCGTGCTGCCGCAGTATGTGAACGACACCGTGTATCAGATGGTGCTCGAATCCCGTGCCTCCGAGCATTCCAGCCGGATGGTCGCCATGAAGAACGCTACCGACAACGCCAAGCAGATGATCAAGGACCTCAGCCTCGAGTACAACAAACTCCGCCAGGCCGCGATCACCAACGAACTCCTCGAAATCACCACCGCCAAGATGGCCCTCGAATAACCCCATCTGCCATCTTCCCTTCCCAATCTCCCAAGTCTTATGAGCAACATCGGCAAAATCGTTCAAGTCATCGGTCCCGTGGTGGACGTGGATTTCTCCGCCACTGGCAATCTCCCCGCCATCTACAACGCGTTGGAGATCAACTTTGAGCAAGGCGGCAAGCCTGTTCGCCTGATCTGCGAAGTGCAGAGCCATCTCGGTGATGGCTGGGTCCGCTCCATCTCGATGATTTCTACCGACGGTCTCAAGCGCGGCATGGATGTCAGCGACACCGGCGGTCCGATCACCGTGCCTGTCGGTGAAGAAGTCCTCGGTCGTATCTTCAACGTCACCGGCGACGCCGTGGATGACCAGCCCTCCCCGAAGACTGAGAAGCGCTACGGCATTCATCGCAAGGCCCCTGCCCTCACCGACCAGAATCCTTCCGCCCAGATCCTTGAGACCGGCATCAAAGTGATCGACCTTATCTGCCCCTTCACCAAGGGTGGTAAAGTTGGTGCCTTCGGTGATGAACTCAAGCAGCTTCATTTCCTGGGCGGTCAGATCGGCCAACTCAGGCGCAGTCGTTGAAGGATTACGAACCCGGTCGAGTACCCGTGCTGTGAGCGACGGATCGATGAGCGACTGGCCAGACGCGACGTGTCTGATCGCCGAAAGGAGGTCGGAGCTCTTGATCTCCTTCAGGACGTAGCCTGAGGCCCCGGCCATGATCGCTGAGAACAGCGCCTCGTCATCGTCATAAGACGTC
>JAPLUL010000184.1:0-1909 GCA_026397635.1 Verrucomicrobiota bacterium | reverse complement strand
GCAGACCGCGTGAGCTACGGAGCACGGGCGCGATCTGCTCCAGCACCGTGTGGTATTCCGTAGCGGTGTTGGCCTTGTTTTCGGCCTGTTCAAGCTCGGCGAGTTTTTCATCGAAACTTCGCAGATGCTCCGCCAATCCGGCTAGGCCGGAGCCCTTAACCCGAACGCCGCTTTTGACTGAGGTAAGGCGGAGGTGGGCGGGGTTAAATCCCCGCGCCGCCGGGTGACAGGGTGTCCCAATCGACCTGCGGTCTTCGCGCTCGCGGCAAAAGCGGCGCGATGGCGGTTTTGACCTCCTTTGCCTTGTCAATCAAGGCGCGGTGCTTCGCGAGACCACCCCCGTTTTGTGAGAAGCGCAGCACGAGTTTGCGTCCCGCCCTGCCCAGCAGCGCTCCGCATACGAAGACGGCTGCCCGCAGCGTCGAGGGCTTCCGCCAGCCCTCCTCGGCAGTCACCCGGGCTTGATACACTGCCAGCAGATTGTAGGCGAGGAGGGTGCTCAAAAACGCCGCCTCGGTGGTGTAAAACGCCTTCGCGCAGAACCCGCCGACGTGCAGGTCGTTTTTGAGTTCCTCGATGCGTTGCTCAATGGTGGCGCGTTGGTTGTAGTCGCGCCACAGCTCCTCGGGCGCTTCAGTGCGGTTGGTCACCCAGATGCGGAAGGTGTAGCCGGGCACATCGAGCAAGCGGCGGCCCACGCTGTCCTTGTCCTCGCGCACAGTCTCGCGCACGACGATGAAGCGACGGGTGTCCGCCCAGCCATGCAGCTTGGCGGCGAAGCTGCCCACGGCGTAGCCCGGAGCGATCTCGCGCCAGCAGATGGTGCTGCCACCCAGCCGAGCTTTGATCTGCGTGGTCATGCGTGCGACGATGATGTAGGGCAGGCCGCGTTGCTCCAGGAAGGCCAGCAGCGCCTGGTCAAAGAAGCCGCTGTCGGCACGCACCGTGCGGATGCGCCATCCGGCGGGCAATTGCGCCAGAGCCTCGGTCAAAAACGCGATGACGCCACGCCCTGATGCCGTGTGCCGCTGCGCAACCAGGCGTGCAGGATGAAGGGTGCCTCGGCGAGCGCCGCAAGCAGCGGATGATGGCTCTTGAGTCCAGGACGCCTTGGGTTGTAGCCCTTGGCCGCACCTTCCTGATGGCCTTCGCGGTTGAGGATCGTGCTGTCGAGATCCAGGCTGAAGCCCTCGGCTGGAGGCCTCAGCAGCCCGACAAGCCAGTGGCTCAGAGGGCGGAAGAACGCCTCGATGCGTCCCTGAGTGAAGCGCCCGAAGAAACGCAGGATAGCATCGGTGGCCGGGAAGCGCACGATGCCCAGCATGGCATGAAGCGCCGAGTCAAAGCGCAGCCAATCGCAGTGAGCGAAGCGCGAGGCACCGAGAATGACCGAGAAGAGAAAGGCGCAGAACGTGTCAGCCAGCGGAATGGCGTTGGGCGAGGCGTAGCTGAAAGGCATGAGCTGGTTCACCTGCTTGTAAAAGCCAATCTGTCTCAACCAGGCGATGAAACTGGCCAGCCCGGCAAAGGGCGTGACGGACTTGGAGGTGGTGGAAAATTTGATCTGGCCCGCACCGGAAAGCTGGGCAAAATCCATGTCATCGTTTTGTGCGGCGAGCGGAGTCTGGGTTGTGGTCACAAACACCCATCACTCCGAACTCGCCGCGCAAAACGTCCTTTTTCAAAAGCGGCGTTCGGGATAAATCCGTCCTATTCAGGACAGGCTATTCTATTCGACTGAGCGTTGGCAAGATTCAAGACAGCGGAGGGCTTCTGCATGAGATCTGCTCTTTCCTTATGCGACTCGTGCGCGCATGAATTACCTCAGATCCTAAACTCAACCCCGGCTTTGAGCCCCGCCCTCACCATCCGCGATGTCACCGATGCTCCCGCCCAGCAGGACGTGGAC
>JAPLUL010000206.1:0-1919 GCA_026397635.1 Verrucomicrobiota bacterium | reverse complement strand
GGAGATGGTTGTGGCTGAGGTGTTCCACCCGACCACACTGCTCCAGGCCCGTTCCAAAGCGTGCCTGAGTTCCATGTGAATCCTGATGGCATATTTTGATGCTGCCAAAAAATGGCGCGGGCTGGCAAGTCTTTTTCTCTTGGGGGAAGAGGTTCGCAGTGCCTCATTGAAAAGGACACCGAGAGGGGAGAGACCGGGGTAGCTGGAGAGAGTCGATGCCTCATAAAGGAGGACACCGTGGCCGATGGAGCCACGACTGATGAAAAAGAGCCTCGAAGACTACACCCGCGTGATGCGTGAGCGCTACGCCCGCCACACCGGAAAACCCGCCCGCCAGAAGCTGCTCGACGAGTATTGCCAGACCACCGGGCTGGAACGCAAATACGCCAACAAAGTCCTGCGAGGACAGCGACGACGAGGGCCCAGCGGAGCGCCCCGGGGTGCCGGCAGCCGCTACACCCGCAGCGACCTGCAAGTGCTCAAAAGCCTCTGGTTCGCCGCCGGGCAGCCCTGCGGCAAGCGCCTGGCGGGCGACATGCTCAAGCTCTGGCTAAGATCGTGGCAGAAGCATCACCGCGCCGTGAGCAAAGCACAACGCGAGCGCCTCGAGGGGATCAGCGCCGCGCAGATCGACCGCGAACTGGCCCCTTATCGCATCGCCGGACGCAAGCGCCGCATCGCCAGCAGTGCCCTGGCCACCCTGCAGCGGGAGGTGGCCGTGCGCTGCGAACCCTGGGCCGAGACCACGCCAGGAGCCCTTGAGATTGACACCGTCGCGCTGTGCGGCGGCAGCCTCAGCGGAGCCATCGTCTGGGCACTGGACGCCACCGACATCCACAGCGGCTGGACCGAAGTGCGTGCCGTGTGGAACCGGGGCGCACACGCCACGCGCGAACGCCTCAGCGAAATCCAGGCCGCGCTGCCCTTCGCCATCACCAAGCTCGACTTCAACAACGGCACCGAGTTCTTAAACGCGCACTTCATCACCCACTTCAAAGCGCAAGAGCCCAAGATCGAGCTGAGCCGCTCGCGACCTTACCGCAAGAACGACAACGCCCACATCGAACAAAAGAACTACACCCACGTGCGCCTGCTGCTGGGAGACGACCGCTTCGAGCACTACGAACTGGTGGAGCCGCTCAACGAAGCGCTGCGCGAGTGGAGCTTGTGGAACAACCTCTATGGCGCACAACGCCGACTCCTGCGCAAAGAGCGTCAACCCGATGGCAAAGTGAAGAGATACCACGAAAAGAAAGCCAGCACGCCCTGCGCGAGGCTGCTCGCACGCGAAGAGCTCAGCCAAGAGCAGCGACAGAAGCTGCAAGCCATGCTTAGCAGCCACGACCCCATCGCGATGAGAGCGAGCATCGAAGCCAAACTGCGGGCGCTCTACAGCCAACGAGCCCAGCTCCAAGCCGAGCAGGATGACGACATGGAGGCCGCACCCGAGAGCGCCCCACCCTCAAGCGTGCCCGCACGGGGGATGGCGGGCTTGCGTTGCGTTCGCTCAGTCGCCTCCGGCTCCCTCGACTCACTGCACTCCAGCCCGCCATCCCCCGTGCGGAGTCCCACGCGAAAACAAGCCTTGCCAACCTCTCCCAAAACCACCAAAGCGAACCCCATCACGGTGTCCCCCATCGTGAGGCATCGAGCCGCTTCCTGAAATCCTCCTCGGTGTCCTACTTCAATGAGGCATCACGAGAGTTAAGCCGTCGGCGGCACTGGCGGCACCACTTCATCACCACCAGAGACGCTGTCGCGGAGGAGATGTTCCTGCATGTAGAGGGGCAGCTTTTCGGGCTGGCGGGGGAACATTTGGCCGAGCTTGTTCAGGTTCAGGAAGAGAATGAGCTGGAGATCCTGACGGGCGAGCTTCTTGCCTTCTTGAGTCGTCGTTTTCGCACCGGTGGTTTCGGCAC
>JAPLUL010000081.1:0-19516 GCA_026397635.1 Verrucomicrobiota bacterium | reverse complement strand
GGAGGCTTTGTGCCAATCGAATGGCGATGCCACCGCTTTTGGCAAAGAGGCACAGCGTCGCGTGCTGGCGCTGCCTGCCACGCATTTCTGGGTGCTGCCGGCCTGGCTGAAAGGCCAAAGCGAACACCTGCGCAGCATGGCGCTGCTGCATCTCGAACGCATGGGCGTCAAAACCAACGACGCGGAGGCCAGCGTGCAGGTCCGCAGCATCGCCGAGAAGGAAGGCGCACTGCTTGCCCGCATCCTCGCGCTGAAAGACCTGCCCGTGCCACTCAGCGACACCGCCCATCTGCCGGACGAGGTCACTCTGCACGCGCTGTGCTATCCACTGGTGCAAAGCAGCGTCACGATCTTCCGTGAGCTGGACCGCCTCGTGGTCGCCATTACCAGCGGCTCACAGCTCATTTATTGCACGCCATTGTCCGCCACACACCTCGACGATCATGCGCTGGCCGAACTCAACAACATCTGCCTGCAACTCGGCTTCCAGGGCGTGCTAGGCCGTCTCGAAAGCCTCGTGCTGTGGATTGAGGACGGTGACATCGGTAAGATCCAACTTGCCACGGGTCTCATGCCGTATCGCTGTGACATGCCCGCACCAACGATGCCTGCCCGCGGCTGCAGCCTGCTGATGCCGGAGGATCTCGTCATTGAGCGGCAGCGCCAGGGGGCGCGGTCACGCACACGTTTCATCGCGCTCACGATTGGCACGGCTTTGGCCGCCGCCATCGCGGTGATCGCCACGCTAACCTCACTCGCCATGCAGGAGCGCAATGTGCTGCGTGAAAAAGTGGCGGAACTGACTCCACGTGCCGCCCGTGTCATGGATCACCAAAACGCTTGGCGCGAGGCTGCCCCCGCCGTCGATCCTGACACCTGGCCGCAGCAGATGCTACTGCACTGCATGGAGCCAGAATCATCCAAAGAGGCCAGCATCACGCACTGGGAGTGGACGCCCGAGCGCATGAGCATCATCGGTCGCATGCCCAGTGCCTCGCTGGCGCTGGAATACACTCAGGCGCTCAAAACCAGCGATGCGCTCGCTCATTTCACCTGGGACACACCCGCGCCGGTGATCGCCAGCGACAACAGCGCCACGTTTGAGATGAAAGGAGGGCAGCCGGATGAAGAAGAGTGAGAAAGTGCTCCTCGGCCTCTTTGCCGCGCTGTTCCTCGTCCTCATCGGCGGTGGTGGCGGCATGCTGGCGTTCAAGAACTACCTCGAAGTGCGCGAAGAGGTCGCCTCTCTGCGCGACCGACTCGCCGACATGAATCTGGCCATCTCCCAGGGCGCGGAGTGGGCGGATAGGCAGTCGTGGCTCGATGAGAGCCTGCCTAGTTTCACCAGTCATCAGGACGCCTCCGCCAAGCTGCTCGAAAAAGTCATGCAGGAGGCTGAAAAGCTCGGGCTGAGCATTGGGGGGAAGGAATTCGTCGAGCAGACCCAAGCGCTCGGCCCAGACGGTCTGCCGGTGGAGGGAGAACTCGGCTACTTCGATCAGGCCACGGTGAAGACCACGCTCACAGGTGTGCAGGAGCAGGCGTTGTTTACTTGGCTGCACACCTTGCAACAACCGAAGTCCTTCATCGGCGTCACCCGCGTGCAGATCAATCCCAGCGGCACGAACAAGACCATCAATGCGGAAGTCGAGATCACGCAGTTTTATCATGAGAAAACCGTGACAAAGGTCCCCAAAGCGAACTGATCTATGACTTACGATTTACGACTGATGATTTTAGGAGCTTTGGCATTCATGCTTGTCGCCGTGAAAGCGGAAGACGCGCCTACGCCCGTGGAGTTTCCGAAGCTGGAGAAGTTTGAGACGCTGTGGAAGCGCTCGATTTTCACCACGAAGGACCTGCCCTCACCCGACGCGCCAACGGGGCCAAACTTTGTGGATAATTTGAGCCTCTCTGGCATTTACGAGATCGACGGCGGTGTGGTGGCCGTGTTGGTGGACCGCGTGACTTCAGAGGTGATGGAGGCACGTATGGGCTCCGAGAACGAAATGGGCATCAAAATCCGCCAACTGACGCCCGGAGCCACCGTGGACAAGACTCGTGTTCAATTGCAGAAAGGCGACCAAGCTGGCTGGGTCAGCTTCGCTGATCCTGCGGAGACTCAACCTGCTGAGGTCATCCAGAAAGCGGTGATTCCGACGCAGACTCCGGCAGTCAGTTCAGAAACACCTCCTCCCTTGAACCGCAGGCAGCCAATCCCTCCCAATCCCATCCTGCCCCCTCCTCCGTCAGACCTCGGTAAAAGCGATGTACCGCTGCCGCCTCCGTGAGTGAGCATCCTCCTCGCTGTCATCAAGAGGTGGGTTTCCCCACAAGGCCTTACCAGTCCACATCCTGCCCGATCTTTTCGTCGAGCCACTTGCGTAGCTTGTCGAGACCTTCGCCAGTTTCGGCGGAGACGGGGTGGATTTTGATGCGTTTGAAGCGGTCCTTGAGCACAGCGAGGTGCTCAGTGCTTTCAGGCAGGTCGATTTTGTTGGCGATGATGCACCAAGGGCGTTTGGCGAGTTCCTTGGAGTAGAGAGCGACCTCCGTGCGCACGACTTCCAGGTCGGCCACGGGATTGCGGCCCTCAGTGCCAGCGGTATCGACGACAAAGAGCAGGACACGGCAGCGCATGATGTGCCGCAGGAAATCATGTCCTAGACCGATGTTTTCATGCGCACCTTCGATGAGCCCGGGGATGTCCGCGAGCGTGCCGCGGCGGTTGGGGCCGAACTCGATGACGCCGACCATCGGTTGCAGCGTGGTGAAGGGATAGTTCGCGATCTTGGGCTTGGCAGCGCTGAGCTTGGAGAGCAGCGTGGACTTGCCCGCGTTCGGAGCACCGACGAATCCGGCATCGGCGATGCTGCGGAGTTCAAAATGGAAGTCCCCTTCCTCGCCGGGCGTGCCGGGCGTGAATTCACGTGGAGCCTGATGCGTGGAGGTTTTGAAATGCACGTTTCCCTTTCCACCTTTGCCGCCTTTGCAGAGGACATAGGTGGCATTGGTCTCGGTGAGATCGGCCACTGGCTCGTAACGGGTGACGAGTTCGTTGGTGGCGTTGTCGTATTCCTGGGTGATGCGGCTGACGAGCGTGCCGGGCGGCACTTTGTAGGTCACGTCTCTGCCGCTGCGTCCAGTGCATTGCGTGGCACCGCCTTTGGCCCCGTCCTCGGCGAGAAGGCGGTTGTTGAAGACGTAATTGCGCAGGCTGTCCGTGCTGGGATCGACGAGCAGGATCAAACTGCCCCCATTCCCGCCATCACCGCCGTCAGGGCCGCCTTTGGGACGAAATTTACCACGGTGGAAGTGGGCACTGCCATCGCCGCCTTTGCCAGCGCGCGCGTGAACTTTGATCTGATCGACAAACATGACCTCCGAGTTAGCCGGGGATGGGCCAGGGAGCAAGGCTTTGCTTCACCTTCCAGCAGCCTCCTCTAGGTCTGGTGCCTGGGGGTAGAACAACTGCATGGCTCGGCGAATGTGCGGGCTGGTTTGACTGGCGGTGTAGATCGCGTCGGGAATCTGCCGGTGTTTGGCGAAAAGATGGTAGGCGCTGAGGGCCTCGAAGCCAGCGTTCAGAGAGCCTTCCATAGGCAGGTAGCTGCGCCCCTCGACGTCGAGATTCTCCACCATACCCCAGGGCGGGAAGTAGCCGGCCTTTTCCATGCGCCCGAACAGTTCGTAAATCTCCACTGGCTGCGGATGCAGCGCGGCAGACATGAGAATGTAGTGCGGATGCACCAACTTCTGGTCTGGCAAATCCACACCGCCAACGTGGTAGCCGTTACCCGCCTGATTTTCACCAGCGGACAGGCCGTAAATGCCGTGACGCGCGGCCTGAGACTGCGGCCAGCGTTTGGGCAGGTAGGCACGCTGCGCTCCGAGAATGGCGCGGCGCACGCTGAGCCAGCGCACGCCGTCATGGAGATCAGGCGCGTCACTGTCAAAGTCGGGATGAAAGAGGCTCTGCAACTCGGGGATGAAACCGCTGCCCTGCCAAGCCTTGCCAGGCGTGCGCATGGGCGGCGGGCGATGCTGGGGATCGGCGATGCCTTCCATGAGCATGACGAGGGCCGTCTCACCGCCCCAGTCCTGCCAGCCGTGAGGCAGCAACGTGATGCCGTCATCGGCAAATCCATGGGATAAATGCCCGTCCGGCAGACGCATGAGGTCATACTCGATGCGCTGGAGCTGACCCACGATCTCCTCCGCCACCTCCGGCACATGGAGCATCACGGCGGCGAGCAGCATGGACTGCGCATAGATGGCGGTGTCAATGCTGCTGTATTCGGTGCCAGGATGGATGCGATACTCTCCATCCACCCGCTGAACAAAGTGCGGCAACAGCCCACGCGCGGTTTTGAGCTTCTTGACGGCCTCATGCGTGCGAGTGAGCACCCAGCGGGCGTCATCGGGCGTGACCACTCCGAGGGCTTCCTCTGCCGCTGCCGCCGAGGCCAGCGCAAACATGCCGGTGGCAGACACGGACTCAAACGCGCCCGCCTCAATGTGCGCACGGTCTTTGACGAAGCCGGTCTCCATGGAATAGCTGCGCGCGATCTTGGCATAGGAGGCTAGGAAAGCGTAGGCATCCCAGGGCATCTGCGGCACCTCGACACCGAGGGAAAGCGTGGAAATTTTCACCTCCGAACCGGGCTCCGCCGTCCACACGAGGGTCTTCCCATCCCGCACGGACTCCGGGGCCACGGGATGCACAAACATGCGGTACTGCGGCTCGTTGAGCTCGATCATCTGCGACCAGCGCACCTCCTGCGCGGGAGATTTGATCTCCAGCTTGATCTTGCCGCGTCCGGCGGCCTCGATCATGACCGCGCTGACCTTCGGCTGATGCCTTGCCGTGATCTGCTCGGGATAAGCGCGCGTGAAATCCATCACACGGCCAGCGTTCCGCGCCTGTCCGGCCAGACTGTGCCACATGCCCGCCCACGCCTCCGGCTGCTGGCTGAGATGCACCACGATCTCATCCGTGAGCCACTCGATTTCATGCTCCGCCTGCCCATGGAAGCCGAAGTCACTGCCCAGGTGCGTGTAAGTGGTGAAGGAATTAAGCCGCTTCGTGCCTGCCAGCACCTGCTGCGTGCTGTCTCGATGAATGAAATACTCCTGCACCGGCTGCCACACGAGGCGTGAGCCGTGCTGCGCCATCGCGTGCGCACAAAACGACACAAAGACGGCTCCAAAGACTGGAAAAAGACGTTTCAAGCCAGAGACTTACGTTTCGATCCAGCTTCCCGCCACCTTTGTCATGACAACATTCGCTCGGACGGAGCTGAGAAATCAGCGCTCGTCGATCGGCACAACCTTCTGGCCATACGGCTTGCCCACATAGGCACTCAGCGGGCGGAACAGGCGGTTTTCGCTCCACTGCTCCAGCACATGGGCAGTCCAGCCGCTCATGCGAGCGATGGCGAAGATCGGCGTGAACAGGTCGGTCGGAATGCCAAGGCTGTAATAGACGGTGGCGCTGTAGAAATCGACGTTCGCGTTGAGACTTTTACGCTCGCGCATGATCTCGGCGATGCGCTCGGACATCTGAATCCACTTCGACTCGCCAAGCTGGGCGGTGAGTTGGACGGCCATCTCACGGAGGTGCGGCGCACGTGGGTCGAGCACCTTGTAAACACGATGGCCGATGCCCATGATCTTTTTCTTCTGAGCCAAGGCTTCTTCGACCCAAGCATCTACTTTGTCAGGCGACCCGATTTCTTCGAGCATGTGGATCACGCCTTCGTTCGCACCGCCATGCAGCGGGCCTTTGAGTGCGCCGATGGCGGCGCTGATGGCAGAATACATGTCGCTCAGGGTCGAGGCGACGACACGGGCGGTGAAGGTGCTGGCATTGAAGCCGTGCTCGGCATGCAGAATGTAGGCGATGTCGAGGGTCTTTTCAGCCTCCTTGCTCGGCACCTCGCCGTTCATCAAGTAGAGGAAGTGGGCCGCCTCACTGAGATCCTTGCGCACCGGCAGCAATTCGAGTCCCAGGCGGGCGCGATGGAAATAAGCGGCAATCACGCCGATCTGCGAGGTCAGACGGATGGCATTGGCCAAATTTTCGCTCACGTCGATGTCGTGACGCTTCTGATCGTAGCAACCAAGCATCGAAACCGCCGTGCGCATGATGTCGATCGGCTTCGCATCTTTGGGCGCATGCTTGAGGAAGTCGATCACGCCCTGTGGCAGCTCACGCTCGGCGCGCAGCGCGGTGGTGAGTTTTTCCAGCTCAGCGCGATTCGGCAGCTTGTTGTAATAAAGCAGGTGTACGACCTCCTCATAGCTGACTTTGACCAGCTCATTGATGTCATAACCACAGTAGAAAAGAACGCCTTCAGCCCCCATCACCTCCCCGAGACGAGTTTCAGCGGCGACGATTCCTTCAAGACCTTTGGATACAACAGACATGGCGTGGGGTGGGCGTGGGTTTGAGTGCTATTGAAGCAGATAGCGTGCTCAATCTACGGCTCAACCAAAGAGTCATTCGCAGAAAAAGAAATCTTCCCTCTTTCTGTGTCCTCGAGTCGCGATTTCTGCCACCATTTTTGCCTTGAGTCTGGCGCATGGCCGGGATAGCAGCCGTGATGACCCGCTCTTTCCGTGTCCTCTTTGTCTGCCTGGGCAACATCTGCCGCTCCCCGGCGGCAGAGGGCGTCATGCGCTCAATGATCACCGCGGAAGGACTGGCAGAGCGTGTGAGCATCCGCTCCGCAGGCACCGCTGGCTGGCATACGGGAAAACTGCCAGACCAGCGCATGCGCAGCGCCGGACAAAACCGTGGCTACGACCTCAGCAGCCGCGCCCGGCAGATCAGCGAGGATGATCTGCGTGACTACGACCTCGTACTCGTCATGGACCAGCAAAACTTGCGTGATGTCCGTTCCTATGACCGCGAATCACAATTCGGCTCCAAAATCCGACTGTTCTGCGAGTTCTGCACCGACCACTCGGAAACCGAGGTGCCAGACCCATACTACGGTGGGGAGCAAGGCTTTGAACTCGTGCTCGATCTGCTCGAAGACGGCTGTCGCGGCGTTTTGCGGCATCTCCGCTCAAGCCTCCCGTAAAATCGCCTCGGCCACACGCATGCCGTCCGCAGCGGCGGAAATGATGCCACCCGCGTAGCCCGCGCCTTCGCCGGCAGGATAAAAATGCCGCACGCTGATGCATTCAAGCGTCTGCGAATCACGCGGGATGCGTGTGGGCGAGGAACTGCGCGTTTCGACGCCAGTGAGCACCGCATCTTCGAGTGCAAAGCCGGGCAGAGTCTTGTTGATACGCGGAATCGCCTCCTGGATCGTTTCAACCGTGTATTCGGGCAGGCATTCGCGCAGATCCGTCCACACCACGCCCGGCTCGTAAGACGGCAAAACCTTGCCTGGACCGGTAGAGGCTCGGCCGGCCAAAAAATCGCCCAACAGCTGCGCCGGGGCGTGATAATTGCCCCCCCCGAGCTCAAACGCACGGCGCTCCAGACTGCGCTGAAACTCGATCCCGCTCAACACACCGCCCGCAGGCATGTCCTCAGGCCGCACATCCACCATGAAGCCGCTGTTCGCGTTCGACTCAGCGCGCGCATAGCTGCTCATCCCATTCGTCACCACCATGCCTGGCTCGGATGTCGCCGCGACGACAAGCCCACCGGGACACATGCAAAAACTGTAGGCCGCACGGCCCGTGCCGCAGTGCGCCACGAATTTGTAGGGCGCGGAGCCCAGACGCACGTCCCCAGCCCGTTGGCCGTAGAGCGTCTTGTCGATGAGTTTCTGCGGATGCTCGATCCGCACGCCGATGGAAAACGGCTTCGCCTCAAATGGCACCCCACGTTGGTGCAGCATGTGAAACGTGTCTCGGGAGCTATGACCGATGCCAAAGACGAAGCGTGAGCCTTCGATCGTGGTGCCATCCGTCAGCGTCACCGCGCGCATCACACCATCTTCGATCACCACATCCGCCACTCGCGCACCGAAACGCACCTCGCCACCCAGTGCGATGATTTCCTCCCGCACATGCCGCACGACTTTGATGAGCCGGTCCGTGCCGATGTGTGGCTTGCTTTTGACCAAAATGTCCTCGGGAGCACCTGCGGCGACCATTTCCCGCAGCAGCCACGGGATGCGGTGCTCACGGTCGCGGATCTGCGTGTAGAGCTTGCCATCCGAGAAGGTTCCCGCACCGCCTTCACCGAACTGCACGTTGGATTCGGCGTTGAAATCCCAGCCGCGGCGCCAAAAGCCCGTGACATCACGCGCACGATCCCCGGCGGCCTTCCCCCGCTCCAGCAGCAACGGCCGCAGACCCGCACGCGCCAGCAGCAAGCCACAAAACAGGCCACACGGCCCTGTTCCAACGATGACGGGTCTGGATGAGTCCGAAGGCGCCGTGTTTTGCGCGATCTGGCGATACGTCTCATCAGGAGCCGGGCCGATGCGCGGATGTTTGCCGATGCGCTTCAGCATACGGGCTTCATCTTTCACCTCCACCAGCAGCGTGAAGCTGAATTCCACATGCCCGCGCCGGGCATCAATCGCCCGCTGTTTAAGCTGAATGCCGATCAACTCATCATCACGCGCACCGAGCATTTTCAGCACGGCGGAGCGCAGATCGTCTTCACGATGATCGACGGGGAGAAGAATCTGGGAGAGCTGCAGCATGGTGGGACAAGCGTCTCGCTTGCAGAACCCGCAAATGCAAGCCTGACACTCACGCTACTTCGTGTTCGGCATCTTTTCCGGCGGCGGCGTGTGCCAGCCGAAGACCTTGTCACCCTTGAACAGCGGATGATGCTCCGGCGTCGCGCTGCCGTAGTCGGCGATGGCCCCGGCTTTTTCCACCGTACCAATGCGCAAATTGGCATAAACATCGCCCTCGTCGTAGAGCACATGCAATGGGTCGTTCGTGCGCAGTTGCACCCCTTTGACCGGGCGCACGACGGTGAACTTCCAGGTTTTGTCGATGTGCTGGATGCTGCCAAGCTCACGGTAGATCAGTGCCTTCGGCACATTCTTGAGGTCATATTGCGCCATCTGCTTCGCCCCCCATGGATCATACGCCGGGCTGGCGGGATTCGTGTAATCCCCGGCCCAGAACGAACGCGGATGCGGGTACGGCTGCGCGGCACGCACCGCCGCAGGTGACTGCGTGGCCGGAAACGCATGCCTCACCGGCAAAGGATCCACGCGATCCGCGATCTTGTTCACGAGCGAAAACACATCACTCACACGACCATAAGTGAAGAACTGGTGCGAATCGACCAGCTCCGAGGTCGCCACGCGGGTCTTTTTGACCGTGAGGCGGTGCTCATTGGCATTGGAGAACAGGTTGAAGCTCAGCAGGTAATCGATGTCCTTGTCCTGCACCGTCGGCCCTTGATGATTGATGCCCGCCTCTTTCGGAGCGCGGAGCGTCTGGGTGCCGTTTTTTGTTTCCTCGGTGCTGAGGTTGAACACGCGCATCTGGCCGCGGCGCAGCAGGTTCGTGCTCAGGCTATCCGCCAGCGCCCGGCCCAGATCAGGCCGACGTGTGCCGTCCACCGTCACATCCTCAGCAAAAATCGCCACCTTCGGCTTTTCCGCACTTTTCACGCTCCAGTCTCCGTCAGCGCGGAGCTGGGTGGCAGGAATCATGCTCAACAGAGCAAACGTGGCGAGGACGGTTCGTGACTTTTGCATGTCCGTTTGGAGTTTAGCGGACGCTAAGGGTTCAAATTTGGCTTGGGAAGCAAAATCTCGGCCATCAAACTCGACCGCCTGAAATAATCAGTCATCAGTCCAAATAGCTAAATATTCTCAGTTAGATTCTGGCGCGGCGCGCCAAGGATCTTTCCATGGCAGGCAGAAAAAATGGACTTGCCCACCCCATTTGATGTAAAAGCTCAGAAAATTAAATTCGCTGCTGGCTACAGGTCAACCTTGGAAAGTCAATTCAGAATCAATTTGGAAATCAGTTACATATTATGAAACCAACCAAACGTTCAAATCGTCTATTCATCTCCATGTCGGCAAAGATGTTTACATTCTTTGTGAGTTTAACCTTCATCCCTCGTTCCTCGCCCAGCAACCGCGTTGTGTCTGCCATGTTCACAGGAGAACGTTTCCCTGTTGTTTGAACAAGCCGGTGCCGTAGACGGTTTAGCACAAACTGAGGCTAGGATTGCCGCCCTCGACGCGGAGATACAGGCTCTCATGAGTTCTATTGACTCCCTAGAGTCTCAGATCAATAACACCGAAGATGAATCCCAGCGACAGTCTTATGAACAAGAGAAGGCCGCTCTAGTAGCACAAGCATCGCCACTCCTTCAAGAACGTAACAACCTACAAGGAAGCCTCGACCAACAAAACATGAATATTGCTGCGATTGGCGGAAGTCTGGCAGCTTATGGCACTACTTGTGAACACGAAGTTCAATGTTCCCAGCGTGGTTATTTACAATTAGGTATGTGCATATGCAGTGCCGTCACATGCGACAGATGCAATCAGCTCATTACGAACTGCGACTGCGATGACGTTACTCATTGCCCCTCTTGTGGGTTTGATTCTCGATATTGCGGATGCGGCAACCCGTTCGAGCCGTGATATTCACACCATTCTAACGCACGCTCATAATCAACGACTATGAAAACCATTGTTCCACTCACTGTTTCATTAACAACGCTCGCATTCCTATGGCTGCTGCTAGGACAAACGACCACTAATGAAAAAAAATCACCACCATCGACGTCTGGCTCGATCACCAGAGTCACTGAACCACCACTACCATCACTAGGTTCTCTGAATGCCTCAGCCAACGTAATCAATGGCCCAAAGACCAGCCTTAGTGTTGTAACAATAAGCGAAGGATCCATTCGCAAGGCGGCGGACGACGAGATCAAGAGGCTCAAAGAACCTTTGTCGTCACTTTTTCAGCGCTGGGGACTCGAAGCCGGAGCTTTGGCAAAGGTTCTGGACTTGATTCATGACAGGCGCGTCCAACAAGCTCTGGTGAGCAATCAATATGCCAATGAGTCGGCGAACCCCACCATGAATGACCCTAACAAGTTTTATCAGCAACGCCAGAGCGACATCAGCACCCATTATGAGACCGAGCTTCTGACCATTATTGGATCGACAAAAAGATTGTTTGAGATGACCAACCTGATGGGACGCGTAAGCCACGATAACTACATTGCCGGTGTCCCTGCCAGGAAAGCTGAGATGGACAAAATCCAACAATTAATCGCCGCAGATGTGGCGAAGTTGAAGGCTTCTCATGGCTCCAATTACAAGCAAGTGATGAGAGAACGATATGGCGATGTGTCCGCTGCATCGATGCTCCAGTTACTCGAAGGAACCGATGATTGATGCGTGGTCAGTTTTTTAGCACGCCATCTTCGTGAACCACTCACGCGCCCGCTTTGCGCCCCCCCGCTTGGAGAATCTCCCCAAGGACTACACCAGCCTTTGCCTGCTGCTGCTACCCCGCCCCATCCATGTCCGTGCACAAGCCGCCGATGTCGAGGCCATGAGCGATGTGCTGGCCGTGGACGAGCGCCACCTCTCCGCCGACCAGCGTGACTACCTCGAAATGCTCTGTGATGTGCTGGAAACGTGGGATCAGGCCCAGTCCCCCGCCGCAGCCAGTCTGGAGCCGTCCGCTTTGCTGAAACTTTTGCTGGAGGAGTCCGGTCAAACTGCCGCAGCCGTGGCGCGCGCGATTGGGGTGGACCGCTCGGTCATGACCCGTCTTCTAAACGGTGAGCGCACGTTCACCGTTCCGCAGGCCAGCGCATTGGCGGAGCACTTTGCCGTGGCGCCCACATCCTTTTTGAATCTGCCGCTCACCCGCCACAAATGAGCGGTTTTATTGGTCCAAAGCAGCCTTGAGCACTCCCTGCTTCATGAACCACTCGCGGATGAGTTTGAAGACCTCATCGCGCATGGTTTGGTCGATGGGATGTCCTTGTCCGTCGGCGATGAGGCGGTCGTTGGGCACTTTGTTTGCATCCAGCACCTGTTTGAGCGCGACCGACTGATCTGGGCGCACGATGTTGTCGTTCGCGCCGTGCAGCATGAGAAAAGGCGTGCGGATTTTCTCCGCTGCCTTGGCCGAGGGCGCGGCATAGCCATCCTGTGGCGAAATACCGCTAGTATGCGTGTAATTCGGCGCGATGCACACCAACCCCCATTTCACCATGTCACGCGCTTTCATCATCCCAAAGCTGTGCGCGTTGCCGCCGAGACCGTGGCTGATCAACAATGACGGAAACGGTCCCTTGCCCTGCGGCTTCAACAGTATGCCTTCCATGCTGAAATCGCCATCGCGATAGGTCCAGCGCTCGCCATTGAGCTGAAAACCGGCCTTGCTTGTGCTTTCACGAACAGGCGGACGCACATCGCGCCCTTTGACTCCAGATGCGGCAGCACTTTCAGAGACACGCGCCTCAATCGCCACAGCGCCCTTTTTAAGCCGCTCATCAAAGAACGCAGCGACCATCTCACTGATGTCCTGACCCGCGAAACCCGGCCCGCCGTGGCCTGCGCCGTGGATCGTGTGAAAATGAGCGCTCACACCGGTTTTCTTGAGCGCTTCAAACAAAAGCTGGCTCTGGTTGATCGGCACGGTCGGGTCTTTGTCGCCATGCACGATGAGGAAAGGCGGATCATCCTTGCTGATATAAGTGATCGGATTCACACGCGCGGCCTTGACCTTGTTTTCAAGCACCGCGCCACCAATCAGCTTCGCCTCGGGCGCATCCGCCGTGGCATGTCGCTCATAACCCGGCGTGGTAACGAATACGGTGAGATCGCTCGGCCCGTAGTAGTCGCACACTGCCTGTACGCGGCTGGATTGATCCAGATGTGCGCCCACATCGAACTCCTTCACATCGCCACTCGTGCCAATCAACGCCACGAGATGTCCGCCCGCTGAACTGCCCCACACACCGAAGCGTTTCGCATCAAGGCCGTATTCCTTCGCATGTGAGCGCAACCAGCGGATCGCGGTTTTGCAGTCCTCGATCTGCGCCGGAAACACCGCGTAGCCGCTCAGGCGATAATTGATGCTCGCCACCGCATAGCCGCGCTCGATATAGCCACCACGCAGCGGCGGACAGCCGTCCTTGCTGCCGTTCTGCCAGCCACCGCCATGCACCCAGATGATGAGCGGCAGCGGCCCACCGGCTTTCTCGGGCAGATACAGGTCGAGCTTGTGCCGCTCATGCCCGCCTTCGACATAAATCAGATCGCGATGCGATTTCACACCGGCAGTCTGGGCAAAGGACACAGTGATAAGACACAAACAGGCGGCAATGAATTTCATGGCCGAGTGAATGCCCGCAACGCATGAAAGTTGCGCAGCGCTCAAGGTTTTCGGACCAAAGCCCGCACTTCCACTGCACCAATGGCCTGATGGAAGATAATCTGCGTGCCGAGCGGCGGCGTGGTCGTTGCGGCACCGTTTTTTCGACGCGCTGGCAGGGCTTGCTCGACCACGGACTGGATTTCGGACACATGGCCGACACCGTTGCCAAACTGATCCATCAACGCCGAGCCGCTGGAGCCGGGTGCCCAGTCCGTCGTCGTCTCCAACCATACGGGAGTGGGTGCCGCCGTGCCTTCAGGTAACTTTTCCGCCTCTTTTTTTCGCATGAACGGGCGCTTCACGAAACGGCTCACAATGCCCTCGCTGAAATAGCCGCGTTTGCCGCTCGGATCGCTGAAGCACCACACTGGATCACCTGGACTCACGTCAAAGCTCAGCGGCAGCGGTGTCAGCGGCTTGTCCGACTTTACGCGGATGATGGCGGAGTCGGTGCCGTTGTTGCAGGCGAGCACTTCAATGACAGGCAGCAGCACATCGTCCTCCGTGGCCGCGACGAGCCAGCCTTCCTTAAAATTCGCCGGCGGCGCGATGACATGCGCACAGGTCGCCACCGCGCCATCCGCTGTGATGGCATAACCGCCCGCCAGATCGAGATGCCAGCGATCACACTTCGAGCAGAGGAAATAAGCGCCCACGCGAATGTGCGACATCCTCGCCCGCTGCCAGCGCTCACGCGGCGCGAGCGGCAGCGTGTCTGCCGCTGGTAAAACGAGGTCGCACAGCGTGCGCTTCGATTGCTCACCTGCTGTGGTCATCGAGAGCAGCGCGGATTCGCCCTGTAGTTTCTTCGCCTGCTCCAGCAAGGCCGCGTTGGGTCGCGAACCACGGCCTTCAACGTAAATCGGCACGCCAGGGGCTTGAGCCATCACCACGCTGGCCACAGCCAGCGTGAAAAGAAGGATGCAGGCTCGTTTCATGACGATCAGCCGATCTTCTCGGAGCCAAAGTGAACACGCAGCGCCTCGGGAATCAAAATCGTTCCATCGGCTTGCTGATACGTTTCGACCAGCGCCACAAACAAACGCGCCAACGCGGTGCCGGAGCCGTTCAGCGTGTGCGGAATGCGGTTTTTGCCATTTTCATCCTTGTAGCGCAGGTTCATGCGGCGGGCCTGGTAGTCGCCGAAGTTGGAGCAGCTCGAAACTTCGAGATAAGTCCCCTGCCCCGGTGCCCAGACCTCGATGTCGTAGGTTTTGGCCGAGCCAAAACCGATGTCGCCAGTGCAGAGCTCGATCACGCGATAATGCAGACCGAGCAGTTGCAGCACCTTCTCGGCATTCGCCGTCAGGCTCTCCAGTTCGGCCATGCTCGTCTCCGGCGTGGTGATTTTCACGAGTTCCACCTTGTCGAACTGATGCATGCGAATCAAACCGCGCGTGCCCAGGCCTGCGCTGCCGGCTTCACGACGGAAACAGGGCGTGTAGGCCGCGTAATTGATTGGCAACTTCTCCAGCGGCACGATTTCATCGCGATGGAGATTCGTCACCGGCACTTCGGCCGTCGGGATGAGGTAGAGATTGTCCTCCGGGCTGTGATAGACCTGATCGCCGAATTTCGGGAGCTGTCCGGTGCCCTCCAGACACTCCGGCTTCACCAGAAGCGGCGGGCTGATTTCCTCATAACCATGCTGCGTGGTGTGCAGATCGAGCAGGAAGCTGATCAGAGCACGCTCCAAACGAGCACCCGCGCCGCGATACACCACAAACGCACTGCCGGTGATCTTCACGCCCGCTTCAAAATCCAGCATGCCCAGAGCGGCCGCCAGCACCGTGTGATCCTTCGGCTGGAACGCAAACTCCGGCTTCGCGCCCCACACACGCACTTCGGGATTTTCCTCCGCCGTGCTGCCCACCGGACAACCTTCATGCGGCAGGTTCGGAATGCTCAGCAGCAGCTCACGCTGACGCGCGTCCGCCACATCGGCCTCACGCCCGATTTCATCGATGCGGCTGCCGATGCCGCGAACTTCCGCCTCAATGGCGCTGGTGTCCTGGCCGTTCTTTTTAGCGATGCCGATCTCCTTGCTGATGCGATTGCGGTCGCTCTGCAATTTCTGCCGTTCCGTCTCCGCCGCACGTCGCTGGGCGTCAATCGCCAGCACTTCATCGACGAGGGACGCAAAATCGCCGCTGCGTCCGGCGAGGCGTTGTTTCACTTGGTCTGGGTTGTCACGAATGAGGCGGATGTCGAGCATAAGGGCCGGGAGGTTAGCGGGAGTGCGCGGCTTGTCGAGTGCGGGAAGGCATGGTTGACAGCAAGGCAGTCGGTCCGAACATCTCCTGTGATCTATCTGGACTCCAACGCCACCACGCAGATCGATCCAGCCGTGCTGGAAGCGATGCTGCCGTTCCTTCGGGATTACTTTGCCAATCCGTCCGCAGGCTACTCCGGCGGCCGCACCGCCAGAAGCGCGGTGCAGCGGGCCAGGGAGCAACTCGCGGCACTGATCGGGGCAGACGCGGACGAGATCGTCTTCACCAGCGGCGGCACGGAGTCGATCAATGCCGTGCATGCCTCGGTGCGTTCCCTCTGGCCGGACAAACCTGATCTGGTGATGACCGGCACCGAACACACTGCCGTGGTCGAATCCGCTAGGCGCTGGAAAGACCAAGGCGGCAACGTTCTTTGTGCGCCGGTGCATCCAAACGGCCGCGTCGATCTCGACGCCTTGCGCCTGCTCGTTCAACCCGGCAAAACTGCGCTCGTCTCCATCATGTGGGCGAACAACGAGACCGGAGTCATCGCACCCATGCGCGAGATTGTCGAGATCGCCCATACGGCCGGTGCCTTGGTGCATTCGGACGCGGTGCAGGCCGTCGGGAAGATCCACCTCTCTGTCCATGCGGTGCCGGTCGATTTTCTCAGCCTCAGCGGGCACAAGTTTCACGCGCCCAAGGGCGTCGGGGCGCTTTACATCAGCCATCGTGCGCGCTTTGCGCCGCTCCTGGTCGGCGGCGGGCAGGAAAGAGAACGCCGCAGCGGCACCGAAAACGTTCCCGGCATCGTCGGCCTCGGAACGGCGGCAGAACTCGCCCGCCAGCACCTCGACGACGGCACCAAAGCTCGCCTCCATGCCATGCGTGACCGTTTTGAGCACCTCGTCCACGCCGCCGAGCCAGGCATGCGCGTTCATGGCGGCCCTGAACACCGCCTGCACAACACCAGCTCCTTCTGCCTGCCGGAAATCGACGCCGCAGGCATGCTCCTTCTGCTCGACAAGGCCGGCATCGCCTGCTCCGCCGGTTCCGCCTGCCACAGCGCCGCTTTGCACCCCTCCCCAGTTCTCGAAGCCATGGGCGTCAACGCCCGCGACGCCGCCTGCAGCCTGCGCGTCTCCTTCCACCGCTTCAACACCAAGCCCGAAGCCGAAACCGCCGCCCACGCCGTCATTGAAGCCGCACAAAAGATGCGTGCGATGCAGGGCGATGGTGGGCTTGTTACCGCGCACTGACTCTGTGAGCTGCAAAAGGACGAATGACGAAATCAGAATGACGAATGAATACACAAGCCCGAATGCCTCAATCTTGAGGGCTGCGATTGTCCCGCCGGACATGCGAGCTTTTGTACTTGGTCATTCCCTCGTCATTCGTCATTCTGAATTCGTCATTTCCCACTCCGCTGCGCCCCAGGACCTCCAAACCACCTGACCGCCACTTACCACCCACCATGCACCGCTTCACCTGCACCGAACGCGTCCAGTTCTCCGACACCGACATGGCCGGCATCGTCCATTTCTCGAATTTCTTCCGCTACATGGAGCGCGTGGAGCACGCCTTCTTCCGCAGCCTCGGCTTCTCCATCGTCGATCCGCCGGTTGAGGGCGCAGAACGTGTCGGCTGGCCGCGTGTGCATGCCGCGTGCGACTACATGGCCCCGCTGCGCTTCGAGGAGGAGTTTGAATGCGAGCTGCTCGTCGAGGAAGTGCGCAGCAAGGTCATCCGCCACATCATCCGCTTCTGGAAAAGCGATGGCGTCCTCGCCGCCGAAGGCCGCATCACCGCCGCCTGCGTCCGCAAAGACCCCGCCACCGGCAAGATGAAGGCCATCGAGATCCCCCAACGCTTCCGTGAGAAGATCGAGGCCGCACCGCAAGAGTTGCTGAGGCGACAGGAGAGAAAGTAATCCAATCTTACATGCCCATAGTCACGTCCGGGTTCAATGTTCATCCAGCGCTGATACGGCCCATCGCCGTGGGCTTTGCGCTATCTGGCTGCTATCTCCTCGGTAGCGGTTTTTATGACCTCTTCATTGACCACGACACGGCGAAACTCTTCACCAAAGGGCGGTTGGTTCTCATCTTAAAGCAGTCCGATCCAGACCGATTCCATGTTCAAGTTGGCATGCGTTTGCTGCTAGGCATAGGGTCCATGGCACTCGCCTATGGGCTATTTCGTCTGCGACGCTGGCAGGAGGAAAACTAGTTCGCCATTCACATGCTCCTCATCATTCCATACGAGATTGAAACTCTCACCCAGGAACGCCCGTGGGCAAACTGGCTCGTCGTGGCGAGTTCGGCTCCATCGCGGTTTACAAACTCCCATTCACGACAAGACCGCCCCGCCTGCGCTGGCGGCTTTACCGCATCATGCTGCCACAGCTTAGGCGCGAGACCCACAAGCGGCTTCAGGCGCTTGCGCGTTTCCTCGCCCGCAAAAAAGTAACCTTTCCGGGTCACAAATAATAAACAAAGCCGTTGTCGCAGACGTTCTCCAACGGCAATTCATCGCCTGCCACTCCCACCCACCGTGAACTCCCAACCCAACAGCAAAAAAATGGAAACCTGGATCATCTTTGCCCTTCTCACCGTGCTCTCCTGGGGCGTGTATGGCGTCATACTGCACAAAGGCCGCGGACTGATGCCAATGGGGGCTGAAACACCGCATGCCAGCCTGAAGGCCTTCCTGCTCGTCTGCGTCGCCTATGCCATCATCGGCATCGTGGCTGCGGTGCTCATCAAGCTGCGCGGATCGAACTGGAGCTTCACCAGCAGCGGCATTTCGTGGAGCCTGATCGCTGGAGTCTGCGGAGCCCTCGGTGCTTTCACCCTGGTGCTCGCACTCGGTGCGGCAGCTCCGCTCAAAGGCACCGCAGCTGCGGCCGCCGTGATGCCCATCGTCTTTGCCGGTGCGCCGATCATCAACACCATCACCGCCATGCTGCTGCATCCTCCGGCGGGCGGTTTCAAGTCCTTGCCCGTTCCCTTCATCCTCGGCTGCGTCATGGCTGCGTCGGGAGCCTTCCTCGTCGCCAAATACGCGCCCTCCAACACCGGTAGTGCTAAACCCGGTGCTGCGGCCAAGCCGCATTGATGGAGCCAGCCATGCCGTCAAGGCAGGTCAAGTGTCGTCAAGCAGGTCAAGCACGCCCCCTTGACCTCCATGACCACCTCATGACGGCGAAGCCTTGACCTCTGCCCACCATGCCCCGCCTTCTCCTTTTCGACATCGACGGCACGCTGATTGACAGCAATGGCGCTGGTGGTGCCGCGATTCTCGACGCTGCTGAAGAGCACTTCGGCATCCATCGCGATGAACTGCCGCCCTTGCAGCTCGCCGGAGCCACCGACCTAGCGATCGCGATGGATCTTTTCAATCTCCTCAAGCGCGAGCACACGCGGGATGATGCGTTCGCCTTCCTCGACCGCTATCTCGCTAATCTGCAACGCCGTCTTCACGCCAATGACTTCAGCGGCTTCACGCTTCCCGGTGTGAATGCCTTGCTCGATGCCCTACGCGTCGAATCCGAGGCGCACCTCGGCCTCCTGACCGGTAACGTCAAACGCGGTGCCGAGATCAAGCTCACGCGGCACGGCATTTTCGACCGCTTCATCGACGGCGGCTTCGGCAGCGATCACCACGACCGCAATCAGCTCGGCCCAGTCGCCTTGGAGCGCATGCAACAGGCTACGGGAATGCGCTACGACATCTCCGATGTCATCGTCATCGGCGACACGCCAAAGGACATCCGCTGCGCCGAGGCTATCGGCGCGAAATGCCTCGCCGTCGCCACCGGCCAGTATTCCGCCGCTGAACTCCGCGCCCTCAATCCCTGGCGTACGGTGGAATCCTTTGCCGATGTGCCTGCGACGGTCGAACTGCTGCTACGCACCTAAAGTGGTCCGCACAGTCCTCTGTGC
>JAPLUL010000030.1:0-13966 GCA_026397635.1 Verrucomicrobiota bacterium | reverse complement strand
TGAGGCGGTTTTTGAGGCCCCAGTCGTACTGGTGGCAGCCCTTGAGGAAGAAGCCTGGGGCTTTCTGAGGGATGTGGGTGAAGAATTCCTTTTCCTTCTTGTCTGCTGCGCTGGTTTGGATGTCGGCCATGGTCGTGGGTGGGTGGGAATTGAGTTTCGATCCTTAATCAGCCGCGTCTTGCCATCCATGCCTGCTTCGGCCAGAGTTGTGTCTGATTTTGCAATGACCATGAAACCCGAGATCTCGATCCTCAGCCTTGTTCCGTCCGGTTCCGCGCATCGGGTGCATGGCAATCGCTCGGTGGCGCTACCGGGGGTCATGGTGGACATCCTGACCACACGCAAAATCGAATTGCAGCAGTGGGAGCTGCGGCGGCTGAACGATCCCTACTGGCGGCTTTACTGGCCAGTAAATGAGGGTGGCATCGTGGAGATCGACGGGGAGAAGACGCCCTTAAAAACCGGTCACGTGTATCTGATCCCGCCACACACGACTTTCAGCACCACCACGAGCCGCCCGTTCACCAAGTGGTACGCGCACTTTAATCTGGGGCCTGCGGCTGACCGCGCCGCACCTGGCATTCATCGTTTTCCCACCACGGCGCACATGCGCAGCCTGCTCATCAGCTTGATTCGTCTGGGCAAACACCCTGAGGAGGTGTGCTTCCCATGGTGTGCGATCCAACTCGTGACCGAGGCGGTTCAATGCCTGCCTGAAAGTGTCTGGGAAAAGCAACGGCTTGATGCACGAGTGCAGAAGGCGATGGATTTCATGCATCAGCATCTGGGATTGAAACTCACGGCTGAACAAATTGCTCGGCATGCCGGGTTGAGCGTGCGAAACCTGAATCATCTATTTCAGCAAGAGCTGCAACAGCCGCCGATGCGTGTGCTGCTGGATTATCGCCTGGACGAGGCATGCCGTCTGCTGCGTCACACCGAAGACAGCATAGAGGCCATCGCGGAGCAGTGCGGGCTGGTGAATCGCCACTACTTCAGCCGCATGTTAAGGCAGTATCGCAGCACCTCGCCTGCCGCCTATCGCGAGGAGAGTCTCTGATTTCGTTCAAGAGAACGACTTGCGCAGGTGGCTGGGCAAGATGCCGAGCGCCTCGCGGTATTTCGCGACGGTGCGCCGGGCTACTTTGATGCCCTGCTTGTCGAGCATCTTGGCCAGTTTGTCGTCGCTGAGTGGCTTCTGTTTGCCCTCGGCCTTGATCAGGTCGGCGATGGCGTTTTTGACGCTGGTGTTGCTCAAGTCGTCGCCAGACTCGGTCTTCACGCCGTGAGAGAAGAAAAACTTCATGTCGAACACACCGTGCGGCGTGGCGATGTATTTGCCGGCGATGGCGCGGCTGACGGTGGTCTCGTGAACGCCGACTTCATCGGCTACAGTGGCCATGTTCAGCGGCCGCAGGAAGCTGGTGCCCTTTTCCAGGAACTCGCGCTGATAATTGAGGATCTGCGTGGCAATGCGGTGAATCGTCTGCTGGCGCTGGTGGATGGAGCGGATGAGGAATTTGCCGCTGCGGATCTTGTCGCGCACATAATTGCGCACCTCGCCGTTGTTGCCAGGCTGGGCCAGGAGGTCCTTGTAAGTGTTGCTGATGCGCAGGTGTGGCAGGTCGTCATTGGTCATCACCGCGACCCAGTCGCCGCCCTGGCGCTCGACGACGACATCTGGTGTGACGTAGTTGTTGGACGAAACCGCGAAGCGTTGAGCCGGACGCGGATCGAGTGTGCTGATGAAGTCCGCTGCACGGGAAATCTGCTCCAGCGGCACGCCGAGTTTACGCGCTAGGATGGGGTAGCGCTTGTTGGCGAGATCGTCGATGTATTGATCGACCAGACGCCAAGCGAGACTCTGTTTTTTGCCCAGACGCTCTAGCTGGACGAGCAGGCACTCACGCAAATCCTCGGAGCCAACACCGACGGGATCAAAGCTCTGAAGCATCCGTTTAGCCGCGATCAATTGGTCGATGGGAATGGCGTGCTGAAGGCTGAGGTCGTCGATCTTGGTGTTGAGGAAGCCGCGATCATCGAGATTGCCGATGAGAAACTCGATGTGAGGTGCCAGCGTGGCCTTCGCGTCGGAAGTGTGTAGCTGGGAGAGTAGATGCTCCTGCAGCGTGGTGGGTGCCACGATGGAGTCCATGAGGAATTGCCAGCGCTCTTGGTCATCACTGCGGCGTGTGGCAGTTTGCTGGCGGCTTTGCTGCCAGTACTCGCGCCATTCATCGTCCATGCGAGTCAGGGAGTCGATTTCGGTGTCATCGACGCTGCGATCGTCAGGATCGTTGGGAATGGCGTCTTCGATCGAATTTTCAGGTGGCTCCAGCTCCAGGACGGGGTTGATCTCCACCTCCTGCTGAATGATCTGGCGCAGTTCCAAGGTCGGGGCCTGCAAAATCTGCAAGCTCTGCTGCATCTGCGGCCCGATGGCGAGCTTCTGCGTCTGAATCTGGTGGAGTCCCTGGTCGGCCATGAATGGTTATGAGGCAGCGAAGCGCAGCCCGACTATTTAATCAAGCAAACATCAGGCCATCGAATGATTTATTTTCAAATACCGAAAAATAAATGCGGCTGGCATGAAATACAAAGCCCCGGCGGCTGCCGGGGCTTTGACATTGGGAGGAGTCGAATGAGTCCCTGGTTCAAGGTACCTCGAAGACTTTTTGTGTGGTCGGATCGAGCGCCAGGGAGCCGCTTTCCAGACCGGTGATGTCGAGTTCCTTGTAAGGTGGGTAGGGGCTGATGACACGCCCGGGTTTTGCGGTTTTGCGACCTTTCAAGAAGGAGCTGGAACTGCCGCTGGAGGCCGTGGTGCCGGGTGACTGCTCACGCGGCGTGGATTCGGAGCGGCGCGTGGTCACAGGTGGCGGCGCGGGTTCTTGCGGCTTGGCCGCTGGGGGAAGTGTCTGGGGCTGGGTGGCAGGTTTTGAGGCGGTCTTCGGCGGTGTCTGACTCACTTTTGGCGGTGAGTAGGTGCGCGAACTTGGAGCTGGGGTTTTAAGCTGTGACGCGGGCTGCTGCGTGCGCGTGGTCGGAGTGGTGGGTTGCTGCGGCGGGTAGCTGTAGCGTGGCTGTGACTGGCCCTTTGGCTGTGGATATTGGTAGCTAGGCTGCTGCGGCTGCTGATAGCCAGAACCTGGTTGTGGGTAGTTTGGCGCGGTCTGCTGGCGTGGGGTGGATTCGAGGCTGTAACCACCGTTTGCACCGTAGGCTGGCGGCGGATTGTCCCAGCCTCTCGGATCCTGTCCGTAGAAAATGCGGCGCACGACTTCGCCCATGCGTTTGCCGAATTTGGGCAGGAATTCGATGGGGTTTTCATACTGCTTCTGCGGCTGCTGTGGGTTGCCGTAAGCGGGGGTGCCGTATCCGGGAGTTGGCGGCTGATAATTCGGCGACGACTGGCTGTATTGCGGCCGCTGCGGATCGTAGCGCTGCTGGTTTTGAGCCGTGGAGGTCGAGGCGATGGCAAGCACGGCCCAAAAACTCAGATGAGGGTTAACGTACAACCCCGCACGAGTGGTTCGATTTTTCATAATGCTTAATAGTTCTTAAATTTCTGGCTTCTTCAAGCGGCATTTTCCGCCTTCCTAGCCCAGAGATCGTTGCGCGCAGATAGACGAATGCGGCTGAAGTTTGTTCAGCCGCATGGTCAATGTTGTGATGAAGTTCTGACTTTGCCGCGCTGGATCAGGCCAGTCTTGCATCGATGTCCTTCTCCAGCCAGGCCCACAGGCTCTCCAATCCTGCGCTGACTTTCGACTTCGCGGCGGCGAGTTCATCCGCACTGAGTTTCTGGCCTGCGGCGGGACCGCTGCGGCCAAACATGTAGTATTTGATCTTCGGTTCGGTGCCGGAGGGGCGCACGGCGAAGCTGCGTCCGTCGGCGAGATCGACGAAGAGCATTTTTTCCTTCGAGACGATGTCTCCTTCCTCGTCCTTGATCTCGTCCTTGCGGAAATCACGCACATTGATGACGGCGGAGCCATCAACCTCCTTCGGTGGGGTGGAGCCGTAGCTGTCGGCCAGCTTGGCGATCTGCGCGGCACCGCTGGCACCTTCAAAGACCTTGCTCTGGTTCACTTCCAGGAAATAACCGATCTCTGCATACACTTCATCCAGCAGCCCGACGACCGTGAGGCCTCGGCTGGCGGCGTAGGCGGCCAATTCGGCGAACATGACCACGGCACCGTTGCCGTCTTTGTCACGGCTGAAGTCATCGCCCATGTAGCCGTAGCTTTCCTCGCCACCGAAGACGAGGAACTTGCTGTGCTTGAGACGTGCGGCGCGGCTGTCAGCGGCGTTGAGGTCGCGGTAGTGGCTGAGGACGTCATTGGGCAGCGCGGCCTCGTATTTGGAAAGCTTGGCGCTGATCCATTTGAAGCCGGTGAGCGTGTTCACGCAGCCGATGCCGAATTTCGCGGCAATGGCGTCTTGCAGTGGGCTGGTGACATAGGTTTTAAGGAAGACGGCGTTTTTCTTGTTCGCTTCGTTGAGGATGCCGAGGTCAAACATCGTCTTGAGGCGATACCAGCCCATCAACGAGCCGACTTGATTGCCAGTGAGCAGCACCATCTCGCCTTTGGCATCACGCACGCCCACGCCCATGCGGTCGCAGTCAGGATCGGTGCCGATGACGATGTCCGCGCCTTCCAGGTTCGCGAGATCGACTGCCATCTTCAAAGCGGGCGCGTTTTCCGGATTCGGCGACTTCACGGTGGGGAAGCGGCCATCCTGCACATCCTGCTCCGGCACGGTGAGGAAATTGAAGCCGAGCTTTTTCAGCAGCACGGGCACCAGCACGCCGCCCGCGCCATGCAGCGCGGTGAAGACGATTTTGAGTTTTTTCGCCTCCTCTTTTTGCAGCAGTTCGGGCTGCAGCATCATCGTTTCGACACGGGCGAGGTACTGCTGGTCCATTTCGTTGCCGAGCATGGTGAGCTGGCCGCGCTGCGCCTCGGGCAGGGCAGTGTATTCCTCGCCCTTGATGGCATTCACTTCCTTGATGATGCCGGTGGCGTGCGGCTCCACGATGCCAGCACCGTCGTTGAAATTCACCTTGTAGCCGTTGTCATGTGCCGGGTTGTGCGAGGCGGTGAGCATCACGCCTGCGTCCGCACGGAGCTGGCGCACGGCGAAGGACATCTCGGGCGTGGCGCGGCAGCCGTCGAAGAGATACACGTTCGCGCCGTGATCCGTCGCAATCTTCGCGCAGAAATTCGCGAACTCGGCCGAGAAGTGGCGTGTGTCATGCGAGAAAACGATGCTTGGCTTGCCGCTGAGCTGGGCGTTTTCACGATAATTCTTGATGTAGGTCACGAGGCCACGCGTGGCGCGGCTCACGTTGTAAAAGTTCATCGCGTTCGTGCCCACGCAGGGATGATCCGGACGCTGGTCCTCAGCTGCGCCGCCGCGCTCGGCTTTCGTGACGACTTTGCCAATCGTGCGGCCTCGCAGGCCACCGGTGCCAAATTTCAGCGCCTGGAAGAAGCGGTCGTTCAACTCTGCCCACTGGCTAGCGGCGGCGAGTTCCTCAATGCTTGCGCGGTAGAGCGGATTGTCGCTGGCGGCGAGCAGGGCGTGGATGTTGTCATGGCTGGCGGCGAGGAGATCGCCGGAGGATGCGGCGGTTTGAAGTTGGTCGGCGAGGGACATAAGGGAGGTGTAGAAGTTAGCCAGCGTAGGGAGGAATCAAACGGCAATGCTGCGCTACGACTGAGTGAATCCTGATCAAGAGGTTTGAAGAATTGGACTCGCCAAAACGGAAGCCGCCTTCTAAGGTCGCCGCCTTTCTCAGACCAAATCCCACACGTTTTAACACTCAAATCACTCACGACTATGGGCCTCATGGATTACCTCAAGGGACAGTTTCTGGAAATCATCCAGTGGACGGACGATTCACGCGACACGCTCTCCTGGCGCTTTCCAGATGAGGACAAAGAAATCAAGCGCGGTGCCCAACTCATCGTGCGCGAGTCGCAGGTGGCACAGTTTGTTTATCTCGGCGAGTTCGGCGACACCTTCGGCCCCGGCAAGCACACGCTGAGCACGGACAACATCCCGATCCTCTCCACACTCAAAGGCTGGAAGTATGGCTTCGAGTCCCCTTTCAAGGCGGACGTGTATTATATCACCACCCGCCTCTTCACCGGCAACAAATGGGGCACTAGCAACCCCATCATGCTGCGCGACCAGGACTTCGGCGTCGTTCGTGTCCGAGCCTTCGGCACCTTCGATTTCAAAATCAGCGATCCGAAGCTCTTCCTCAAAGAAGTCGCGGGTTCCGATCATCATTTCCGTCTGGATGAATTTGCTGACACCATGCGCAGCCGCATCATCAGCGTCTTCACCGACGCACTCGCCACCGCCAAGGTTCCCGTGCTCGACCTCGCCACCCGCTACTCCGAGCTGGGCGATGCGTTGCTGCCGATCATCAATCCCATCACCCAGGGCAAGTACGGCATCGAGATCGCTAGCTTCGTCCTCGAAAACGCCAGCGTGCCGCCGGAAGTCGAGGCCGCCATCGACAAACGCAGCAGCATGAGCGCCATCGGCAACCTCAACGACTACGTGAAGTTCCAGATGGCCGAAGGCATGGCCAAGGGGGGCGGCGGACCCGCTGGAGCCGCAGCGGAGATCGCCATGGGCTTTGGCATGGCGCAAAACATGATGGCGCAGGGCGTCTTCAATCCAAATCAGCCTTCCACCGCCACGCCGCCGCCACTTCCCACCGCTGCTCCTGTAGCTGATGTTTTGACCCCCGCCCAGGTGGCGCAGACCCTCGGCGTGACCGAGTCCGATGTCATCTCCAGCATCGAGACCGGTGATCTCAAAGGCAAAAAGATCGGCACGCAGTACCGCATCACCAAAGCCGCGTTGGATCAGTTCCTGGCGCACTGATCGGGCTGTTGTAGCGGAACTCGTCAGAGTTCCGCTCGGCGGCAGACAAACGCCTGCCGCTACAGCACCTCAAGCGGCATCATGGGTAGGCGGCTAAGTGTTTTGGAGCGCAATCATGGACGAACGAGGATCGAGAGATGCTTGACCGCGATGACGAGGCGGACATCGACGTCGCAGATCGATCACAGAAAGCCAAATACAGCCTCGGCTCCAGCGGGATCGACTCGGGGGCTCGGTAGTCCCGCTTTTGGATGAGCAGGACGCTGCCTATCTTCACGCTGTGCGCCCGGATCGCCTGGGCATCATAGCCGCTGCCTCTTGAAGTCCGATCTTGAATTGCGGAGGGGGATGGTTCTGCGCAACGCGCTATGCAGTTCTTGGTTGCCGGTTTCGGGTGGGTTGCTAGCCTCGGGCGCATGGAGCGTCTTGTCTGTCTTCTCGGTCTCGTGGTGTTCGTGGCGCTGGCCTGGGCGCTGTCGGAGAAGCGTCGGCTTTTTCCGTGGCGCATCGTGTTTACGGGCCTGAGCTTGCAGCTTGTGCTTGGGCTGCTCATTCTGCGCACGGGATTTGGCGGGGCTTTCTTTGTGTTTCTCGACAAGGCGTTTCGGCGGCTGCTGGGCTTTGCGGACGAAGGCATGGCGTTTGTGTTCGGAGCTGTGGCGCAGCCGGGGCTGATGGAGCCGGTCTTTGGCCCTGGAAATAAGGCGGTGGTGGCCCTGATCATCACCGGCAGCATCATCCTGGTCTCTGCCCTGTCCTCGCTGCTCTACCACTACGGTGTTCTCCAGCTCATCGTCAAAGCGGCGGCGTGGGTGATGCGGCGTGTGATGCGCACAAGCGGGAGCGAGACGCTGGCCGCCGCCGCGAACATTTTCATGGGACAAACCGAAGCCCCGCTGGTGGTGAAGCCCTACCTCGCCCGCATGACGCGCAGCGAGCTGATGGCGCTGATGGTGCCAGGCATGGCGACGATCGCCGGTGGCGTGTTGGCGGCCTACGTGTCCTTTGGGATCTCCGCTGGGCACCTGCTCACCGCCTCGGTCATCAGCGCCCCCGCGGCGCTGATGATGGCGAAAATCCTGCTGCCAGAGACCGAGGTGAGCGAGACGGCGCATGGCGCGCACCCGCCCATCGAACGCGAGACCGTCAACGGCATCGACGCGCTCTGCCACGGCGCGAGCGATGGTATGAAACTGGCCATCAACGTCATCGCCATGCTCGTGGCCTTCGTCGCTGTGGTGGCGCTGGCGAATTACCTGCTCTCACTCGGTCTGCGTGCTTTTGGTCAAAGCGTGCCGCAGCCTTTGCAACTCGTGCTTGGCTGGCTGAACGCTCCCTGCGCTTGGTTGATGGGCGTGCCGTGGGCGGATTGCGGGAAGGTGGGCGCGCTGCTGGGCGAGCGTGTCGTACTCAACGAGTTCATCGCCTACTTGCACCTCAGCTTGGACGTGAAGGCCGGAGCGCTCTCGCCACGCGGCGCGGAGATCGCCACCTACGCGCTCTGCGGCTTCGCGAACTTTGGCAGCATCGCCATCCAGATCGGCGGCATTGGGGCTCTGGTGCCGCAACGCCGGGCGGAGCTGGCCCAGCTCGGTTTCAAGGCCATGATCGGCGGTCTGCTGGCCTGTTATTGCACGGCTTGTGTGGCCGGACTGCTGCTCTAAAGGGGGTTGATGGTTGAGACTTGATGGTTGATAGCCTGATTGGTGGTCCGGCCATCAACCATCAACCATTCACCATCAACTCACCTTGCCCGACCCCAGCGGCCTCCACGTCTCCGACCTTCGCTTCGCCTATCCTGGCGACTCGTTTCGTCTGCATGTGCCGATTCTGGAACTCGAGCCGGGGAAGGCGCTCGCGCTCGCCGGACCCAGCGGGGCAGGGAAGTCCACCTTGCTGCGCCTGCTCACCGGCCTGCTCGTGCCGACTTCTGGCCAAGTTCGGCTGGGTTCTTCGCCGATCGACCAGCTGAGCCGCGAGCAGTGCCGTGCCTTTCGCCTTCAGCACGTCGGCCTGGTGTTTCAGGACTTCGCGCTGCTGGACTACCTCAGCGTCACCGAAAACATCCTGCTGCCGCATCAGTTCAAAGGGAGTGCGAGTGCCCTGACCCGCCAAAAAGCCCATGATTTCGCCGAGCGTCTGCAAATCGACCGCTATCTCGACAAACGCGTCTCCCAGCTCTCGCAAGGCGAACGCCAGCGTGTGGCTGTGGCGCGTGCGCTGGTGCATGAGCCGCGCTTCATCTTTGCCGATGAGCCCACCGCCTCGCTCGATCCTTCGCGGGGACGCATCGTCGTCGATCTGCTCTTGGAGGACGCCAGGCAACGCGGCGCGTGTCTGGTGATGGTGACGCACGACCCGAACCTGCTGCCGCTCTTTGATCAAACCGTGCGCATGGAGGATCTAGCCCACTCATGAGCGCCGCGTTTCAACTCGCGGCGCGTTATGTGCTGCGGCATCGCCTTCAGAGCACGCTGCTGGCCGGGGCGCTCGGACTGGTCTTCGCTCTGCCGTTTTGCCTGCGCGTGCTCATCGACCACGCGCAGCGTGAACTGCGCTCCCGTGCTGCCGCCACGCCGCAGATCATCGGTGCCCGTGGCAGCGCGCTGGACCTGATGATGACCGCGCTTTACTTCAAGCGCGAGAATCTCACGCCGCTGCCCTTTGGCACGCTGGCCGTGCTGCGGCAGAATCCCAGCGCCGCCGCCATTCCCCTGCATGTGCGGTTTCAGGCACAGCAGGCGCCGATTGTCGGCACCGAGCTCGATTACTTCGCCTTTCGCGGCCTGCGCCTCGCCGCCGGGAAACAAATCACCCGTCTTGGTGATTGCGTGGTCGGCGCGAACCTCGCCAAGCAGCGTGGCTTGCAGCCCGGCGGCCATGTCTTCTCCACGCCGGAGTTGGCCTTCGACATGGCGGGTGTGTATCCCCTGAAGATGCGCGTGAACGGCGTCCTCGCCCCGAACGGCACGCCGGATGACGACGCAGTCTTCGTCGATCTGAAGACCTCCTGGCTCATCGAAGGCCGTTCTCATGGTCACGACGATCTCAAGAAAGACGAATCGGTCGTTTTGAAGCAGGAGGAGCACAACCTCGTGGGCAATGCCGCCGTGCGCATGTTCAACGAGGTCACGGATGCGAACATCGCCTCCTTCCATTTCCACGGCGACATCGCCGCCTATCCCATCAGTGCCGTGATCGTGCTGCCGCAGGATGCGAAGGCCGAAGCCCTGCTCGCAGGTCAGTTCACTCGCTCCAAGAGCCAACAGCTTATTCGCCCACGCGATGAAATGGAGTCCCTGCTCGCCCAACTCGTGCGTCTCGAAGGTTTCGCCGCCAGCGCCTTGCTGCTCACCGCCACGGCGGCCCTGCTCGTCACCGCGCTCGTATTTGCGCTGTCCTTCCGCCTGCGGCAGCGTGAATTCGCCACACTGGAAGACGTGGGCGTGTCCCGCCGCTCGTTGCTCACCGTCAAGGTGCTAGAAATCGTCTTCATCGGTCTAGCCGCCGTTGTGCTCGGCCTCCTGCTGTTGATGCTCGCCTCCTTCGCCGCGCCGCACCTGCTGCGCTGGGCACTCTAACTTCTTTTTCATGTCCGACACTCTCGACGCCCTCATTTACGCCCTCGACGTCAATCCTGACATCAGCACCGAAGGCCGTGTGCTTTTTCTTCGCGCACAGGAGCATCCGGCCCTGGAGCACTTCGCCGGCGGCCTGGTGTGCCAGCAGACCTGGAAACCGCGTGCCAGTGAGCTTGAGGCCGCTGGACAGCGGGTGGAGCGTGAGGCGCACGGCTTGTTTGACCTCGTGCTGGTGCTGCCAGACCCGCAGCGTGATCTCATGGTGGCCGATCTGGCGCGCGCGCATGATCATCTGGCACCCGGCGGCCTGCTGATGGCCTCCCAGCACAACGACGCGGGTAGCAAACGCTGCGAGCAGTATCTCCGCGATGTCGCAGGCAAGGTCGAATCCCTCTCCAAGCATCACAGCCGCGTGTTCTGGGCCACCAAGGACGAGAACCGGCCCTGGAATGCCGACTTGCTTGAACGCTGGCGTCAGGGAGCCGCCATGCGCCGCATTTTGGACGGGCGCTTCTGGTCGCGGCCCGGCTTGTTCAACTGGGACCGCATCGACGAAGGCTCCGCCCTGCTCGCCAAGCATCTCCCAGAAACAATCGCGGGCAACGTGGCCGATCTCGGCTGCGGCTGGGGCTTTTTGGGCGACCACCTGCTGCGGAACTGTCACGACATCGTCTCACTCGACATCTACGACGCGGATGCCGACTGCTTCGAGTGTGCCAGGCGCAATCTCGGCCTCGTGCCCACCCGCGTGAAGGCGCGTCCGCACTGGCACGACGTCACCGCTGGGATCAAAACCGCGCAGTTTGACGCCATTGTCATGAATCCGCCGTTTCACGAGGGGAAACACGCCGACCTGCTCATCGGCATGAAATTCATCGCCAACGCCGCCCAGGCGCTGCGCAGAGATGGGCATCTCTGGATGGTGGCGAATCGCCAGCTCCCGTATGAAGGCCTGCTAGGCGACACTTTTGCAGTGGTGGAGAAGGTGGTCGAGACCGGCGCCTTCAAGGTTTTGCATGCCTCGCACCCCACAGTGAAACCCGCCTTTGAGCAGCGCCGCAAGAAGCGCCGCTGAACTCATCGAAATGATTCTTCTTTGAAGAGAACAAAGCGTTTGCAAAGCCGGGGCCAGTCTCCATAATCGCGGCCCTTCCGAAAAGATAGAAATGGGTAGGTGCCCGAGCGGTTAAAGGGGGCAGACTGTAAATCTGCTGGCTTACGCCTACGCTGGTTCGAACCCAGCCCTACCCACCATTTTGATAATCAAGGAGTTATGAGGGGTGAGCAACCTGCGGTTGACACCCCTCCCGGTGGCATGCACGACAAAAGCATGACAAAACGGAGGATCGGGGCCTCCAAAAACCGCCCTTTTATGCAGATCAAGCATGGCTCGGCCATTGTTCCGATCTATCGAGGTTTGGTGAATGGGCGCACCCGCTACACGGTGGCTTTCTACCTCAATCAAAAGCGGGTCCGGCGCAGCTTTGCCTCAGCTGAACTGGCCAAGCAGGAAGCGCGAACAATGGCGCAGAAAATTCAGGAGGGCTTGTCTCAAACCAATGATCTGCGTCCCCAGGAGCGCGAGGCCTATATCGCGGCACGAGGTATTCTCGGACAGGCAGGTCCTCCACTGCTCGCCGCTGTCGAGGAATACATGCAATGTCGCAAGCGGCTTGGTGAGGTGCCTCTTTTCTCGGTGGTGGAGGAGTTCCTTTCTCGGACGAATGGCGTGAAGTTCGGAGCCATGATTCCGGCTGTGGTGGCTGAGTTTCTCAAGGCCAAAGCAGAAGATCAGGCCAGCAAACGCTATCAGGAGCAATTGGCTCATGCCCTGCATCGCTTCGCCAAGGCATTTCCAGGTGAACTTCGCCAGTTGAAGAGCTGCGACATCGACGAATGGTTGCGGGGGCTGAAGGTTTCTCCTGTCACGCGCAACAACACATTGCGCATGGTCAAAGTGTTCTTCTCGTTCGCCAAATCACGCTCGTATCTTCCTAAGTCGGAAGCCACCGAGGCTGAATTGATTTCCAAGGTGAAGGAAGGAAACACGGTCACAGAAATTTTCCTGCCAGATCAGATGCGGAATCTTCTTCAGCAGGCCCCATCGCATCTGCTGCCTCTGTACGCGATCGGGGCCTTTGCGGGCCTGCGTGCGGCGGAGTTGGCACGTCTCGCATGGAGTGCCGTCGATCTTGATCGGCGGATTATCGAACTTCGCGCCGATCAAGCCAAAACGGCTTCACGACGCATCATCCCAGTAAGCGAAAACCTTGCCCAATGGCTCAGCTTGGTTCCTCGACAAGGCAAAGTCATTCCGGATGGAGACTATTTCCGCCAAGCGACCGCATTGGCGCGCAAAGCTGGCGTGGGATGGCCGCATAACGTGCTGCGGCATTCGTTCATCAGTTATCGGGTGGCGCTGATTCAGAATGCCAACCAAGTTGCACTGGAGGCTGGCAACTCAACGTCGATCATCTTCAAGCACTACCGTGAACTTGTCACACGGGATGCTGCCGAAGCATGGTTTGCTATTGCGCCACCTCCGGGCTGGACTCCGCCCGCCGTTAAATGGAACCGTCAGCGCCGGGTATTCCTGGAGCCTGGAGGAAAAAATCGTGGCTAAGTTCGTTGCGCAACGAGCTCCTTTTCCGCAGCTTCACGACGCGCTGATGAGGTTGTGGGAGCGCAACCGGTCGAGGACGAGTTGCAGTTTGGTTTGGAGGTCAGCGATCTGAGCTTCGAGTTGGGCTACATCCACGGTGTCGCTCCCACTCAGGCTGGTAGTGCCGTTCACGTTGTCAATTGGGGCAAGCGGTTGAAGGGCTCCCCCAATATCCACGGCCTCTGAGATGGAGGTCGTGTAACCATAAGGACCTAGGTAGCTACCTTCATTGCCCGGAGTGCTGCCACTGCCGCCAACCCAACTTTGGAGTTGGAGCACATGACGCTCGCCATCGAGGACAATAGCAAGTTGAGGGCTCCAACCATTGGCACCATCAGCGCCGTTGCTGCCCCCGTAGCCTCCATCCGCGCCTGGCGGCCCGTCACTGCCTCTCACATAGAAAGGACCAAAGCTCTGGCCGGACGATGTGTAGAAAGTGAGATTTGAGCCGTCGAAATTGATGTTGGTGATGGGAGTGGCATCAGCGCCGCTGATGCCGTCAATGCCAGAAGCTCCGCGAAGATCGACGGCTTCGTATAGGTAGGGGGTGAAGCCGCTGGCTCCGAGGTAGTAGCCCTCGCGGCCTGGTGTGCTGCCACTGCCGCCGGTCCAGCTTTGCAATTGCAGCACGCGGCGTTCGCCATCGCTAATGGCGATGAACAACGGACTCCAACCATTGGCACCATCCGCACCGCTACTGCCTCCGTTGCCGCCGTCTGCGCCTGGAGCCCCGTCACTGCCGCGCTCACCGCGAATGTCAGTAGCTTCGTAAAGATAGGGAGTGAAGCCGCTTGCTCCGAGATAGTATCCTTCA
>JAPLUL010000158.1:0-4117 GCA_026397635.1 Verrucomicrobiota bacterium | reverse complement strand
CTAGGGTTGGACAGTGTACAGGTTTTTTGATGGTGCGCAACTCCTTTATTCGCGGATCACGTTATTGAACATTTCGGTCAGCAGTGAGTGATCGTTCACCTTCTGGCCGAGGGCCGTAAACAGCTTCTTCTCCACCGGGCTGGACTGGATATGCACCACAGTCACCTTGTCGCTGGTCTGCCCCTTGCGGTCGGCACGGGCGCAGCACTGCGTGTATTGCTCGACGCTGAGCAGCGGGCCGTAGAACACAACCGTATCCGCCGCAGTTAGGGTAATCCCGTGTGCCGAGGCTTGTGGCTGCATCACCAGCACGCGGGGATCGGGGTCGTTCTGGAAGCGGTGGATGATTTGCGCCCGCTTGGTGGCTGAAACTCCGCCATGAATCTGCTCGTTGACGATGCCGCGCTTGGTCAGGTGGTGGCTGATGGTCTCGATGACGCTCAGGTACAGCGCGAAGATGATGACTTTGCGGTCTGTCTCTTCAAGCACTTCCTCCAGTACCGACAGGCGGGGCGATGCGTCGAACTCCACAACCTCTCTGTCATCTGTGTACGCAGCGCCGCAACTGATCTGCAGCAGCTTGTTCATGGCAGCGGCGGCATTGACCGCCGTGATGGTCTCCCCTGCCGCCTGCACCAGCATCTGTGTCTTGAGCTGGTTGTAGTACTTGGCCTGCTGCGGTGACATCTCCACCTCTCGGGTCATCGTGATGACTGGCGGCAAGTCCAGACACTCAGCCTTGGTGTATCTGATGGCGGGCTGCAGTGCCTCGTACACATCGTCCTTGGCGGTGGGCTTGGGCACCCACTTGTACATGGTCAGCTTGTTCATGACCTTGTCGCGCCACGCAGTGAAGAACTTGGGCACGCCCTCTGGGTTGACCAGCTTGGCCAAGCCGTACGCATCTGTAGGAGACTGCGAGGCCGGTGTGCCGGTCATCATCCATAGGTATGTGTTGGGCGTCAGGATAGATGCCAGTGACTTCCAGCGCCGGGTGGTGTTGGTCTTGTACGCATTGGCCTCGTCAACGATCACCAGATCAAAGCGCCCGTCAGCCTTGATCTCATCGGCAATCAGGTTCAGTCCCTCGTAGTTGGAGATGACGATCTCGTAGTCCTGCTGCAGCATCTCTATGCGCCGCGCTGCTTTCGGATGGTGGGCGATGATGGCGCTGCGATGGATGATGCTGTTGTTGATGTCGCCCATCCATGCGCTGTGCATGATCGACAGTGGGCACAGGATGAGCACGCGGCGAATCTTGCCGAGCTTCATCAGGTAGTCAGCCGCCCACAGTGCGGAGAGTGTCTTGCCTGTACCGGGTTCAGAGAAGACAAACGAGCGGCGATGCATGGTGAGGAACGCCGCCGTCTCGATCTGGTGCTGCATGGGCTTGTAGCGTCCCGGCCAGTCGTAGCGCTTGGTGATTGGCGAGGGCACATCCTTGACGCCTAGGTTGCGCAGCACACGCGCCTCATCCAGACCCCAGTACACAGCCACCTCGTACCCACCGTCGACAGGGCGCACCTTGTGCTTGGGGATGACGCTGTACTTGTGTGGGTTGCGCGTCTTGAACAGCAGCGCTTTGTTCTCAATGATCAGCACCTACTTCTCCTTGGTTTTATTTGTTGTCGCCTTGATTGGCACTCTTGCTTCGCAGTCTGAGGTTGCCCGGCGATGTCTTGCCGCCCTTGCGTAGCGGCACCTTGTGGTCGATGTCTTTGCCGCTGCGGTCAATGCCCTTCTTGTCGTAGAGCCTGCGAGCCTTTTGCCGCTCCAATTGATCTTCGGTCTCGCCGGTCTTCTTCTGCAGCTTGTAGGCGTGTTTGTAGTCACGCTTGCCGTTGACTTGAGTCATGATGTCCTCTCAATGCTTTGGGTTGAATTCGCAGTTGGTCACTTGGCACCAACCGCACAGGGGAGTTTGTGTGGGGTTCCACACGTTGTTCTCAAAGCACGCTTGCAGGCGTGCAATGCGCTCACGGTAGCGCCACCAGAAGGCATCCTTCTGATCACGCGTCATCGACAGCTTGACCATGTCGTTCTTTACGATAAACAGCAGCGCTGAGTTGACCTTGCGGATATGTGGGAAGTGTTCAAAGACCATCAGAGACATGAGCACAAGCTGATCGCGGTCGGGGTACTTGTTGTTGCCTGTCTTCCAGTCGCCAACCCATGCGGTCAGGTTGTCGTCGTCGATGATCAGGATGTCGGCAATGCCGCGCACCCACACATCGGCAGCCTTCCACTCCGTGGGCCTGAGGTCGACAGTCAGCGCCATCTCATACTCGGCCAGCTTGCGTCCGGGCTTCTTGATCATGGCGTCAGCCACATCCTTGAACTGCGAGTACTCAGGAGGAATCTCCTTGCCGTCCCGGATGTACAGCTCCAGCGCTTCATGCACCTGATTGCCGTAGCGCGTTGCCTCTGTCTCTTGAAACGGGTAGTGCTTCAAGACCTTAACCTCGTGGTATCTGCGGGCGCAGCCCTCGAAGTCTTTGAGTGAGCTGTGTGACCAAGTGATTTTTTTCATTTGAATTTGGCGGTGTTGATTGCTTTAGCGAGACGACTGGCAAAGCGCGTTACAAACTTCTCGTTCCTGTACAGGGTGCTGCCCATGTCGTAGAGGATGGCGTGTGTCAGCTCATGCCAGAACGTGTCGCTGATCTCGTCCTTTGAGTAGGGCTTGTTGGTGGTGTTGCTCTTGGTGGCGATCTCGACAATGCCGGGGCCGTAGTACACGCAGCCCATCTGGGCACGGCGCTCCATCGTCTCTACGATCTCGACGGAGTACCATCGGTCGCCGACTTTGATTTTTCTGGGTAGTTGCATCTGCTTCTCCTTTGGTTATTTGTTTTGCATGTGCCGCAGCGTCTGGATCAGCAGCCTTGACTCGGCTACCAGTTCAAACGCTTTCTCTTCCGCTTCTGCCAGCGAGTGGTGAAGGCACAAGTCATGCACCTCCTTTGCCAAACGCTCGATGGTCATGAGCGGTGATGCGTAATCGATCAGTACATCGTCTTTCATCAGTTCTTCGCCAGTCCGTATCTACGGTGAACACCACCGTCAGCGGCCAAGGGTATCCCCGGCAAGTAGCTCGGCTCAAGTGTCATCTGTTCGATCATCCACTTGAACCCCTCTTCGGCCTCGCTGTCAGGTACGACAGCGATCTGTTCATCGTGAACAGTGCCAGCCACGAAGTACCTCTTCGATACCCGCAGCATCCCGTCAGTCATCACAACTCGCGCAGTGCCCTGCACAACGTTGTTCGTGATCTTCCCACCGTACAAGGGCGTGGCCTCCGGCCCATACACCCACCGCTTGGCACCCTTGTCATCCTTCTCTTGACGCAGATTGGGATACTTGATGCTCATGCCACTCGGCAGCACGATCTCTTCCTTGCGGAAGGTGATGCATTTATACACGAACTCCTCGCCGCCCGCAAGGCAACGAACCATCAGCTCCTCCATCATGCTCCAGAACGTCTTGACGGGCCATGCTGCAGCGCGGTACTTCTCGATAATGGCCTTGGCTGTGAGGCAGTGGATCAGCAGCTCCGCCTCGGTGCAGGTGTGGGGTATCTCCTGCATTCGCGCCACATGCTCGTCGTTGGTCAGGAAGGCTTGTATCTTGTCCGCCGTCACGCCCAGCTTCTTCGCGTCTTGTCTGGTGTAGCGCAACGGTGGTGCGCCTAGGAAGCCCACGAGGAGCTGCTGCGCGAAGCTTGCCCACCCTAGGCCGTAGCCTGCACCAAGCAGCGCCGACTTGGCAGACTGCCGCTCCACAGGGTGACTGTCCTTGGTCATGCCGGGTAGGTTGAACATCTGCGCACCGAACTGAGCGTACGGGTCGCCCTTGGCCCGGAAGATAGCCAGCAGCTCCTCGTAGTCAGCCAGCCACGCCAGCACACGCGGCTCGATCTGAGACAGGTCACCCACTGCCAGCTTGTAGCCTTCTGGGGCCATGATGGCCTTGCGCAGGAAGCTGCCACGCTTCAAGTTCTGCATGTTGATGGCGCTGCCTTTGCTGGCCGTCCAGCGTCCTGTCGATGCGCCGAAGTAACTGAGCGGCACGGGCAGAGTGCCACGCGATGCGATGTCATAGAAGCGTTGGGCACGGG
>JAPLUL010000185.1:0-16369 GCA_026397635.1 Verrucomicrobiota bacterium | reverse complement strand
ACGCGGCAGCATCTCTTCCCGAACTTTTTGACTCATGGACATCGACTTGGGTTGCCGGTGTCATCCTTTTTGAGTCAACGTCCTTTCCATCCCCGCACAGCTTTTATCCCCAGGGTGTCAAAACTTATGCGGCAACAGGGTCTGAAAGTCACAGCGCGGCGGCACCTTGTCTGGAGTGATGACAGCTTCCAGGCTTGCCATTTGCATGAAAAGACGGCGCAACTCCTTCGGCGCACGCAGCACAATCTTGGCACCGGCAGCCATCAAAGGCGGTAGGTAGCGGGCAAACTGAATCGTGTCGCCCAATCCCTGCTCATGCCAGACGAGCAGCGTGCGTCCCGCGAGCGACTGACCTTCCCACATGGGAGCCGGGCATTCGGGCGCTGTGATGCCGGGGAGCAGTTCCAGCCGCTCTTCAAACATCTGCCAGCCTTGATCAAACTTTCCCGCTTGCAGCAGCGCCGTGGCCAGATTCCACCGCATCGGCGCAAAGCTCGGATCGATTTCGCAGGCCTTGCGAAAGGCTTGCAGCGCCTCCTCAGCACGCTGTGCCGCGCACAAGCAGGAGCCCAGTTCATTCCACAGATCCACATCACTCGGATGCTGCTTCAAACCGACGGTGAGGTGACGGATCGCCTCATCATAGCGTCCGCAGTCCTCCAGCGTGATCGCCAAGTTGTTAATCGCGTCCGGCCAACCGGGGCGCAGGCGCAGAGCGTTCTCATAGTCCTGCAAAGCCTGCTCCAGCTCACCCGCACGTCGCTGGGCCACGCCACGCAGCAAAAAAGTCTCCGCCATCGAGTCATCCATCCGCGCAGACTGATTCAGCGCCCGCAGCGCCTCCTCCGTCTGCTCCATTTCGATGTGCAGGTAACCCACAGCCTGCCAGTCAGCCGCATCAAAGTGTGCCGCCTGAGTCATTGCCTGCGTCAGCAGCTGACGCGCTCCGCCCGCGCGGCCTTCATGCCACGCCGTCCATGTTTCTTTCACGGGTCCGATCATTCTGGCACCGTGCGTTGCCACTTGCTTTTATGCAACCAATTTGCATTAGTTGAGGCTTCCCAACTCCCATCACATGATCCACCGCCGACACCTTTGCATCCTCGTCCTCCTCGTGTGCGGCCTCGCCGCATGCAAAAAGGCCCCGGAGGCGGCTCAGGTCGTCGTTTGGCCTGAATTGACCGCTTTCGATGAAACCGCCGCGAAGGCCGAAGGGCTCGCACAAGTCGGTGATGTGGCGGCTTTGCGTCAAACGCTGCCTGATGTGGTGAAAACAGGCTCGGCGGTCACTGCGGCCACGATTCCGGCGAACGCGAAAAATCCAGCGGGCCTCCGATCACCTCTCGCCGACCTCGCGGAACTGCTCACGAAGCTTTCCGCGTCTCCGTTGAATGACGACGACCTCAAGACCTACACCTTGGCGCTGCATCCGCTGGTGGCGGTGATGATGACGGAGGCTGGAATGCCGCACATTCATGCGAACGAAGGTCCGCACGGCGGCTTCTTCCATCCTGTCTTTGCCGCTGATGGCAAACAAGCCGCCACGCTGGAGATCAAGCTGCACGATGACGCGGGTGATCTCGAAGTCTGGCTCGTCCGAGGTGGTCGCGATGGCCCGCCGCTCGATCTGCCGCTCGATAGCGTGCTGAAGCTCAACTTCCCCGATTTGAATCGCCAGATCGAGCTCCGCGTGCGGGATCACGAGAAAAACGCGGGCGAAGATGGCCAAACCAACCTTCGCAACGGCCAGACGAATTACTTCATCTTCCCCGGCGAAACCGGCGCAGATGCGAAATGGCTCATGGGCGTCGATTTTGCCGCCAAAGCTCGCCTCGCGCTTCCGGGCGGCCTTTCCAGCGAGGTCTTCGTGCTGAAGCCGCATGTGCATCATGACTGACGCGGCGATCCATCTCCACAGCTTGCGGCATGTGCTGGCACCGGGCGTGCATTTTGCGCTCGATGAGCTGCTCGTGAGCAAAGGCGAATGCCTCGCACTCACCGGGCCGAGCGGTTGTGGCAAAAGCACACTGCTGAGCCTCATCGCGGGATTGACGCGAGTGCAAAGCGGCAGCGTGCGCGTGCTCGGCACGGAGCTGGGCAGTCTCGGCACCGCCGCGCTGGATCGGCATCGCGGCCAGCACTGCGGCATGGTGTTTCAGAGCTTTCACCTCCTGCCCGCCTTCACCGCGCTGGAGAATGTGCGCATCGGCCAGCGCTTCTCCGGTCGCGAAGGCGATGCCGTGGAGATGCTGGAGCGTGTGGGCCTCTCGCATCGACTGCAAACACGGGTGAGCCGACTCTCCGTCGGCGAAAAGCAGCGCGTCGCCATCGCGCGGGCACTGCTTGGCCGTCCGGCCCTCTTGCTCGCCGACGAGCCCACCGGCTCGCTCGATCCGAAAACCGGTCGTCAGGTCTTCGACCTCATGCGCGAGCTCGTCCGAGAGCACGGCACCACCTGGTTGATGGTCACCCATGATCTCGCGCTCGCCCGTGAGCTGCCACGCCAGTTTGACTGCACCCCACTCATCCGCAGCGAGGAGGTGGCGGCATGACCCTCCCGCGCATCGCCTGGCGCTATCTCACGGCGCGGCCGTTGGTCACGGGGCTCACCTTGGCGGGCATCGCGCTGGGCGTGGCGTTGATCGCGGCGGTGCTCACGCTGCGGCGGGAGACGGAGCGCACGTTTCAACGTGAAGCCGGGTTGTTTGACCTCGTCGTCGGGGCCAAGGGCAGCCCGCTCCAGCTCACGCTCAGCAGCGTGTATCACCTCGACATGCCCACCGGAAATGTGCCGTGGTCCTTGTATGAAAAACTGCGCGAGAATCGCCGCGTCGCCACCGCCATCCCGATCGGTCTGGGCGACAACTTCCGCGGCTTTCGCATCGTCGGCACTGAGCGGCATCTGTTTGATCTCCAGCATGAAGGCCGCTCTTTCTTCAGCTTCGCGGAAGGCGCGGTGTTCAAAGACGACTTCGAGGTCGTGCTCGGCTCGCAAGTGGCCGCCAGCACTGGCTTGCAGATCGGCGACACCTTCGCGGGCACGCACGGGCTCGTGCAGATGCCCGGCAGCGAGGAGCATGGCGAGTTCCCGTATCGCGTGTGCGGCATCCTCGCGCCCACCGGCACGGCGCAGGATCGCGCCATCTTTGGCACCCTGCGCAGCGTGTGGATCATTCATGACAAGGAGCACAAGCTGCACGCCGCCATTCAAGGCACCGCGAGCCGTGCGGAGTCGCCGCTGGAAGTCACCGCCGTGCTCATCCGGCTGAAGGCACGCGGACTGCGACTGTGGGTGGCCGATGACATCCGCAACCACACCGAAGGCATGCCCGCCATCCCGGTGAATGAGATCCTGCGCCTGTATCAAAACGTGCTCGAGCCCGTGCAAAAAACGCTGCTCGCCGTCGCTGCGCTCGTCGTGGTCGTTTCATGCTTCACCGTGCTCGTCACGCTGCATCAGGCGGTGGAAAGAAGGCGGCGCGATCTCGCCATCCTCCGCTGTCTCGGTGGCAGGCGATGGGAAGTGGCCGCGCTGGTCATGCTGGAGGCCGTGTTTCTCACGCTGGGCGGTCTCATCATGGGTTTGCTGTCCGGCCATGGCCTGCTCGCGACTGCTGCCCCGCTGCTGCGAGAGCGCACTGGCCTGCTCATCGAGCCCTGGAGCCTCGATCACGCGGAAATCACCGCGCTGCTCGTCATCGCCGCCGCAGGGCTGCTCTCCGGCATCGTGCCCGCCCTTTCCAGCTACCGCCGCACACCATCCCACGATCTCGGCATCACCGAATGAGCCCACGTCAGCCCAAGTCCGCCGCCGCCTTCGTCAGCCTCACGGTGCTGGCCTTGCTCGCCATGCTCATCGTGTGGATGCAGCCACAGGACACGACGCGTTCAAACACGGACGTCACCTCGCTGCCACCCGCCTCACCGCCCAATTTGGCAGAAACCAAAGCCATCGAAAGCACGCCGACACCGACCGATCCGCCCGTGCGCATCGACTTCAAATTGCTCGATGAAACCAAGCAGCCCGATGCACGAAAAATGGAGGTCGTGTATCCGCCCGCGCTGGATGAGCTCGATGGTCGCCTCGTCGAACTCGTCGCCTTCATGGCGCCGTTTGAGTCGCTGGAGGACATGAGCGAGTGCCTGATGCTCCCAGCCTATGTAGGCTGCTTTTTCTGTGCACCACCCAGTTTCACGCAGGTCGTCTTTGTGCGACAAAAAGACGATGGAAGACCGAAGAAGCCCTTCATCGAAGCGCCCGCCCTCGTCACCGGCACGCTGCGCCTGCTGAAGCCCGGCAGCAACGATCCCGCGCACGAGATGGAGATGATCTACGTCATCACGGATGCCACCGTCGTGCCTTACGATGGCTCGAATGCCCCGGCTCGCGTGCCCGGCCATTGGCAGAAAGAAAATCCGCGAGCCGCAGCCGATGCCGGACTGCCGGAAAAGCCGCAGCCATTGCCTCCGATGAAGCCCGAGGACCTCGTGCCCGTCATCGCCAAGCTGCGCGGTCTTGAAATCAAAAAGCCCATCAAGTTCACCACCTACACACCGGCCGAACTCGAAAGCGCCGTCGAGGTGCGCATCAACTCACGCCGCGCCGCCGGAGGCTGGGCCGCGCATCAGCGTGTGTGGCAGACGCTGGGCTTCGCCGATGAAAAAGACGACCTGCGCCTCGTCTTGCGTGGTCTCACTCTTCAGCGCGTCATTGGCTACAGCAATGCCGCGGGCGATCACATCCGCTACAACGGCGATCTCCAGCTCACGCAGCCCGCCACGCGACTCGAACTCGTCAAAGTCATCGCCGAGGCCCTGCTGCGTCAAAACCTCGATCTTCGCCATCTCGACACCGCTTTGCATGGCGACACAAACACCGATGCCCGCCTCGCCGCCACCGCTGTGCTCCAGGGCGATCTCATGACCACCGCGCGACTCTTCGCCGCGCATCATCGCCTGCGCGATTCCACGCCGAATGCCAGCTTCGCTTTCTTCGGCGGTTATCCAGCGGCCAAAACAGCGCTGCTTCAGCTCGAAACACTGCCCTGGCAGATGGGGCCGTTCTTCACCGAGCAATTCGCACCGAATGGCGAGCCGATAGCGCTCAACGATCTGCTGAAAAAGCCGCCCACCACCACCGCAGCCATCATTCATCCCATCTTCCATGGCCGCCCGCAGGACTACACACCCATCGAGGTGCCATCGACCTTTGCCGATGCCTTGCGTGACTCCAAACCCATCGCCACCGGCATCCTCGGCGAGGCCGCGCTGCTCGTCTGGCTCGAAAACAACAGCGAACTCGGCCCGCACATGTCCGCTGCCGATGGCTGGCGCGGTGATCGCTATGCCTTCTGGCAGGACGGCACTCTGCTCATCGAAACGCATTGGCTCGATGAAGACGAAGCCGCCGAATTTCACGAAGCAGCCACCACCCAGCGCTCCGACTTCACCGTCATCCGACCAGCCAACTCCAGCATCGTCCACCTCATCGGCGGCCCCGAAGCCGCACGCGCCGAGCTCCAAAAACGCCTCCAACCATGAAACGAGCCCTTTTTGCTATCATCGCCAGTTTCAGCCTCGCTCAAGCTCAAGAGCATAAACTGCCCACCGAGTCCAAAGAGGCCAAAAACGCCTACCAACAGGCCAGCGAGCCCACCGAAGCCTTTTTGGCAGATTGGGACTTCTTGAACAAAACCGACGTCGTCGTCAGCGACGGCAAAAAAGACGCAACCATCAAGTATCCCGCCGAAATCCAAGCGCTCGATGGCAAACGCGTCGCCCTCATCGGCTTCATGGCACCTTATGAGAAGCTCGATGACATGAGCACCTGCATGATCCTGCCCGCCTCAGTCGGTTGTTACTTTTGCAGTCCACCCGCCGTCACGCAGGTCGCGCTCATTCAGCAAAAGGGCGGGACCAAGGACAAGCGTCCCTTCATCAACGAAGCCGTCATCGTCACCGGCACGCTGCGCCTTTTCACCTACGCCAGCCAGCATCCCGCGCATCAGGCGGACTTCATGTATGCCCTCGACGACGCCACCGTCGAAGTCTTCACTGGCCAAAACAAACCCCGCCGCGCCCCCGCCCATCTCCCGCCTGATCCACGCAAGCAGCCGAAGATCTACTGACTCATGACAGCTCCAACACTCCCCACCTTCGCCCCGCGCCTCACCGTCGAACAAGTCGAGGAAGGCCGCGACCTCGCCCCGAAATTTGATGCCAGTGGCCTGCTTCCGGCCGTCACCACCGACTTCGACACCGGCGAGTTGCTCATGATGGGCTACATGAATGCCGAAGCACTGCAAAAGACCATCGCCACCGGCGAGGCGCACTACTTCAGCCGCAGCCGTCAGGTGCTCTGGCACAAAGGCGCCACCTCCGGCTTCGTGCAAAAGGTGCGTGAGCTGCGCATCGACGACGATCAGGACTGCATCTGGCTCCGCGTCGAAACCTCCGGCGGCGCGAACTGCCACGTCGGTTACCGCTCCTGCTTTTACCGCGCCATTCCCACCGGCGCTGATTACACCCGCGCCGAAGCCTGCCTCATCTGGAAAGAGGAGACCAAGGTCTTTGATCCGCAGGCTGTGTATGGCGACGCTCCCAACCCAACCAAGCTATGAGCCGCATCCCCATCGTCCTCATCGCCGGATTCCTCGGCGCGGGTAAAACCACCTTCCTCCATGCCCTGATGGGCGCTTTGAAGGAACGTCAGGTCGGCTTCAGCGTCGTGGTCAATGACTTCGAGAACGCCGAGATCGATGCCGCGCGTCTGCGCGATCTCGATGTCGAGGTGCAGTCCATCAACGGCTCCTGCGTCTGCTGCTCCTCGCTGAACGACTTCATGCTCACGCTCGGCACCATCGACGTGCCACGCGGCGGCGTGCTGCTCGTCGAGGCGAATGGCGCGTCCGATTTCATCACTCTCATCGCCGCCATCACCATGCGCGGCGAGTGCCGACGCTTCACCTCGCCCATGCAGGTGGCCATGATTGATACCGTGCGCTGGCAGAAACGCCGCAAGCACAACAAGCTGGAGCAGGAGCAGGTGAAAACCGCCACGCACTGGATGCTCACGCACACCGGCAGCGTCAAAAATCCACGCCTCGCCGGCATCCGCGCCGCCGTGAAGATGCTCACCCCTCGCGGCATCGAGACCAGCGTGGACGCCTTCGCCGACTTCCTCCGCCTGCAAGCCGCCACCGCCCGCTTCGCCCCCGCTGAAGCGCCAAAACCCGCTCTCTTTGAAAGCGCCACTACCGAGCCTGCTCACGATCATCACCATCACCACGATGACGAACGCGCCTTCACCTCCATGCGCGTGCCCGTGCCCTTTGTCGTGCAGCGACAGGACCTCGAACGCGTCCTGCGCCATCTGCCGGATGAAGTCCTCCGCGTGAAAGGCCTCTGCCGCCTCGCCGAACTGCCGCAGATTCCTTTCTCCTTCCAACACGTCCGCCCCGAAAGCGAAACCTGGTTCCTCCCCATGATCGCCGCCCTCGGCATCATCCCCAGCGGCGTCGTCATCGGCGTCGTCCTGCCGGAAAAGATCATCGAAAAAGCCTTTGACGCCCTCCCCAGCGCCGAACTGCGGCCAGACATTCAAGTTCACGCAGCATGATGCTAGGAAAATGATTGGCTGAGGGGGTTCCTCGTCAGAAATCATTCTGCCAAGCCATCATTTTGCCAAAATCCACCCGCCACCATGCCCTCTCGATCTAAGCGTGAAATCGTCGTCCGCCATGCTGCCGGAGCACCGGAAGCCGTCGCTGCGGTCATCCGCACGGAGCGGGAGCTGGAAAAGCTCATCGCGGGCGAAAGTGCTGCGGACACGCGCGAAATCAGCGCCGTCGTCTCGAAGCTTCATGTCGTGATCGCCGACTACCTCGACTCCGGCAAGCCGCTCAAAATCACTCTCAGCGCCATCGAAATTCTTTCGGCCGTGGAAGCCGCGATCTGTGAAGCCGGCGGACAGCCCAGCCCGTGGCCGGACGGGGCGGATGCACGCACGTTTTTCATCCACGGGCTCTATGACGACCTCATCCAGCAGCCCAGCAACATCTTTGAAACCAAACTCTTCCCCGACGGCACCGAACGCTACATCCCCATCAGCCGCTCCACCTGGAAAGCCTGCCTCGAACGGCTCCGTGATCAGATCATCCAGGGCGGGCTGAAGATCTGCAAGAAGAGGCCGCCTGCGGCGGAATGAGAAATGGCGAATGGTGGAGGCTGAGTGGTGGAGTGTTGCTTTCAGGCAGCCCTAAAACTTGGAACCTGAAACGACGCGTCAGGATCGAGGACGAGTTCGAGTAGGAGGACGAGGACGACGCCATCGCCTCCAACACTGTCCCAATGTTCGCCACTCATCGTCTTGCCTTCCTCACACGCGCAGGAGGGATTTCGGCCAGGGGTCGTCGAAGGTGCCGCCGGAGCGCCAGTGGGTGATTTCTTCGTCGGTGCAGAAGCATTCGTGAAGTTCAGGGACGAACACGGCGCGGTCGCGCTCGGGGCCGATGACGGTGAGTTCGCAGCGGCGGTCGCCGAAGACGGGATGAGCGTCTTGAAGCTGCTCCTGAAGCATGGCGATCTCCTCGTGGACGAGTTTGCCGTCTGGATTGGTGACGAGCGCAGCTTTCCAGTAGGCCGTCAGCTCCATGCCGACGCTGCCTGCGGCTTGATTCCACAGCAGGACATCGCGGTCACGCGAGGCGAGCCAGGTGAAGCCTTTGCTGCGATGGATGCCGGTGCCGAGACGCTCGCGAAACAAGGTCCACAGCCTGCGTGGGTGCAGTGGGCGCGGATCGTCGATCACGGTGCTGCCGAGTTCGCCTACTTGCGCGGCATTTTCGGTCAAGGCAGGCCACTGGGCGGCGATTTGACGTGCTTTTTCGAGGTCAAAGCTGCCGGTGCCGAGGAGCTTCTCTGGGGCGATGCGTCCGTAGTTCACCGCATACAACGAAGCTTGCGGGTTCATGACGCTGAGGTGCGTGGCGATGAGCTGGAGGCTCGGCGGCGGCAGTTGCTCGGTCTTGGTGAGGAGAATGACGCCGGCGAGTTGGATCTGCGCCATCATCAGCGGAGCCTGCGAATGTGAAAGCTCGCGGATGAGGCGACCGCCGCCAAAATCCTCCATGAAGGCCTTCGCGTCGATGAGGGTGACGAAGGTGTCGAGCGTCAGGCCGGGGCGTTGGCTGATTTCCTCCACCAGTGGCCAGGGATGCGTGCTGCCGGAAGTCTCGATGACGATGTGGTCGAGGTCATCCCGGCCCTGCCAGGAGTCGAGCACGGCGGCGAAGGCCGGACGCTGCGCACCGCTGATGCTTCCTGCCTGGATGCTGGCGAAGTTTCCTCGTGCCTCGTTCAGATGCTCAGGATCGCGCAGGAGATCGCCGTCCACTTCGAGTTCGCTCATGTCATTGACGATCACCCCCAGGCGCATCTCCCCGCTCATGCGCAGCAACCGTCGCAGGAGCGTGGTTTTGCCGGAGCCGAGAAAGCCGGAGATGACGGTCAGACGCATGACGAGGCGTGGTTTTGTTTGTGCAAAAAGTTTGCATTTAATGCGTCTGTATTTTATTGCAAGTGGATTGCATGAAAGCCAAGCCTCAACAGACGCTGACTCCTTCGCGACAGGCCTTCCATTCGCCGGGCATGGTTGCGCTGTCTGGAGTCCCGCTTTCCAGGCAGCGGGTACTGCTGGCCGACTTCGCCGCCGCGTTACGGCAGCAGATGTTTTTCTGGGGGCGGGATGTGATGAGCGGCGGGAACCTGCTGCTGAGGCATGGTTTTGAGACGCTGCCCTCCCCAGGCCTCAAGGGCACGAGCTGCTACCGTCTGACGCACGAGGATGGCGTCATCGAACTGCATGGTGCTTGCGCCGGATGGTATCCGCAGGTGAGCAGTCAGCGTCCGGGCTTTCTCTTTGTTCGAACCAAAGGGCGCTGCACCACGCACCGCCTGCACGAGCCGGTGGTGCCGGGGCGCTACCAGATCGAGGCGTTGCAAAACGAAACCACCGACGCCATGGCCGCGGCTAGGCTCTTTGCGGGATGGCTGGCGGAGTATGAGGCCTGGGTGCGGCAGCAGATGGGGCCGGGTTACCGTACAGAGTGCCGAAAAATGCTCGCCAATCTGCCGAAGGGGCAGACTTGGCTGCCCGCCCCGCAGGCGGAGCGCTGGTTGCGCCTTTTCGCCGCGCAGGGAGCAGGCGCTCCGCGTGCCAAGACTCTCTTCCCAGGCAGTGAATCCAACCCGGAGAAAAGCCATCGAAAGCAGAATGGAGACAGCAGAATCACACCTCCTTTTTTTGCCTCCAGCAGATTCAGGGAGGCCAGCAGATTGGCTGCGCCCTTCGTGCGACACAAGGAGGCAGGAAGATGAAGACAAAACAGAAATCTGCTGGCCTCCTCGAGCCGCAAGACAGGCGAAGCCAATCTGTGGGAAATCACAAAAATGATGCCCCGAGGGACCACTCACCGGCACGCCGTCTGAGACTCAACCTATTCTGCTGTCCCACTGATTGGAAAACGACCCACGTCTGAATCTCCGCATCTGATGAACCCCAACGCCTCCGCTCCATCATCTTCCCAGGTGCATGACCCTGCGTCCGGGATTTTGGCGTTCTTGCTGGACCGGGGTTTCAAGCGCACCCACGCCCTCGTTTGCCTGCTGCGGGAAATGGCCGCTGACCCGCATCCGCGCACGCTGGCAGAGTGGGGCGATTGTCCGAGTCTTCAGGAGCGCAGCGGCGTGACCCTCTACCGGCTGATGCTGAAGCTGGAGCAGGCGGGCGTGGTGCGCCGCGTGAACCTAGGGGAGCGGGCGCAGTGCTTTCAGCTTTTGCTGACCGGTCCCGCCCCCGATTACCTTGTCTGCACGAGCTGCGGCGGCCTGGAGCAGGTGGAGACACCGCCGGAAGTGCGCGTGCTGGAGGACAATCTGGCGCGGAAGACCGGATGGAAGGCCGTGCGCCATGAGCTGGAGTTCTTCGGCGTTTGCCCGAGCTGCGCGGAGAACAGCGACGCAACTGTCCAATCTATGAATTTATAACGCAAAACAGTTGCATTAAATAATGTCGGCACTATTCAAAGTCCTGCCAGCTCCTCACTTCAAACCGCCTTGTCGAGCTTGAACTCTCCTCGTGAAAATCCTTCAGAAGCCACTCCCGCCGCGCCTTGCGCCGCCCTCGTTGTCGAGCGGGCGGACGGGCTGCGCACGCCGCTGGCGGAGGGTGAGTTTCGCTCCTCGGCGGGGAAGCTGCTGTTCGTCCGCCGGGGCGGCTGCATCGAGATCCGCTGCCCGCGCAGCAAGGAGCTGTTTCGCATTCATTTTTGCCCTGAGCCGCCCACCGGGGCGGGCTGAGGCACCCAGTTTCAGGTGGTGATGCCCTCACCACCGGAAAAAACCCGCGGCCGGAGGTCCTTGAACCCGGAGCCCTTCAAAACACAACCAAACCAAACACACACATGAAGGTATCCAACATCCTCGCGACACGCCTCGCGCGTCGCACCAACAACAAAGGCCTCACGCTCATCGAACTGCTGGTCGTTCTCGTCATCCTCATCGCCCTCGCCGGTGTCCTCATCCCTCAGTTGCCGAACATGCTCACCCGCACCCATGCGGCAGCAGCTTCGACGAATATCCCGGAAGCCAACAAGCGCATCCAGGAATTTGAGCAGCTCTACTTCAAGCAGCCCGCCAACCTCGACAACCTCGTCAATGGCGCCGCTCTGGTGGACTACCTGCCCACAGCGACTCCGTTCACGGCTCTGGCTCTTGATGCGGACACCTCCGATGCTCTCGAAGAAGCAGGCATCACCACGGTGTCCCAGTTAGTGGCTACCGCAGGTGCCTTCACCGCGGATCAAAATGCCACATTCAATCCTTACTCTGGCACGATCACAACCGTCGCTGCCGCTGTGAACGTGGCGCAGGTCACGGAGGCCGATGTGGAAGCTCTGATCCGCCCAGATGCCGGCGCAGGTGATGTCTATGTCGCCTTCGGCATTGGTCAGGCCAGCGAACTCACCGGTCGTACCCTGAGCGATGCTCCTTACCATTTCGGTGAAGGTCCAAACTCGGCTCCTGAAGCGGTCTATGCCCGCTACTTGGCGATCTATAAGGTCGAGGATGATGCTGGAGGCGCTCTGGAGAAAGCCGCCTTCATTGGCGTGCTGGCGCTTCACGATGACGGCCTTGCGAACGCAAATGCCCATATCGCTGAGTTCTTTGAAACCACTGAGCTGTAATCCACACAGCATCGTCTGATGTCTCTGCCGGCCTTAAATGGCCTGCTTTTCGCCCCGCCCGGCACGCCCGGGCGGGGTCATTTCAAAACGAGAGCCGACCACCGGTCAGGCCCGGCGCGTCAGCCATTCCCCTGTCCCCATTCCTCTGTCCTTGGTTGTCGTGACAAGGGAATGGGGACAGGGGAATCCGAACGCGGAAGGTCTTGGCAACGAACTCAAGAGAACCCCGATTCCATGCTCATTCACATGCACATTCACCATCGCCGCGCCGGTCGCTGCTTTGCCTCAGGGCTCACGTTGATCGAGATGCTGGTCGTGCTCACCATTCTGGTTGTGCTTTCCACAGTGGCTTTGACCACTTCGTCGGGCATGGTCAATAAGACCCGCGATGAGATGACCAAACGGATGTTAAGCGACATTCGTGAAGCTGTAATTGGTCCATCTGGGTATCGCGATCCTGATGGTATGCCGGTGGCTTTCGGGTTACTGAATGATCTTGGACGTCCACCAAAAGCCGCCGTCGAGTCTGTAACTGGTGGGCAAATTTACACCCTACGTGAACTATGGCAGAATGTGCATGACCTACCCATTTACGAAGCCCGCCGCGCCACTGTGGCCTATGTGGATGATGCAGAGCAGGAAGATTCAGAAGTGATTCTGGCTACCGGATGGCGAGGCCCTTATTTACGAACGTCGTTTCCAGATGGAGAATTGAAGGACGGATGGGGTTCCGAGCTGGTTTCGCCCAATGGCGTGCTGGAAGATTATCCCAACGCGCTGCTGCGCACCGTCACGAACGCACCCATTACCGCTGCCGGGCAGGAAATTGGACAAGTTGACTCCCCCGGAGCCAATCCATCGGGGCGGCCTTCTGAAACCGGTTATGACATAGACCTGAACGCCTACACACCATCAGAAAGATTGGCCACCATCCCTGTCATTATTGAGGTTAGAAATGCGGATGGCACGCTGGCCACTCCAGATGGTGATGATCAAATTGTAGTGCGCTTTTTTGAGCCAAATCCAGCCACAGGGTTTATCAAAGTGCAGCATCACGAAGAAGACTTTACTTTAGGTACTTTCTCCGTCAACTTTTCCACAACTCCCGGAGAGAGGGTGATAAGAGCGTATTATGACACAGACAAAGATGGCAATGTCGAGAGCAAGTCCATCATCGTTCATGCCAATTTACGCCCGGGTCCCAACACCAGCCGACGCATCGCGCTCACAATCCCATGACCCGCACCCTGCTGCTCATCACTCCGGGTTTCGTGGCACGCGGCGATTTTGACGCGCGGGGGCGCTTGGTGGCGTTCGGGCGGGCGGCGGCTCCGCCGGGGGCGGCGGATGCGGGGTCTTTGACGTTGGCGGCGTTGGGGCTGGTCAAAGCGCGGGCGCGGAAGGTGTGGGTGCTGTCCACGGCGGCGGTGACGGCCATCGTCGAGGTCTCGGCGAACCGCCTGCAAGGCGTGAGCGAGCAAGAGCGCTTCACGGCGCTGGCTTTTGAGGCCGAGGCGCTGACGGGCGTGCCTGCGGGCAGCAGTTTGACGGTGGCCCGCCGACTGGGCGGCGACAGCGTGGCGGAGACCTGGTGGGTCACGCAGGTGAGCGAAAGGCTGCGCCAGGAGGTGGATGCGGAGTTGCTGCGGCACGGGGCGCAGCTCGCGGGGCTGGCGCATCCTGGTGGGATGGTTTTGACGGGCGAAAATGCGGCGGGTGGGGATGTGCTGGAGGTTTGGGAGGATCTGCTGTTCTTGCGGCAGCGTCATCGCGGCGCGGCCATGCTGGACATTCTGCCGGCGGAGCTTTCCGGCGGCCTGGACATGCTGCTGGCACGTTTTCCATCGCCAGAAGCCGAGGCTGGCAAACTTCCGCGCGAGGTGTGGACGACGCGCAGCGGCCTGAGCGCCAGCGCGGCCACGGTGCGCAGCCTGCAAGACGCGGAAACACTGCAAGGCTGGTTCAGCGGCTGGTTGAGCGCCCTGGACCAGTCACCTGAGCCGCTGCCAGTGCTGCATCCTCCGGCACGACCGATGAGCACCGCCCGCCGCGTGCTGCTGTGTGCTCTCGCCACCGGACTGGCGCTGCTTTTGTGCGCCGGGAACTGGTGGTGGACGGAACTCCAGCTCAACTTGACGCAAGACGAAGCGAAGAAGCTCTCCGAAGCCGGAAACCTGAGAAGCGAGGTGCAAAAGGTGTCCCAGGAGCTGCAAAAAGCCCGCACGGACCACGAGGCGGACATGACGAGGCACAGCCAGACCTTGCGCGGCTTCGGCGCGATGCTGGAAGCGCTGGCACTGGAAAAACCGGGCGGCGTGCTCGTGCGTGCCCTTAGCGCTCCGGCCAATGTCACCCAGCCCGCGCCGGGCAAGCCGCCAGTGATGGAAACGACGCTCACCGGCTGGTGCACAGAGGGAAATCTCGCCGCGCAGTTCTCACAAAAAGTCGGCGCACGTCTGCAACCGCTCGGCTGGACCGTGCAGCCCGCCCGCACCCAGGCGCAGCTCGCCGGGAGCACGCCTGTGTGGAGCTTTGAAATCCACCTGCGCATGGAAGCCACGACCCCAGCCGCCAAACCATGAAGCCCGCCAAACGTCCTCCTCTCAGCGCTCGTGATCGTCTGCTGCTGCTGGTTCTCCCCGGTGCGCTGGTGCTCATGATTTACGCCGTGTTCATCAATCCCGGCCACAACTCCGCTTTGTCCAAGGCGAGAACGCAGCTCGAGCAGGCGCGGAAGCAAGCAGGCAGCGGTGTGGCGAGCACGGCGGCGCTTTCCGCTGATCTCACACGACTGAAGCAGGATCTGGAAAAGGTGAAGCGCGAGTCCGAAGCGCTGAAGCAGGGCGGCGATGCGCTTCAACGTGCCGAGTCCGTCACCCAGGTCGGTGATCTGCTGCGCAAACACGGCCTCGTCGTGGTGGAGGAGGGGCCGGCGGGTGCGGCGGGGGCCATTGCGCCCGCCAATCGTCGCGGTGCTGCGCCCAATGCCACCAGCAGCCCAGTGTGGGCCATTCGTTTTCTTGGCACCTGGCCGGGAGTGCAGGCCACTCTGCAAGCCATGCCTGAAGTGGCGGATCTCACCTGCTTTCCGCTTGGCCTGACCATGCAGGAGTCTGCGCAGGGAAACTCGGTTCACGAATGGACGCTGCACCTCCGCCTTTGATTCCGATGAAGCCAACGCCCGCCCAGATCCTGCCCTTGGAGACACTGCTTTCGCGTTGTCTCGATCTCGGCGCGTCGGATCTGCACATCGCCAGCGGGGAGCCGCCGTATTTTCGAGTGCAGGGCGTGCTGGCGGCGGATGCGGAGTTTTTGCCCATCACGCATGAGCAGGTCACGGCCTGGGTGCGCGAGATCACAGGTGTGGGGAAAGATGCGCCGCTCGTGCGCGACTGCGGCTCCTATGACGGTGCGCTGACCAGCGCCCGTGGCGTGCGCTTTCGTCTGAACGTGTATCAGCGGCAGGGGCTGCTGAACATCGCGTTGCGGCGGCTGGATGATCAATTCCGCCCGCTGAAGGACCTCGGCCTGCCGGAATCATTGCACCAGCTCTGCCGCCAGCAGCATGGGCTGGTGGTCATCGCCGGTCCGACCGGCTCCGGCAAGACGACGACGTTGGCCACGCTGCTGGATCAGATCAACCGCCAGCGCCGCTGCCACATCATCACCATCGAAGATCCCGTCGAGTATGTGCATGTGTCCAAGCTGGCTCTCGTAAACCAGCGCCAGCTCGGCATCGACACGCCGAGCTTCAATGACGCGCTGGTCTCCGCCATGCGGCAGGACCCGGATGTGATCCTCGTGGGGGAAATCCGTGATCTGAACACCATCCGCACCGCCATCACAGCCGCCGAGACGGGGCACCTCGTCTTCACCACCGTGCATGCGGGCGATTGCGTGGGCGCGATCGAGCGCATGGTGGCCGTGTTTCCCGCCGGCGAGCAGGACGGCATTCGGCGTCAGCTCGCGCTGGTGCTTCGTGCCGTGGTGGCGCAGCACTTGCTCGTGGCGGACGGCCCGGCGGCACGCCAGCAGGCGGATGGCATCAGCACACGCGGACGACGCGTGCTCGCGGCGGAGGTGCTGACGGTGACCGGCGCGGTGGCGAATCTCGTCGCCAGCGG
>JAPLUL010000217.1:0-7673 GCA_026397635.1 Verrucomicrobiota bacterium | reverse complement strand
GGCGGCGATGTCGGTGAGGGTGTTGAGCCGAGGGGACCGGCAGGAACCGAGACAGACTGCGGCACGCGGCCCGGAGGGCGAGCTGAGCTTGGGGCGCGAACGAGTCAACACGGCATAAGCGTTGGGGCCGAGTTCTTTTTGGTAGCCGGTAAGGCGTGTGGAGAGATCCACGGATAGAGCCTGCAAGCCCTCGGCTCGCGCTTTTTTGTCGTCGGGTTTGGTCTCGGGGAGGCGAAGGACCGTTTTCAAGGCAAGGGTGGACTGGGCGGTGTCCATGCTGATGCTGCGGACGCTGATGAGAAATTTGCTAAACTCGTCCCACATCTGCGGCAGGCTGCGGGAGGTGATCTCGATCTTCAACTGGGCCAGGGCTTCCTTGCTGTGTGAGGCTTTGATGGTGGCGACTTCTTCCTCGAAGATGACGCCGTTGGAGCAGTGCTTGCGCATGAAGCCGATGTCGAACCGGAGGGCGCGGGCACCGTTGAAGCTGTTGGTCACCCGGAGGAAGGGGGTGTAGGGATAGTCTTTTTCGATCTCGCTTCCCATGTAGTTCAGCACATGCGTTTTATGCACGAGGTCGATGAGCCGAGGTGAGCGGGGCGAATCGAGACAGACAGCGGCACGCTGCCCAAAGGGCGACAGCGCGTGAGGCGCGAGGGAGTCAACACGGCGAGTGCGTGGTGCTGCGGCACGCTTGGCTTCCAATTCGACTGATGAGAGTCCAGGAAAGGCTTTTTCGCAGACTTCACGAGCAAGATGGACCGCTTCCTGATTGGTGACGACGCGGCAATCACGACTGACGACACCGAGCACGAGGCCAGTGAGTTGATGAATGAGCGCCTTTTTGCCGGGGATGCTGATGCGGTGGGTGCTGCCGTTGGAACCAACGACGGCTTCAATGGGGATCTGATTGACCGCGAAAAGCAGAGCATGAACGGAGGTTTCGCGACTCATGGTTTTGCAGGATTCGTTGCTTGATCACGGTCGGGCTCATTGTGAGCCTCAAAATTTCCAATCAATTCACCCACTACCACCGTGTAGCTGAGCGTGTGGTGCGCTAGATCGACGTCAGGCAGAAAGTCCACATCAAAGGATGAGAGCAGAAGCTGGATGTCGTCCTCATTCCATCCTGCATCCTTGAGCAGGATCACCGTGCCGGCCACGGTGCCGTTGGCGAGATAGTGAAGATCAATCGCGGCGATGTCTTTGCCGTCGCGATGGGCAAGGAATCGTTCCGAGGATGGTGTGCGTAGGGTTCGTTTCCAGATGAGGTTCATGATGAGAGGAGGTGAATGAGCCAAGGCACGGCAGGACCGAGGAAAAGAGGAGCAAGCAGCAGCAGACAGCCCTTGCTGCCGCTCGTGCGATAGCCCACGCCCGTGCCAGGGATACTAAACGTGCTGTAGCTCCGCCCGGTGCCACTGACTCCGGTGCGAAAACCGCGCCCGCCCACGGAAAAGCCAACGCCACTTTTGCTGAGGTTCACTCGGAACGGCCCAAGGCCTACTGACTTTCGATAATAAAATCCCATGTTTTTTTCAGTTCAGATTCTGTGTAACGTCATGCCATGGCCAGTTCCAGCGCCTGGGGCAGTCGTGGCACCTGGTCAGTCATTCCGATCTCCAGTATTTCCCCGTCTTCCGGCGATGCACCAAGTTCCTTGAACTTTCGCGCAGTCACCAGCACGCGCGACTCCAGCGAGTTGAGCGCCGCGTTGTAGGCATTAACCGCCTGACCCAGTTCACGGCCCAGTTTGTCAAAATGTCCGCCAAGAATAGTGAGGCGCTCATAGAGCATTTTTCCCAGATCGCTGATCGCGCGGGCATTTTTCGCCAATGCCTCCTGACGCCAGCCGTAGGCCGTGGCCCGCAACAGCGCAATCAACGTGGTCGGAGTTGCGATCAAGACCTGTTCGCTCACTCCCATTTCAATGAGGCCCGGATCCTTTTCGAGCGCAGCACTGAAGTACATTTCTCCCGGCAGAAACAGCACCACGAAGTCGGGGCTGGGTTGGAACTGCTCGAAGTAGGATTTTTGACCAAGCTGCTTGATGTGTCCGCGCACGTGGGCTGCATGACGAGCTAGAGCCGCCTCCCTTGTGACATCATCAGCGGCCTGGCAAGCGTCCAGATAGGCATCCAGCGGAGTCTTGGCATCGACGACAATGTTTTTGCCGCCCGGCAGCCGCACAATCATGTCGGGCCTCAAGTTGCCGCTGTCGGTCGAAACATGGACCTCAAGATCGAAGTCACAGTGGTCGAGCATGCCGGCGAGTTCGGCCACACGCTTGAGTTGCATTTCACCCCAGCGGCCCCGGGCTTTGGGCTGGCGCAAGGCGCTGACAAGACTACCGGTTTCGGCCTGCAGTTTCGCGTTGTTGAGCCTAATATTGCTGATCTCGCCCAGCAGTTCTGTATAGGCACCGACGCGTGCTTTTTCCATTTGTTGGATTTTTTCATCCACCTGCTTCAACTGCTCGGCGACCGGTTTCACCAGTCCGTCGATGGCTTGCTGACGCAATTGCAGGTCCCCGCTGGCCGCCTGTTGGTGTTTTTCAAACGCACCCTTCGCCAGTTCCAAAAAGCTCGCCTGCGTGGCATTGAGAGTGTCGGCAGAGAGCGCCTTGAAAGTGTCGACCAATCTTAGCTCGGCATTGGCGAGGACGCTTTCCCTCTGTGCTGCAGCTTTCTGCTCCTCCTCAAGCCGGACCTTCAGCTCTGTCGCATGAACCTGCCATCTACTGGCGTTTGCGGTAGCTGCGTCGAACTTGCCTTCGAGGCCAGTGTATTGCGCCTCCAGTTCGGCCAAGCGCGCAACTCCGTCCTGCACCCTTCCGTTGAGCAGCGAGGCACTCAGCGTGTGCCGTTGGCTCAGGAAGAGCCAGAAAAGCAGGCCGACCAAAAGCGCCGAGCTAGGTGCAAACCAGAGCGGGATCTGAGTTTCTAAAAGTTCGAGGATATCGTTCATCGCCTAGGGGAGGGGCAAACTTGTATTCAGAGGTTCATATCTTGCTGTGACTGGGATTTGATGAAGTCATGAAAAGCGGCGACGGCGGGGTCCTGCACGGGCTGCATGGAACCGGATCGGTCAAGGACATAGGCGATTTCGGTGAGGTGTGGGTTCATATACCCTGCAACCGTGCCACAGGGGGTCGGACATTTGCGGGGCGACAGATGAAGTTTCTGCGGTATTTCTTTGCTAACATGTCCAAAGCATCCGCATCCCGAACATCACGATCCAAAGATTCACTTCCCGCTTCGGTCATTCGCAAAGGCACCAGCCGCGAGCGTCCCTGAAGCGGAGCGCGGCGAGTCGGTTGAACCAGGTATAGGCGACGCGGTCGATGAGCCCGGAGCGATCCGCCGTAGCGAGCTTCCTCAACGCTGCGACCTGCGGCGCGGAGGTGGTGAGGTAGTCGGGCGTCTGCGCAGTGAGGGCGAAGTCGAGCTTGCGCGTCACGGCCTCCATGAGCTGCGTGCGGACGGCGGGGGCGAAGGTCTTGAGGGCGGAGGTGTTCATTCGACAGGGAGGCGGAAAAAGGTCTGGATGGCCTGACGCAGGGTCTCGGGACGCAGCCCTCCACCCAAGGTGGACTTCAAAGAGGCAAGAATGGCGGTCCATTCGGCAGAGTCTGCGGGGAATGCCTGAAGGAAGGTGGTCAGGTCTTCTGCGATGGAGCTGGGCAGCTCTGGCCCCGGCTCCCCAGGAAGGGTGGCGGCAAGGCGGAAGACGTCGGCGCGCTGCTTGTCGATGTTTTTAGCATCCACGGTTTCTCCGTCCGACTTGCGCTGTGTGAGATTGAGCCAAGCATAGGCTTTCAGGGGGATCAACGCGGTGGCATTGGCGACCCGCACGCCGTCCCGCAGGTCATGATGGGTCTGGATGAGCCCGTAGTAGGCATCGTCGAGAAGAATGGCGGAAAGGCTGTGCTGGCCGGGGTCGACGGCGACGGGGATGATTTCTTGGTCCGGGCTGAGGTCAAAGCCTTCAGGACTGCGGCTGAACAATTCCACCATGTAGGGGAAGCCTTCCTGAGCTGGCTTGGCAAAACGATAGAGAATAGGCACCCCTTCACTGCGCTCGCGGATCTCATATTTCCCCTCAGCAACGAAGGCCCTCATCGCCGCCACAAAGGCCTGATCGATCACCTCGATCATGAGCACGATGTCCAGATCTTTGGTGGCACGGAATGAGAGCCCCTGGGCGGTGAACCATTCTACACACGCTGCACCTCCGATTAGTGTGAAGGAGCCTTCAAACTGACGGAAGCGTTCACGGAAGATGTCGAGACCTTTCACCATGAGACTTGATCTATGAGGGTTTCCAGTTGCTGATGAACGCGTTCATCAGCGCTTTCGCGCAGGCTTAGGTAGAGGGAGAGTGGATCAATCTGCGTGTTACTGCCCAGAAGCAGAGGATTGTAGCTCCAGCTTTCCATGCGCAGATTCGCGTCCTCCGGCCCCTGGCATCCCTGGTAGAGACCGCGTTCGAGATTGGCTTGGAAAGTTGAAGAGGGCAGCGCGTAGATGGGCAGACGATCATCCGAGATCTCCGTGCGATGACTCAGTGCAGTGAGACCTGCGGCAAGAGCCGGATAGCCAGGCTGCTCCCAACGCAGCCAGTGGGCCTTTTTCACCGGGCTGGAGAGGAGAGGCTGCACCCGCTCCCACAACTGCCTACCATGCACTTTGAAAGCGAGTGTGATGGAACGGCCCTGGCGCGACGTGCCGCAGAGGTCTGCCGCTTCCAGTTCATCCTTCACCTTGGTGAGCATGATGGGTGAATAGCCGATCTTTTCGGCAATGATCCGTAGGGGCAAATCCTCCAGAGTGTGGCGCTGGAGATGGTAAAGCACGAGACACTGGGCGGCTGGCGTGAGACGTTTCCCTCGCTCCGGCTTGGGCTGGGAGAAGCGCTCGCGCAGGTCAATCATCGCCGTGGGCAGGAATATCTGACTGCCGGGAACGATGAAGGGGATGCCCAAGCGAACCATGCGATTGCGGGCATGGGAGGGCAGCATGGGCAGCACGAGCACCACCGTTTCGCCAAGTTGGGTTCTCAGTGTCTCGGCCTGATTCTCGTATTCGCCGGGGGAACCGGCATCCCAGTCGCTTTTCTCCAGAGCAAGCAGGAATCTGCGGCCAAACAGGTGAAGGCTTTGGATCTGGTAGCGTTCCCGTAGGAACAGCGGTAGCGCGGCGGCCTTTTCGGCCACCAGATGAGGACGTTCCCCCGAAACGGTTTCGAGGTAGTCGAGCAGACGCTGTGTGAGGGGAATCATGGTCGAATACACTATTTATGCACGATACACATAGCAAGTGTATCGTGCATTATTTGTGTATTGTAGTGGTTCACAGGCTTATGCGGTTGCCTTTTTCCAACTCGGCCTGGGCCGCCGTGCGGAGAGCGGCGAGCCACTGGTCGAGATCGGATTCGGTGGTGTTATAGGCCAGGCTGCACTGAGGGCGCAGGATGTAGGCGATTTCGGTGAGGTGTGGGTTCATGGGGATAGGGAGTGTTTTTGAGGTTTGGGTTCGACGTTGAGGCGTCGGGCTGCAGGCTGTGCGGACTCTTTATTCCGGCAGCGGAGGGTCTTTTCATCGGCGAGCCATCGGAACCGCCAGAGCGAGAAAAAGCCTGTGCCCGGCATGATCGGCGGCAGCTCGGCAAGACGGACACTAAAGCCTGGGCGGTCTGTGACGTATTCTCGACACCAGATGATCTCGCTGACGGTGTAGGTGCCGTTTTCCTGCGGCACGCGATCGAAGTGCTCGAATACGGCTGCGGGAAAATGGCCATGAACGCAGACAACTTTCTGGCTGATGGGAAAAGCCAAAGACGGCATAAGAGAGTGGATTGATACCTTCTATCTTCTCACAGGGGGTGGGGCAATGGTGGGGTGACCAAATCAATTTGTGAATTAAATATGATCGAGATGTCTAAAATACATTTAGCCCATAGACCTCGGCGCGAGGCTCCCCAAGACAAGAAGGACCTCTGATCAGGAGCCAGTCGTCCTTCCATGTGGCGGGTGTTGGAGGAAAAAAAAGATGCCAGACATTATGTAAGACATGATGTATTCATGACCGTCATTCGACATTCCAAACTCGTCATTCCTCCACCCTTCTCCCTCCCCCAGCACCCTCAGAAGCAATTTCCTAGCAGCCCCCTTCCCGCCCATGGCCGGGGAAAGACAGAGATGAAACGTCGAAACCAGTTTCATTAGAGACAGACTGACATGAGTGACTCCAATGCAATGAAGGGTTCCGTCGAGGGCCGCGAGGACGCTGCCATAATGACTCTACCTGCGAGCACTGCGATTGAGGTTCTCATGGAGGCTACAGAGCCTGTCCTGATCGAGGGCGGGAGCTACAGCGACTGGGAGGACCGCTTTCAAAGGAAATTTGCGCTATGCCTACCTCTTGTTGAATATGCAATGTTGAAGCAGGTCCGCGCAGAGTGTGGCGATATTCTCCGAGAACCCCGTGTGCGGGTTTCCGTAGCCTACTACGGACGCTGCGACTACCTCGGGCTTTTCACGATTCAGGTTCAGGGCGCCCGAGCTGACTTGGACGCTATTCGCCGCGACCTCCTCCGCTCGAGGCCAATCAATATTTGCGGCTCCGTCCCAGACGAAATTCTAGTGGCTAACGCTGCTGCCAAGATGGTTTGGGGAGACGACATAGCTCCCTGTCAATCTTGGCTCGCCCGCGATCTCGTCCGGCCTGTGTGGCCGCCATCGATCCAAGCCATTCCGGCTCGCTAAAGCCGCTAGCAAGTGGCACGGACACTTCGGTGTTCGAAGAGCTGCACGAACTGAGTCTGAAGGTGGGAGGGTGTAATCTCAAAGGAGTTCCTGCCGGAGATGGCCGTATCCTTCCTCCCTCTCGATGCCGATTGAATCCCGCTGAGTCGAATCGGCCCTCATTCGATCAACGAAAGCCAGAGCCTTGAGACCTCGATTATCCTTGATGCTGCGGATAGCGTCAGTCATCCTCAAATCCAATGACCGCACGGCGCTGGGTCATCCATGTTGCGATCTGGACCTTCCTGTTCACTATCCCGCCGATGATACCGCCCGCAAAAGCAAAATCCATGCAGAGCAAGCAGTTGTCTTATCAGCATTGTTTATTTGATGAATACTTTATCGATTGAAGAACGCGTAAATTATTTGAAGGAAAAATTCAAAGAATTTGCTCGACACCCGGAACATACCTGTGTCGCTACCGAAGTCTCGGCTAGCGAAATCAAGCACCTTCAATCGATTGAAGGATTCCCCCCCGATATGCTGTTGGTTCTGAGTGAAATCGGGACAATGGAGTGGTCCTTTCGCGGGTGGCTGAGTATCAACTGGTGGATACCATGCAAAATCGCCATCGCTATGGACAACGACCGATGCTACTACCAGATTCGCGAGGAAAATTTCGTCAATGGCGGTGACCTCTTGGTCTTCGCAAATGATGTCAACGGGGATGGGCATTTTTATGACGCCAGAGCAAGACCGTGGACCTTGGTAAGTCGTGACTGCGTGGGTCTAAGTATCGACAACGCTAATGGAGACGGAGACAAGGTTGAGCCGATCCTTCTTGAACCGGGATATTACGGAGACTTCATCGCGATTATCGAGTCTTGGGTGGAAGGGTGCTTAGGCGCTAAGCCATTGGAGGATTTCA
>JAPLUL010000120.1:0-18007 GCA_026397635.1 Verrucomicrobiota bacterium | reverse complement strand
ATGAGGAAGGTGTGGATTTGCGTGATCCAAAGTTCTCCATCAAGCCGGATGGGCAATTGATGATCATCGCGGGAGGATCGGTCTGGAATCAGGAGACCAAGCCCGCGCTGCTCAAGACGAAGCAACCCCGAGTGATGTTCTCCACCGACGGCATCACCTGGACAAAGCCAGCCAAAGTTCTCGAAGAGGGCCAATGGCTCTGGCGCGTCGATTGGCACGAAGGCAAGGCTTACGGCATCAGCTATCCTTACCTGCGTGCGCAACACCCCGATCCCAAGGTGGCGGAGGCGGCGGAAACGAACGGCCCCGTGCCGCCCGGTCCTTATCCGTGGAAGGTGAAGCTCGTGACCAGCACAGATGGCTTGAATTGGGAACTGGTGACGCATCTCGACGTGCCGGGCCGTCCCAACGAAGCCACCGTACGCATTCGCCCGGATGGTGAAATGATCGCGATGGTGCGGCGCGAACGCGGCAACTACTTTGGCTGGATCGGCACCAGCAAGCCGCCGTATCGCGAATGGCGCTGGCATGAGACCGAGCACCGCTTTGGCGGACCGAACTTCATCGTGCTGCCCGATGACTCGCTCATCTCGGCAGGCCGCAGCTATCGGCAGCCTTTTTCCACCGTGATCGCTAGCATGGACCGTGAGCACTACGAGATTGCGCTGAAACTCCCCAGCGGTGGCAGCGATACGGGTTATGCAGGCATGGTGTGGCACAAGGATGAGCTGTGGGTCAGCTACTACTCCTCGCATGAGGACAAAGACGGTCATCCACCTCCGAACCGCCATGTGGAGCTGCCATGCGCGATTTATATAGCACGCGTCCGATTCCAAAAATGAACCCCATCGCAATCCTGCTCACCACCCTCGTCGCACTCCCTCTGCTCGCCCATGCACAGACCGTTTCACTGAAACCAAGTGAGGCAGGCATGCGCGTCGAGATCGATGGGCAAGTCTTCACGGAATACATCACCCAAGAGGTGGCGCGGCCCTACATGTATCCGCTCATCGGTGCGGCTGGGGTGAATGTGTCGCGGGAGTTCCCGATGAAAAAGGATGTGCCGGGCGAGGCGATGTTTGTGGATCATCCGCATCATCGCTCGCTTTGGTTTGGACACTCGCGGATCAATGAAATCAACTTCTGGGCGGAGTATCAGGTGTTCGGCAAGCAAGTTCACTCCGGCTTCACGAACGTGCAGGCCACCGGCAATCAAGGGCACTTCACCGCCTCGACGCAATGGATTGGACCTGACAAAAAAGCCGTGATGACTGACGAGCGCCGTATCACCATCACTGCACTGCCAGAGGGCGAGAAGACACTCGACTTCGACATCACGCTGAAGGCCACTGAAGGCGATGTCTTGATCGGTGACACCAAAGAAGGAACCATGGCCCTGCGCCTCTGCCCATCGCTCAGCATGAACAGCAGCAAAAGCGGCGTGAAAACAGGTCCCTCAACCGGGCACGCATTCACCAGCAACGGCATCCGCGATCTCGATATCTGGGGCAAGCACGCGAACTGGGTCTGCTACTACGGCCCCGACCCGAAAGGCAATGTCGTCGGCGTCGTCATCTTCAGTCATCCCAGCAACTTCCGCTCTCCCACCACCTGGCACGCCCGCGACTACGGACTCTTCGCCGTGAATCCCTTTGGCCTTCACGACTTCGAACCCGACAAGCCCGCAGGCACCGGTGACTACACCATCAAGAAAGGCGACAGCCTCACCCTGCGCTACCGTTTCTACTTCGCCAAAGGTCAGCCAAAGCCCGACGCACTGGACGCGAGATTTCAAGGCTACGCCAAAGAGGAGTGAGCCATGTTCAGCGACCATCGTTTGATGACCGTGTATTCGATGCCGACGAGCGCTTAAAACAAATCTGGCACGACCTGCTAGAAATAAGCACTCCTCATGAGCCATCTATTCGCACTCTTCATCTTTGCCGCTGGGCTGAAGCCCCCCTGAAGCCATGAACCGCCGTCAATTCATCTCCTCCAGCGCCACCGCATTCGCCGCCACGGCGCTTTCTGCTGCCGGATCAAACAAGAAAACGGTCTGGGGCATCGCCGAGCTCTGGCAGTGGCTTTATGAGAAGCAGCAAACGAGCGGACACGACTCCGCCGACTGCCTGCAAGCGCATCTCGATCACGGCATCCGTCATGTCATGTGGGCGCTCGGCCGCAGCACGCTGGATTACCAGAGTGCCTTGCCCACCTCCACCATGTATGCCGGAGACACACGACCGGAGACAAAGGTCGTCGGCGATTCATTCCGACAAGAATGCTCGCTGCGTGCCGCTTTGGCCTTCGCCGAGAAAAACAATATGGTTATCTACGGCCGACTCGGCATGAACCGTCACTACGGCGACGCACTCGGGGGCGGCTTGCGCTCCAAATACATCGCCGGGCATCCCGAGTGGATGGAGCGGCATCGCGGCGGGCAGGTGGACGGCACCAAGGTCAGTTTTGCCATTCCCGAGTATCGCGCCGAGCGCATCGCCGTGCTGCTGGAGGTCGCGCAAATCGGTGCGCATGGTCTTTGTCTCGACTTTTGCCGCCAGCCGCCCATCGCCCGCTATCATTCGCAGATTCTCGATCCGTGGCTGAAGGCCGGTCGCGCTGATCCGAGGCAGATGCGCCCCGGTTCGCCCCAGTTTCTCGAATGGGCACAGCATCGCGCCGACTTCGTGAACCACTTCATGCGCGACCTCCGCGCCCAGCTCCGCGAGTTGGAAAAAACCACGAAGCGCAAGGTGCCGGTGATGGTCCGCATCCCTGAAGCCACACTGAATCTGAACTTGATGGAAGGCTTCGACCTCCGCACCTGGCTCAAAGAGGGCTGGGTGGATGAGGTCGCCCTCGACCCATTGTGGATCTGGGACTTCGACTACCCCGATACCGCCAGTCCCTATGTCGAGCTGGCCCGCGCTCACGGTGCCAAAATCCATGGCGGCGCCAACACCGTCACCGGCAAAGGCGTCACGGCCAACGCACGCGGCTTTCTCGAAAGGATCGCCCGAAACTACGACGACGGCGCGGATGGCATCGCCCTTTTCCAGACAGATGCGGCGGTCCTCGATCCTGCGCTCAAAGCCTTGCTCGGCCCCTTGTTTCCAAGTCTCGCCGATGCCACCGCCGTCTCCGAACAGCTCGCCACCGCACGCAAAAAACAGCCACAGATGAGCGAGAGCGAGCGATACTTTGGTCTGGACAATCACAGCCTGCTTCCGCAACTCGGCAGAGCGCCCCGCCTCAGCCTCGACACTCTTTGAACCTACCATGCGCATTCTACTCTTCCTTCTAGCCAGCGTTAGTCTGCTGTCAGCAGCGCCACTCAAAACCGCGCAACTTCTCGCCGCAGGCAAGGAACCCGTTCGCATCGTCTGCATCGGCGACAGCATCACTGGCGTGTATTACCACAGCGGCAGCCTCCGCGCGTATCCAGAGATGCTGCAAATCGCCCTGCGAAAAATCCATCCGCAGGCTCAAATCACCGTGCGCAATGCCGGCATCAGCGGCGACACCACCACCGGCGGCCTCAAGCGCTTGGAGCGCGACGTCCTCGCTCACAAGCCGCATCTCGTCACCGTCATGTTCGGCATGAACGACCTCGTGCGAACGCCCGTGTCCGATTTCCAAAACAACCTCCGTGAAATCATCCGCCACTGCCGCGCCATCGACGCCGAGGTCGTTCTCTGCACGCAAAACTCCATCCTCGAATCACCCCAGCGCCCGGGAGTCAAACTCGCCGAATTCACGCAGGCCATTCGCGACATCGCCAAAGCCGAATCGCTCCCCGTCGCCGACTGCTTCGCTGCTTTTGAGTCTGTTCACTCCATGGATGCCCTCGAATGGAATCTGCTGCTCAGCGATCCCATCCATCCGAACATGGCCGGTCACAAGCTCTTCGCCGAAACCATCGTGCAGACCATCACCACCCAAAAAACCTCACTCGCTGACATCGGGCCACCACTGCCCGCGCTCAGTCACACGCTCACCCTGCTCAAAGCGGGCCAGCCCATCAAAGTGCTCGCCATGCCGCCCTACGACATGCTCATCGCTCCTGCGATTCAGCAGCTCTATCCCAAAGCCATCGTCAATGTCACCTCATGGCCCACGGAGGGCCAGACGCTCGCCCAGCTTGAAGAATCTGCCAAAAAAGTTCGAACCATGGATCAGGATCTCGTTCTCATCGCCGTTCCGGGCTCACTTCCCGTGCAAAAGCCCGAGTCTTTCCACAAAAGCTACTCCTGGATCATGAACTGGTCCCTCAGTTTCGGCCCGCAGGAGTGGGATGTCATCGTCGCTCTGCCCCCCGCAGCGAAAAACAAGCTCGCCACCAAAGAACAACAACACGAGGCCTTCGCCCGACGTTTGATCGAAGCTCAAGACCTCCACATACTCGCTGGCGATGTCTCCGCATTGACCACGCTGCTCTTCAACCACCTCAAGCCCCAAAACTGATTTCATGAGACGCTCCAAAGTCCTCGCCAAGCTCCGCGCTGGCAAAGTCGCCCGCATCTGCTGCACCGGCTCGCCCATCGCCTTCTTTCCCGCCGTCGCGGCGCATTATCACTACGACGGCATCTGGCTCGATGGCGAGCACCGCGCCTGGGAGGCCCGCGAAATCGAAACCATGCTCGGCCGTCATCACGCCGCCGACATCGACTGCATGTGGCGGCCACCCACGAAGGAAAAAAATGGCCTCTACCGCCTCCTCGAAGACGGCGCTGCCGGTTTGATGATCCCGCACGTCGCCACCGCCGATGAAGCCCGTGCTTTGGTCCAGGCCATCAAATTCCCGCCGCTTGGCGACCGCGGCTTCTGCGGCGGCGGACGCGATGCCGACTACTGGATCGGCAAACCCGCCGACTACACCGATCAAGCGAACCGCGAGACCTTCCTCACCGTCCAAATCGAAACCCCGCAGGCTCTCGAAAACGCCGAAGCCATCGCCGCCGTTCCTGGCGTGGACATCCTCTTCATTGGCCCTGGCGACATGTCTCTGCGCCTAGGCTGCACGCCCGCCGTCAATGATCCCGTCATGATGGACGTGCAGAAGCAAATCGCCGCCGCCTGCAAAAAACACGGCAAAGCCTGGGGCCGCCCCGTCGGCACCGCCGCCGATGTCAAAACGCTCATCGACCTCGGCGCCCAATTCATCGTCCACGGTGCCGAATTCAGCGCCGTCTGCGCCCACTTCGCCGCCTGCTCCGCCGACTTCGACCAGATCCTCGGCGAAGTCGGAGGCGCGCCCGCGATTCCCGAAGGCAAAACGTATTGAAGCATTCATGAAATCCCTGCTCCTGACTCTCTTCGCCCTCGGCTCTACGCTCTTGGCCAAAGCTCAGCCCTCGGCGTGGATGGAGCCCTTTCCGCCGCACAAGATCTCGGGAAACCTCTACTACGTCGGCTCCAAAGACCTCGCGTCTTATCTCATCGCCACGCCGGAGGGCCACATCCTCATCAACAGCAGCTTTGAGGATTCCGTGCCACTCATCCGGGCCAGCATCGAGAAACTCGGCTTCAAGTTCATGGACGTGAAGATCCTGCTCATCAGCCACGCTCACTCGGATCACTGCGCCGGCAGCGCGGAAATCATCAAGCAGACGAAGGCGCAATACTTCGTCATGGAACAGGACGCTGATGCCGTGGAAAACGGCGGCGACAAAAAATCACGGCTCAAGGCGAGTTATCTCCAGTTCACGCCTGCCAAAGTGGATCGCCGACTCAAAGACGGCGACGAGGTCAAACTCGGCGGCAGCACGCTCACCGCGAATCTCACGCCCGGCCACACACGCGGCTGCACCACGTGGACGATGAAGGTCGATGGACTCCACGCCGTGATCATCGGCAGCCCGAATGTGAACCCCGGCTACATCCTCGTCGGTAATGGAGGCTATCCCGGCATCGCCACCGACTACGAGCGCACCTTCCGCTTTCTCAAAGCGCAGCCCGTCGATCTCTTCCTCGGCGCCCACGGCGGCTACTACGACATGAATGCCAAACACGCCCGCCTCGGCACCAGCAGCGCGAATCCCTTCATCGACCCAGAAGGCTACCATCGCTATGTCGAGGATCGCGAGAAAGCCTTCCTCGCTGAACTCGCGAAGCAGAAGGCCAAATAAAGCTTCGCACATTCATGCCACCTGCCTCCCGCATCGGCCTCGGCTGCGTGACCTTCGGTCGTGAGATCGACGAAGCCGCGTCCTTTGCGCTGCTCGATCACGCCTTCGCACGCGGCGTGACTCACTTCGACACCGCCGCAGCTTACGGCGGTGGCGCTTCGGAAACGATCCTCGGCAAGTGGCTGGCTTCGCGAAAGCCGGAAGGCATCACCGTCGCGACGAAGATCCTGCCGCCGTATGATCGCATCGACATCACGCCGAGCCTGAAACGCCTTGGCGTCGAGCAAATCGACCTGCTGTATCTCCATCAATGGCATGAGACGGCGCTGCAAGCCGGTGCAGCGCTCGAAAATCTGCCCGTGAAGCGATTCGGAGCCAGCAACGTGACGCTCGATCAACTCCGCGCCCTCGGTCCGCGCTTTCGCGTCATCCAAAACAACCACAACCTCGCCGTCCGCGATGCCACCGACGAATTTCGCGATTACTGCGCCGCGAACGACATCGCCATCGTGACCTACAGTCCGCTCGGAGCCGGTTTTTTGACGGGAAAGCATCAAAACGGCGTTCAGGCCGGTTCACGCTTCGAAATCGTTCCGGGGCATCAGAACGTCTATTTTCATGAAGCGGCGTATCAGCGACTCGCGAGACTCGAAGCCATCGCGAAGCGCAGCGGGCATTCGCAGTCGCATCTCGCGCTGGCGTGGGCTTTGCATCAGCCGGGCATCGACACCGTGCTCGTCGGCGGCCGCACGCCGGCGCATCTCGATCAGGCCTTCGCGGCGCTTGAGTTTGATGACGCAGCGCTACTTTCCGAGCTCACGGTATGAAGACGGTCGCGCTTATTCTTTGGCTCAGTGGCTCCATCTTGGGTGCGGAGACGCTGCGACTGCATTTCAAGCCGGAGGATCATGCACTGGGCGATGTGCATCCTTACTTCCACGAGGGCGAGTGCTTCCTCTACTGCCTGAAGCCCGGCCAGTTCAACACCATGCTCGTTCGCTCGCGAGACCACCTGCACTGGAAGCCGCAGGCGCTCACGCATGCGCCTGTGACGGCGGCGGACTGGATGGCACCCTACTTTGTGCTTGGCGTGTTTCGCGATGAAGCCGCGGGCGTGTTTCGCAGCTATCACGGTCATGCAAAAGGTCGCATGGTCAGCCAGACGAGCCGCGATCTGCTGCATTGGGAATGCGCCGCGAAGGAGTTTCATGTGCCCGTGACGGACGACTACGAGCGCCGTCGCGATCCCTTCGTGTTCTGGATTCCCGAGCAAAAGCGTTACGGCTGCGTGATGACCACCTGGATCAAAGGTCGCCCCAAAGCCAGCGCTGGCGGCATCAGCCTCGCCACCTCGCCGGATCTGAAGCAGTGGACCGATCACGGCATCGTGCTCGATCTCGCCGATCAAGACGAGCCTGAGTGCCCGCAGATGTTTCAAATCGGGTCGCGCTGGTATCTGCTCACCAGCATCTACTATCGCAAATCCGTCGGCGGCCCGGTTTACTACACCGCGAGTGAACCCCAAGGCCCGTGGACCTTCGGCGGCATGCTCGATGGCAAAGATCTCTGTGCCGCGCAGATCGCGCCTGACTCAAAAGGGCATCTGAGGCTGTATGGCTGGATTCCGCTCACGCCCGCGACGGCTGAAAAACAACACTGGGGCGGTCACCTAGCTCTGGTGCGTGAGGTTCACGCCTTGCCGGATGGCTCGCTGGCCACGCGACTTGCACCCGAGGTGGCGAGCGCGATCGACCAACTGGTTTGGCAGACTCATCGCCACGATTTGCCCATCCTCATCGAATCGTGTGAGAGGTTTGGCACCAGTCTCACAATCGATCCGCCGGAGGAGCAGGCGTTTCGCCTGAAGATGGCACCGCTCGGCTTCGTCGAGTTTTCCAAAGACCAGATTCGGATCTGCGATGCGTCGGGGGTGTGCTGGAGTTCGCTCGCGGTGCGTTGGCGTGGCGAGATGTCCGTCCGTGTGTTCGTGGAGGAGGACCGGGTGGAGGTGTTTGCCAATGATCGCTACTCGCTCTGCGCTCGTTTGCCGAAAGCGCCGCCGCCACTGAAGCTGACATGGGAAGGCCCTGCTCCACGCGAGATCCGCACGAGCCAGTTGCAAACCTCGCCTTGAGCCAAACTCACCCCTGATGCCGCCGCCTGAACTCCTTCGGGGTCATGCCGGTGCGTTTGCGGAATTGCTGGGTGAAGGCGCTTTGATCGCAAAAGGCGTGGTCGAGGGCGATCTGGATGATGGGGAGCGTGGTTTTGGCCAAAGCCTCGGCGGCGGATTGGATGCGGGAGCGAAGCAGCAGCTCGTAGGGACTGATGTCGAGGGCGATGCGGAGTTTGCGATGCAGGTGACGCTCGGAGACGCCGGCGGCGCGGGCGAGCTCGGCGGTGGTGACGACTTCGTGGCAGTGCTCGCGGGCGTATTGCACGGCGACGGTGACCTCGCGCACGTCGTGCTGGCGCAGGCGGTCCTCGTCGCGGCGGGTGATGCCCATGACGCCGATGACCTTGCCGCGTTTGTCGCGCACGGGCAGCTTCGTGCAGAGGAACCAGCTCAGGTTCCGCTGCTCGTCATACCAGACTTCGAGGCGGTTGATGAGCGGTTTGCCGCTGCGGATGACTTTCTGGTCGTCGTCGCGATACGCCTTCGCGACATCAGGCGGGAAGAATTTCTCGTCCATCGCGCCGACGAGCTCGCGCTCGCTCTTGATGCCGAAACGCTCAAAAGTGGCGCTGTTCGCCGCGATATGCCGCCCCTCGTCGTCCTTCATGAAAAAGAACACGCCGGGCATGTGCTCGAAAATCGCCCGCACGCCCTGCGGATCGGCGATCCGGGCGAAAAAGTCGGCTTGGAGGCGAGGCAGCGGCATGGCCGGATTTTAACAAAGATTGGCAGTCTGTCACCAAAGGAGCTGCGGGTGGCGAAAGTATTGTTTGTGATCTTTTTTCAGCCCCGCCATGAAACTCCGCCCACTCCTTTTCGTCACTGCATGCTCACTCGGTCGTCTGCTGGCCGATGATGCCTCCGACTTCCCGCCGAAGCCGCCGGTGAAGGCGCTCACGGCGGCGGAGGAGCAAAAGACCTTCCAATTGCCGCCGGGGTATCGCATGGAGCTGATCCTGAGCGAGCCGGACATCACGGAGCCGGTTTTCATCGCATTTGATGGCAATGGCAGGCTCTACGTGGCGGAGATGAGCAGCTACATGCGCGACATCGACGGCACGGACGAGCTGGTGAGCACGAGTCGCGTGTCCGTGCATTGGTCGAGCAAGGGCGATGGCAAGTATGACATGCATCGCGTCTTTGCCGACAAGCTGAAGCTGCCGCGCCTGCTGCTGCCGCTGGCCGATGGCGTGCTGATCGGCGAGACGGACACGAACGACATCCATCTCTACAAAGACACGAACGGCGACGGCGTGAGCGATGAAAAGAAGCCGGTGTATCAAGGCGGGCCGCGGGGCGGGAATCTGGAGCATCAGCCCAGCGGCATGACGTGGGCGCTGGACAACTGGATCTACACCGCGGTGAACAATTACCGCCTGCGGTGGAAAGACGGCCAGCTCATCAAGCAGGACATTCCCGGCAACGGCGGCCAGTGGGGCGCGACGCAGGATGATGAGGGCAAGTTCTGGGTGGTGAACGCGGGCGGCGAGAAAGGCCCGCTCAATTTCCAAAACCACATCCTCTATGGTCAATCGCTCGCCCGTGAGCAGTTCGAGCCCGGCTTTGAGGTCGTGTGGCCGGCGATGGGTCTGCGTGACTATCAGGGCGGCCCCGGCAAGTCGCGCGAAGACGACACGCTGAACCATTTCACCGCGACCTGCGGTGGCGAGATCTTCCGAGGCGATCAATTGCCCGCCGAGCTGCGCGGCAATCTCTTCTTTGGCGAGCCCGTGGGCCGTCTCGTGCGCCGCACGAGCATCGAAGTGAAGGACGGCATCACCATTCTGCACAATCCGCATCCGCAGAGCGAGTTCCTCCGCAGCACGGACGCGTGCTTCCGCCCCGTCGATATGAAAACCGCGCCCGACGGCACGCTCTTCATCTGCGACATGTATCGCGGCATCATCCAGGAGGGCAATTGGACGAAGGAAGGCAGCTACCTGCGCAAGGTGATCCTGCAGCACAGCATGGACAAGATCATCAATCGCGGCCGCGTGTGGCGGCTCGTGCATGACACGACGAAGCCCGTGCCCGCGCCGAAGTTGCTCGAAGCCACGCCCGCGCAACTCGTGGAGGCGCTCGCGCATCCGAACGGCTGGCATCGCGACACCGCGCAGAAGCTGCTCGTGTTGAAGCAGGACAAAAACGTCGCGCCCGCGCTCATCGCGATGCTTCAGAAAAACGGTAGCGACCTTGCCCGCATCCACGCGCTGTGGACGCTCGAAGGTCTCGGCGCTCTCACCAGCGATCTCGTGCGTGCCGCTTTGAAGGATAGCTCATCCGTGCTGCGCCGTGCTGCCATCCGCGCCAGCGAATCGATCGCCGATGAGACGCTCGTGGCTGACATCAGCGCTTTGACGAAGGATAGCGATCCCAGCGTCGTCATTCAGGCCCTGCTCACCGCAAAGTTGATGAAGTGGAAGGATCACGCCAAGCTCATCAACCTCGCCGCACTCAGCACGCCGTCAAAAGGCGTCAAAGAAATGGCCGGGCAGATGCTCAACAGCCAGATCAGCTTCCCGCGTGAGTTCAGCAACGCGCAGAAGGATCAGATGCGTCGCGGTCAGGCTATTTACCAGGAACTGTGCTTCACCTGCCACGGCCTCGATGGCAAAGGCACCGCCATTGATGGACTCGCGCCCGGCATGACGCTCGCCCCGGCGCTCGCAAGCTCGAAGACCGCCATGAACGGGGATCAAGTCCTCCGCGTGCTCCTCCACGGCCTCAGCGGTCCCGTGAATGGCAAAACCTATCAGGCGCAGATGATTCCGATGGCCAACAACCCCGACGAATGGCTCGCTGACATCGCCAGCTACGTGCGCAAGAGCTTTGGCAACAACGGCCGCTTCATCACCAAGCAGGAAGTCGCCAAACTTCGCCAGGAACTCGCCTCGCGCACCACGCCGTGGACCATCGAAGAACTCAAGCGCACCGGTCCGCAGCTCCCGCTGGAAAACCGCAGCGCATGGAAGCTCACCGCCAGCCACAACGCTAAGGATCTCGCCAAAGCCATCGACGGCAATCCCGAAACCCGCTGGGACACGCATGCCTCGCAAACGCCCGGCATGTGGGTGCGGATCGAACTGCCGCAAGCCACCAACATCGCCGGTCTGACTCTCGACACCGCCAACTCGCGCAATGACTGGCCACGCGGCTGGAAAATCGAAGTCTCGCAAGACGGCCAAACCTGGGACAAACCCATCCTCGAAGGCCAGAGCGAAAAAGTCAGCACCACCGACTTTTTCTTCCCCAAGCCCGCCAAGGCCAAATTCATCCGCATCACCGACACCGGCAGCACCAAAGGCACCTACTGGTCCATCCATGAACTCGATGTGCTGGAGCCGGCGCCGAAGGTGGCGGGGAAGTAGGCAGCGTGATGTCTCGGTTGAGCGATGATCCATGTCGGCGACGTATATTCAGCCATGAATCACCTCACCGACTACGAACGCGATGGCGTCGTCCTCATTCGCAGCTTCCTCAGCGTTGAAGAAGTCGCCGCCGTGCATGCCGAGCTGGATCGCTACATTCGCGACGATCTCGCCAGCAAGCCGCTGAATGCCCGCACGCTCGAAAAGGACGAGAAAACGGTGCGCAACCTCTGGCGCTTGGAGGAGCACAACGAGTTCTTCCGCGCTCTGGGTGAACGTGAGGACATCAAGGCCCTCATCGCCCCTCTGGTGCATGGCGAGCCCGTTTTGGTCGGCGTCGAAACCTTCAACAAACCGGCCCGCATCGGCTCTGGCGTACCGTATCATCAAGACAACGCCTATTTCTGCCAGACGCCGCCAGACATGCTCACCGTCTGGATCGCTATTGACGCCGTCACCGAGGCAAACGGCCCCGTTTTCTTCGTCAAAGGCTCCCACAAGGCCGGCATGCTCCCCACTCGCCCCAGCGGCGTGCGAGGCAACAGCATCGGCCTGGCCGAAGCACCCAATGTGCCCCTCGAAGAGCAATTCTGCGCCCTCCTTGCCCCGGGTGACGCCACCATCCATCAGTGCGAGACGATTCATCACTCCGCGCCAAACACCAACGAGTACTCGCGCCTCGGCCTGCTGCTCGTGTATCGAGGCTCCCACACGCAAATCGACCCGCAGCTCAAAGAAGCCTACGCCGCAGCAGCAGCTGCCACGCCACCGGCATGAAGCCGAACCGTGATCCCTTTGAACCGACTGCCACGTTGCCGTATTCGGAGTTAGTCATGAAACACGCGATCCTTCTGCTTCTTCCCATTTCAACTCTTCTCGCTCGTGACATTCACGTCGGCAAAGAGGCACCGACAATCCATGCGGCGATCAAAGCGGCACAACCTGGCGACACGATTCATCTAGAACCGAAGGTTTATCGTGATTACGCGGGCTTTTACCTGAAGAAGGGTGAACAGGGGAAGCCGATCACGCTGGATGGGCATGGGGCGACGCTGGAGGGCAGTGATCCGATTGATCCGGCGAAGTGGCGTGAGGTTTCGCCGGGATTGTTTGCGAATGATGATCTGCTGCCGGGACTGAGCGATGCGGCGATTGGCAGATGGTTTTTCCTTTTCGATGGCAAAATGCAACTCATGGGTCGCACATCGAAGGGGCGGAGTGCGGCGCTGAAAAAGCCGGAGGAGCTGCAAGCGGGCGAGTGGACCTTTGTGAAAGACGCGAGTCGTGAGAAGCCGCCGTCGAAGGCGATTTACGGCACGTTTTACCTCAAACTGGCTGCCGGGCAGTCGCTGGCGGAGGCGAAGGTGTTTGCGCCGATGCGCAGCGCGGGTGTGCAGTTCGGCGGAGACAATGCGCACCTCGTCATCAAGAACCTCACGGCCACGCATCCCTACAACGACGGCTTCAACATCCACGGCGACTGCCGCGACGTGGTCTTTGAAAACATCCGCGCCATCGAATGTGGCGACGACGGCATCAGCGCCCATGAATCAGCACAGTATCGTGTGGATGGCTTTGTGAGCATCGGCAACAGCACGGGCATTTGCGACACAGGGACCGCGCAGACGAGCTACAACCGCGTCTTCATCGCAGATTGCATAGGTTTTGATCTGTACTTTCTCGACAACGGTCGCTACAAGCTCACCAATACTGTTATTTTTTCGAAGGCACAAAACCCCTTCACCGTGACCAGTCGTGACGACCAGCATTGCAAGCTGGAAATGGATAACGTGCTCTTCCGTCGGCTCGTGGAGCCCCGAAAGGCACTGATCGCCAAAACGGCCCTCGTCCTGGCGAAACGGCTGACGATGGAGGACATCACCTTCGACGCCCGTGGAGAGTTGCGGCATGAAGGGATGGCGGATGTCGCTGAACTGATGAAGCTCGTGCCGAAGGACTACCAGCCATGAAGATCGCATTTTTTCCCTTTTCGCTTCTGCTGGCCAACTTCAAAGCAACTGCGTTTTGATCTTCACGAGTTTCACCGCTTCGTCCTCACCATGTAGCTGTTCTCCACCGCGCCGTTTTCGAGGTCTTCTCGTGTTATGCCAGGCACGATGCTGCGGACGTAGTCCACTTTGGCTTCGTTGTCGCTTACGGTGACTCGCAGGTGGCCGGCGCTGCCGAGGATGACGCCGGTGTAGCCGTATTCTTCTGCGCTGCGGGTGCCGCCGGTTGGATGGCCTGGCTGGGGCACTTCCTGGTAAATGATGCCGTCGAGCTCTTCTTTGACGAAAAGATGGTCATGGCCGTGAAAGACTATGTTCACGCCGTTTTTGACGAAAAGCTCATGAATCGGCATTTCCCAGCCGGGGCGGTTTTGTTTGAACCCTTCGCTGCCGTCGGCGTTTTGGCCGCCCCACTCCATGTAGGCGGCTGGTTTGGCTCCGCCCCGAACATCACGCCCCAAGCCACCGACCAGATGATGGATGAAGACAAGACGCATCGCCGCTTTGCTGCTGGTGAGTGTTTTGGCGAGCCAGAGATACTGCGTTTCACCGAGTGTCATGTCCCAACCCGAGGCTCCGCGCTTCGTGGTGGTCCAAAAAGGATCGAGGGCGATGAAAAGCGCGTTTCCCCACTCGAAGGCGAAATAGCTGTGCTTGTCGTTGCCATCAGTGGGATTTGGGAAAAAGGTTTGGCGCATGCCAAGCGACCACTTGGCCATGTCGGCTCGATCACCGCGTTCGCCGTCGTGATTGCCCAGCACCATGAAAATGGGCACGCTGTGCGCGATCCGGCCGATGTAGTAGCGCTGCGCTTTGTATTGCGACTCCGAGCGAGTGTAGAAGCTGCCGAACTTGTCGACCATCGTCGTGTCGCCGAGGTCGATCATGAAGTCAGGCTTGTCTGCGAGCATGTTGGCCAGTGATTGCTGGTAAACTCGCACGTCGGTGTTGTTGTCGAGATGCGAGTCCGCCTGCATGACGAAGGAAAACTTCGATCCCGCCTTCCGCTGCGTGTGAAAGCTGCGCATCGCGTCCTGCCCCGGCTCGTGGCCGGGGCGGCGATAAGTGAGTCGGTAGTTGTAGCTTGTATCAGGCTTCAAATCTCCGAGCACGAGGTTTTGAGGCACACCAGACTTCAATTTCACCGCTGCTGTCTTCAAACCGTGGCCATACTCGATGAAGGCCTCCATTTCGTCCCAGGCGAGCACACTGATAGTCACCGACTCCGCACCCGGTCGGCAAAGCCACACGTTGAACAGATACGGCGGCACCACAGCAGGTTCGACCTGACCGCCTTGGCCAGCGCCTGGACTCTTCGGTTCGCCCTCGGGCGCAGCGGCAATGAAGAAGACGTGCAACAGGGCAATCAGCAATGGGTGGCAGTATTTCATCCCTAGAACCTACCAATGCAGGTCAGTAAAGCATCAAGCGCCCGGCAGATTTATGTCAAGAAACTGTCAGAGCGGGCTAGGCAACGTCCTGCATGCATGACAAGAGTTCGCCCCGTTAAAAAAAATCGGCTGTTCAAAAACTTCTTCGGCAAACGAGTCGTGTTCATGGAGTGTGTCAGATAATGCTAGAAGGAACCAACGACGAACGCCACGACCACTTTCTCCGCCTCTATGTGGAGCATGAGGAGTCGTTGCGTTGTTTTTTACTGACACTCTTGCCGGGCCGAGAAGAGGCTAGGGAGGTGATGCAGGGGGTGGCGATGGTGTTGTGGCGGAAGTTTGACAGCCTTTCCTCGCCTGCGGATTTTCGGCGATGGGCTTTTGGCGTGGCGAGGATGGAGGCACTGACTTTTAATCGAGATCGCCAGCGAGATCGGCTGGTGTTTGACGAGGAGGTGCTAGCGCTGCTTGCCGATGAGGTGGATCAAGAAGCGGATGACTATGCCGCCGAGCGCGAGGCTTTGGACGAATGCCTCGGCAAGCTCGAGCCTGCTCAGCGCAAACTTTTGGAAGCTGCCTACGAGCCGGGTGCTCGCCTCGATGAGCTTGCGTTCGCGATGGGCCGCACGCCGATGTCGTTTTACAAAGCGCTGCACCGCATCCGGTTGGCGCTGATGGATTGCACACAACGGGTGCTGACACGCGAGAGCATGGGATGAACTCAACAAGCGACACGATGGACACACACGAACTCATTCGCCGCACCGTCGATGGAACGGCTTCTGCGGAGGACTTTCAGACTCTGCAAACGAGGATGCTGAACGAGGCTGAAGCGCGTCGGCAGTATGCCCGCTACGCCAACCTGCACGGCGCACTTGGTGATGGGCGGCTAACGATGCGCCATCAAGTTGTGCAAAGGATTGCACCATCTGCGTTCAAGCCGGTCTCTTGGCTGCAATGGCGTCCCATCACAGCAGCGGCAGCGGGAATTGTATTCGGCATGTTCTGCACGTCGGTGGTGTTTGGGTATGTGATGCCTCTGGCGCGCTCGTTGACACTGTTGGAGGAAAGTTTTGAGGGGGCGTCTCCACTGGCCTCGAAGGTGGTGCTGGAGCCGGGAGTGTGGCGCGGAGATCAGGCGGTGACTGTGAGCGCGGAGCAGGAGGTGAATCCGGTGGGTGGCCAGCGCATGCTGCGCTTTTTGCGGCAGGACCATCAGGGCAAAGCGAGGGTCGCAGGTAGTCATATCGCTGATGTGTATCGGTTGATTGATCTGCGGGGGCATCGTGGCGATGTGGCCGAAGGTGACGTGGTGGTGCAGGCTTCGGCCAGTGTGAATGCGACGCCCTTTTCCGAGGAGGAGAAGTTCGGCTGCGCCATCTCGCTGTTTGCACTGGATGCGGACTCGGTGCCAGAAAGCGCGAGTTACATTGGTACCGCCTTGGAGAGTGAGGCAAATGCCATGGCTCGCAGCAGTCGCACCAAGCTGGACCGTGAACCTGCAAGTTGGCAGCGACTCACCACCGAGATGCGTTTGCCTGCCAACACAGACTACATCGTCGTCCGCCTGCACATCAGCCAATCCTTTGATTCGAATGGAGCCCCCGTTTTCACCGGCAGCTATGCCGATGATGTGCGTGTGACGCTCACTCGACGCACCCCCCTACCTTGAAACCATGCGACCTCTGTCCACATCCTTCACGCTGCTCATCGCGGCGTCTTTGAGTGCTGCCCACGCCGACCCGATTCTCACGTCGTGGTTCACCCAGAACTCAAGCACTCTGGCGCGTGTCGTTCAGACCACGAGCACCTCTACTGGAACGCATGACACGACTGCGGTCACGACATGGCCGAGCGTGACGCCGAACAACAACACGGGTGGTGCGGCGCAAACGGTGCCGGTTTATGCCGATGTGCAGCGCATCCACTACACGGCCACGGATGTGTATATCAATGCCAGCGGCCTCGCGTCCTACACGATGGGGCCGTGGTTAACGGCTGGAAATGGCTTGTTCGGCTTCTGGCCTCTGGCGCGGGACTATTCGACACGCATCACACGCAATCCGGTGTCTGCGACGACGAAGGTGCGCCACGGCGGCGGCATGATCGGCATGATGGTCAATGGTGTGGCCATTTATGATCTGGGGGATGCATTTTCCTTCAACCAAACCAACGCCACAGCTCCGACGGCGACCACGGTGACGGGAACCGATGCCATGGGTGCGACGGGCGATGGCTTTTGGTCCCGTGATGCGCTGGCGGTGGAGGTGGTGACGTTTGATCCTGGCTTTGCGCATCAGCCGGGCAACAACGGTCAATATCACTATCACGCCGAGCCAAAGGCGCTGCGCTATCAACTCGGCGACAACATGACAGCGACCTTCAATGCCACCAATAACACCTACAGCTACACCGAGACCGATCCGAGCGGCACGGTGACGTCACTGCAGCACTCGCCGATCCTTGGCTGGTGCTTTGATGGCTACCCGATCTACGGGCCGTATGGTTACTCGTCAGCGATGGATCCAAACAGTGCCGTGACACGGATGCGCAGTGGCTTTGTGCTGCGAAATGCAGCGAACAAGGCCACCTATGGCACCGCAGACATCGTCGCTGATGGGCGCACCACTTTGCCCAAATGGGTCGCCATCGCCCATGGCTATACTTTCACGCCGAATGCGAACAACGACCACACGCTCACGCCCCTGGGTGGCTATGGCCCCACGACGGCGACTTTGGCCCTTGGCCGCTACACGGGCGACTACGACTACCTCGGGGATCGTGGGCAAACGCAAGGCCCCACGGGCCCTTTTGATCTCGATCAATACAACGGTCGCCTCTGCGTCACGCCAGAGTTCCCCAGCGGCACCTATGCTTACTTTGTTACTATTGATGCGAGTGGGAACACGGCCTTCCCGCATATGCTCAGCAAGCA
>JAPLUL010000204.1:0-1714 GCA_026397635.1 Verrucomicrobiota bacterium | reverse complement strand
AAGCGCACGCGAACGTTGCTGGCGGTGTTTTCCGGCAGGTGCTCACGGATGAGCGATCTCGACCCAGCGGGTCTTCACGTGCTGGTGCGTGGGGATTTCCCAGCTCTCGCGGTGGTCGAGTAGTTTGGTCTGCTGGTGCTCGCCGGTGCTGTCGGTCCAGGCGAAGGTGACTTTCGAGGCGGTGCCGCTCACGGGATAAAGCAGATGACCTTCGGCGCGGAGGTAGCGCTTGCCGCCGGTGTTGTGAAAGCGCACGCGGACGTTGCTGGTGGTGTTTTCCGGCAGGTGAAGCGCGGCGCTCCACATCGACTGCGACCAGAAATCTTTCGGCTCGGCTCCGCGACGTTCAATGCGGCCATCTTTGAGCAGCGGGGACCATTTTTGACCGCCATCGAGCGAGTAATCGATGTGGTAAGCGATGTCGGGGCTCGGTGGATTGCTGGAGGCGATCTGCGTGGCGACGTGCAGTGCCTGAATGCTCTCGCCGCGAGGCGTGGCGAACTCGAGTGTGACCTTCGGCGAGTCCAACGCGCCGTCGATGATGCGCGGCGCGGCTTGTTGCTTGTTCGGGCCGTAGCTGACGATGCCGCGGCCGCTGGCCTCGTAGCGGATGTGCGTGCCGTTTTCCTTCAAGCGAGGAAAGGTGGCCGCATTGGCCTGACAGACGGTGGTGATGGCGATGTTCGCTTTTTGAAGCTGCGCCTCCGGTGAATCGAAGCGCAGATGATACTGGCGGTGGCCTTTGACGTGATCGGTGAGGTCGAGTCCATCACGAAAGGTGCCCGCGTCATGCCATGAGGCACCGCCATCGGTGGAGACGGCGATGATGCAGGTGGCGCTGCCGCGCAAAACGAGGCCGTTTTTGCCGCCGGGCTTGTAAATGCCCCAATCGCTATCATCCGGCGGAGTGGCGCCGATGATGTAGGGCGTGAAAAATTCGAGCGTGACGTGCTTTTCATCGCTGCTGACGACGCCATCGGCAAAATCAGGCCGCCAGTGATACACGGCATTGCCGTAGCGTGCCTGGCCATCGATGTGCGGCGTGCCGTTTTGCGAGCCGTGCATCTTTTCCGGCTGATTCACCCACGTGCGCGAGCGCTCGGGGCCGGGGATGCCTTTGATCATCGGATTGCGGCCCCAGAAGACGAAGGTTTTGCCATCGTCGAGTCCAGGCTCGAACCAGCGGCGGAGGCTTTCGCCTTTACGCAGCTGCACGAGCGGCGGAGTGCCCGCGTAACCGGCACGATACTCCGCGCTGTTGAAGGCGGCGTAGGAGGCGCCGTCATCCTTGTGCAAAGCGCAGATGAGCCAGCCTTTTTGCCGCTCGGGATGGTAATCGCGCCGCGCGAAGCGCTCATGGTGCTGCGAGATGACATCCAGCCCGAGCAGCGAGGTGCCCATGGCATCGTAAATGACGGTGGAGAGATCGTGGTCGAGCATGGCCCAGCGCCCCTCGCCATACGGGCCGCCTTTGAGAAAGACCTCGAAGCTGTTGTGCCCCTTCGTGCCGGTGACGCGGCTGCGGCAGGGACCGAGCAGCGCATCCAGCTCCGCGGTCCACTGCGCGTGCGTCGTTCCGCAAAGGCCAAAGCCATGCGCGAAGAGCCCAGTCCAGTAGTCGCGAGTGGCGTGTCGCGTGTCATTGGAGAAGCCTTTCCCCCACAGGTTTTCTTTGCCCTCCTCGCCGTGGGCGTAGTGCGTGTTGCGAAAATAC
>JAPLUL010000123.1:0-3392 GCA_026397635.1 Verrucomicrobiota bacterium | reverse complement strand
TCCAGTCGCCCTACGGGCTCCTTGCATTGCGTGCACGCAGCAGCAACACTGAACGCCTAACCCTCGGTGTCATCACTTCTGAGGCAACGATCCCTTCCTCCCGCGCCCTCCCCGGTGTCATTTACTTTTGAGGCAACAAGAAATCGCGGTTCTCAGCCCATCTTCGCTTCCTCCGCAGGCTCATCAGGGAGCGGCGGCGGCAAGTTGTCGATGATGTTGAGGAGCGGAACACCGCGCTCGACGGACTTGTCGAGGCGGAAGAAGAGCTGCGGACTGCAACGCAACTTCACGCGCTTGTAAAGGTCGCGCTGGATGGATCCGCGCGCCTTGACGAGCTTCTCGATGGCGTTTTCCTGCTGGTGCGGCTTGCCAATGACCCCGACATAGACAAAGCACTGCCGCATGTCAGGGGTAGGACTGACCTCATGGATGGTGACGAGGCAGTTTTCAGAGCGGTAGTCCTTCTCGAGGATCACGCTCAGCTCACGCCGAATCAGTTCGCTGACTTTTTGGACTCGAAGGCTCATGATGCGGATGGCAAAGGGCGAAGGAACAAGGGCTTGGAGTTCAGGACTCTTTGCCCTCTGCTCTTTACCCTAAGCTTAGAGAGTTTGGGCGATTTTTTCGAGCTCGTAGCACTCGATGACGTCGTTTTCCTCGTAATCGCTGAAGCCGTTGAGCTTGATGCCGCATTCGAGACCGTTGCGGACCTCGTTGACCTCATCTTGGAAGCGACGCAGCGTTTCAAAGCCACCGTCATAGACAGCTTGACCGTCACGCAGCACACGGGCGCGCTGCTTGCGGTTCATGATACCATCGGTGACGACAGAGCCGCCGACGTAGCCCTTGTTGACCTTGAAGACCTGCTTCACGCGAGCATGGCCGATGACCTTCTCGCGGGTCAGCGGGTCGAGCAGCCCCTGCATGGACTCCTTCACCTGGTCGATCAGTTCGTAAATGATGGAGTAGAGCTTGACCTGGACGGTCTCCCGCTTCGCGGTGGTAAGCGCTTTGTTCTCCACCTTGACGTTGAAGCCGAGGATGATGGCGTCGGAGGCGCTGGCGAGCAGCACGTCGGACTCGTTGATGGCCCCCACTTCCTTGTGCAGGATGTCGAGGTTGCACTTGTCGCTCTTGATGTCGGTGAGGCACTTGGCGATGGCCTCCACCGAGCCCTGCACGTCGCACTTGAGGACTACTTTGAGAACCTTCTTGTTGCTGTCGTCGATGCTGGCAAAAAGATGCTCCAGGGTGGAGCGGCGCGGCACGGTGAGCTTTTTCTGACGGATGTCACTCAAGCGCTCTTCACTGAGCGTTTTGACATCGCGCTCATTTTTCATCACGACAACCTCGTCACCAACATGGGGCATGTCGCTGAATCCGATGACCTCGCAGGGCATACCGGGGAGAACTTCCTTGATGTTCTCCCCACGATCGTTGATCAGCGCCTTGACCTTGCCCCAGTATGGGCCGCAGATGAAAGGCTGGCCGACTTTGAGGGTGCCCTGGCCGACGATAACCGTGGCCACGGGGCCTTTGCCGGCAACCATGGAGGATTCAATGACCGTAGCGCGAGGGGCAGCTTTAGGATCGGCCTTGAGCTCCAGCACCTCGGCCTGGAGGGACATGGTTTCGAGCAAGTTGTCGAGGCCAAGACCACTTTTGGCCGAAACTTCCATGCACTCGATCTCACCACCCCAGTCCACCGGAGCGAGTCCGATGTCTTGAAGCTGGCTTTTGACGCGCAGAACGTTGGCAGTAGGCAGGTCGCATTTGTTGATGGCGACCATGAGCTGGACGCCTGCCGCCTTGGCATGGCTGAGAGCCTCTTTGGTCTGCGGCATGATGCCGTCATCCGCAGCGATGATTAGGACCACGATGTCCGTGACATTGGCACCACGGGCGCGCATGGCGGAGAAAGCGGCATGACCAGGAGTGTCGATGAACGTGATCGGCTTACCGCCATGGAAAATGCAGTAGGCACCGATGTGCTGGGTGATGCCCCCTGCCTCTCCGGCGGTGACCTGGGTCTTGCGCAGCGCATCAAGCAGCGAGGTCTTGCCGTGATCGACATGCCCCATAAAAGTGATGATTGGAGCGCGGAGTTCGAGCTTTTCCTCGGCAACCTCCGCGACGACTTGAGCGACGGGTTCGACGATGACTTCCTCGACCTTGTGGACGCCGCCACCTTTCTCACGTTTTTCACGCTCCAGCTTGAAGCCGTGCTTCTCGCAAACTTTTTCAGCTATCTCGATGTCGATGGCCTTGTCGGCGCTGGCAAAAACCTGGAAGGCGATGAGATCCGCGATGATTTTGAAGGGCTTGAGGCCCATTTTGTCCGCCAGATCCTTCACCACGATGGGTGGCTTGAGATGGATGATCTTTTCACCGCTCTCTCCGACCTCGAACTCTAGCACCGGCGCCTCAGCAGGCGGGGCATGAACAATCGGGACGATCGGTTTCGGCGTGCTGTCCTCTGCCAGCAACGAAATCGGTGGCAGGGCGCTCTGCTGATTCGCATCGGCTGGCCGACGACGTACCTTAGGCTTGTCATCGTCCTCAAAGAGATTCAACGCAGCGGCTTTGCGCTCATCCAAGGTGGGCTTGGCGGGGCCGGCGGGTGCTTCTTCTTTTTTCGGCTCCTGCGGGGCTTTGGTAGCTCCCAGTGGTGGTAGTCCGGCGCCATCTTTTCGTGGTGCCCGGATTCTGGGCTTTTTGTCCTCGATCAACGAAAGCACCTTCTCCTTTTCCGCTTTGAGAGGCTTGGCGCTTTCGACAGATGCCGGCTCCTCAACGACTTTGTCGTCCGAGGTTTTGCGTGGCTTGGAGGGTGAGGACTTGCTGGGCATGTGTAAAATTAGTCAGGCGAGCGGAGCGGGGGGCTGGCGGTTCGTGCGGCTGTAGGTTGATGTGGATCGTTCTCATGGCGGCACGGGAGCTACTTCTCGGGGGAAGCATGTGCCTGGGCTTTTTCAAAAATCTGCTCAGCCAGCGCGGTGTCACCACCGAGGACGTCGGCGATGTCCGCCACGTCCACGCCAGAGGTCAGCGTGGCTAGGTCGCCCATTCCGCCCTGGGTGAGGAGGCGCGCGGTTTCTTCGGTGATGCCAAGAGCATCCACGAGATGGTGTACGGCGCTGCCCATCTGGCCTTCAAAGACCTCGGCGGCGTGCTGATCCTTCTCAATGATCAAATCCATGCCCACCAGACGCGAGGTCAGGCGCGCGTTCTGGCCGCGACGACCGATGGCCTTCGACAGGTCTTCCTCGCTGACGGTCAGACGAGCCTCTTTCTTCTCGTTGTTGACTTGGATCGTGAGCACTTTGATGGGCTTGAGCGCCTCACGGATGAATTCGGCGGGATCAGACTTCCAGCGGATGATGTCCACCTTC
>JAPLUL010000072.1:0-12086 GCA_026397635.1 Verrucomicrobiota bacterium | reverse complement strand
GTGCCCCTGAATACATCCGCGAAGACGCCGATCTCATCCGTCTCACCAAATGGTTTTGGGAGAACAAGAAGCCCTGTGCCAGTGTCTGCCATGGGGTGGAGATTCCTGCGCGTGCTGACATCGTCAAAGGCCTGCGAATGGCCACCGTGGCGAAGTGCAAATTCGATCTCGAAATCTGCGGCGGCATTTATGTCAATGAACCCTGTGTGATCGACCAGCACATGTATTCGGGGCGCACCTATCATGATTCGGGGCATTTCATTGGCCCTTGGATCAAAGCGCTGGATGCGGAAAGAAAGCGCATGGGAGTCTGAAATGACGAATTCCTAAATCCGAATGCCGAAAGAAGCCCCAATGCCGAAATTCGAACCCATGTGCCTCCCGTTAGCCCTTCGAGCTTCGTCATTATTTCGTCATTCGGGCTTACTCATTCGTCATTTCCTCTTTGCAGCCTCACTAAGCGCCCTCCCCACTCACGCGCATCCTCTTCAGGCGGAACCGATCAACCACGCTTACGTCTTCAACTTCGATCAGTTCTACCTCGATCAAGATCCTGATGAGCATGTGGTGAATGGTGGCTTCCTGCTGCTGGCGGAGTTGAACTGCACGGCCTGCCATGCCGCGCCGGAAGCTTGGCAGGAGCGGCTCAAGGCCAAGCCGGGGCCGGATTTGGCTGGTGTGGGATCGCGACTGGATGCCGATACGCTCTGGCTCATGATTCGCAGCCCGCAGCATCGGAAGAAGGGCACGCAAATGCCGGGCTTGTTTGCCGGTGAGGAAGGGGATGAGGAGAAGGTCGAGGCGCTGGTCGAATATTTGAACGCGAACAAGTGGGACGCGCCGCAGATGCCTAGGGGTGATGTGGAGCGCGGCAAGGAGCTGTATCACAAGGTCGGCTGCGTGGCCTGCCATGAGCCGGCGCTGGATGTGCGCCCGCCGAAAGTGCCTGCGGATGCCGAGGTCGAGAAGCCGGGCAATGGTTCGGTGCCGATCGCCCTGGCAGATGCTTATGACGTGAGCGCGTTGGCGCTTTTTTTGCATGATCCGCTCTCGATGCGTCCTGCAGGCCGCATGCCGGACATGCGTCTGAGCAAACAGGAAGCGGCGGACATTGCGGCGTATCTGCATGTGGGTCGTGTCGCGGAGAAAGCGACGGCGCGTGCAGCCCTCAAGATCCCGAAGCAGGGCATCGAGAAAGGTCGCGTAGTCTTTGAAAAGATGAACTGCGTGGCTTGCCACACGAGCGGGAGTGCGGCTGCCGCCGTCCGCAAACCAGCCGCGAAGCCGCTGAGCGAACTCGACACGCAATCCGGTTGCCTCGCCAACAAACAAGCCAGCGGCACGCCACGTTTTGATTTGAACGATCTGCAAAAACGCGCCCTAAAATTGGCGCTGGCCGTGATTCAGAATGAGGCGGCCCCCAAGCTCACGGCGCAGGAAAAGATCGACTGGCAGATGTCCCGCCTGAACTGCTACGCCTGCCATGATCGCGACAGCAAGGGTGGCCCCGAAGACCCTCGGGCGCAGTTCTTCGGGGTGAATGACCCCACAGCGGAATCTCTGGGTCAACTGGCGCATCTGCCGCCCACGCTCGACAAAGTGGGCCGCAAGCTCACTCGCGGTTGGTTTGAAAAAATTCTGTGGGGCAAGGATGGCAGCGCGCGGCCTTACATGGACACACGCATGCCGAACTTTGGTCGTGAGCAGACGGAGATGCTGATCAGTGCGTTCAATCAGGCGGATCAACTCGACAAGCCGGTGGAGATTGATGTCAGCGGCCTCGGAAAACATCATCGCGCGGAGCTGGGGCGGCAGTTGCTAGGTGCCAAGGGCCTCGCTTGCGTGGCTTGCCATGGCCTGAAGGACCGCAAGTCGCTCGGGCCGCCGGTGATTCGTCTCACCCACACAGTGGAGCGCTTACAGCCAGAGTATTTCAAGGAGCTGCTGCTCAATCCGCAGGTCACACAGCCCGGCACGGTGATGCCGCCGATGTTTGTGGGCCGCAAAAAGGCGGATCAAGAAATCGAGAGCCTGTGGACCTATCTGCGGGAGGTCGAGGGCCAGCCGCTGCCTGAGGGGCTCATGTCGGCGGAGGATTTTGAATTGAAGCCGGACCTGGAAAAGCGCGTGATCGTTTTTCGCAGCTTCATCGAAGGCGTGAGCACGCACGCCATCGGCGTTGGCTTCCCCGGCGGCCTGAACGCGGCCTTTGATGCGAAGACGAGCCGCTGGGCGCTGATTTGGAAGGGCCGTTTCCTTGATGCCATGAGTAACTGGCAGGAACGCGCCATGACGCCGATCAAACCCCTGGGCACTGACGTGAAAGAGCTGCCCGCCGCGACCGGCGAGCGCTTGTTCGGTGGCTATCAGTTCGGCAAGGACGGCGTGCCGACCTTCCTGTATCGTCAGGATGGCCAGCAGGTGGAGGACACGCTGCGCCCGCTGAAAAACGGCTTTGAGAGAATCGTGAAGATCAACGGCAAGGAAACGAAGGAGGCACTGTCATGGTAACATCAGTTCGCAGTTTGCGGTTCGCGGTTCTCAGTTGGGGACTCTTCGTCCTTTGCTCTTCGCTCTTCGCCCAGACACCATCTGACTACTACCGCATCGAGACGTATGAATTGCCCAAGGGCGTGAACTTTGAGGCGAGTGGTCTGGCGGTGCTGCCGGATGGGAAACTGGCGGTGGCGTTGCGCAAAGGGGAGATCTGGATCGCGCAGAATCCCTCGGACAGTGCGAAGCCGGACTTCAAGCGCTTTGCCAGTGGCCTGCATGAGATCCTGGGCCTGGCCTGGCGTGACGGAGCGCTGTATGCGACACAACGCGTGGAGGTGACGAAGCTGAGGGACGTGAATGGCGATGGCGTGGCCGATGAATACCTCACCGCCGCCACGGGCTGGGGCGTTTCGGGCAATTACCACGAATACGCCTACGGCCCGGTCTTCGACAAGGAAGGCAACCTCTACACCTCGCTCAATGCTGGCATGGGCAAGGGCTGGAAAGGCGCTGGTGAAGATGCCACGCACGCGCCCTGGCGCGGTTGGGTGATGCGCACGACGCCGGAAGGCAAGATGGAGCCGTGGTGCGCGGGATTCCGTAGCCCCTGCGGCATCGGGCAGGATGCGGATGGCGAAATCTTCATCACCGATCAGCAGGGCAACTGGATGCCCACCACGCCGCTGTTTCACATTCGCAAAGGCGCTTACTTTTCGCATGCGGACTCGATACCCGATGCCATGCGGCCGGAGTCGCCGGTGAAGATCGCCGCGAAGCAGGCAGACGGCATCACCGTGGCTGAGGCGATGCAGACGGTGCAGGGCTACACACCACCCGCCGTGTGGCTGCCGTATGTGAAGATGGGCCAGAGCGGCACGGGCATCACCTGTGACAAGAGCGGCGGCAAGTTCGGTCCGTTTGAGCGGCAGCTCTTCCTCGGCGAGTTCGTGCTCAGCGGCGTGAACCGCGTGTTTTTGGAAAAAGTCGGCGGTGAGTTTCAGGGGGCGTGTTTTCCGTTTGTAGATGGCCTGCAATGCGCGGCGCTGGCGCTGACGACGCTGCCAGATGGATCACTCGTCGTAGGCGAGTCGAATCGCGGCTGGAACAGCAAAGGTAATCGCCCTTATGGCCTGCAACGTCTCGTGTGGACGAAAAAGACGCCGCTGGAGGTGCAGAAGATGGAACTCACGAAATCCGGCTTCCGCTTCACCTTCACCCTGCCCGTGGACAAGGCGAGCGTGGGCGAGCTGACCGGCCAGAGCTACACCTATCCCTTCCAGAGCAAGTACGGCGGCGAGGAACTCGACGCGAAGCCGCTGGCTATCTCCAGCGCGAAGCTGTCTGATGATGGGCTCGTGCTTGAAGTGATCTGTGCAGAGCTGCGCACTGGCTACGTGCATGAATTTGAACTGCCAAAGCTAAAGGCCACGGATGGGACACCGCTGTGGCATCGCATGGCGTATTACACGGTGAACAAGCTTGTGGCGGACTGAGCCCAGCCAGCCCCCGGCCTCACTCCACCCCGCTGCTTTTAAACAAGCTTTTCATTTTGCCCATTAGTTGCTGGGCGATGTTCTGCACTTTCGCCGCCGCATCGCTGTCCGCTACTCGGGCACGGGCCTGCTCCATGTTCATCTGGCGCTGCGCCACGGCACGGGACATGCACTCGGAAATCTCAGGGCGTTGGTTGATCAGTTGGACGATGGTCGGACGGTTGATCTCGTACACCACCGCGTTGGTCAGGGCCACGACGGTCGCGGAGCGCGGCTCGCCAGTCAGCAGAGACATTTCGCCAAAGAACTCGCCTGGGGACAACTGGCCCACGATTTCATCCGTTCCATGACCATGAAGGTCCACCTTCACATTGAGCAGCCCCTCGATGAGAATGAAGAGCGAGCTGCCCTCATCATTGCGGCGGAAAAAAGTTTCACCCGCGCTCAGTTGTAGGCGCTGCATTTCCGCCGCCACGTGGTTCAGTTCCTCCTCCGCCAGACGCTCAAACAGAGTGATGCGGGAAAGCAGTGCCACCTTGTCCGTGACGCTGTGGCCTTGGAAGTGCTTTGCGGGCAGTTTGTCATAATAAACCTCCTCCTTGGTGTAGGCAGGTGTGATGCCCGCCGTCTGTAGATGCTGCAGTGCCGCAGTCAGCACTAGGTCACGGCTCGTGCTCGGCGAAAGTGGCTGCCACGGATGAATCCAGTAGCGCAGCAGGTACTCCACCCCGCGTTTGCCAGTTTTGCCCACCAGCACCTTGGGCTCGTTGTCTTTGGAAAACCCCTCCTTCAGGCTCACTGCCTGCAAAGCGGAAAGCAGGATGTGGCGCACACGTTCCACCGGCACTGAGTAATCAATGGTGATCTCCGCCTGGTAGCGCGTCCATGCCGAAGGGCGGGAGATGTTGATCACTTTTTCCTCACCCAGGATCGAATTCGGCACCACCACGGTGGTGCCATCCTCGCAATTCAGTCGCGTGCAGCGCCAGCTGATCTCATCCACCCTGCCCACCGTGCCGCCCTCACCCGTGCTGGAGGGCACGATCAGCCAGTCACCAATGGCAAAGTTGTTGTCAAAGTTCACCGCCACTCCGGTGAAAACGTCAGACAGCAGGCTTCTCAGCGCCAGGCCCAGCACCACACTCCCAGCCCCCAGCGTGGTCAGAAACCCGGTGATGGGTTGGTGAAAAATCACCGCCGCAATGCACACACTGGCAAGCACGTACACCAACAACGTGCCGAGATCCTTCAGCACACTCGGCACCGGGCGGCCCAGCACCCGCACCAGCAGGCCAGCCCAGAAGAACCGGGCCAAAATGCGGTTGACCAGCGAAGCGCCCACCAGCCAGATCACTATCCGCGCTCCCAAATGCAGATGCTCGGCGTTTCGCGCACAGGCGCTCATCAGCACATGCAGATATTGCGGATATTCTGCCGCCGCATGCTTGTCCAGATGCTGGACGATCACCGGCCACTGGTCGATCATCTCAAACAGCCCCAGAAACAGCGCCAGCCTGACGATGAAAGACTGGGCGCGCATGGGTTTGTTTCGATTTTTGGTGGCTGACATTCGAGAGATTAATTTTAAAAACGATTGGGCTTAATCTGAACTGCTGAAACGATCACTGGGATAATCTGCCCATCTTTCAAGCAGGGACCCGCAATGTTGCTTAACTGTCACATTGAGCCTTCATCATCAATGAGTTCTGCTGATCCATAGGTTGCATTGGGTCATCCATCGGCGCTCGGCCCGCAGGCACCGCCCCCTCGATCCAGATGTGCCGAGCCAATTTCAATGAGAGCGCTTCTGAGTTTGTGGTTGGCGATGTGCATGAAGCACATGGCAAAGACATGCCTGACATCGAACGGGCCACTGCATCGTTCCCCTGTCATGACTCGTCTCTGGCTGCTAGCCGCCCTAGCCTTGCTGGGACTCTCTCTTCGGCCTTTGGGGATTTACAAAGTTATTGGAAACCATGAGCGAGAGACGGCCTCCGCTGGTGTTGCTTGTGAATGGTGCCAGCCTGTGGTTTGGAAGTGGGGTCTGGGGAGGCATATGCTGGCAGCCTGTTTCACACTCAGACTCCCAAGCCATCCCACAGGGTGTATTCCGAGATGCTCAGATGAGCTTTCGTCGGGTTGCTGCGGATGTATTTGGCAAAGCGTTCCAGCGATGCCTTGTCCCGGACCATGTGATCGAAGTTCTCGTCCATCCAGAGCATTCCCTCTCGTCCCAAGGCTTCATTGAGCCGGTTGGCGGTGAAGGACTTCCAGGTGTGGAGGATGCGATCGAGACTCCATCCCGGCAACGGGCGGAGCAGCACATGAACATGATTGGGCATGATTACCCAGCAGGCCAACTCATATCGGATGCCCTCAAAATGGTGCAGGCACTCGGCCATGATCTCACGGCAGCGCTTCTCCCGCAAAACACAGGAACCGTGGCCGGCATCCAGCCACAACTCCATGCGACGAGTGAAGCGCTCGTGATACGCCTTCTCCGTGGCCTCATCCCAGGGCTTCGGATGAAGTTCATGAAATGCATCTCGCTCCTGCTTCCAGATTCGAAGGGTGTCCGCATCGACCGAATCCGCGAGACGCCACGTCACGAAGTAGGTCGCGCCTTCTTGTTCCCAATGCGGAAGGTTTCGCTTTCGCTTCTCGACTTGGTCGGCCCAGTTGAATGGCTTGAATTGGAAGGCCATGGGCGAAACGTGAAACAGGCTGCCAGCCTGTCCAGTTCCAATCCACAGGCTGGCAGCCTGTTTCACATGGCCGGAGATACAGGCTAGCAGCCTGTTTCACGTATTTGAATCACCACGAAGCCACGACCTCATACGCGTAGCCGCGGAGGTATTCGGTTTCGGGGATGGTGGCGAGGATGGGGTGGTCGGGGCGCTGGGTGTAGGTGGTGACGCGGCGGAGCGTCTTCTTGGCATCGACGGCAGCGTCGGTGATGCTGCTGTGGAATTCCTCGGCACTCACATGATGCGAGCAGGTGAAGGTGGCGAAGATGCCGCCGGGCTCGAGCATCTTCATGGCGCGGAGATGGATCTCCTTGTAGCCGCGCAGGGCATCGCGCACAGAGCTTTTGGTTTTGGTGAAGGAGGGCGGATCGAGGATGATCAAGTCGTAGCGGGCGGCGGCGGCTTCGTTGCGCTTGAGGAAGTCGAAGCAGTTTTCGGCGATGCATTCAATCTTCGTGCCGGAGATGGCGGCGTTTTGTTTCGCGACCTCGGTGGCGGACTCGCTGATGTCCACGGCGGTGACTTCGCTGGCTCCGGCGAGGGCGCAGGCCTGGGCGAAGCCGCCTTGATTGGAGAAGCAGTCGAGCACGCGGCGGCCTTTGGCGAGAGCGGAGACGAGCTGGTAGTTGTCGAGCTGGTCGAGGTAGAGGCCGGTCTTCTGGCCTTCGAGGAGGTCGGCGTGGAAGGCGCTGCCCTGATAACGGACGACGTAGGGCGTGGGCGTCTCGCCGCTGACGACGCCTTTGACCTGCTCCATGCCTTCGGCCTTGCGAACGGCGGCTTCGTTGCGCTCGACGATGCCGCGAGGCTTCAACGTGTCGTTGAGGGCCTGGATGATGAGGTCTTTGCGCAGATCCATCGCGAGCGTGAGCGTCTGGAGCACAAGAAAGTCGCCGTAGCGGTCGATGATGACGCCGGGGAGGCCGTCGGACTCGCTCCAAACAATGCGGCAGAGGTTTAGATCGACTCCAGAAGCTTCGCGAACCTTGATGGCGCGCTGGATGCGGCGGGTGAAGAAGTCGAGATCGAGATCCTGGCGGCGGTAGGAGAAAAGACGCGCGGAGATCTGCGACTGGGGATTGTAAATGGCGCTGCCAAGGGGCTTGCCACGCACGTCTTGCAGATGGACGACGTCGCCGGGCTTGGGATCGCCGAAGCGCTTCTGGATTTCAGTGGCGTACACCCAGAGGTGACCGTGAAAGAGGCGGGCGCGGGGCTGGACGGTGAGGGTGGGCATCTGGGAGGAAAGTGGGTGGTGGGTTGGCGGTAAGTCTGAGCGATGGTAGAGCGCTCGGGGCAAATGACGAATGACGAATTTCCGAATGACGAAGGAATGACGACCTGAGTGCGTGTGACTGCACGGCTTTGCCTCGACAATGGGTATTCGGGTTTATTTCGTCATTTGGACTGACTCATAGGCCATTGCGCGAGGGCCACGACGGCTTTGATGACACGCGAATCAGGCAAGAGCCATTCGGGCATCGTTTCGGGCAAGGCTTTAAACTCGCACCGATGGCTGATCCAGGGCCGGGTGTTGATCTGGCCAGATTGGATCATGGCGAGGATGCGCGGGAAGTCGGAGGCGATGGCGTTGCGGCTGGCGAGGAGGGACAATTCGCGGCGGTGGAAGAGCGGATCGTCAAGGAGGACGGGTTCTTTGGTGATGCCGACATAAACGACGCGGCCGGTGAAGCGGGCGAAGCGCAACGTGCCTGCCATGGAGTTTGGATTGCCGGTGGCGTCGAAAACGATCTGGAAGGCGGGTGCGTCCGGCAAGCACGCGACGACATTCACGCCGGGGTAGTGTTGCGCGACGAACTCACGACGCGCGGCGTTGAGTTCGAGGATGGTGATGGCGGCGTTCGCAGCGCGGGCGAATTCGAGGACGGTGAGGCCGATGGGACCGGCTCCGATGATGAGAATATCATCCGAGGCGGTGACTTGAGCGCGGTTCACGGCGTGGCAGCCGATGGCCAGAGTTTCGACGAGGGCGAGCTGCTCGAAGTCGAGGGCGTTGCATGGGTGGAGCTTGTGCGCGGGCAGGAGCATGCGCTCGCGCATGCCGCCGTCGCAATGCACGCCGAGGACTTGCAGTGTTTCGCAGCAGTTGGCGCTGCCGCGTTGGCAGGCGTGGCAGGTGCCGCAGTTGAGGTAGGGCTCGACGGAGCAACGGTCACCGACCTGGAGATGCGTAACGCCTCCACCGACGGCGAGGACTTCGACGCCGAGCTCATGCCCAAGGATGCGCGGAAACTCGATGAAGGGCATCTTGCCGAGGTAGCCGCTGAAGTCGGTGCCGCAGATGCCGATGGCACGGATGGCGACGAGGGCTTCGCCTGATCGAGGAGAGGTGGCTTCGGGGAGCGTGGTCCAGGCGAAGGTTTTGGGGGCGGTGAGGGTGAGGGAAGTCATGGAATGACGAAACCAGAATGACGAATGACGAAGGAATGTCGAAGTCCTAATGACGAGCCTTTGGTGGTCGTGTTCGTGTGCTTGCTATCGGGCTTGGTAGTGGCCGTTTTGGAGGGTGATGGCAGGGACGCGGTGCTCTTTCTCAAAGAGATCGTGGGCGGGGCGGAGGTTTTGCCAGAAGTCGAGGTGTGGGGAGGTGGACTCTTTTTGCAGACGCTCCTCGATCATGCGGAAGGGGAAGATGTTGATGGGGATGGAGGGCGCGTTGTTGAGCGCGGACTCGACGATGAGGTAGATTTCCTCGACGAGTGGATCAGTCATGGCGAAGCAGCCGACGCTGACGACATCGCCATGCACCATGATGAAGCTGCCGGTGCGCTGATGATGGAGGTCGTAGGCGTTGGGGTAGCCGATGTTGAAGGAGAGATGGTAGCTGCTCATTGGATTGAGCTGCTTCTGCGTAACGCTGTAGAAGCCTTCGGGGGCCTGCATGTCGCCCTCTTTGGTTTTCGGACCGAGAGAGCCGGAGAAATTGGCGATGGGGTAGGTGCGGAAGAGCTGCCAGCCTTTGTCGTTTTGCAGCCAGAGTTCGAGTTCGCGGCTTTCTTTGAAAATGCGGATGAAGGCGGGCAGGCCGAGCTTGAGCTGTTTGGTGGCGAGTTCGTCGTGCAGTTTGGGCAGCAAACGTGAGCGCACGTCGGCGAGGCGATCTGCGGCGCTCATGGGCTGCCATTGTTCCGGCGGGGGCGGAAGGGCGTAAGGCAGGGAAAGGTGATCGCGGGTGATGAACTGCATGACGTGGGATACGCCAAGATGGATAGGGTTTCGCGTATCTATACGATAGACGCCAACAACGATGATGACGAGTGCCGCCACAAGCAGGAGCGTGCGCGGTCTCATAACGCGAAAGGGCTGGGTCAAGCCCCCGCTGTGGGCGTTGGAGCCGGACTTTTACCGCGCACGATGTTCATCGCGCCATTCAATTCACCTCCGGGCTCGATGGAGACGGAGCGGGCGGTGACATCTCCATTGACAGAGCCGTTGCCTGCGATGAGCACGGGGCCCGTGCAGAAGATGGTGCCAGTGACGCGGGCTTGGATCTCAACCTCGGTGGCATGCACATGGTTGAGGAAGGTCACATCAGCGCCTTTTTCGACGACGAAACGTTGGCAGCGGATCTCGCCGACGATGCTACCGGTGGTGCGGAAGGCGGCGTCGCCGGAGCAGGTGACGTTGGCCTCAATTAGGCCGTGGCATTCCAGATCGCGGCAATGTACGCTGCTGGTGGATAGACGACCGCGTTTGCGAACCAGTACGTTGCCGCGTGTTTTGACCGGCTGGGTGGAGGTCATGTTGATCTCCACGTCTTCGAGTGAGATGTAAGCACCGCAGGCGGGGCAGTTGGCGGATTTGGCGGAGCGTCCGGTTTTGAACTTGTGCCTGCAATCGAAGCACTCGACTTCCTTGAAGTATTGGTTCCGGTACAGGCCCTGATCCTTCATTTTCTGAAGCGAGCTGGCGGTTTGTAGCGCGGGCGAGGGCGTTGGGGGAGGGGAATTGGACTGCGGCCGACGCATCTGCGCCGTTCTGGTCTTCTGCGCCGCGCTGGTCTCCTGTGCCGCGCTGGTCTCCTGTGCCGCGCTGGTCTCCTGTGCCGCGCTGGTCTCCTGTGCCGCGCTGGTCTCCTGCGCCGTGCTGGTCTCCTGTGCCGCGCTGGTCTCCTGTGCCGCGCTGGTCTTCTGCGCCGCGCTGGTCTTCTGCGCCGCGCTGGTCTTCTGCGCCAGTCGTGGCGGCTCCTCCGGTTTCACCGCTGGCTGTGCCTGGCTTTGCAGGTAGGCACCAAAGCCGTCAGCAGGAGAGAGGGGGGCGTCTTCCTTTGAGGGCGTGAATGAGGCAGCGACGGGTTCGGGGGCTCGTGGCGTTGGCTTCTTAGACTTGGCAGGAACTGGTGCCTCATTCGCCCAGGAATCGGTGTGGCCGACACCGACGCCGGAGCGGGTGACATCGGAGGCAGTCACACGTTTTTTATGCACGGTGAGATGCACCCCGCATTTTTTACAAAACGTGGAAACGACAAGGCGCGGCTCGTATTGAGCCACGCCGCATGACGGACACACCACTTCGATTTGATTCTTCGGCGGTGTGGGCAGAATGCTGGATTTCGAGCCGAAGAGCCGTCCGAACACTCGGGTTAAGACGGTTTAAGGTTGTGGTTTTGTGCCGCCACCGAGGCTCAGGCCGAACTTGGCCGCGTCAGGCTTTTTGCCGACTTGGGACTGGCCCATGAAGGTGGCACCTTCTTCGATGGCCAGGGTGCCTGCGGAGATGTCGCCGACGAGGATCGCGTTGGTCTTGAGCTCGCAGCGCTCCTGGACGGTGATGTTGCCCTCGACCTTGCCAAAAATGATGACGGAACGGGTCTTAACCTCCCCCTTGATTAGCGCGTTTTCACCTACGGTGAGGCTGCCGTCGGAGACGACTTCACCCTCGATCTTGCCATCAATGATGAGGTCGTGGGAGAATTTAATGGAGCCTTTGATTTCAACGTCGTTGGAGAGAACGTTTTTGCTGGAGTTCATGACGGGGGCGGAGTAAATGCGTGGGGGTTGTGCAGCAGGTGCGGAGGCGGCGGAAAGAATGGGTGCGCGCTCGGCCGCCGGTGCCGGTGCGGACGCTTCGGGACGCCGATCGTCCTTCTGCCCTTCGGGTTGTCCTATGATTTGCCTTAACATGAGGATCAAAATATACAGGGGTGGAAAGTTGAGTGTCAATCTTTGCCTTGCTTATTTTTTGTGAGGCCTGTTGCCTCATAAGTTTTGACACCCTGGGGATAAAAGCTGTGCGGGGATGGAAAGGACGTTGACTCAAAAAGGATGACACCGGCAACCCAAGTCGATGTCCATGAGTCAAAAAGTTCGGGAAGAGATGCTGCCGCGTC
>JAPLUL010000210.1:0-20460 GCA_026397635.1 Verrucomicrobiota bacterium | reverse complement strand
CCGTACCGGATATTTTCCCAGATGGTGTCGTGAAACAGAAACACGTCCTGGCTGACGATGCTGACATTATTACGGAGAAATTTTTGCTGGAGGTCGCGGATATCGTGCCCGTCCATGAAAATGGCGCCTGAGTCAACATCGTAGTAGCGCAGCAGCAGGGAGAAAAGGGTGCTTTTCCCGGAGCCGCTTGGCCCGACCAAGGCGTAAAATTTGCCAGCCTCAAATTCGCAGGAGACGCCGCTCAGGGCCGGCTTGGGGAGCTTGGGACCATTCTCACCACTCGAGTATGAGAAGGAAACATTTCTCAGTGCAAGGTGACCGCTAATGTGTGCGGGTGCCAGCGCGCCCAGCTTGTCCGCCACCTCAGGCTCACGCTCGAGCAGCGAGAAGACGGACTCCGACGCAGCTAGGGTTTTCTGCATCGTCATGCCAATGCGGCTGAGCTCCTTAATGGGCGGGTACATTTGCGTAAGCGCCAGCACAAGAATGAAAAAGTCCGCCGCAGTTCGCCCCATGTACCACCAGTAGATGAGGCCCGCTGCCACGCCGAGGGAGGCGATGGTCTCCACCAGGGAGGAGCTCAGATCGGCGAGCTTGTTGAACCGGAGCGCGTCGATCGAGCTGGCACGGTTGCCCTTTTCAAACCTTTCAAGTTCGTACTCCTCACGTGAAATGCCCTTGATCAGCCGGATGCCACCGAAGGCCTCGTGCATGGAGACAAGCATGTCGGAGGCGGCGCCCACTTCGTTCAGGCCGCTCTGCTTGACCGACTTGGAGATCATCCGCACCGGAATCAGGCATAGCGGGAAGACAAAGAGGGACATGAAGGTAAAGAACGGATCAATCCCAAATAGCACCACCAGAATGGAGATGATGGACATCGGATGCTTGGTGAGCGCCTGCACCAGCGCCAGGGCGTTGGCCTGCAGCGAGGTCGCCTGGCTCGAGACGATCTGAATGAGGTCACCGGCGCGGGAATGGTTGAAAAAGGTGAGCGACTGCCGCAGCACCGCCGCGTAGAGATCCTGACGTATCTGGTAGAGGACGTGACTGGCCGCCTTGGTGTAGATGCGGGAGCTGAGATAGCTGAGAAAGCCCCGGCAAAAAATCAATGCCGGAATAATTAAGGCGGCGACCATAACCACCCCCACGCTGACATCAGTGTCTCCGGCCGACATCGGAAAAATCTCCGTCATTTTCACCGGACCAAGGAACGGCACGCGCTGGGCAACATCCTTGACCGGCGTGTCACCTTTGAGTACCAGGGAAAAAATCACCTGGAAAGAAATCAGCATCAGCGCGTTGAACATGGCGGACACCAGTCCGAGAAAAATGCCCAGCGCCATACGCCGCGATTGCGGCCGCACATACGCCAGCAGCTTCTTCATGTTTTTGCTGCCGTCGTTCAGGTTTACGGTTTTAAGCTTTTTGCCCAGCAAAAGGCGCATGAGAAACTTGGGTGAGGACATAAGATGAGTGAGGCTCCGCGCTCTACGGATGACCAAAGAGGGGGGCATGGGGAGATATTGTGTTTGACTTAGACTTATCAAGTCTTTAGTGGCTCCAGATCAACAACGAAGGCAAAGTGATAGCTGCAGGCACTCCATGCCCCGCCAGAAGGATGGCGGGCTTACGACAGCCACAATTTTTCGGCAGTGGAAGCTCACTAGCCATCGTATGCTTGCCCGCCTTAGCTCACCTGGTACATTAAGTTGGAATTTATATGGTTTTCAAAAAATTATCTTTCTATGGGGATTCTCTTATGATTCCCCGTCCGGGATGGGTCACTCCTGAGGAGCGTCATCCAAGACTGCTGGAGCTTTGGTTGCGCCAAAAGGCCCCTGATATCGGATGGAAGTGCTGCAACGTGCTCGTGGAAGCCACACCATTACTGAAATAGTTCGCTGGACTGCATGCGATGAAGGCTATTACGCCGAGGTCGAGGGTGGCATTGCAGTTATCCATGCAGGCATCGTCGACGGAGCACCCCGTCCCATCAATTCGCGAATGCGCGAGATGGTGGGCAGACTCCCCGGAGCGCTAAAGAAAATGGCGATCAGTTTCCTTCACCATCAACGGTCGCGAATTTTACGCGCCAATATGGGAAGCGTCATCACTCCCCTAAACCGCTTTCAAAAATCCGTGCGCACAATCCTGGGACGTGTCACCAAAACGCATGATCATGTATTCGTAATCACCATCTGCCCCACCAACGCCGTAACAGAAATCCGTTCACCGGGTCTTACTCGAAACATCATCGCCTATAATGATGTCTGGGTGCGCTCTGTGGCTGAGCAGGATGCAAACATCCAAATCATCGATGCGCATGCTTTTATCTCCGCGCAGCCTGACATTGACCTCTGGGTGATCAAAGAAGACGGGCATCACATCACTGCGGCAACTCATAGTTGGATCGCACAGGAGATCATTCGCTTGCTAGAGCAGCGCTGGCAGCGAGGCGGGTCACCGCCGCCATGACGGCCTCGGGCGGGACACAAGTGGCGCTCGGGCGCTGTTGGGAGGAAAAGTCGGAGGCATCCAGCGCGGCGTTGAGAGCATCCTCCAGGTGCCAAATGTTGCGGTAGGATGGCCCGAAGATCGTCACGCACGGAACGCTGAACCCGCGAGCCAGGTGGGCCGCCGCACCATCAACGCATAAAACCATGTGGGCGCGGGAGACCAGATGCATGAACTGCGGCAGCGTGGTGCGGCCAGAAACGTCCTCCACAGACACGCCCAGCGCGCTGGCGGCCGCCGCAATCTCAGCGCAATGCTCCCGCTGCCAGTCATCCGTGCCGCCGCTCATCACAAAACGCGGGAGCCCTAGACTGCGCGCGTGCGCGAGAATCCTGGCCCACTTGGCAGCGTCATAATTTTTGCGCTTCCAGGCAGAGACGGGGTTCAGCAGCACGTAGGGCTCAGCCCGCCAGTCTGGCGCGGCCCAGCCGCCCGGCGGGTTTTCCAGCCGCACTGGCGTGAACGCCCCCTCCACGCCTGCCACTGAGGTGACGTCCCAAAAGTACTTGGAAATGTAGCGGTCCTCATACGGCTCCGGGTGAATGTGCTGGAACACCCGCCTGTGCATGAAACGGACCCACAAAGGATTGGGAATCACGAGGTGTTTGTCGCGGCAAAACGTTGGCAGAGAGGCGCGGATCGTCCTGCTGCCCAAGTCGTAGGCCCACAGACAGTCCGGCAGCCAGCGCCGGCGGCCCGCCGCCAGGTGTGTGTGCGGCATGAGGCTGATGAGCGGCTCGAGGTTGCGCGAGCAGACCAAGGAAACCTCCCCGCCCGAGGCCGCAGCCAGCTTGCGCAGCGTTGGTTCCAGAAGCACGGTGTCGCCGAGCTGTTTGTGAAACACGACCAGTGCGCTCATACATCGAATGAGACGGCCTATTTGCCGAAGAATGAGGCCATGAGCCGGTCCAGCACGTCGAGACGCTCGTCGTTCACAAATTGGTTGTTGCCGATGTAGAAGGCGTTTCGGTGCAGCATGTCGGCCACGTCATACTGACCGGGAACGTAATACTTTTTGAGGAAGGGCTGCTGCAGAAGATTGCCGCTGATCAGCGGGCGTGATTCGATGCCGCTCTCGCGGATCAATGCCTGGAAGGGTTTCTTTTTCGCGCCATCCTTCAAAACAAAGGGCAAGACGAAGGATGACATGCCGGGGCGATCCAGGGTGATGAGGTCATCCGGGTAGCGGCGGCAAATGTCGAGGAAGCGCCGGTAGGTGCGGTTACGAATTTCGATAAAGCCGTCAAGCTTCGGCAGCTGGGAGAGGCCCAGCACAGCGTTGAACTCGGTGTTACGGAAGTTGAAGCCGTCGGTGAGAAACAGGAACTGGAAGTCGATGTCCGCGTGCTGCTGGCGGATGGGTTCCTGGTACTGCGCGGGCAGCTCGCGGGCTAGTCCGTGGCTTCGCTTCAGCACGTTGAGCTTGTAGAAGTCCTCGTCGTGGGTGCAGATCATGCCGCCCTCCACGGTCGTCATGTGGTGGCCCCAGTAGAAGCTGAAGCTGCTGCCGAGGCCGAAGTTGCCCACCTTCACGCCGTCAATGGTGCCGCCTTGGGTCTCGCAGGTGTCTTCCAGCAGCACGATGTCACGGCCGCCGATGATTTTCTTCACGCGTGCTACATCGGCCGGAAATCCCAGGATGTGGACGAGGAAGATGGCGCGCGTCTTGTCTGTGATCTTCGCTGCGAGCTGGTCGTAGTCCATCGCGAAATCCTGGAGGTTGGCGTCCACGAACACGGGCGTGAAACCGGCCTGCATCACCGGTGTCACGGTGGTTGGCCAGGTGAGAGCGGGAACAATCACCTCATCGCCGGGCAGCCAGCCGTAACGTTCAGCGGCAGCGTAGATCATGAGCAGGTTTGCGGAGCTGCCCGAGTTCACATACACGCTGTGCTTGCAGCCCATCCACTCAGAGTAGGCGTTCTCAAAATCCCGCACCTTGGTGAACTGGGTGAAGCGCTTCGTCTCGCGGATGAAGGTGACAAGCAGGTCGAGGTCGTCGTTGCCGATGATGTTTTCTTGGAGGGGCCAGAACATAGGTTGGAGGGGCACATTCCCAGTAATCCGGCTGCCGTGCGCGTCAACCGTGGCGTTTCAAGTAATCCTCATACGATTTGGCGATGCCGGACCTGAGGCTGGTGGCTGGATGCCATCCTAGCGAGCGCATGCGGCTGGAGTCGATCAGCTTGCGCATGACGCCGTCAGGCTTGTTGGCATCGAACTCAAGCTTGCCAGTGTAGCCCAGGACGTCGCAAACGGTTTCGATGAGCTCCCGAATGCTGTGATCCTCTCCAAGACCTGCGTTGATAGGCTCGGGGCTATTGTAATGCTGCATGAGCCAGACCGAAGCATCGGCGAGGTCGTCAACATACAGCAACTCGCGTCGCGGGGTGCCGGTGCCCCAGAACAACACGGACTCCAGTTGCTCTTTCTTGGCCTTGTGGACCTTGGAGATGATCGCGGCCATCACATGGCTGTGCTCCGGGTGGTAGTTGTCGTTTTCGCCGTAAAGATTGCACGGCACCACGCTGAAAAACTGAGCACCGTGCTGGTCATGGTAGGCACGGCACATCTCGATGCCTGCCAGCTTGGCCACGGCGTAAGGGGAATTGGTCGGCTCCAGATGACCACTCCACAGATGCCCCTCGTTCATCGGCTGCGGGCATTCGCGCGGATAAATGCAGGAGCTGGCCATGAAGAGCAGCTTCTTCACTCCATTTTGCCAGGCGGCATGAATGAGGTTGGTTTGAATCTGCAGGTTCGTGGTAATGATTTCGGCGCGGTTGGTATTGTTGGACATCAGCCCGCCATCCTTGGCTGCAGCGATGTAGACGTAGTCCGGCTTCTCCTGCTCGTAAAAGCGCTCCACATCCGCCTGGCGTGTGAGGTCCAGTTCTGCTTTGGAACGGAGGATCAGGTGGGAAAAGCCGGAGCGCTCTATAGAGCGGACCAGAGCGGAGCCGACCATGCCCTTGTGTCCGGCCACGAAGATGCGGGAATCTGGATTCATAAGTAAAGATGACGTTGGTAGTCGATGGTGCGGCGCAGCCCTTCTTCGAGCGGCAGATACCACGTCTTGCCGAACTCGGTCTCGGCGCGGCTCAGGTCCACCTGCACATGCTGCGGAGCACCGGCCACGGAGGAGGCGGCTTCGGGCAGCACCAGTGGCACACCGCAGATACGGGCGATCTCCGCGCCCAGTTCCTGAATAGTCAGCGTGGAACGTCCTCCCACATTGTAAACGGCCTGCTGCCCGCGGCTGAGAATGTTCAGCGTGGTCTCCACGACGTCCGTCAAATAGCCCCAGGTGCGCACTGCCAGGCCGGCATCCTGCATGACAATCTTGCCCTCCTTCAACGCCTTTTCGATGAACATGTTGATCACGCGGCGGTCCTGTGCGCGAGTGCCCGGGCCATAAGTGTGTGCCAGGCGGATGGCCATGGCGCGCATGCCCAGCGCGCGCGCATTGTGGCAGAATGCCTCGCCACAGCGCTTGCCCTCAATGTAGCTGGAGCGTGGATGATCCGGCGCGGTGGTGCCGATGTCGCTTTCTGTGAGCAGCGGACGGTCAATGCCTTGATAGACTTCGGTGGAGCTGAAGAATAAGAAAGTTCCTCCCGGCGTAAGCTTTTTCAGCAGCGCCCCGGTGGCGCCCGTGTTCAGCATCAGCGCATGCAGTGGAGCCTCCATGAACTTTCCCGGCTGGCCGTAACCGGCGGCGTGGATGATGACATCTGCCTGCGGCAGTTGCGCCCAGCTTTCAGGCTCGGCCAGATTGGAACGCAGCAGATGCAAATGCCCCTGCTCATGCCACTGGGTGAAGACCTCTGACGGCGCGGAGAAACCGTGGGCGGAAATCTCCACTTTCACTCCACGCGTGCGCAGGCTGCGCAGCGCGGCTATGATACCCGTGCCGATCAGGCCGGAGGCACCGGTGATGTGCACGCTCTTCCCCACGAAGAAGGAGGAATCCACGGCCCTGGCGGCAAGATCACCATCGGCTTCGAGGATGTGGCGTGCTTGAGACTGCATCGTTAACGGCGGTTAGAACGGACCGCGGAACTCGGCAATCTCCTTCTCTTCCTTGTAATCCGGCGTCCAGTTGGTCTTGCCGTCATTGCACATGCCATAAGCGGTGAGGGCGATGCTGGCCGGATCGGGATAGAACGCGTCTTCCAGAATCTTAGTTGGCGGGCAGCTCGCCGGTGCAAAGCCCATGCGGCGGACCTGGATGTGCTCACCCGGATTCAGGCGCTCAAGCACACCCGTGATGATCTCGGCGGCGGCCCCGCAGTTCAGCCAGGCGGTGTCCACCACCAGCAGACGCTTCGTGCGGCGCACGGACTCCAGCACCGCGTCATAATCAAACGGCACCAGCGAGATGGGGTCGATGACCTCAGCCTTGATGCCGGTCTGGTCCAGCAGGTGCTTGGCACGCAGACAGTCTGCCGCCATGTAGGAGATGCCCACCATGGTGATGTCGCTACCCGGTGCTAAAATACGCGCTTGGCCGAACGGTGTCGTGTAGCTTTCCTCCGGCACATGGCCGTGAAAAAGGTGCAGCAGGCGATGCTCGACGAATATCACCGGATTGTTGTCACGAATGGCTTCAATGAGGCAGCCTTTGGCATCGTGCGGCGTGCTGGGCGCCACCACCTTGAGACCCGGAATGTGCATGAACAGGCTGTGTAGGCCCTGTGAGTGCTGCGCTCCCTGTCCCCAGCTTTTTCCAATGATGGAGCGCACCACCAGCGGCACCTGCAGGCTGCCGCCATACATGTAGCTGGTCTTGGCGGCGATGTTGAAAAGCTGGTTCACTGTTAGGAGCAGAAAGTCCATGCGGATATGCACATGGATGGGCCGCAAACCCGCCATGGCAGCGCCGATAGCCACGCCGGTCATGGCGTCTTCGGACAAAGGCGTGTCGAAAAGGCGGTCGGGGCCGAACTTTTCTAACAGCCCTTTGGTGGTGCCGTAGATTCCTTTAAAGTCGTCCACGCCAAGGCCGAACGTGATGACGGAATCGTCACGCTCCATCTCCTGGTGCGTGGCCTCGCGGATAGCCTCCGCGTAACTAATGATGCGCTCTGCCATGGGGAATCAGTTTCTATAGACGTCGGTGAGAAGTTCAGACGCCGGCGGGAAGGGGGTGGTGTCGGCGAACTCGAAGGCGTCATTGATCTCCGCCTCAATGCTCGCTTCGATTTCTTTGCGGCGTGCCTCATCCACTTTGGCACCGACGACTTTCAACGGATCACGCTCCAACCAAGGCTGAGCCTCGTCCTGGCTACGGTAGCCGAACTTCCAGTCGTCGCTGATGCCCACATGCTCTTTCCAGCGGTAGATGCGGGCCTCGATGAAGAAGGGGCCTGTGCCGCCGTCGCGGATGGTCTGCACTGCCTTTGAAGTGGCGTCGTAGATGCCCATGGTGTCGCCGTCCTCAATGACGGTCACTGGCATGCCAAAGGTGGCTGCGCGCTCGGCGATGTTGTTGGCCGGTTGGCGGGTGAGCAGCGGGGAGTGGATGGCATAGCCGTTGTTTTCCAGCAGAAAGATCACTGGCAGCTTCTTCAAGGAAGCGAAGTTAAGCGTCTCATAAAACACTCCCTCCTCTACCGCGCCGTCGCCAAATATGGCCACGCTTACGAGGCGCTGACCGCGCATTTTCGTAGCAAAGGCCCAGCCAGCGGCATGGGGAATGGTGGTGGCGACTACGGCGGAGCCGCCCAGAGCTCCGACACTCGGATCAATGAGGTGCATGGAACCGCCCTTACCACGACAGCAACCCGCGTCCTTGCCATACAGTTCGGCGATCATCTTGCGCATGTTGCCGCCCTTGGCGAGGTAGGTGGCATGGCTGCGGTAAGTGCCAAAAATCGTATCATCCTTGCCCAGCGCCTCGCATACCCCAGCGGCCACTGCCTCTTGACCGATGGAAAGGTGTACAGGACTACGTATTTTATCCAGCGGATAGACCGCGCTCACCTCCTCCTCCACTCTTCTAATGCGGTAAATGGATGTGTAGAGCTTTTCTTCGAGTGTCATGCGGCGCGGATGGTAGAGAGTGGTGGCTGATGGCGCAAGGGCGAAATGGCCTGCTGTCAGGGCCTTTTTGCGAGGCCAAGATTTGATGGACGCGTTGTGTTCTCAGGCTTATGCAGAACAGTAGCCATGATCAGCGCCACCCGACTCATACACGATGGATATACAAGCCTGCAACGCAGGCTGAAAGTTCCCCTGCCGGTTTGTGGCTCTCCCCCTGCAAACATCAAAGTCCATGAGCTACAACCCACCGGTGAGACGCTTCTGGATGCGTCCCTTGAAGCGGCATTTTACAGCTTCAAAAGCCCCACAGTGAAATATGCCTGGCCAGAATGGCTTTGCTACGACATCGCCGATGCCGCCGTTGCCGGAGACCAGGGATTTGTCTTTTTATCCGACGGCCGCTGTTGGTGGGTATGTATAAAATTCGCCGGCCGATCCGCCTCCTGGCACAGAAGGTGAAAGGAACTGTGTTCCATCTCACGGGGCCAAACCATGAAAATCGCGGGCACTTCATGCTCGACCATCTGCCGCGGCTGCTCGCTGCACGCGACCTGCTCCGGAAGGAGGGGGATTTTCAAATACTTCTGACCGGCCATCATATCCGGTGGCAGCGCGAGTATCTGCGCATGCTGGGCTTTGCTGACGACCGTATCGTGCCCTGCGAGGCCGGCACCATCGTGATCGAACGGCTCCTGCATGCGCGTTTCGGCTCCCCCAAATCCTCGCTGTCACCACCGGCAAAGCTTGGCGAACTGCGTGATTGCGCGGGACGCTATGCGGATGTTGAAAACGAACCCCCTAGTCCTCCCGTGTTCCTCTCCCGTCGGGATGCCCCCAACCGCAGGCTGCTTAACGAGGAGCGCATCATCCATGCCGCCCGGTCCCTCCTCCCAGGGCTGGTCGAGGTGAAACTGACGGGCATGTCACTCAAGGAACAGATCCGCCTGTTCCGTCGCACGTCACTGTTCATCTCGCCGTTGGGCCAGGCCTCCTGCAACATCCTCTTCAGCAAAAACAGCACGATCATCAATCTCAAAGACGGCCCGCCTCCTGACGACGCAGACGGCAGTATTGGCTCCTTGATCGCCGCCGCTTCCGGCAACCGGGGCCTAACCCTTCACTCAGGCACGCCACTTGGAGAGAATCTGGACTGGAGCTACGATGAAAGCCTTTTAAAGCAGCACCTGGCACGCTTTCTGGAGATCGAGCAACGGGAGGGCCGTACCTACGTGTGACCACGACTCCCCCTAATTGTTCCGTGATCGTCAGCTCATGCGATGCATACAGCGATCTTTGGCCGTTCTTTTTCCACTTTTTCGAGAAGCAGTGGCACCAGGCACCGCGCCCGCTTTATCTGGTCTCCAATTTCCAGCGCTTTGATCATCCCGACGTCAATACCCTAGCCGTCGGGCCTGACCGCTCATGGGGGGAAACCATTCATGCCGCGCTGGAGAAGATTCCAAGTGAGTTTGTGGCCTTCCTCTTGGACGATTTCTTTCTTGATCAAGCTATTCCCGCTGCCTGGATGGAAGGCCTCGTGTCGCAGCTTGAGCAGGCTGGCGGCGACTTTGTCAGCCTCTATCATGTGGCTGTGGGCGGGGCTGCGCTTTCCAAAGGTAGTTGGTTGTCGCCTATCCGGGGTCGAATGGAATGCCCTGGGTTTCACGCGGGTATTTTCCGGCGCTCGTATCTCATGAAGTTGGCATCCGCTGCTGAGAACATCTGGCGCACCGAGGCTCTGATGCGTGATGATGCCCTGGACCCGAGTTTCAAGCAGTTTAGCCTTACGGATTCGTCTCCCTTTCATCTCACCTACGTCGAAAGCGTGCGAGGGCGTTTTTGGAAGCCCAATGGTCTCGCCTACCTGAATCAGCATGGCTTCAAGCCAGACCTCTGGCGCAGACCTTGCCCGCCTCAGGGGACGGACGTGTTATCCAAGGTCATTCGTAGTTTTCACAAACGCCGGATGCAATGGATGTATGGTGCTGGAAAGAATAACTCCCTGGTGAGTCCCTTGCGTCATGGATGAAAGTATTCATGCCTGGCAAATACTCGACAGCGAGGTGGTTTATAGTGCGCGCCCCTTTCTTGAGATCGAGCGGCAGCGTGTGCTGCTTCCAGATGGTCGCCAAATTGAGGATTTCCATCAGGCATGGGTGACGGATTACGCCATCATTTATGCGGAAACGGAAGACGGAGATGTGGTGATGGAGCGCCTTTACAAGCACGGTGCCCGAGCCGTTTGCCTGATGTTTCCTGGCGGTGGTATTCATGCAGGTGAGCAGCCGCTTGCAGCCGCCCAGCGTGAACTGTTGGAAGAGACGGGATATGTCTCTGATGAATGGGTACTGCTGAAAAAACTGGTCGTCCATTCCAACTATGGCTGCGGTAATGCCTATTACTTTCAAGCCAAAAGGGCCAGACGAGTCGGGGCCCCCTCGCATGACGACCTGGAGGTCATCAATGTGGAGCTTCATCCCCGTCAGAGCTTGGCGGGTCTGTTGGACAGAAATGAGATCGTTTTCATGGATTGCGTCGCGATGCTTGCTTTGGTGCCTGCTTGAAAAATGACACTTTCGGAATTGGTGTGGTTATACGGACATTTCAGCGGGGCTGAATCGGCTTGATCGCTGAAGTGGGTGGCTAAAAACAGTCTGAGACTGCGTTTAAACACTTCCTTGATGAAACCACTCTTTTTCCAGTCCTTCCTGTTTGCTGCGGCATTGCTTCCAGCTCAAGCCCAGCTCAGCGCCACCGGTGCCACGGCTTCATTCAAAGGCAGTTTGCCGCCGAAGCCAACGGCAGCTCTCTCGGCTGAGCAGGAAGCGGGGATTGAGAATGAACTGGGATCAGTCACTCGGGCTTTTGTGGCCGTGAGGAAACATCCTCGGGCGGCAGATGCGGACATTTTCCTCAAAGCGCTGCGTTATGCGCTCGATTTCGACGAATGGTATGACAAGAAGCCCGAAGACGGCGTCAAGAAGGCGTGGGTGTTGCTCGATGAGGCCAAGAAGCGCATCGACGCGCTGGCAAAGAACGAGACGCCGTGGATGAACGGCAGCGGGATGAAGGTGCTGGGCTTTTATTCGAAGATCGACGACTCACCGCAGCCTTATGGCGTGGAAGTGCCTGAAGGACTTGAGTGGGGAAAGGGGAAGAAACCGGTGCCGATGTGGATCTGGCTGCACGGACGGGGTGATACAGCGACCGATCTGCCCTTCGTTTATTCACGCCTGATGGCAAAGAAGCCGGGGCAGTTTCAGCCTGCGGGCACCATCGTGATTCATCCTTTCGGGCGCTACTGCAACGGCTGGAAGAGCGCAGGTGAGACGGATGTGTTTGAGTGCCGCGATGATGCGATGATGCGTTTTAATATTGATCCCAACCGCGTCGCGCTGGCCGGTTTTAGCATGGGCGGGGCAGGGGCGTGGCATCTGGGAGCGCATTACCCGGACCAGTGGGCCTGCGTCCACACCGGGGCGGGATTTGCGGATGTGAAGCGCTACCAGAAGCTCACGCCGGACAAGTATCCCGCATGGTATGAGCAAAAACTTTGGGGCGTGTATGACGTTCCGGATTACGCGCGGAATTTTCTCAACGTGCCTCTCATCAGCTACAGCGGTGAGCAGGATGCACAGCGGGACTCAGCGGAGTACATGATGGAAGTGCTCGGCAAAGAAGGGATGAAGCCGCCGCATCTCATCGGCCCTGGCATGGGACACAAGTATCATCCCGAGGTGATCAAGGAGGTGCAGGCCTGGATCGAGAAAGCCGTGGCCAAGGGCCGTGATCTGTTTCCCGACGAGATTCACATCCAGACGAAGACGCCTTTCTATGGCCGCGTGAAATGGTTGAATCTGCATGGCTTGGAGGAAAGCTGGAAGGAGGCGCGGCTGGACGCCAAAGTGTTGGACGGACAGACCGTGGAGTTCAAAACGCAGAACGTGACGCGAATCGTTTTTTACCCGCCACCGCAAGTGCGGAAGGGCAGGGGGGCGCTGAAAGCCATCGTGGATGGTGCGGAACTCAAACTCACCGTGGGGCCGGAGTTGCCGCAGTTTGAGACCTTCCTGAGTCCGGGACCAAGAGTGCCCGGTTCCATGTGTCGCCTGATCAAGGAGAAGGGCGTGTGGCGTGACTTTGGCAACGACCAGCCGTTCCAACACGAAGGCCCCGCGGGTGGCAAGCCCTCCGCGCATCCCGGCCTCATGGACATGGCCTTCTTGAAGCGTTTTCTGGTCGTGCTGCCAGATGGCAAATCATCATCACCTGCGGTGGATGCCTGGGTGGCGGCCGAGTCGGCGCATTTCCTCGCTCGCTGGCGTGGTTTGATGCGTGGCGATGCACGGGTGGTCAAAGCCTCGGAGATCAAAGACGTGATCGAGGCCGGCAAGACGCAAAGTCTCATTCTGTGGGGCACGCCGGAGTCAAACTCATGCCTGAAACAACTCGCCGCAGCTTTGCCGGTGCAATGGAGCGCAGAAAAGGTGGGCATCGGCGCACAGAGCTTTGATGCGAAGACGCATGTGCCGCTGCTGACCTACCCCTGCCTTCAATCACCCGGTTTTGAGGTCGTGATCAATTCCGGCCTCACCTTTCGCGAGGCGCATGACCGCACCAACTCCCTGCAAAACCCCAAACTGCCTGACTGGGCGATTCTCGACATCACCCAGCTCCCGAGCGCCGAAAGCGCTGGAAAGGTGGTGGCAGCGGACTTCTTTGACGAATTCTGGCAAGTGAAGCCAAAGGCTGACGCTCGCTAATCCTCCGATGGGAGAGGAATCTTTCCGCTCCTGTCTCAATAATGCATCATTGGCCACACAAAAGGCGAACCCGGAGGCGTTAGGCTGGTCGAACACCAGCCCCCGCATGGAACCCTCTTTTGACTGGAAACGATCCTTTGAGCAGCTCGCCCCGCAGCTCGTGCTGTATGCGCGTCAGCTCGTCGATTCAAAGTCCGACGCCGAGGACGTCGTGCAAATGGCCTTCGTGCGCTGGTGGCGGCGCTTTCCTGAAGGCGATAACCACCACATTCCGTTGCTCTACGCCGCTGTTCGCACCATCGCCCTTGACCAACGCCGTTCCGACACTCGCCGCGTCAATCGAGAGGCGAAGTCAGACATCGCCGTTGCTGACGAAGACGCCCCCAGCTTTGATCCCCAGCCAGGGCAGCAGGAAATCGCCGAAATCGTGCAAAAAGCGCTGCAAGCCCTGCCGCAGGAGCAGCGCGAGGTCGTGACGCTGAAGCTCTGGGGCGACCTCACCTTCAACGAAATCGCTGCCATGACCGGTGAGTCCATCAACACCATCGCCGGGCGCTACCGTTACGCCTTGCAGGCCATGCAGCGAAAGCTCGCCCCGCTCAAAGCAGATCTGCTCGGTGAAACCAGCACGTCCGCTCCAAACATCCTGCCCTTTTCATCCCCCCAGGAGGCTCTGCCATGAACCACGATCCCAGTGAAAACCACCTTGAAAACCTGCTGCGCGGACTCGCACCCGCCACAGTCTCTCCCGCGCTCGCCCAGCGAGTCGATGAAGAGCTAAAACTCGACATGAACTGGCTCGGCAGCACCAGCAGGAGGCCAGGACGCCTCCCGCGCTGGCTCGCCTCGGCCTCGTGGGCTTCCCTCGGTGCCGCTGCCGCCGTGGCGGTGATGAGTTTCATGCCAGAACCCTCGCCAAGCGCCTCGCTGGCAGAGAATCCCGCTGTGCTGCCCGTTGCCACCATCCGCGAGTGGGAGGACGTGCAAAACGACGGTATTCATTACAGCGCCGAACGTCTGCCTGAGCAGCACATGACCGTGATTTCACGCGAGCGCCAGACTTGGATCGACCCGCGCGACGGTGCGCAAATGACCGTGGAATACCCGCGCCAGCAGAAGCTCGTGTTGCCGGTCTCCTTCCAATGATTCTCCCCAACCAGAACCCCATCATGAAACTCAAACACAGCCTGCTCATCGCCTGCCTAGGCGCGGCTCCGCTGCAAGCGCAGCAGCCGGAGAAAAAAAACGCGCCCAAACCGGCTCAGGACACTCCTGGAGAACAGACGCCCCGCTCACCACAACCAACACGCAAGCCCAACGCACCTGCTGAGGAGCAGAAGCCCGTGGCCTACATCGGCGTCCTCACGCGTGAGGTGCCCGCCGAACTGCGCTCCCAATTCTCCTTGCCGGAAGGTTTTGGCCTCATGGTGGATGAGGTGATGCCGGAATCACCCGCCAAGGCAGCTGGATTGAAGACGCATGATGTCCTCGTGAAGTTCGAAGACCAGCGGTTGGTGAACATGGAGCAACTCATGGCGCTGGTGCGCTCCAAGAAAAAGGGCGAGATCGCCCAGCTCACCGTCGTTACCGGCGGCAAAGAAACACAGGTGCCCATCACGCTTGGCGAGCGCATGGTGGCTGCGAACGAGCGCCGCCAACCTTACGGTTTCGGTGGTTGGCCGCAGCCGGGCATGCCTTTTGACGGGCGCGAGATGGAGCAGATGCGGCGCGGCATGCGTGACATGGGCGGGGAGCAGCGCGAGCAGATGGAGCGCTTCCAAAACGAGATGCGCGAATACCAGGAGCGCCTGCAAAATTGGATGCAGGGAGATCAACGCACGCCCATGCCCCAGGCACCGATGTTCAACATGCCAGACCATCTGCGGCGGGAAAACACGGAGCACCGGTCCGGCCCCAGCCCTCAAGACGGCAACACCCAGCGCTTCAGCTTTAGCGAGTCCCACGAGGCGATGAACGTGACCCGTCGCGATGATGCCGGTGAGTACACCATCAAGCGCGAAGACGGCAAAACTACCTTCTCCGTGCGTCCAAAAGGCGGCCAGGAGCAGAGTTGGCCAGTCAACACGGAGGAAGACCGCAAAGCCGTGCCGGAAGAGTTTCGCGACAAGCTGCGCATGATGGATGGTGCGCGCATTGAGGTCCGCCCTGAAGGCGCAAACCCGCCCAGAGCCCCAGCGCCGCCCCCAAGCGGCAATCAGACTCCCAAAGCAAGGGGCACTTCGACCTGAGTCTTCACCTTGGGCGCAAAAAAGCGGCGATGACTCCCTAGAGCCATCGCCGCTTTGTTTTGAACCTCTGAGAACGGTTACTTCGCTGCAAGGGCCGCCTTGATGGCGTCCACCACTTCTGGAGCGTCAGGTTTCACGCCCGGCTCGAAGCGCTTCAAAATCTTGCCGTCACGGCTGACGAGGAATTTGCCGAAGTTCCACTTCACATCGCCGGGGAACGGCGACTGCGGGCCGCTGAGCACCTGATAGAGCGGATGCTGTTCCGGGCCTTTGACGACAACCTTGTCGAACATCGGGAAGGTCACTTTGTACTTCACGGAGCAGAATTCTTTGATCTCCTCGTTGGTTCCTGGCTCCTGCTTGCCAAAATCATTGCAGGGAAAGCCCAGCACGGCCAGTCCGTCCTTCTGGAACTCCTGATTGAGCGCTTCAAGTTGGGTGTACTGCGGGGTCTTGCCGCATTTGGAAGCCACGTTCACGATGAGCATCACCTTGCCCTGGTAATCCTTCAGGGAGGTGTCCTTGCCCTCGATGTTCTTCAACGGGATGTCATAAAGCGACTTGGGGGCGTCCGCAGCGCAAAGCGCGGCCGTGGCGAGTAGGGTGGTGGCGAGGGTGAGTAATTTCATAGGGACAGCATGAACGCTCCCAGCCCCGCCGCTATTGCGCGAGCCTTCCCATCTTGCTGAATCTATCCAAGGGCATCACCTTCCCACTACCAGCACGCCTAGCGGCGGCAAATCAACGACCACGCTCCAAGGCTGGCCCTGCCATGGCGTCTGCTGCGCTTGGAAGCCTGCTCCAGCGCTCACGCCTGAACCGGCGTAGTTGGCCGCGTCTGAATTCAGCAGCTCACGGTAGCTTCCTGCGTCGCCTACCCCCACCCGATAGCCATGGCGCGGCACGGGCGTCGCGTTGACGAGCACATAAACCTTGTCGCCATCGGTAGAACTGCGGGCAAAGGCGAAGATGCTGTTTTCTGCATCGTTGGCATCCAGCCATGAGAAACCGCCTGCCTCGTGGTCCTTGGTGTGGAGCGAGGGACGTGTGATGTAGAGGTGATTGAGGTCCTTGACGAGTTTTTGCAGGCCGCTGTGCTCCTCTCCCAGGAAAAGATGCCAGTCGAGGCTGGCGTCGTGCTTCCATTCGTTCCACTGGCCGAACTCGCAGCCCATGAAGAGCAGTTTTTTGCCAGGGTGCATCCACATCCACGCCAGGAACATGCGCAGGTTCGCGAACTTCTGCCAGCGGTCGCCCGGCATCTTGTTGATGAGGCTGCCTTTGCCATGCACCACCTCGTCGTGGCTAAGCACGAGGATGAAATTCTCGTCGTAGGCGTAAATCATGGAGAACGTGGCCTCACCATGATGATACTTCCGATGCACGGGATCCTCGGCCATGTAATGCAGGCTGTCGTTCATCCAGCCCATGTTCCATTTGAAGCCGAATCCAAGGCCGCCGCTGCTCACCGGACGTGAAACCCCCGGCCAAGCGGTGCTTTCTTCGGCGATGATCGTGGTGCCGGGATGCAGCTTGTAGCACACCTGGTTGAGATCCCGCATGAAAGCGATGGCCGCGAGGTTTTCCCGCCCGCCGAGGTGATTCGGCACCCACTCGCCCGCCTTGCGCGAGTAATCGAGGTAAAGCATCGACGCCACCGCATCCACCCGCAGGCCGTCGATGTGGAACTGCTCCAGCCAGTAAAGCGCGTTGCTGACGAGGAAGTTCTTCACCTCGTTGCGTCCGTAATTGAAGATCAGCGTGCCCCAGTCCATGTGCTCGCCGAGACGCGGGTCTTCGTGTTCATACAAGGCGGTGCCGTCGAACTTGGCGAGGCCATGTTCATCTTTGGGGAAATGGCCGGGCACCCAATCGAGGATGACGCCAATGCCGTTTTGATGGCAGCGGTCCACAAACTCACGAAACTCGTCCGGATTCCCAAAGCGGCTGGTCGGCGCGTAGTAGCCGGTCACCTGATAGCCCCAGGAGCCGTCAAACGGATGCTCCGCGATGCCCATGAGCTCAATGTGCGTGAAGCCAAGATCTTGCACATACGGGATCAAATCATCCGCCAGTTCGCGATACGTCAGCCAGCGACCGCCATCGTTCACGTTTCGCTTCCAGGAGCCGGGATGCACCTCGTAGATGCTCATGGGGGAGTGATACAGATTGTTCGCGGAGCGGCGCTGCATCCATTCCGCGTCCGCCCAGCCGTAGCGCTCCATGTCAAAGATCAGGCTGGCCGTTTGTGCCCCATTTTGGCCGTAGTTCGCCATGGGATCGCTCTTCACGCGCATGTGACCATGCACGTCGATCAGCTCAAACTTGTAGTGCGAGTTCTCTGGCAGGCCTGGGATGAAAATCTCCCACACCCCGGCCTCAATCCGGTGGCGCATCACATGCACGCGGCCGTCCCAGCGGTTCCAGTCTCCAATCACCGACACGCGCTGCGCATTCGGTGCCCAGACAGCGAACTGGCAGCCTTCCACGCCATCCACGGTCTTCATTCGCGCTCCCAGCATCTCCCACAGGCGCTGGTGTGAGCCTTCACGGAAGAAATGCACATCCTGTTCGCCCAACAGCAGGCCAAACGAATACGGATCGACCAATCGCTGCGTCAGCCCCTCGGGGTCGGTGATGTCGATCTCATACAGGCCGGTGGGCGTCACCGCTTCATAGTAGCCGTCTTCATGCAGTTTTGGCGCTTCGTAGCGCTGGCCGTTCACGATGACATCCACCGCGGCCGCGTAGGGCTGGATCGTGCGCACCACTTGCTTCCCGCCTCCCACATCATGCGCGCCGAGGAAGGCGAAGATGTTTTGATGCCGGGCCTGGATGGCGGCCTGGATTTCGGACTTGTTCGAATGTCGGGTCATCCCGGTCACTCATGGCGTGCTCGCACCCAAAAGCAACGGTTCCAGCCGCTCCCGGACGATTCTCTCCCAGGACAACCGCCGCATGACTCCCCGGCGCTCCTGGCGGGCCTGCACGGCGGTATTCTCACGAATTTTCGCTGCGATCAGCTCGGCTGGCTCTTCCAGGCTGAAAAACGTGGCGCTTATCGCCACTTCACGATGCGCCGGGATGTCCGAGCACACGACCGGCACGCCATGCAGCGCCGCTTCGATCAGTGGCAGCCCATAACCTTCCTGTGTGCTGGGGAAAAACAACGTGTCCGCCATCTGGTAAAGGCTGCGCACATCATCATCGCTCAAAGTTCCCGATTCACCGAGAAACTGCACTTGATCTCGCACACCGAGTGACTCGGCGAGCGCGACGAGTTCCGCGAAATAGACCATTCCATCACTCTGATGTGGGTCTGGAGCCGCCGTGACGACGTAAACCGCCTCTGGCAGTGCCGCGAGCACCCGCAGCCCGAGTTCGATGTTCTTGCGTCGCACGAAGCGTGTGGGCTGGAGCAGCACGAGACCCGCGTGTTCGAGTTTCAGTGCCGAAACACGCTCCGTCAGGCCTAAAACCGCCGCCGCATCCACGCCGTTGGGAATGACGTGAATCGGCTCCTGGGTCACTTTCGCGTATTCGAGCCGCCGATGCTCCGAAACGGCCACCTGCACCGCCTGCGGCACCTGTTCAGCCCAGCGCACGTCGTGGACCCAGTTGATCCAGCGGATGTCTGGCCGTGTGCGGGTGAGTTCGAGGAGTTCCCGCGTCCATTCGAGATCAAAAGGCATCGTGAAGACATTGTGGACGATGACCACCCCCGGAGTGCGGATGCCCTCATCCGCTCTGAACGAATGCGGACGAGGGCGTCCGCACTCCCACCACTCGAAAGCCCCCTCTTTCAAGTTCGCCTCCGCCGGATTCACCCGAATATAATGCAGCACATTCTCCAGATGCTCCTGCCCGCGAATCAACCGGTCCCGGTAGCCCTCCTGCCACCACTCACCCTTCTTTCCCGTGACTTTGGCAATCCTTCGCGAAGACACGCTCTTCCACGCCTTGATCACCTCCTCAAGCTCCGCTCCGGCTCGCAACCGGAACAGCAGATGCACATGATTCGGCATGATCACATAGCTCAGCAGGTCGTAGTCCTTCCCGTCGGCATGATGCAGCGTGTCGATCAAGCCCTGGCGGACCGCCGGCTGTTCCAGCACGCAGCTTCCCATGCCAGCGTTGAGCCAGGCTTCGACCTGGGCATCAAAGAGGGCGTGACGCTCTAGTTCCTCGGCTTCAGACCACGGCTTCGGATGGTTCATCTCCCACTGAAGCTTTAGCTCGCGAAGCTCAGCGAGTTTTTCCTGTGGCAAGGCATCGCCTAAGCGCCAAGTCACGAAGATCAGCTTTCCGGCCTGCTGCCAGTGCGGCAGCAGGTGGCGATGCCGCGTGATTTCCTTCGTCGGTTCGAAGTAGGGATGGTGATCGTCTTGCTCGATCCAGCGCTGCACCCGCTGGAAAGGAGTGCGGACGCCCTCGTCCGCCAAGAACCCCGGAGTGCGGATGCCCTCATCCGCTTTGAACGAATGCGGACGAGGGCGTCCGCGCTCCTCTAACCAATCTCGAAAGCGGATGTGGGCATCCGCGCTCCGGTCAAAGAGCATGACCTCATGGCCGAGCGAGCGCAACGCCGATGCCTGATCGCGCACCACACGTTCCACGCCGCCGATAACGGGCGGAAGGGTGTAGTGCAAAAGGGCGACACGCATGACACGCACAGGAGCGCGGACGCCCCCGTCCGCAATCATTTCGATGCCAAGGCGGACGAGGGCGTCCGCGCTCCTGTGCAATCCATCAAACCCGCACGTTCACCCGCTTCGCCGGTTCAATGATGGCCTTCTTCAGCGTCGATGCCTGATCGCGCACCACACGCTCCACGCCGCCGATAACGGGCGGAAGGGTGTAGTGCAAAAGGGCGACACGCATGACAC
>JAPLUL010000113.1:0-10874 GCA_026397635.1 Verrucomicrobiota bacterium | reverse complement strand
CCAGTCGCCCTACGGGCTCCTTGCATTGCGTGCACGCAGCAGCAACACTGAACGCCTAACCCTCGGTGTCATCACTTCTGAGGCAACGATCCCTTCCTCCCGCGCCCTCCCCGGTGTCATTTACTTTTGAGGCAACAAGCTGAGCGCTCAAGTGTGGATGTGGCCTTTTCCTGACATCTGCGAGACTTGTCACGCCGCTGTCTCGTAGAAGTGCTCAAACACGGCTTCCACCTTCGCTTCGTAGAGCGGCTTGTCATAGGCTCGGGGCAGACCGTCATCGAGGGCGTCGGAGATGGCTCCTTTGACTTGAGCACGAGGTCCGGCGCGCTTTTGCCAGTCGAGGGCGAGCAGACCCTGCACCTTGGCGAGCAGTTGTTTCGCTACTTTCTTGACCTCGTCACGCTCGGCGTCGCTGAGGTCGGGTGCGGGACGGGTGAGGATGTCGAAGATGACCAGTTCATCGGGCAGCAGGTTCTCGCGGACATGACGGGTCTGCTCCTCGCTGAGTTCACGGCTGAGGTTCAGAAGTTCCTCGAAGAGTTCGTCGATGTTCCGGCTGCCTGCGTTGTAGCTGGAGATCAATTCCTCGAACTTCTGCTGGTAGTCCGTCCGCAGGGCGCGGTGCATGTGGACGATCTTGTCCAGCGTGGCGCGGATGGCGGCTTTCAGCTTCTCGATGTCGAGGTTCTTCTGCTTCGACTCTTTGAACTTCTTCGCCAGCGCTTCGAAGTTGATCTTGCTCAGGTCGATCACGCCATGGCGTGCTCCGCACACCCGGCATCTTGAGTTCCACCACCACCAGCGGCAGCCCGTTGACGAAGCCGATCAAATCCGGCCGCCGCAGGTAAAGCGGCCCCTGGATGGACATCTGGCTCACCAGCAGGAAATCATTCGCCTCCGGGTTCTCCCAGTCGATCACCCGCACCCGCTCGATTCTCTGTCCCCCTCGCCCTTTGGGAGAGGGCGGGGGTGAGGGTTCAGTGTCGGCTACGACGACACGAATGCCCTGCTTCAAAAGCTCATGCACCTCCCGGTTCGCCGCTGCTGGACTCATCGCCGAGCGGCTTTTCGTGAGCTCATCCATCGCCGAGGTGATGGCCTCCGGTGGCAGCGTGGGATTCAGTTTCTCCAAAGCCACCCGCATTCTTCCGCTCAGCACCGCTTCGGTCTTCACCATCCGTCCCAGCGTGCCGCTGACACCAAAAGTTTCCTCCGCTGCCGACACCGTCTCCCAGCCAAGTTCCTCAAACAACCCGATGGCGGGCTGCTCGACGAGCTGATCTTCGGTGTAGGCGTGGGACCTGGAAGAAAGTGAAATTTAAGGTGGAATGCTTGGTTTCGGCGTGGTTCACTGCTTGCGGAGACTCGGCCAAGAAGAACCTTTTCCTTAAACGGAGCGGGGGCTTCAAAAGCATTGTCTCCTTTTTTATTCCCTGCGGGTGAAAAGATCGGGCACACAAACGATGCCAAAGCTGGGAAAGATGCGGAAACCATCGTAGCCAGAGCCGCGCCATCTCAGACGCTCGATCCTCGCTGCAAAACGTTCCGCGATGTCCTGCCTCACCGGCGCATCCATCCCAGCCCCAGCGTGACGGAATCCCCAGTTGATGCAGTAGATAACCACATCGGCCATCTGCACGGGCAGGGCCATGTCGGAAGAAACAAAGAAGGGGGATGGCACGATCCACCGGGCCCGCTCTCGGCCATTCATCGTCTTCGTGAAATAGCTGTGCAGCTTGGCGACGAAGCGCCGGTTTTCAGTGTCCTGACAACGGAAGATTTCGATTCGGAGCCGAGCTGGAGCAGGCTTCTTTTTTCCCGCCGGGAGGTCGCGGTGGCGTGGAGGAGGATTCCTGCGGGAAAAAGGATGGAGGCTGACGGAGGTGGCGGCCCGACGGGGGCGGAAAGTGGAGCTGCGGGCGGGGTTTGGCGGTTTCACGGCTCCTTTTGCAGGCATGCAAACTCGTCCGTGATGCCTGCAACTTCATCCGTCAGGCATGCAAACTCATCCGTGATGACTGCAACTTCAGCCGTCAGGCATGCAAACTCGTCCGTGATGACTGCAACTTCGTCCGTCAGGCATGCAAACTCGTCCGTGATGCCTGCAACTTCGCCCGTCAGGCATGCAGATTCATCCGTGATGCCTGCAACTTCATCCGTCATGCCTGCAAACTCGTCCGTGATGACTGCAACTTCGCCCGTCAGGCATGCAGACTCGTCTGTGATGCCTGCAACTTCATCCGTCATGCATGCAGACTCGTCCGTGATGCCTGCAACTTCATCCGTCAGGCATGCAGACTCGTCCGTGATGACTGCAACTTCATCCGTCAGGCATGCAGACTCGTCCGTGATGACTGGAACTTCGTCCGTCAGGCCTGCAGATTCATCCGTGAAAGGGCTTTTTCCTTGGAAGCTGGCAGTGGAGGCGGTCTGGCGGCGGGTTTTTCCGCCGGGAATGCCGACGGCGGGGGCGGGCACGGTAGCGGCGGGCGTTAGCACGCCGAGGTAGGCTGACGCCTGCCTCTACGGTGGGGGCGTGGAGAGGATTGCGCTGCGGGGGTGTTGATGGGTATGGTGGGGACCATGCCCCGCCCCACCCTGAATGACATCGCCCGTGAGCTGGGTGTCTCGAAGATAACGGTCTCCCGTGCGCTGCGCGGGGAGCGGCATGTGGGGGAGAAGCTGCGGGGAAAGATCGCGGCGATGGCGGAGAAGCTAGGCTACCGGCCGGACCCGGAGATCGCAAAGCTGATGACGCACATGCGGCGCGTGCGCCAAACGGCAGCGCCCCGCACGCTGGCCTTCATTTGGGCCGAGCGTGAGGCGGAGGAGATCGCGCGGTCGTCGTGGTCGCAGCAGCTCGTCCTCGGTGCGCATAGGCAGGCGAAGAAGCTCGGCTTCCAGCTCGAAGAATTCCACCTCGCGGCACGCGGCATGACGGCGCGGCGGCTTTCGAGCATCCTGGAAGCACGCGGCATTCCTGGATTCATTCTCTCGCCACTGATCTCACGCAGTCGTGGGCATGTCTCGATGGCATGGGAGAAATTCAGCAGCGTGGTGATCGGCCTTGGTTACGCGCGGCCGCAACTGCACCGCGTGCATCATCATCACTTCCTGGGCATGATGACGGCGCTGCGGATGCTGTAGAAGCAGGGGCGCAAGCGCATCGGCTTCTATTGCGGCAGCACGATCAATGAACGGATGTTCCGTGCTTGGTCGGCCAGCTTTCTGGCGCATCACCCGCTGGTGAAGCCCGGCGGGCTGCTGGCGCTGCAGAAGACACCGTCGCGGGCGGATTTCCTGGCTTGGGTGCGGAAAGAAAAGCCGGAGGTGGTGATCGACGGCGGGCATGTGGTCATGGAGTGGCTCAAGACGTTGCCGGAGTCGAAACGACCGATGCTGGTGACCCTAGCGTGGCACTCAGATTTCCCGCAGGTGGGCGGCATCGATCAGCAGGCAGGCGTTCTAGGTACGGCGGCGGTGGATCTGCTGGTAACGCAGTATCAGCAGAACGAACGCGGGATTCCAGAGGCACCGAAAATCGTGATGACGGAAGGCGTGTGGCGGGCCGCGCAGGATTGAGCTTGTTTTGCGAGGCCGGGCGGCTTTGATCAACCTTCCACCATGAAAAAGCATTTCCTTCTCGCCGCTCTCGCCCTTGCTGTCTCGATTCCTGCCTTTGCGGAAGAATGGGTGACCTTGTTTGACGGTAAAACGATGACTGGTTGGAAGAATCCGTATGAGTGGGGCCAGATCGAGGTCGTGGACGGCGAAGTTCATCTCACGGGCGACAAGAAGTTTTTCGTGGTGACGGAGAAGACCTATGGCGACTTTATCTTTGAAGGCGACATCCTGCTGCCGCAAGGCCAAGCGAACAGCGGCTTCATGTTCCGGGCGCATGTGGAGAAGAACAAGGTCTTCGGCTATCAGGCTGAGGTGGATGGCGATGCGAAGCGCAAGTGGAGCGGTGGTTTGTATGACGAAGGCCGCCGCATGTGGTTCGCCAGCCCGATCAAGGGCAAGGCGGAAAGCGAGGCCGCCTTCCGCGCTCGTGCGGGCGACTGTTTCAAGCGCAACGACTGGAACACCTACCGGATCGAGTGCCGAGGCAAGAGCTTGAAAATCTTCGTGAACGGCGTGCTGACGACTGACGTGAAGGATGACAAGGACGCCAGTGGCGTGATCGCCATCCAGCATCACGGTGAGAAGGGGCAGACGTACAAGTTCCGGAATCTGCGCATTCAGGAGTTGAAGTAGGCCTGTGGGGGCAAGCAGTGGTCAAGGGCTGCGCGTCAAGAGGTCAAGAAGGCCAGGAGCGGCTCTGCGCACGACTCTTGACGAATCCTTGACTACTTGACCTCTTGACCTGCTTCCAGCCCCAGCAGCGCATCCATCACTCGCTGGCTCAGCTCTGACACCGCTTTGCCATCGGTGTAGTGATTGACCATGAAGGCGAAGCAGGATTCCACGCCCGATTGGCTCGTGACATAGCCGGTGAAGGTGCGCACGCCGGACATTGCGCCGCCTTTCCATCTCAAACCATCTTTGGAAAGCAACGAGGCTTTGTAGGCAGCTCCCTGCGGACCTTGACCGGCAAGAAGCTGCAGGCGAGCGAGATCAAGCGGGCGAATGAAGTCAGCGCGGGCGAGGCCGCAGCCGTCTTCCATGCGCAGGCCGGTGAATTCGAGTCCGCGGGCCTTCCAGTGCTCACGAATGACCTCGGCGGGTGGTTTGGCGGCCTTCACGCCCAGCATGCGGAAGACGCACTCGGTTTCGTGATTGTCTGAACTGGCGTGGATGCTGGTGATGATCTCGATGAGCGGAGGCGAGGTGTGTTGCAGCAGCGAATGCGCCGGCGGAGCCATGCTGGCGCTGCCTGTACCGAGTTGAATGCCGACTTCCTGCAAAGCGCGGCGAAACTGATGCACGGCAAAGCCTGCGGGATCAGGCACCGCGCCGTTGACTTGAAATTTGGCAGCGCCCAGCGGCACGGTGCCACGCAGGTGGATCAACGAGGTGGTTTCACCGCCATGAATGACCACGCCATCCCCAGAATCAGGCGCAGCGGTCGTCACCTCGTTGTTCCAGGCCACGCCGGGGATTTCCACCTCGGTGCCGAGGATTGAGGCGGGAGATCCCAAGGCGGCTCCAGCACAAAACACGAGGGTGTAGCGGTTGTGATTGAGGTTCAGACCCGCAACGCCGCTGCCGTAGCCGTTGCCGATGTCTCCCCAGTTCCAAAAGTCGCCATAGAGACTACCGCGAAACAGGCTGCCATCCACGCGGATGCCGCCCGTGACACGAACAAGCCCATGCAGCTTCAAATCAGCGGCCCATGCCTTCAAATCCTCGATTGCGAGCATCGGATCACCACCGCCGACGAGAACGAGATCCCCCTGGATGACGCCGTCTTTGATCGGTGCGGCGGATTTCAACTCGGTGGTGAAACGGAAGTCCGGGCCGAGGATTTCGAGCGCGGTGGCGGTGGTGAGCGTTTTGAGACTGGAAGCGGGAATGAAGGCGGTTTCCGCGTCCTCAGCGAGCACGGCTTCTCCTTCGGCATTCATGAGGCAGAAGCCAATCGCAGCACCCGCTAGCGCGGTGCTGGCTCGAGCTTCTTTCAGCAGCGTCGTGATCGGATGCGGTGCTTCGGGTATGACCGGTGCGGGAACCGATGGAGGCACCACCATTTGAAGCGGCTCAACGCTAGAACGCATCAGCGTAAGAGCTGCCAGAGCAGAGGCGAGCAGAAGTATGAGAATGTTTTTCAACATGCGGATCATTGTATCGTGAAACAGCGTGGGGCCAAGCCCGGCAGCAGGCGTGCATTGCAAAGCGGCGCAAATGATCCTAATTCGCGCCGATGAAACCTGAAAAAGTGAAGATCATGCTCATGGCTGCGGACATGAAACGCGCCGTGACTTTTTACCGCGATGTGATCGGCCTGGATGAGATCTTCGTGAGCGACTTCTGGACCGAGCTGCGTCACGGCGATGCGATCATCGCGCTGCACGGCGGCCATGATGGCTCACGCAATGCCACCGGGCTAAGCTTTCAATATGAGGACGTGCTGGTGATGGTAGAAAAGATCGCCCAGGGTGGTGCCACGATCCTGCAATCGCCGCAACAGCGTGAAGGAGAGCCGATCCTGCTCGGCGTCTTCCGTGATGCCGAGGGGAATGAGGTTTTCATCACTCAATACGTTGGCTGAGAGAGCAGCTACTCCTCGCGCACTGCCTGCAGGCGCTGGTCATCGAGATCGAGACGGTACATAAGCTGGTTGTAGTCGTAGCGCGGCGTAGCGACGGGATTGCCAGAGAAGGTCTCGGCGTAAGTGCCCTGAAAAAAGATCACGCGGCCGTCGAACTGGTCGAAGAAGTCATGATGGCTCGGATTGTAGAAGCTGTACTTTGGGTGCGAGGCGATCTTCACCGCCTTGCGCCACGGACCCTCGATCTGTTTGGCCTCCAGATACCAGACCTCGCCGAGATACGAGACATCACCGCTTTCCTGCACGGCGATCATGACCCAGCGCCCGCGATGCTTGTTCCAGTGTACGCTGCCGGCATGCAGGCTCACCGGTTTTCCCGCGTGCGCATCGACCACCTGCATGCGGGCCTTTTCCTTCGGCATTTTGTTCTCCTGAATGAGTTTGGCCTCTTCCTTCTGCGTCGTGGGCGGGAGCGCTTTCTGCCAGAGGTAATCACCGTGCTCTGGCGACCACGCCAGCGACTCGTAAGCCGAGGTGTTTTGTACGGAGTCGTAGTCTGCCTTTACCCGCGTCTGACAGAAGGGAGCGGAGAAATAGATCCAGTCCCCATCCAAGCCTTTCGCCCGCACGGCATGGTGGCGTGGGTGCTGCCACTCAAACTCGTCTCCCAGCACAGCAATGCGGCGGAAACGCTCCTCCGTCTCGTCATACTCAGCCAAGCCGTGCTCAAGGCGTTTGCCGAGATCACGCCAGCGTGAGTAGTGCGCGAGAAGATGCTCTTTCTGCCCGGCATCCATCACCGTCAGCATGCCGAAGAGCCAGACGGCGCCAGGCTCAGCCACCGGCAGCATTTGGGCGACAGCTCCGCCATCGCCGGTCACATATTCAAAGTGGATGCCATGCTCGGGATCGAGTCCACCTTTGTCCGGCGGGTCACTCCATGCGGCGGTGGAGTGAAAATTGCCCAACGGATAGTTCGGACGTTGGGTGTCGCCGAAGATCCAAAAATAACGCCCTTTCCATGGCACGACCTGCACAGAGTCCAGTCCCATCACATCTGCGAAGAGGTTCGGGCGCGGCAGCGGCCCCTCTTGTCCCAGCAAGGTGCTGTCGCGGTAAATCCCCTGCCCTGTGAGTCGGCACAGACGCTCGGCGATGTTTGTTCGCAGCACTTTGATCTCCGCTGTTTTTCCGGCCAGTGGCGTTAGTTTCACCCCCGAAAAGCCAAAGCCGTCCTTCGGCAGCGCATAGCCCGGCCCTTCGACACTGAAATAGACCGGCAACTTCATCAAACCCGGCTCATTGAAGGCGATCCAGCCCGCACTATCTGTGGTGTGCGCGATGTGGTTGGTCGTTTTTAGCGTGACCAGCGGCACCCCGCGTCCTGTGGCCTCGTCAATGACGCGAATGCCAAAATAGTCCTCTGGCGCGGCGAAAACAGTCTGCTGTAACAGGATCAGAGAGAGGAAGAACCAGCGGATAAGCATGGCGCTGGTGTAGCACTCCGGCACGGCATGCGAAAAGCACAATTTCCGCCCGAACCTTCAGGATCAGAGCACCGGCCCCTTCACAGCCCAGCGCTTGAGAACAAAGGCCGGTGATTTCTCACGCCATTTTGCGACGTGGGGAGTGGTGTAATGTGCCTCCATGGCGGCCACGTCATGGTAACTTTCGCTGAGGGCAAAAAGATTGGGCTGGTTCGCATCACGGCTGACTTCAAAGCGCAAGCAGCCGGGCTCCAAGCGTGAGGCAGCGGCGTTTTCGAGGATGACGGCGAGGAACTCGTCGATTTTCTGCGTTTCGATTTCGAGGATGACGATGACGTTGACCATGCGGCAAGAGAGAGTCGATTTTTGCTAAACATGCAACCTGCGTTCTGCGTATGATGGCCGTAACATTCGCTCATCATGAAACCCTGCCTCATCCTAGCCGCGTTGCTCGCCCTCAGCATCCACGCCCAAGAGGCGAAGCCTGCGGCTGCTCCGACAAAGACCGCCACTCCGCCACCGGCACCTGCTGCGGCGCCCAAGCCAGATGCCAAGCCCGCTCCAGCCACTCCTCAGGCAAAAGCAGAAGCAAAGCCAACTGCAACTCCGGCCAAACCTGCAACACCGACACCCGCGCCTACCGCCACCAAACCAGCCACGCCTCCGGCCAAACCTGCGACAGCAGCCGCCAAGGCAGCGCCCGCCGCGCCTGCCGTGGCCGCCAAACCACCACCACCAAAGCCAGTCGCCATTTTTACTGACAAGGCCCTCGAAGCAGCAGTGCGGAAGCAGGTCTTCGCCAAGCGCGACAACCAGGAGCCGCTGACGGCTGAGGATGTCGCCACGGTTTCGATCATTGAGGGCAAGAAGGCGGGCATTCAAAACCTCACAGGCTTGGAAAAATGCGTCGCGCTGGCCTCGCTGACACTGCCAGACAACCAGATCACGAATCTGGGGCCGATCAAAGGCTTGGAGCGGCTGCAATTCCTGGATGTGTCTCACAATCAAATCAGCGACCTCACGCCTCTGGCAACCTGCAAGGCGCTGCAATACATCGAGCTGACCGGCAACCAAGTGACGGATGTTTCTGCCCTCGGCGGCATCCAGGCGCTGACCTCTCTCTATCTGGCCGGAAACCGGATCAAGGACGCGACACCGCTATTCAAGCTGCCGAAGGTGTGGACACTTTACCTTGAAGGAAATCAAGTGACCACTCTGCAAGGCATCGGCAGCATGAAGTGGCTGTCCATGCTATCCCTCAAGGGCAATGGCATAACAGACATCTCGGCACTGGAGCCCCTGACGGAGTTGCAGTTCCTATTTTTAGAGGGAAACCAAATCACCAATCTCACCCCGCTGCACCGCATGTGGAAGAAGGACAACGATGGTGCGCGTGAATGGGCACCTTATTGCCAAATCTTCATCGAAGGCAACCCCATCGACGACAACTCGAAGAAACTCGTGGAGGAGATGAAAAAGGACGGCGCTCGAATCACGCCCTGAGTCCGATGGAGATCAAAATCCTTGCCCGCAAGCGTGACCGGGGTTTAGCATGCAGGCATGAATGTCATTCTTCGCCTCCTCGCCACAGGGTTGCTGATCTCCAGCGCCCAGGCAGCCAACCCGACCCGGGATTGGACCTCGAGCGATGGAAAATCGAAGTTTCAGGGGGATTTGATCGAGTTCTCCGACAAAGAGGTGAAAATTCGCCGCAGGAGTGATTTTAACCAGTTCCGTCTGCCTTTGGACCGGCTCTCCAAAGAGGATCAAGATTACATTCACAGCCTCCTGCGTGAGAAACGGCGTGATGCCGGACTCAAGGATGGCGCTTATGCAGCCAAGATCACCGGCCAGTTCACCAAAGGCGTCTCCAAGCAGGGCATGAACTACCAGATTTGGGGCAATCCTAAATTTGAGGCCACCGAACGCTACCCGCTGGTCATCTGGCTGCACGGTGCAGGACAGAGCGGCGATGACAATGAGGCGCAGATGGGAGGCGCACCCAAGCTGTGGGTGGACGAGGCCCACCAAAAGCAGGGGCCGTGTTTCATGCTGGCACCGCAGTGTCCCTCACGTGACATCGGGTGGAAGAACGAATTGGCGGACAAACTGCTGGCGCTAATTGCTGACGTGGCGGATCACCTGCCGATTGATGACACGCGGATTTACCTGACGGGTTCTTCGATGGGAGGCTCTGGCACCTGGTATATCGCGGCTAAATACCCGCAGGTCTTCGCCGCCGCCGTGCCGTTATGCGGTGGAGGGGATGCCAAAAACGCGGAGATTTTGAAGAACATCCCCTTCTGGGTTTTCCACGGCGACCAAGACGACATGGTGCCCGTCGAACGCTCACGCACCATGGTGGAGGCGGTGAAGAAAGCCGGAGGAGAACTCATCAACTACTCCGAGCTTGCGGGTGAGGGCCATGGCATCACCGGGGTCGTTTACCCGCGCAGTGACTTGCACGAGTGGCTATTCAAGCAGAAGAAAGCCCACCTGCCATCCAACTGATGCTTCACCATCACCATTCCGCCACCTGCCGCCACCACGACGCGGACTCTGCCCAGCAGCTTTCCACCGCGCTCCTGGAACGTGCGCGTGAGGCGGGATTGCGGCGCACCAAAGCCCTGGAGAACATCCTTTCCATCCTCGTGCATGCGCATCAGCCGCTCTCGCTGGCAGACATCGCAGATTCGCCGCAGCTCACGAGCGGAGCGGACAAAGCCACCGTTTACCGGGTTCTCATCAAGCTGGAGGAACTGGGTTTCATTCGCCAACTGGGTCTCCACGACCGCAGCACCTACTACACTCTGGTTCAACCAGGGCACCACGACGACTACCTCATCTGCACGCAATGCGGTCGCATCCAGCGGCTGGACATCTCCTGCCCGGTGGAGGCGCTGGAGAAACAGATCGAGAAGCAATCCGGCTTCCGCAAGCTCTACCACGAGCTAGAATTTTACGGCCTCTGCCCGAAATGCGGATGATCCTCGTTTTCTCGGGGGAAGTGCCAAACACTGTAAGGTGCTACGTTTGATTTAACCCGGATTATGCAATGGAGTAGGCGAAGGGTGGTGGTCGGGCCACTATTTGGCGAAAGATGGAGTCCATCCAGGGGCGCTTTTTGCGCGGTAGCGAGAGCTTGAGCACTCGTTTGCGCGCGTGCTGGCTGATCC
>JAPLUL010000160.1:0-1692 GCA_026397635.1 Verrucomicrobiota bacterium | reverse complement strand
ATGAAGACTTCCAGGGCGGCCACGCTATTGCGCCAGACATTGGCACTGGGAAGATCAAATGGGCCGGCGGCTGCGACGGGAGGTAGCTTGGCATGGATGGCGATGGCTCCTTCCGTTGTGACCTCGCTCGCTTTGCGGATGCGCAATTGATAAGGATGACGACGGCCATTGGCTGCATTTGTGGGATCGCTGACGGATACGCGGAAGACGCCATCGGCCTTAGCTTCATAGCCATAAACTGGATCAAGCTGCGTAATACGAACGCTTGGTGCAGGCACGGTAGCCGCCGGATCACCGAGGTCTGCCTGAAGGGTGATGGCTTCACCTTTCACGGTCTCGATGAGCAAGGATGGATCGGTGGAGTAACCGAGCTGCTGAGAGGCGAGTTCGATGATGAAGCGGTCGCCATTCTTGAAGGTGAGATCAAACTGACGTGCTATGCCATTCGCCGGGAACCATCCACCAAAGGTCTGGCCGACGACAAGAGGTGTGGGCTTGTCAGCCGTCACGCTGGGCGCTTCGGATTCATCAGGCAGGCGCAGGGCTTGTGTCGGGCTGGAGGCGATGAGCTTGGCGATAGTGGCAGCATCGCCTTTGAGATACTCCAGAGGCTGACCGCGATTCACACGCAGTCCGTTCATGAGTTGACCGCCCGGCAAATTCCAGCCATACACGGCTTCTTTGCCTGCGGCCCAAACGACAGGCCCAGTCGTCATCGAGAGACGGTAGCCATAGTCATCGCCAACGCCGAACATGAGGTCGTTGATCTTGAGTTTGTAGGCACCATCGGCGGGGAGTTTCACATCGAGGATGCCATCGCGCAGCCGGGCGAGTTCGCGTCCACCCTTATCAAAGACACTGCCGACGAGGGAGGTGCGGACATCGAAGCCGCTGCCAATGAAGGCTCCGAGCACACGCTGGCCTTTTTTTCCCTCAAAGCTGAACCAATGCGACACGGCGACTTTGAAGGTGCCCTGTATGGCTGAGTCGGTCGTCACCTTCAAGGCCGTGTCTGACTTGGAATTGGTGCCCAGAGACTCGACGACATCTGCGGCACTGATTTGAAACACGCGTGGGTTCGTAATGCCGTAGCGGGCCATGAGCCGGATGTCATAGATGTCCGTCGGTGCATCCGCTGGGAGCTTTACCGCGAGCACGCCTTTCTTGGCGGGCACTTGCTCGACGGGATAGCTGCGTGATTTGCCATCGCGAAGACTGGTGAGCAGGATGGACTTTGCGCCATCGAGTTCAGCGCCCTTGAAGGTGAGCTCCACGGTGGTGCCCGGTTTGCCACCGAGAGGTGAGACGGCGGTGATCGTGGGTGATGGCGCGGTGATCTGGGCTAGCGAAGCTCCAGCAACGCAGAGCAAGCTCACGCAAAGGCGCAATGGCGCGGAAGAGGACATAGTCGGCGGGGATTCTAAACTGGGAGGCTTGGCGCCTGGCTTGAGAAACGACTCAATGATTGAAGAGGAATTCCTTCGTGTTCAGCAGTGCCCAGAGGATGTCTTCGAAGGCTTCTTTCTTCGCGTTGAAGGCTTCTTGGTCCTTCTTGCCTGCGGTCTTTTTGGCGACGTGATCCTGCGCGAGTTTCATCTCGGTGGCATTCGGGTCGCGGCTGAGAGCGATGTGATAGACGTCAGTGACCTTGTCGTCTTCTGGGCGCGTGTCTTTCGCCATGCGATCTGCTCG
>JAPLUL010000005.1:0-28032 GCA_026397635.1 Verrucomicrobiota bacterium | reverse complement strand
TGCATCTGCACCCGCGATTCCCTTTGCAGGAAATCTTGGAGATACGAGGGTTTACGTATGGACCTCAGGATACCATCACCCGCACAGTCCCCTGTGCGGCGCTCCGCAACGCTACAAAACATCCGAATGATGCCAACGCGTCTTTCTGTGTGCGCAGCTTTTTGTAGCTCACCTAACACCCATCGACAAGCCGCACAGGGGACTGTGCGGACCACTTTGGCTCAAATCTTCACGTCCCAGCCCTTGCGGTAGCCGCCTTCGCGGCCCCAGAGCTTCAGCGCCTCTGCGTTGTCGAGGATCTTGCCGGTCTTAGGATCACATTTCACGACGGTGTTGGTGCGGTAGGCCATATTGCCGAGGTGGCACATCATCGTGCTCTTTTGGCCTTCGGCGATGGGGCTGTTGAGCTTCGCCTCGCCACGAATCGCGTCGAGGAAGTTGCCGATGTGGGCGGGATCTCCACCGCCAGCGCCTTTGCCCTTGCTGACTTCGATGCCTTTCAGGTCGTAGTTGATCCATGAATCGCGGGCGATGGCCATGGTGCCGTTGTCGCCGTAGAACATGACTTCTGCCAGTGGCTTCTCTGCGGCACGCGGATGGCTGCTGCTCTGCACCCACTCGCAGCCCGCGTGGCCGAAATCATAGACCGCCGTGCCGGTGTCCGGCGTTTCCTGCGCGTCGTCGTAAAAGTAGCGGCCACCGTTGTAGGTCGTGCGCAGCGGATAATCGCCCTTCAGGCCCCAGCGCAGGATGTCCAGCGTGTGAATGCCGTTGTTGCCGAGTTCACCGTTGCCCCAATGCCAGAACCAATGCCAGTCGTAGTGGGCGATGCCTTGGATGTCATGCTTTGCATCATTCGGCACCGGTCCCTGCCAGAGGTTGAAGTCCAGATCGGCAGGCGCAGGCTTTTCATTCACGGCGACGGATTTGCGAGTGTTGTAGTAGAACCCGCGGCCAAAGCGCACCGTGCCGATGGCACCGCCGTGCAGCGCTTCAATCGCCTCCTTCATCCAGGTGCGGCGCTGATTGCCCATCTGCACCACGCGGTCGTATTTCGTGGCTGCTTCGACGATCATCTCGGCCTCATGCGCATTCTGGCTGCCGGGTTTTTCGACATAGACGTGCTTTCCAGCCTGCATGCACAGCAGCGCGGCGGGCGTGTGCCAGAAATTCGGCGTGGCGATGAAGACCGCGTCGAGCGTCTTGTCATCGAGAATGGAGCGGAAGTCCTTCACTCCCACGCAGGACACCTGCTGCGTGTCGTTGACGACCTTGAGGCCGCTTTCGAGGCGTTTGGGGTCCACTTCGGCCAGATACGCGATCTCCACGTTCGGCAGCTTCAGCAGCGCCTGCACATGCCCCATGCCACGACCCAGCGCCACGACGGCGACCTTGAGCTTTTTCTGCGCGGCATCGGCAGCGCGGAGTTTTGGCAAAGCGGAGATCGCGGCGAGCGCGGACGTTTGGTGGAAGAAAGTGCGGCGGTTCATGGCGGTGCAAAGAATCGAATTCGAAAGGCCCTGTCTTGCACTCCAGCGCTCGTCTTCGTCCGCGATCACGGCGCAAGATCGCGATGGACTCGTTCGAGCAGCCATCAAATTCCCGCCGCAGCGGCTTGGACGCGCTGCATGTTGGCGCAACGCATGGTTCAAGGACGAGCAGCGTTGGTGGAGGCTCTCCGCTTCGGCTCTTCGCGTTTTCCACCTTGACCATCACACACGCCCGCGTGCATCCTGTGACACACATACGGATGAACCTGCGCGAACAACTGCGACACCTGCTCCCCGAAATCCTGCCGGACGATCCTGCGGAGGCCATCAAGGGCACCGAGCTCATTCGTCTCGTGCGTCATCGCCTCGGCGAAGGCTACAGCGATGCCACGCTGCGCTATCACTTCTCAATCCTCAGCTACGATCCCACCTCGCCCATCGCCAAGGTGGATCAGGGCCAGGGCTACTACCGCCGGCAGAAAAAAACCGCTGGGCTGAACGGCGTCACGCGCCCCAGCCTCTTCGATGAGGAGGGCGAGAGCGACCAGTGCTGGTCGCGTTTCCTGCGCATGGTCGCCATCTACGAGCGCCTCAGCCTCCAGCGCTCGCGCTATCCCTTCCTCCTCAACCGCAACAGCAGCGGCGCTCCCAGCATGGAAGGCGAGTGGGACATCCCCGATCTCGTCGTCGCCGACTGGGATCTCGACGCCGGCAGTGATGACGCCCCGCGCTTCGACGCCTCCATGCTCGATCTCCGCCGCCACCTCGGTGGCCCCGAGGTCGGCATCACCGGCGTGCAGTTGAAGCTCAGTGTCTCGCTCGAAAACTTCAGCGCCGACTTCTTCCAAGCCCTCAGCGCCACCCGCTGGACGCTGCAAAGCGAGATCGTCATCGCCGAAGGCCTCAACGACGAGGCGCTCGTCGATGCGCTGCGCAGCCTCGGCCATCAGTTCGGCGTCGGCATCAGCAGCCTCGGCATCCAGCTCACGCAGCTCGATGAACTCCCCTCCGCCAAAGAAATCCGCGCCATGAGCGCCGCCGAGTTCGAGGCCGTGCAAAATCTACTGCGCATCCAAAAAATCACCCTGCCAACGCCTCGTCACAACATCGACTGGCCCGCGCTCAACGCCCTGCGCAAAAAGCACGACTCCGTCGCCGACCTCGTCCGCTGGCTCTCCGACTGCCTCGCCAAACGCCAGCCGGAGTGGGTCGGTGGTGCGGTGAGGTGATAAGGGCGGTCACTTGTCCCAGCCGCGAATTTTCACATGCACCTGCGCCACGCGGCCCATGTAGTGGTCCATGGAGAAATCCTGGGCGGCCTTGAGCATGTGGGTTTTGGCTTTCACGTCATCACCAGTCGCCTCGAAGTAGAGGCCGAGGTAAAGGTGGGCGTAGCAGCGGTGGTTGCGTAGGCGCTCGCCTTCGCCCTCCTCGGCGGCTTTCAGCACGGCCTCCTCGCTGCCTTTGCCGGCAAACAGCTCATGAACCTGCCTCATCGGGATGCGGCTGTCGCCCTCAATTGGGATGAAGACCTTGCGCGCGGCCTCGACGCTCTCGCCTTTGGCGATGCAGAGGAAATGCCAGGCGGCGTTTTCCACGTCGTTGCCGTTCACGGTTTGATGCACCTCGAACTGCTCGCGCCCGCCTTTGAAATCACCCGAGTAGTAGAGCGAGAGTCCACGCTGCCAGAGCTGCGGCTTTGAATCAGGCGCGAGGGCGATCAGCTTGTCGAATGAGGCGACGGACTCCTTCGCCTTCGCGGCAAAAAAGGCGTCCACACCCTGCTGGAAGAGCACTTTTGGGGCGTCCTGGGCCGAAACAGGCAGCCACAGGCCTAGAAGAAGAATAGAGAGGAGTTTTTTCATGGTCTGGGCTAAACGTGCTGGGCGGGAGGTTTTGCGCAATTCACAGCCACGCAAGCGGCAGCGGCACGATGAGCGCGAGATCGGATAGAACTCGATGTGCCTCCGCCGAGACGCGCTTCCCGGCACGTTGCACCAGCGCATGCAGCACCAGGGCACCGAGCGCGGCTCGTGCCGGGCCGAGCAGCGCATGCTCCAGCGTGCCTAGCTCGATCATCCACAGCAGCGCGAGCGTGAAACACAGCGTGATCATCACCAGCCCCGCGTGGCCCGTGGCGTCATTTTTTTCACGCGCGGAGATGCCGTGCAGGTTGCAGGCAAACAGCAGTGCCAGCAGTCCACATTCCAACACCGGTGCGAGCAAAGTCTCCGGCATGCCGAGGAAACGCGTGGTGGTGGTGACCCCGAGCGCGAAGAGCAACGCCGCAGTCATTTCCTTCGGCAGTAGATGTCCCAGGCGGATGTCGAGCTGCCGCAGAAACGACAGCACCATCACCCCCAGCACGAGCAGACTGAGTGTGAAACGAAAACCCGGTGACGCGGGCATGCGAGAGATGAGCATGACTCCGCCCAGCCCCGCGCAGGAGATCAGCAGATCACGCCACACGCGGCTGCCCTCTGCTGCCCATGAGGCGAGGTAAAGCGCCACTAGCAACGCCAGTCCTGACGCCTGCCACAGCACGCCTTCAGGAATCTCCCACAAAGCCATCCAGGCCAGCACGAGCGATGCCGCTGGAATGACGCCGAGCAGCAGCACACGACGGTGGCGACGATAAAACCCATGCCGCCATAAATCACCCAGCAGGCCAGCGCGAGGCCGAGGTCTAGCATCGGCGAAAGGCGCAGGCCATGCGCATGAGCCAGAGCATGCTGCCAAAGCACGGCCACCAGCGGCGCCTCCAGGCTCAGCACATGCGCCCAGAGCCACCAAGGCGTTTTCCTGGCAGGCATGGTCTCAGGAACTGTTGTCTCGGTGGTCAAGCGGGCTCTTTAGCGCCAAGCGGACGGAAAGTGAACCCCTTTGCGATGAAAATGTGCTGCGAATAATGCAAAACGTAGTCATGAGCTTCAGCTCGTGACAGCGTGGTTGGGTGAAGATTGAACGAGAGCTGTTGGTGTGGGTGGTGCGAGCTAAAGCTCAGCACTACTTTACTCCACCTTCAGCACCCCATTCATGACCATCCAGTGGCCGGGGAAGGTGCACAGATACGGGTAATCACCTTTTTCCTTCGGTGCGGTGAGGTGGATGACGAACTCGCCCTTCGGATTCGTCATGTCGGTGTAGGCGATGACGTCTTCGCTGTCGGGGACGTAGTGTTTGGCCATGCCTTGCGGGTCGGCGATCATGAGATTGCACTTCTCGCCGAGCTTTTGCAGCGAACCGGGCTTCGCGAGCAACCAGTTGTGCGGGACGACATCGGGGTTCTTGAAGCGAATGGTGAGTTTTTCGCCCGCTTTGGCCAAAAGCTGCTTTTGGACGAATTGAAGGCCCAAAGCGGCTTCGATGACGATTTCGCGTCCGGGTTCGCCTTTGGCCCAAGGGTTCGGTTTGGTCGGTTTCGGGGCTTCGAGGCCGATTTGAGCGGCGTGGTTCGTTTTGGCGATCTTCGTGTAGCTGGGGAAATCGGTGAAGGGCTCGGCCAAAGCGTGCGCGGTGAGGAAGATGTCGTGGCCGGTGCTCACATGGAGATGAATCTGGCTGGCGGTAACGATTTGCGGGATTTCGAGGAAGAGCGCCTTGCCGCCGTCGAGCTTCTGCACGCTGCGCACCTCCAGCGGATCGTGACCGGGCGTGTCGGCATACTTCACCGAATACTCCGGCGAGCCGTATTGCGGGCCGTATTTGTAGTTCCAGCATTGCGCGAAGCACGTCGCGGCATCCGCGTCCTTCACCGGTTGGTTGAAGCGGAGGAGCACGCCGTTGTCGCGTGCCTCAAAGGCCACCGGCACCGGTTTGTCGCCACCGGTGAAGCGCACACGCTGAAAGCAGCCGTCCTTCGGCGTGTAGGTGCCCCAGCCTGTCATGCCATTGATGTAGAGGTGGCCATCCTTGGGATTGAAGCGGGCGCATTGAGGGCCGGAGTCGAAGTTGCCACTGATCTTGATGGCGGCACACTGCCAGCGGCCTTTGACGTTCTGTCGCATCATCAACCAAGCGCTGCCGCCGCCGGAGGAGAGGTGGATGAGGTTGTTGTCGCCTTTGAGCGAGGCCCATTTGTCGCTGGAGATGAAGACCTGACTGCTGGAGCTGTTGTCCTCGCCACGCGGCATGTACATCAGCACGGGTTCGGGTGGCTTGCCGTTCTTTGGACCTCCGGCACCAAAGTGCGCCCCGAGATTATGATCGAGTTCGATCTGGCAGATGGAGGTGGCGGGCGTCCAATCGCCTTCCTGGACGCTGGTGGTGATGAAACGTCCATCCGCCGATAGGCCGAGGCCGTTGGGATTGCGGAAGCCGGTAGCGAGAATTTGTAGCTCGGAATTCCGATTCCGATTCGTGGCCATCGCGGAATCGGAATTCCGCGCTACATCAATTCGACACACGCCTTGATTGCCGGAGGCGAAATACCAGCGGCCTTCTTTATCGGTTTCGAGTCCGACGATGAAATCATGCCCTCCGGGCGAGGTCTGCATCGCGTTCGTGACGCACTCATAGAAGTCGGCTTCGTCATCGCCATTGAGATCATGCAAGCAGGTGATTTGATCGCGACCGAGCACGTAGAGCTTGTCCTTGATGATCTTCATGCCGAGCGGCTGATGCAGACCGGTGGCGAAGCGTTTCCAGCGCAGCTTTTCCAGCTTCTCGTCGATGCCTTTCACGAGCCACACCTCGCCCGTCATCGTGGCGACAGCAGCGGTGCCATCGCTGAAGAAATCGTGCGCGCTGATGAAGAACAGCGTGCCATGCGGATTCTCGAACGGGATCGTGATCCGATCTGTGGCGAAAGGCGCCTGCGTGCCGAGTTCGCCTTTGGTTTCGATCCATTGCGGCCATTGGGCAGGGCCTGGAGCAGGCAGTGGCGTCTCGCTGGTGACGATGTTGACCTCATTGCCTCGGCGGAAAAAGCCACGGTAGGTGCCGGAGAGTTTCTTTTCTTCTTTCGAGGTTACTTTGCCATCCATCGGCGCTCCAGCCATGAAGCCGTGGCGGTTGTCGTTGAGCTTGATGAAGCCTCCCGACCATTCCAAACGCCATGCCATGCGCTCAGGATCGAACACGGCGGCTTTGTCGCCAGTGCGCACGCACACACCTTTGTGCACGGTCACGCCTGCGCCCTTGAAGACACCGCTGAAGACACTGCCGAGATCACTCGCGGCCCAGCGGCCATCTTTCCAGGTCGTTTGGTCGTTTTGATTGCCCCAGTGGCCTTGTTGGCCGCCGTCCATGCCGGGGAAGGGGGGAATGAGTTCGGGCAGCGGCTTCTGCTTCATGAATTGCAGCGCCTGCTTGCCGTAGAAATCGAAAGTGCGCTCGCGATTCACGAATTCCTGCCAGTGCTGATTGTCGTCTTTGTTGAGCGGGGGGAAGTCGGGTTTGAACTCGGCGGCTTTTGGTGCGGGTGGCGGGAGGAGATCGCTGAGGTTGTCGAAGTCCCAGAGGCCGAGGGTGTTGTCCATGCGTAAGCGTGGGGCATTGCCTTTGCGTGGTTTCATGACACCGCGTGAAAGGCGCACATCGTCGATGAGGCCATCGCAGCCGATGCCACCTTCGACGAGCCGGCCGAAGGCGATCTGACGTAGTTCGGAATTCCGATTCCGAGTCGCTGCCGCCGCGGAATCGGAATTCCGCGCTACAATAAGCTTCTCGAAGACCTGCTTGCCATCCACCCACACGACGACGCCTTTCTCATCGACGCTCGCGAGCAAGTCGTGCCACTTCCCGTCACACACATCGACCTTCGAATCGTAATCGCCGCCGCGTCCGGGCATGAAAAGCGCCAGCGTGCCGCGACCCGCGTGCGTGTAGAGTTCCCAATGCGTGGCCGAGGACTTCATCTCGGACGCGACGAGGATGTTGAAGCCTTTTTTGCCATCCAGCTTCGCGCGACACTCCACCGTGAACGGCAGCTTCGCATACTCTGCATCCCCATCGACCACCCAGCCGCCCTTCAGCGCCTTGCCAAACTCCTCGCTCAAGGATGCCACTGTCTCTGCTTTGCTGACCTCTGACTTCTGACCTCTGACTTCTGACTTCTCACTCCAGGTACGATACTTCGGCTTCTCACCCGGCTTGGCGTCATCGAGCTGCGGCACGAGCCATTTCAAGCCGTCGAGGTTGTCGAGCAGTCGGCCTTCGGCGTCTTCGTTGGTGTGATTGAGGATGCCAATCGGGCCGCTGTAGCCACTGGCGCGGATCTGGCGCAGCACCTTCACATCCTGCGTGCCGACGCCGAGCGGGAGGATTTTGCGGCCCTTCGTATCGCCTGCGATGTCCATGCCGTTGAGATTGAGACAGAGCAGATGTGGCTTCATCGCTTCGATGGCCTTCGGTAGGCGGTCGAGATGGCTGTGACCGTGGTGGAGGTTGTAGATGATGCCGATGTTGTCGGTGGCGTGGTTCTTTTTGAGGTAGTCGCACACGGCGACCATATTCTCCGGCTCCCCGCCCCAGCCGCCGTGGTTGTAGATGCCGACTTGGCTGCCGATGGCCTTGGCTTTCGCTAAAAGGGGCAGCAGACCTTCAGCGGCCGACTTGATTTGCGCCTCCTGCGTATCGCCGGTGCCCTTCATCATGATCCAGAGCTGCGGATGCAGTTTGTATTTCTCAAACAGCCGGAACGCCTCGTCATGCGCTCCCCAGAAGGCGAACATCTCGATGCCGTGTTTTTGATAGGCTAGGATCTCGCGTTCAAACTCGGCCACATGTTCCTGCCGCCAGTCGTAGGCGATTTTTTTGATGCCCATCTTCGCGACCATCTCAGCACGGGCTTCGGGGCCACGCTTCGCGGCGTCAAACGGCACGATGCACCAGGCGGCGAGGTTTTGTTTATCGAAGAGATCCGCGGCGGAGAGTTGGCCCACGGAATACGCGGAGATAAAAAGAAGGCAGAGGTGTCGGAGAATGGCGTTGGTGGTCATAAAAGTCAGTTTTTCGAGTGTTTCGTGTGATGCGTAGGCCTTCAAGTCATTCATTGCCTCAGCAAACGGAGGGATTGGATCTCGATTCCCGGTGCGGCGCTGATCTGGAGTCTTTGCAAGCCGCCGGAAACCCTGAGCGTGCCGAGCTTCAGTGGTGCGAAGGCCTTGTCAGGCACCTCCCAGCGCGTCACGAGATCGCGGCGCGGGATTTCCGGTGGATTGTGTGCGGCGGCGACGGGTGCCTCGACAAAATGCTCACCGGCTTTGACTTTGAGCTTTCCTCGCGGCTCTTGGGCGGTGTGGAGCGCGGTGACTTCATATGTTCCGGCCTGCGGCACTTCCAAATTCCATGTGATGGTGGCGGTGGGTGTGGGAAAGACGGCCCAGTCGTTGTCCCAGCCCTGCCCGAAGAACGTCGCTCCGCCTTCGACTGTGGCGAAAGGCGCGAGCAGCTCGGTTCCTTCGCCGAGGGTGATGGGAAAGCGCTGCACTTTGCCCTGCGTGGAGGCGATGGCGCCGACGAACCAGGCGTCGTAGGCCTTGGAAAGCTTCGCGGCGATCTCCGGCTGCTGTGCGGCGATGTTGTTCTTTTCGCCGGGATCGTTCCGCAGGTCGAAGAGCATCTCCTGCTTGTTATCATGCACCCAGCGGTGCGTGTCGCTGCGCACGGTGCCGGGATACTTCGGGATGAGGGTGCCGTCCTTCCCGCCGCGACCGGTGACCTCGAAGAGCAGTCGCTCAGGCCACTTTACCTTCTCGCCCTTCAGTAGAGGCGCGAGGCTCACGCCATCGAGCGGTGGCGTTGCAGGCAAGGGCACGCCGACGAGATCGAGCAGGGTTGGCAGCACATCGACATGCTGGGCGATCTGGGACACACGCTTGCCGGCCTCGAGTTTTCCAGGCCAGCGGATGAAGCAGGGCACGCGCTGCCCGCCCTCAAAGAGGCTGCCTTTGCCACCTCGCATGCCGCCATTGAAACGCGGTGTGTTCGGGCCGTTGTCGGTGGCGAACATCACGAGGGTATTTTCGGCAAGCCCGAGCGAATCGAGCTTCACGAGCATCCGGCCCACGTTGGCATCGAGATTCTCGATCATCGCGTAAACGGCGGCGGTCTTCGGCTCGAAGCCCAGCTTGGTGTATTTCGCGAACAAGTCGTCCGGTGCCTGCATGGGCGAGTGACAGGCATTGAAAGGCACATAACAAAAAAACGGCTGCGCTCGATGTTTCTCGATGAAAGCCATCGCCGCGTCCGCGAGCACATCCGTGATGAAACCCTTCCGCGCTGCCGTGACGCCATTGTGCTCCAGTGCAGGATCGAAGTAGTTCGAGAAGAAGCCGCCCACGAAGCCAAAAAACTCATCAAAGCCCTGACCGCGTGCTGTAGCGGGATGATTCGCGCCATTGTGCCATTTGCCGAAACAGCCGCTCACATAGCCCGCCGGCTTCAGCGCCTCTGTGAGTGTCACCTCTTCACCGTGCATGGTCTCCAAACCCGAGGTCGTATTCAGCACTCGGTGACGAAAATGATGGCGACCGGTGAGCAACGATGAGCGTGTCGGCGAACAAACCGGGCTGACATGAAAATGCTCCAGCTCCACGCTTTGGCTTTGGAGCCTGTCGAGCGCAGGTGTGTCGAGCTTTTCGTTGCCATGACAACGCAGATCTCCCCAGCCCATGTCATCGGCGAGGATGAGGAGGATGTTGGGCTTCTGCGCGGGCGCGGCTTGTAGCGCTGCCAGCGGCGCGAGCAGCAGGGCGATGGCGAAGGTGATGGTGATGGTGAAGAGGTGTTTCATCTCTGGTTGCTGTTTCGGCTTTCCTTCTCCCGTCGCAGCCAAGTTGCCGAGTGTCACTTAGCGTTCTTGATCTGTGCCTTCGGCGCCGTGGGCTCCTGCGGCTTTGGTCCGCCGGATCCGGGCTGTTGCAGTTCCTTTGGTGGCGCGGGCTCCTGCGGCTTTGGCCCTCCGGAGCCGGGCTGCTGCAATTCCTTTTGGACCCATTCGAGGCCTTGCAAGTTGCCCCTGATCCCCTCGGCGGCGTCCACGGTGGGGCGTTCGTGGATGACGCCGATGGGACCGCGCCAGCCGCTGGATTCGACGACACGAATCATCTCGAGTTCTGACTCATCGGAGCCGATGTAGCGCACGCCGGGATACTTGGTGGTGTCGGCCTTCATGCCGTTGAGATTCACTGCGATCAGATAGGGCTGCGTGCGTTTGAATAGCGCGGGGAACTCGGCCAGCGAGCCGCGCCAGTGGTGGAAATTGAACACGATGCCCACGTTCGTGATGCCGTCGCGCTTCAGCCGCTCTATGATGGCGATTTGATGATCCTGCTCCTCAAACCATGGCTCGCGATGATTGTAGAGCCCCACTTTGCAACCGAGCGCCGCCGCATCCTCCGCGATGGGCCGGATGCGTGCTGCCTCGGCTTCGATGCGCTCGGCATCGTTCGTCACCGCGATGGAACGTGATCCGCAAACCCAGAACTGCGGATGGATGCCGTGGCGCTTGGTGGACTCGACGATTTTTGGATCCCGTGCTGGATACCACAATGCGGCGATTTCGATGCCGTGCTTCTTCGCCGCTTCGATTTCCGCATCGACCACACTGCCGCCGTTGTAGGCGAACTTGCTCAAGCCAAGCTCCTTCAACATCTGCATCCGTTCTTCCGGCCCGCGCTTTTTCGCATCCCACGGAGGAGCGATCCACAACGCTGAGATGTTCTGACGGTCGAAGATGGACGGTGTGTCGGCTGCGGTGAGCTTCGCGGATGCGGACGCGAAAAGGGTGACCGTGAGGAGGCCGAGTGCGGTGAGCGAATGCAATTTCATCAGAGGTCTGTGGCGGGTGTGTTGTTTGAAAAAGGGAGTGAGGCGGCAAAGTCAGCAAAGGCTCGCAGCACCGACTCAGGGTGATCACGGTGCAGGTTGTGACCGCAGCCGGGGAAACGAACCTGCTGACAGGTCGAAATGATGGACTTGAGGCTCTCGGCATCGGCGTCGGTGAGCGCACCACCTGCGGATGGATCGGCCTGGAGCAGCAAGGTGGGACAACGGAGGCCAGCAAGCAGGAAAGGAAAATCATAGCCATCAAGCCAACGGCCTTCGATGACGGGCGTGAGGACTTCGGGGTCGAGTTGGCTGAGGCATTCAGCGCTCCAAGCCAGCGAAGCGCGGTCGCGCAACTCGCCGAGGCGTTTGAAGGCACCGCCGCTGGCTGGGAGGCGGATGTCTGCGAGCGCGTCGGTGATTTCTTCCACGCTGCCGCCTTTTCGTGCGGCCTCTCTCATGCCATTGAACTGTGCCTGCCAGGCACTGCCCGCGATGCGGTTTCCCATGGTGTGAAAGGGTGGGTCTTCGAGAATGATGCCGCGCACTCGATCTGGCAGTTCCGCCGCGACGACTGTGGCCACCATGGCGCCCAAAGAATGCCCGAAGAGGACGACGGGCTTGGCGATTTCCTCCTGCACCAATCTCACGACATCAGCGATGTAGTCGGTGACGAGGTAGCTTCCGGCTCGCGGCGAAGTCCCGTGACCGCGTTGGTCGAGGGCGATGACCTGCCAATGTGCTGCGAGGACCGGGAGCAGCGGTTCCCAATCGGCTCCGCAACGCGTGACGCCGTGAAGCATCAACAAGACAGGACCCGCACCGCTGGTGGTGCGGTGCAGGTTCAGCCTTGGCGAAGCGGGATTCATGCGCTGTCGAGGGTTAGGCGGACCTGGCGTCGAGGCGGGTGCGCCAGTCGTTCCAGCCTGCGTCCACTGATGACGGGGCGGCGTGCCATTGCGGCATCGGCTCGCCAGTCGCGGGATCAAGGTCGGGAATGGGCAGCATCATGATGCGTTTGCAGGCGCGTTTGTAGTCTTCATCGCTGAGGTAGGCTTCCTCGATGTCGTCCCAATCGCGTCCGCCCGGGTAGCCTCCGCACACATGAAGATCATCCGATTGGGCGACCATCTCGTGACTGACTCCGGCTGGGATGACGATCACGTCGCCGGTGTTGATCCGCAAACGGGTCCAGCCGCCTTCACCGACCGACAATTGGAGCTCCATCCAACCGTTGGCGCAACCGAGACACTCATGAGAGGTGGAGTGGAAGTGGGCGTAGGGGTAAACGCCGGGGTAATCCCAGTTGTTGGACCATCCGTTGTTGCGGAACCGGGCTTTAACCGCCTCGGCTCCACCACCAGGGACAGCGTTGCGATGCACGAGGAGGGGAAAACGGTTGTTGGGGATTTTGCCTTGGGGTTTGGATGAATAGACCTCGGTGGACATGACGACAGCGGTTTTGGGTTGGAGTTCTCGGATCGGATTTTTGGGGAAAAGGTGGCATCACTCGGCGGCGGTGCCATAGGCCACTTCTTCACCGCCATAACGACGGACGCGCAGGTTGCATTGCTCGGCATGGCCCACGAATCCCTCCAGCATGCAGAGCCGTGAGCCGTATTTGCCAATCAAGGTCGCGGCTTCATCGGTGACGACTTTTTGATAGGTGTGAGTTTTCAAGAACTTGCCCACCCAGAGTCCGCCGGTGTAGCGCCCGGCCCTTCTCGTGGGCAGGGTGTGGTTGGTGCCGATGACCTTGTCGCCATTCGCCACATGGGTTCGCGGCCCCAGGAACAAGGCTCCGTAACAGGTCATGTTTTCCAGGAACCAGTCGTCGCGGTCGGTCATGATCTGCACGTGCTCAGAGGCGATCTCATTGGCCATGGTGAGCATTTCCTCATAGGTGTCGCAGTGGATCACGGCACCATAATCCCGCCACGAGGCGCGTGCGGTTTCCGCCGTGGGCAGGATGTCGAGAAGACGATCAATTTCCGCGAGGGTCGCGTACGCGAGTTGGGATGAATTTGTCAACAGGATGGCGGGTGAGTTGTAGCCATGTTCGGCCTGTCCGAGCAGATCCGTCGCGCACAGCTCGGCATCGACGGTGTCATCCGCGATCACCATCGTCTCGGTGGGCCCGGCGAGGAGGTCGATACCCACGCGGCCGAAGAGTTGGCGCTTGGCCTCAGCCACGAAGGCGTTGCCGGGGCCTACGATCATGTCCACGGGGGCCATCGTTGCCGTTCCCAAGGCCATGGCGCCGATGGCCTGCATGCCGCCGAGGACGTAGATTTCGTGGGCGCCGCCCAGGTGCATGGCTGCAACAATGGCCGGATGCGGAGCGCCGTTTTGAGGCGGAGCCGCTGCGACGATGCGCGGCACACCAGCGACGGATGCGGTCAGCACGGACATGTGCGCCGAAGCTACCATCGGGAACTTGCCGCCAGGCACATAACAACCGACGGACTGAACGGGGATGTGCTTGTGGCCGAGGATGACGCCGGGGAGCGTTTCGACTTCGAGATCGGTCATGGTGGCACGCTGAGCTTCCGCAAAACGACGGATCTGCGCTTGGGCGAATCGGATATCGTCAAGGTCGCGGGCGGAGACCTTCGACATCGCTGCTTCGATTTCAGAAGGGCTGAGCTTAAAGCTGGGCGGGTCGTAGCGGTCGAACTTGATGGACAACTCACGCACGGCTTCATCGCCACGCGCGGCGATGTCCGCCAGGCTGCTCTCGACAATGCCGCGCACTTTGGTGTCGTCTTCGGCGCGTTCGACTTCGGGCTTGCCGGATTTCAGATAGGTGATGGCCATGGGGTGGTAGGGGGCGGTGGCTTCGTGGATTGTGGTTACGCTGGATTGACTTTCATTTTGCCACCGCGTGTTGGAGAGCGCTTGGATTCAAACGGCGGATTTGTGAACGAATGCGCCAAAAGATTGCCAACCGGATCGGGATGAAGCGTACTGGAAGGCGAATGCCCCAAACGCTGCCAACGCCTGTCGATTTCCTCGCCCAACTAGCGCCCGGGTATGAACTGCGCCTGTTCGATGCGTATGCGGACACGCGTTTCTTCATCAAGGACGAGAAGGGTATTTACCGCTATGCCAGCCGCATCATGCATCTCGCGCACGGCTTCGCTGATCCGAAGGGCGTTCTCGGCCGCACCGATCATGATTTTATACCAGCCTACCTGGCCGACCATTACACACGCGACGATCAAAGGGTGCTCGCCGGAGAGGAAATCTGGGGGCGGGTGGAGATGGTGATGCGCCATCCCGCCAGTCCTGACTGGTATGTCACGTCAAAGATTCCGTTGCGTGGCAAGGATGGCCGCGTGGTCGGGCTTGCGGGCATCTCCCGAGATCTGCAAAAGGCCGCCAGCATCGCCTCACCCTTCGTGCAATTTACTCCGGTGCTGGAGCACATCCGAGATCACTTCGCCTCGCCTGTGGTGGTGGAAGATCTTGCCCGCCTAGCCGGCATGTCCGTTCGAGGTTTTCAGCGTCACTTCAAAAAAGCCTTTCAGCTCACGCCTTCCGCTTACGTTCGTCAGTTTCGCATCGGCAAAGTCTGCCAACTCCTGGTCGAGACGGACGCGACCATCACCACGATCGCCCTGGAGAGCGGATTCAGTGATCACAGCCACATGAGTCGAGAATTCACCCGCGCCATGAGCACCACGCCGGGCGCTTATCGGAGGCGATACAGCGCTGATTGATCTGTGTTTCGGGTCTATTCATTCGCGTAGCTCAGCCACTGCGATTCGAGCCACTTCGCGTTCGGTTTGCCATCGAAAACGAGGAGGCGGTATTTGGAGACATAAGGCTTCCCAGGTTCAATGGCCCAATCACCGTCCTGAGAAGGAGCCACGCAGAGCTGCGGATTCTTCGGATTCAAACGCAGCGGCTGTGGGAAGCGGAAATTCGAGGGGTGAATGAGTATGGCGATGCCGGTGGGGGTGCCATCGACTTCGCCGCCGAGGTGAACCCACTTCGCTTTGGTGTTGTCACCCGCTTTGCGGTCGTGACCTTCGCTGGTGAGCATGGTGACGGCATCGACAGCATTCCAAAGCGGATTCCCACGCACGCCGAGGCCGCCGTAGTGGTATTTGGGCAGTTTGAGCGGCTTTTCATCCGCGCAGGTCTGTTTGCTGGTGAGGTCGATGAGGTTCGTGAGCACGCCATCGAGCGTCTTTTGCGAAACTGCGACCTCCCAGGTTTCAATCAGCACTTTTTCATCGGGCGAATGGCCGTGATCGAGAAAGACATGCTGGCTGATGAAGCCGGCCTCAGCGCCATTCCAAACCTTCTGAAGCTTCTCGAAGCGCACTTCGGCGGTGATCTTGCCATCCTTGCCCATGTTCCAGAAATCCGGATGCGAATCGCCAAACTCCGTCTTCGTCCATCCAACCCAAACGCCGCGCTGCCACGGATGATCCGCCTGATGATTGCCCGTGACGAGCTTTCCGCTCGGTGAGTAAATAGGATGCAGATGCGCCCCATGGGCAAATGAGGCGGCGAGACCTTCAGGCACTTCACCGGGCAGCATTTGGTAATCGCAGATGGTTTTACCGCTGCTGGCCAAGCGGAGGACGGAGCCGAGCTTTTCAGCAGTGATGTCGGCCGATAGACTCGGGCCAGCAAATAACATCAGAAGCAGCATGGAACGAAGGTGCATGGTGATGATACGGGTTGGGGATGATTCGTTATTGCGGCAGACTGGCTTCTGAAAAATCGGGAGGAAGCAACGTTCCACTTCAAAATCAATTGGCCTGTCGTTCTGGTGCTCTTTGGTGGAATCGCAGCGTTTCTACGCTGTCACTGGCTGGTTGGGGGAATCGAGGGTTGAAGCCGCCCCAGCCGTCCGGTTTATTTCCAGTGTTTACAAGCCGTCCTGATCGGCATAAAACATGCTTTGTACATCGCATCTCTCGAAGTGACGAGTCGAGCGGCATTTTTCACCTCATTCTCTGTTTTCTGGCCCATGATTGATCTTATCTCCAAAGGCGGACCCCTGGTCTGGCTCCTCATTGGGTGCCTGTGCTTCGCTGGAGCGATCTTTATAGAGCGACTGGCCTACTTTCACCGTGCGAGCATGAACATCGGCGAGTTTCTGGCCGGGTTGGCCAGCCTGATCCGCCGCCGGAATTTTGCCGAGGCGCTGCAGGAGTGCGTGGCGACTCGGGTGCCTGCCGGTCGTGTGATCCATGCGGCGCTGCTGCGGCACCACGCGCCGCGTGAGCAGCTCAAAGAAATCGTGCAGGAGGCAGGGCAGCTTGAGGTGCCGCGTCTGGAGCGTTTTTTGGGAATTTTGAATGCCATCGCGCATGCAGGACCGCTCATCGGCCTGCTGGGCACCGTGATCGGCCTGCTGGACAGTTTCACCGGCCTTGCTTCTGCCAATGGCGTCGCGACTCATGCGGATGTGGCTCGTGGCGTGTATCAAAGCCTCATCACCTCTGCGCTTGGTCTTGTCGTGGCGATTCCGGCCTACCTGTCCTTCGCCTTCCTCAGTGCCCGTGCACGCTCGTTGATGCATGATCTTGAGCGCGCCGGAATTGAGATCGTGAACCTGATCGAGGACGCGAAAGGCTCCGACAACATTGTGGAATTCCGCCCGGCGGAAACCGAGGCACCGAAAGCGGCGAAACGCTTGCGCGGATTGAAAGGATGAGCGTCTGCCCCATGCAGCGTCCGGCAGGTCCAACCAACAACCGCCCGCTGGACACTGTGAACTGAGACCAACCATGAAGCTCGAAAGCAATCTGCCGAAGCAAAGCCCGTGGCTCTACACCGCGCCGCTGTTGAACACGATCCTGCTGCTGCTGGTGTATTTTCTGTTCAGCAGCGGCTTTGTGCAGCATTCCGGCATCACGGTGGACCATCCGCAGTCGAACTCCCGGCTCACCGGCTTTGATCGCGCTCACATCATCACCATCGCGGCGGGGATGGATAACTCGCTGTATTTTGACGGCATGCGCATCAGCACCGCCGAGTTGCGGGAGAAGCTCAAGGAGCATCGTGAGGGCGAGCGCCGTGCCATCATTCATGCCGATAAGCAGGCACCGTTTGGCCGAGTGATCGAGATCGGCAACATGGCGCTCGATCTTGGCTACGAGGTGGCGCACTCCACCGTGCCGCCGAAGTCGTAAACCTGCACCCCAGCCGATGTCTGCCAAACCGCACCCGCACGAGCCGTTGATCTTTGCATGGCAGGCGCGTGACCACTCGACCTGGCACCTTGTGGCGGCGCTGGTGGTGCTCCTGGGGGCGATGGCGGGGTTCTTTTTCGTCTTTCGCATCGTGCATCCTGTGACCCAGCGTGTGACGACGAGTCCGCAGCGGGTGATCTCCCTCGATCCGCATGAACCGGCGGCGCTGGCGCTGATCCATCGTGCGCAAGACCGCAGCTTTGCGCTGCTGAACGAAGACGAATCTGCCGCGCCGTTGGAAAGTGCGCTGCTGGCCTTTCGTCCCTCCTTTGAAGGTTATGAGCTCAAGCTGCGCGAGTTGGAACCCGCCAACGATGCGGTCAAGCAGCCAAGCCTGTTCACGCCTGGCAGGGACGTGCTGCCGCCGGTGCCGCGGCGAGTCGTGAAGCCTGCGGCCGCGCCTCCTGCGGCCGCGCCTCCTGCGGCCACGCTGCGCGCTGTGATGAGCAGCACGTTGGCAAAGCGTGGCCTGACGAGCGTGGAACTGCCTGGCATCGCGCTCACCCAGCCCGCGCGGGTGCAGTTTCGTGTCGCGGTGGGTTCCGCAGGGCAGGTGCTCACGGCTCTGCCGCTGGGCAGTGCGGAAGAGTCGGGGGTGATGCAGCAGCTCCAGACAGCCGTTCAAGCGCTGCGTTTTGAGCCTTCCGAGGTGCAGCGTATCGAGTGGGGCGAGGTTTCCTTTCGCTGGGAGGTGGTGAAGCCATGATTCCCATCCCGCTTGGCGGTTTGATCATTTTTTTCATGGCTGTGGGTGTCACCGTGGTCTGTGGCCTGTGGTTTCTGAGCTTCTGGCGCGACCGCAAGCGCGAGGTCTATCGCCGCCGTATTGCCATCCAGTGCCGCATTTGTGGCACGGCCTACGCATGCGAGCCGAAGCGCAAGCTCGTCGTCACCATCTGCCCGGTGTGCCGGACGCCGAACGAGCGGAACAAGCTGCAGCAGATCTGACCTGGCTGCGTCAGGAATGACGAATTTCCGAATGACGAAATAACTCCGAAGCTCGAAGTCCGAATTTTTCGTCATTCGGCATTCTGAATTTGTCATTTTGGAAAGCAGGCTTGCTTTCTCACCCTGCAATCGGCGACATTTGTCCCAATCAATGTCCTCTCGCGTGCCCCATTCCCCAGCCGATGCCATGCTGCCTGCCGCCACTGCCAAAATGGCGGCGCAGCAGATTGAAACGATCATCCAGCGTGTGTCTCAGATCATTTTGGGGAAGGAGGATGTCGTTCGCCTCGCGGTGACGTGCTTGATGGCGCGTGGGCACCTGTTGTTTGAGGATCAGCCAGGCGTGGGTAAGACGATGCTCTCGCAGGCTTTGGCGCAGGCGCTGGGACTGGGATTCCGACGCGTTCAATTTACCAGCGATCTGCTGCCAGCGGACATCCTCGGTGCCTCGGTGTATGATCGTGACACGGCGGCGTTTCATTTCCATCGCGGGCCGGTCTTCACGCAGGTGCTGCTGGCGGATGAGATCAACCGCGCCACGCCCAAAACGCAGTCCGCGCTGCTGGAGGCCATGGAAGAGGGTAAAGTCACGGCCGATGGGGCCACGCATGCGCTGCCGGAGCCGTTCTTCGTCATCGCCACGCAGAATCCTTCCACGCAGATTGGCACCTTCATGCTGCCCGAGTCGCAGATGGATCGTTTTTTGATGCGTCTGGCGCTCGGTGTGCCGGATCGCAATGCTGAACGTGCTCTGCTGGAAGGCCAGGAGCGTCGTGAGCTGCTGCGGGCGATGGAGCCGGCCATGTCGGTCATCGAATTGCAGCAGTTGCAGGGCTGGACACGCGCGGTGCATGCCTCTCCGGCCCTGCTGGACTATTTGCAGGATTTGTTGGCTGCCAGCCGGGCGCAGGGGCACGGACTTTCGCCGCGTGCAGGTCTTGCCGTGCTCGCGGCGGCACGTGCGTGGGCTTTGCTCAGCGGTAGGGCGATGATTTTGCCGGAGGACATTCAAGCCGTCGCCATTCAAGTGATGGGGCATCGTCTGGAACATGCCATCGACGGTTTGAGTGGTGCCGAGTTTGCCAAACAGCTCATCGCGGAAACGCCGCTGCCTTGAAGTGATGAAAACACGCGTCCGCTGGAACCGGCACACGCTGGCGCTCGCAGCCATCGTGGGTGGCATGTGGTATGCGGCGGAAGCGCAATCAAACGGCGCGGCGCATCTCATCACGCTGATCACGGCGGCGATGGGCGCCTTGTCCTGGCTGCACGCACGGGCAAATCTGCGCGGAGTGAGCGTGCGCCTCGCTGGGGGGCGACCCTCGGCGCAGAACGAGTCCAAGTGCATCCCGGTGGAGCTGCGGGCCACGGGCGCGGTTTCGCCGTGTGGGCTGGAGGTGCTGGTCATCGGCGCGGAGACCTCGGTGTTTGTTGAGCGTGTGCCCTCAGGCCAAGCAGTGCTCGTGAATCTGCCGCCGCCAGCGCGGCATGCGGGCGGCGCGTTGCGGATCATGGTGCGCAGCGTGTATCCGCTGGGCTTGTTCACCGCGGAAGGGGTGATGCAGACCTCCTGGGTGCGGCGTGTGCATCCCAAACCGGGAGGCGATCTGCCGCTGCCCGCGCCTGATCACTCGCTGCAAGGCGATGCGGCGGTGGTTTCGACCGCGAGAGCGCAAAGCAGTGGTGGTGATGACTTTGCCGGGCTGCGGGAGTGGCATGCGGGCGACTCACCGCGGCACATCGACTGGCGGGCGGCGGCGCGTGGTGGTCCGCTCATGGTCAAAACGTGGAGTTCAAGCGTGGCAGGTGTCGTGGTGCTCGATTGGAAGGCGCTCACGCTCGACGAGGCCGCCCGCGCCTCCCAAATCGCCCGCTGGATGGAGATCTGCGAGAGCGAAGCGCGTCCGTATGAACTGCGGCTGCCGGAAACAACGATTCGCGCTGGTCTTGGCCCTGCGCATCTGCGGCGCTGTCTGGACGCGCTCGCCACGCAGACGAACACGGATGCTGTAGCGGCAGTTGCGGGGGATTTGCAGTCAGGGAAGGGGACGAGTGAGATCAGCTTCGAGCAATCCATCTATCTGCCTGCGCGTCCGCTGCTGCTGCTGAGTCTGGCGCTGCTTTTGGCGATCTGGCCGATGCATGGCTACATCGCCACGGCAGGACTGGCGGTCTGTGCCTTGTGTTTGATCTGGCGCGGCGTGCTGCGCATGGGCGTGCCGCATGTGGTGGTGCGCGCGGCTGTCATCGTCGCGGGCATCGCGGCCGTGTGGTTTGAGTATGGAGAGATGCGTGGCATGGAGCCGGGCATCGCGCTGCTGCTGGTGCTGGCAGGCGCGAAGGTGCTGGAAAGCCGCACGCCGCGTGAATTTCAGGTGCTGGGGCTGATCGGCTGGTTCCTCGCGTTTTGCGTTATCCTGCTCGAAAATCATCTGTCTCGCTCGGCTTGGGTGCTGGGGGTGTTTTTGCTCATCACCGGCTGCATGGTGCGCTTCCGCCGCAGCGCGCCCGGAGCACGCGAACCGGCGCGGGTGACGGCCACCCTCTTTGCTCAAGCCGTGCCACTGGCGCTGATGCTGTTTTTTGTGTTTCCACGCGGATTGCTCGATCTCAGCGCCGCGCTGGGCCGCAGCCGGTTTGGTGAGACGGGCATCGACAACACGCTCGATCCCGGCGGCATCGCCAGTTTGGCCTTGAGGACGGATGTGGCCTTCCGCGTGCGCTTTCCCGATGGCCAGCCGCCGCCGAACATGCACCGCTACTGGCGCTGCATCACCCTGTGGCAGTGTGAAGGCCTGCGCTGGACGCGTGGCGAGCGCCTCGGCTACCGGCCCATGTTTCCCGCGAAACAAAGCCCCAATGATGTGCGCCAGATCATCGACCTGGAGCCGCATGGCCGGACGTGGGTGCCCGCGTTGGATCTGCCGCTCAGCGCCATCGCCCGCGGCATGCGTTTGTATCCAGAATTTGATGAAACGCTCATCTCGCCCATGCCGGTGCGCAGTTCGGAGCGCATCGAGGTCAAATCTCGCATCGAACAACCGCCGCTGCGTGATTTGCCAGATCACCATCGTGAAGCTGCGCTGCAACTACCAGGGAACATCTCCCCACAGCTCAAACAGATCACGGATTCGTGGGCGGCGGCCGCGCAAAACGATGAGCAGATCGTGCAGCTCGCCTTGAAGCATCTGAGCACCCAGGGCTTCACTTACACGCTGGAACCGGGCGAGTACTCGGGTCCGGGCGGGCTGGAGGAGTTCTTCCTGAGTCGCCGCACCGGCTTCTGCGAGCATTTCAGCGCCAGCTTTGCCACACTCATGCGCATGGCGGGCATCCCCTCGCGTCTGGTGGTGGGTTATCTCGGCGGTGAGTTTTCGGATCACAACGGCGGTTACCTCATCGTGAAACAAAGCGACGTGCATGCCTGGACCGAGGTCTGGCTGGAGCGCGTGGGCTGGTATCGCATCGACCCCACTGCGGCGCTGGCACCCGACCGTGTGAACATTGATCTGCGTTCTTGGCTGGCGGGAGGCGCGGAGGCCGCCGAGCGCCAGCGCCGCAGCCTTTGGGGGCGCGCCACGCAGCGCATGCGTCTTCTGTGGGACAGCCTCAGCTATGCCTGGCAGGACCGCGTCATCGACTACAACCAGGAAACGCAGCGCGGTCTGCTGGAGCGCCTGGGGCTGGTACAGAGTCGGCTCTCGCTGCTGGTCGCCAGCATTGCTGCCGTATTTCTCGTTGCCGCGTTCGTTGCTTGGTGGTTGCGACGGCCCGCACGTCATGCGGACCCGTGGATGCGCGTCTGGCAGCGTGTGTGTCAAAAGCTCGCCAAAGCCGGTGTGCGGCCTCGCCTCGCGCATGAAGGCCCGCTGGCTTATGCCGAGCGCGTGTCTGCTCTCCGGCCGGATTTGGCCCCACAAATCAAACACCTGGCCGAGTTGTATGCCTCAGGCCGATATGGAATCCAGTCCCAACGTTTGGATGAATTCAAAAAGCTGCTTTCAGGCTTTAAGCCTCACAGGAGTTGAATGGTGCGCGATGCAGGGTTCGAACCTGCGACCCCTGCCGTGTGAAGGCAATGCTCTACCACTGAGCTAATCGCGCGGAATTTTCCGGGGCGCAGTCTTTAAGCGGACTTGGTGGTGTGGGCAACCGGAAAAATCAGCGGAAGGTTGAAGGGCGAAGAGGTGGATCATGTCACGCTGGCTTCAGCAGCCGTCGTTTTAGGCAACGAACAACGTTCAGCCTGTGGCTCTTGGCTCTCAGCCCTGGGCCCTACGCTCGCCTCAGCCGGAACTGTTGCAGGTACTTCAGTGGGGTGAGGCCCATGTGGCGGTGAAAGTGGTGGGTGAAAGCGCTCTGGTCGCAGAAGCCGAGATCACGGGCCACTTCGGTGATCTGTGCACCTTCTTTTTGCAGCGCCTCGCAGGTGGCCTGGATGCGCAGTTTCATGATGAAGGCCTGTGGGCTGGCCCCAAAGGTCTCGACGAACTTGCGGTGCAGTTGCCGTGGCGAGAGATGCACGATCTGCGCGAGTTCGGTGATGGAGACGCCTGTGCGGAAGTGCTCGCGGATGTAGGCGAGAGCGCGGTCGATTTGCAGATAGGGCTGGAGCACCTGTTTCTTGCCCTCAAAACTCTGCACCGTGCCCATGATGCCGATGACGCGGCCTTGATTATCGATGAGCGGCAGCTTGTTCGTGACGAACCAGTCCGGGATGCCCTGGTCGGTGAAGAATAGTTCGACGATGTGCAGCTTCGGTTTGCCGCTGGCAAGCACCTCCTCGTCATCACGGCGGAAATTCTCGGCGAGGCGGGCGGGAAACAGATCAAAATCGTTTTTGCCGACGATGCCGGACTCGTCCGCGATGCCAAAGCGGTCCATGAAACGCTGGCTGGCACACATGAAGCGGAACTGCGCGTCCTTGGCGAAAAAAGCAAGGTCCGGCAGGTGATCGAACAGCCGGTAGAACGGACTGTCCGCACTGACACGGCGAATGAAACGCTCGCGCAGTGCGGTTGGGTTCTCAGGGCGTGATGATGGACTGCTCACGCCGTTGTTTTAGCATGGTCTGTCAAAAACGCAGCCGTATTCCTGCAAAGGCACCGGTGCGCATGGATGGAAAGCCCAGCACTTCCTGATAGCGTTCTCCAAGTAGGTTTTCGATCCGGGCAAAGAATTCGCAGTTCTTGCAAAGCTCATAGTTGGCGGTCAACCGCAGACGCAAATAGTCCTCCACGTCACGCTGCGCAGCTCCGAAGCCATCTTCGCGGTCGATGGTATAAAGCGCCCCGAGGCCTAGGCGCAGCTTGGCCACTGGCTTCACCCAAACATCACCGGAGAGGGTATGCCGAGGCCTGCGGACCAAGCGTGTGCCAGCGGTGAGATCGTCAGCGTCTAGATAAGTGTATTGCGCATTGAAGCCGAAGCTGTCGCAGGGATTCCATTGAAACGCGGCTTCTAAACCTTGCGTGCGCGCCTGATTGATCTGTTGCAGCACGAATAGATTCGGGTCGAACACGATGAGATTGCGGATGCTGTTGCGAAAGTACGTCAGGCTGACGGATGCTTGGTTTTTCGCAAATGGCTGTGCAATGCCGACTTCGATTCCTTTGCTCTGTTCTGGTTTGATGAAGGTTGGGTCACCAAAGAGCGCAGCCTCGCGGTTTTGCGGGCTCGCTGGGCCGAAGGCGGTGCCATAATTGGCATGCAGCACGGTCTGCGTCCACGGCATGCGCCAACTTGTTCCGGTGCGCCACGTGGTAGCATCGGTAAAGTCAGAATACGTGTCGTGACGAATGCCGCCGATCAAATTCCAACCGGGCAAAATCTCCGCCTGTGATTGCAGGAACACTGCCCAATTGGTCTCATGCTGATCGACATCGTAGGCGCTTACTGGAGCGTTGTCACTGCTGCGGGAGTAGCCGATGTCCTGTAGCCAAGCGCCAGCAGTGATGGTCCAGTTGTCGGTCGCTTTAAACACACTTTGGTATTCCAAGAAGTGGTTGCGTGACGTGCTCCTCCCATTGATGCCGAAGCCTAAGGGGTCGATATTGGTCGCTACTTGGCGGAAGTTACCCAATTGATAGGTCAGTGTCTGGGTCCAGCGATCCGTGGTCTGCCACGCTAAGCGTGGGGAAAGGCTCCAGAACTCGCTCAGCATGTGGCCGTCAGGATCATTCGTGGTGGCATTGTTTGGCACGCCGACATCTGCGTTGTAATAACGCAGATCGAGGTCAAAGCGCAGGGTGTCGGCGAATTGAACACCGAATTTACCTGCAGCGTTGTTCAACTGCATCTGGCTGTTGAGTCGATAGCCTTGCGTGTCGGTGCGGCTGAGATCCAAGCTCCAGTCATAGATGCCCGCCGCGCCACGTGTGCCAAGGCTTTCGCGCGAAGTTCCAAAGCTGCCACCTTCCCACATCAAGGTGGTTTCAGGCTTGGACAAGCCATGACCACTGCGTGTGATGATGTTGATCACACCACCGAGGGTCTTGCCGCCATACAAGCTAGCCGCTGGGCCGCGCAACACTTCGATGCGTTCCACGTTGTCGAATGACATGGTTTCGATGTTATAGAGACCTGCGAGGTTCGCGGGCATCGGACGACCATCGATGACGACGAGCGTCTGATCGCTGTTCGTGCCGCGCAGGAAGATGCCATTGACCGAGCCGGGGGTGCCGCGATCTGCGATGACGAGTCCTGGAACCTGCCGCAGGGCTTCAGGCAGCAGTTTGAGTTGCTGCTCGTCGATTTTTTTGCGGTCGATGACCGTGACGCTACTGGCAGTGCGCCAGGATTCCGTTTCCGTTTTCGTTGCGGTGATGACGATTTCCGGAAGTGGGCCGGATTTCTTGGGCGTTTGGGCGCTCAGTGAGAGCGTGTTCCCGAGGAGTAAGGACGCGAGCACGAAGCTGCGGCCACAGGGAGTGTGGAGGTACATGTCGTTGGGGTGTTCATTGGTTCGATGAAATCATCCGCGCACCGCCACATGGCGGGTCGGATGATGTGTTCGCAGCGAGATGTTCGGACTCCGGGTTTATGCGGCGCATGTGCGCTGCTCCTCGCCCCCGCCTTCACCAAGGATTGCTCCCGATTGGCTGTGTTCCATGCCCGAGGGCATGAATGGGGGTCTGTAACCCGATACCGCAGCGCCACTGTGGCCGGTTCTCACGGCCTTCCCTGCATCTGCGAACGGAAAGAAAACGGAAGGCAACGCAAAGGATGCTTCCCGCCATGACCGGCCTTAAACGCCGCGTGGTATGGTAGCAAATGCAAACTGCACTTGCGCCAAGGGCCGCCACAGCCAATGCAATGCGCCATGAAACGCATTCAAGACGCACGGCTCTACGGCATCGTTGACCTCGGTTATGTGACACCGGAAAAGGTGGAGTACATGACCGCGCAGCTTTGCGCCGGAGGCGTCGATGTGCTTCAACTACGGGCTAAAAAACTCACGGCATCGGAGATCGAAAATCTCGCGCGGCTCATGCTGCCCATCACGCGTGATCATGGCGTGCCGCTGGTGATCAATGATCACCTCGAAGTGGCCGCTGCGGTCGGCAGCGAGGGCGTTCACGTTGGTCAGGACGATGATGCGGTCGCCAAGGCGCGCGCGGTGGTGGGTCCGTCGTGTTTTGTCGGCAAATCGACGCACAGCCTGGCTCAAGCAGTCGCAGCGCAGGCGGAAGGCGCGGATTACATTGGTTTCGGGCCGCTGTACGCGACGGGAACGAAGCCTGACTATGTGCCGATTGGCTTGCACGAAATCGCCGAGGTGCATCGTCTCGTGACGCTGCCGATTTTCTGCATCGGCGGCGTGAACGCGTCACGGTTGGATGAAATCACCGCCGCAGGAGCCCAACGCGTCGTGGTGGTGTCTGCCTTTCTCCTCGCCACCAATGTGAGCGGCGAGGTGCGGGCGCTGAAGCAGCGAATGATGTGAAGAGTGGACTGTGCGGACCACTTTATTTTTTCACCTGAGGAATGATTCCAGCGGACACGGCACGTTTGGCGCCAAGGTATTCTTTGGCGAGCGCCTGGATCTCCTCTTTCTTAATGCCGGTGAAGTCGCTGACAAAGGTTCTGGCCCAGTCGAGGCGCTCAGGGTGCTCCTGGGAGCAGCGCAGGACGTTCATGGACCAGTAGCGGTTGTCACGGCGCATCTGCTCAAGCTGGGCGATCATCGGTTTCATCGCACGTTCAAATTCATCGTCGGTGATGGGGCCGGCGGCTAGCTTGTCGGCGATTTCGATGACCAGCTTGGTCAGAGAGCCTGCGAGTTCGGGCTTGCACTCGATCATCGTGGTCATGTAGCCATAGCCGGTGAAGGTGTCGTTGGCGACGTGGTAGCAGGCAGGGCTGTAGGTGTCGCCCAATTCCTCGCGCACCTTGATGCGCAGACGGTCGTCGAGGATGGAGCCGAGCAGCGTGAGGCGGCGGGTGCGCTGGATGTTGCTCATGTCATCGGTGGGCCAGTAAATCGTGGCGATGGCCTTCGGGATCTCGGTTTCAAAGGTGAAGTCCTTGCTGGCCTCAGGTTTCGGGAAGGCGACGGCGCGTTCTTTTTCATACGCGGGCTTTTTCTCCGCACGTTTGGGCAAAGCGCCGAGTGTTTTAGCCACGGCTTCAAGCGCCGCTTCGGCGTTGATGTCTCCGAGCACGCTTACTTCGAGGTATTCTTGCTGCAAGGCGGGTGTGAGCCATTCCTTCACCTCGGCGAGCGTGCGTTGCTTGAGTTCTTCCATCTTTGGGAAGCCCCAGCGCGGATCCCCGGAGTGCATGAAGGTGACGACTTCGTTGTTCATGACGCCTTCGGCGGTGTGCTTGAGTTGCGTGTAGAGCGGCTCGAGGTTTTTCTCAAACTGGCGTGCCGCCTCGTCACGATAACCCGGAGCGGTCAAATACGCGGTGAGCAGTTGAAGCTGCGCTTCAAGATCGGCGGGGGTGGTCCTGCCGGAAAGGAGGAAGGCTTCGTCACCGACGGAGAAATCACTGCCGACGGTGCGGCTGGCAAAGATGCGGCGGATGTCATCGACCCCGTGTTTTTCGAGTCCGCCGAGTTGGAAGGTGCTTTGTGTGAAGGGCAGCAGGCCAGGCTTGCCCGCAGGCACGCTGAGTTTGCCACCACCGAAGCTGACCAGAACGCGCAGGGTGCCTTTTTCAAACTCGGTGCGCTTGTGGTTGAAGCGCACGTTGTTTTCAAACACCGCCTGGGTGATTTCGAGGTCCTTCGCCTCGCTGCGGCTGGCGACCTTACCCGCAGGACCAAAGTCAGTGTAAGCGAAGGCGGCGGTGGCTTCCTGCGTGGGAGCGGCGACTGGTTTTGCCTTGCTGGCCTTGAAGGCGGCGATGATCTGCTGTGCGGCATCACCTTCGAGCTTCAAATTGCCGCCGAGGAAAATCTGAATGTCATCGGTCAACCAGTCTTTCACGAGGGCGGTGTGGCTGTCTTCCTTCTTCAAACCGGCGAGCGCGGTGGATACGCGGGCGAGATCGTCAGCAGGATGCGTGAAGACTTTTTTTGAGGCGAGAACGCTGACAATGCCGCTGGCGAGATCACGGGATTTGCGGCTATCGGCCTGGTCGGCACGGAGTTTGGCGCTTTT
>JAPLUL010000037.1:0-3388 GCA_026397635.1 Verrucomicrobiota bacterium | reverse complement strand
GACGCGGCAGCATCTCTTCCCGAACTTTTTGACTCATGGACATCGACTTGGGTTGCCGGTGTCATCCTTTTTGAGTCAACGTCCTTTCCATCCCCGCACAGCTTTTATCCCCAGGGTGTCAAAACTTATGCGGCAACAGGTCAGTTACCGTAACAGACAACCTGTGATTGCATTCCTGCCCGGTTCTCGTTTAAAACGTCCCTTAACCATGAAAATCGCCCTCATTGCCTCTCTCATCGCCCTCACGGCTGCCTCTCAGGCACAACCGAAGTGGATCGAAGCCGAATCCTTCGACAATCCCGGCGGCTGGGTGCTCGACACGCAGTTCATTGATGTGATGGGATCGCCTTACCTGATGGCGCATGGCATGGGCAAGGTGGTGAAGGACGCCAGCACGGAAGTGGAGCTGCCTGCGGGCGAGTATACGCTCTGGGCGCGCACGAAGAACTGGGTGGGGCCGTGGGATGCGCCGGGCGCGCCCGGTCGCTTCGAGATCAGCGTCAATGGCGAGAAGCTGAAGCATGAATTTGGTGCCACGGGCAAGGACTGGCATTGGGATAAGGCGGGACCGGTCAAAGTTTCCGGCAAGGCCAAGATCGCGCTGCATGACCTCACGGGTTTCGATGGTCGTGTGGACGCCATCGTGTTGAGCGATGACGCGGGCTTCACGCCGACGACGGACATGCGCAGAAAGATGCTTGGCCTGCCAGAGAAAGCGCCGGAGACGAGCCAGTATGATCTTGTCGTCGTCGGTGGTGGCTATTCCGGCATGGGCGCGGCCATCTCAGGGGCGCGTCAGGGTTTGAAGGTGGCGTTCATCCAGAATCGTCCGGTGCTCGGTGGCAATGGTTCGAGCGAAATTCAGGTGTGGGCGATGGGCGGCACGCGTCGCGGTTTGTATCCGCATCTCGGCGAGATCGTCGAGGAGTTTGCGGATCGCGCGAGCAACAGCCCGGCGGCTTCGCCAGATGAATTCAACGACAAGCTCAAGGAAGAGACGGTGAAGGCGGAGAAGACCATCGAGCTATTTCTCAACACACACGTTTATGGCGTGGAGCTGAACGCAGACAAAAAGAACATTCGTAGCGTGATCGGCCTCGACACGAAGAGCGGCAAGGAAACGCGTTTTGTCGGCAAGCTGTTCGTCGATTGCACTGGCCACGGCAGCGTGGGTGCGCTGGCGGGCGCGGAGTTCATGATGGAGGAAAAGGGCCGCATGGGCATGAGCAACATGTGGGTGATGCAGAACCTCAAAAAGCCGGTCACCTGGCCTGCCACACCCTGGGCGCTGCCTTTGACCCTGGAAGATTTCCCTGAGCCACGTCCCCTGGCACCGGTGGGCAAAAAGAACGCGGCGAACATGGCTGGGTTCGATCTCGGCTACACGCCAGTGCCGAATCCCGAAGAATATCTGCATGGTGAGTGGTTCTGGGAGAGCGGCTTTGACAAGCACCCGATCAACGACCTCGAACTCATCCGCGATCACAACTTCCGCGCCGTGTATGGTGCGGTGTCCGCGCTGAAGACGAATCTGGCCGAAAAATATGCGCCCTACGATCTTACCTGGCTCGCCTACATCGGCGGACCGCGTGAAAGCCGCCGCATCGTCGGCGATATGATCTTGAGCGGCGAGGACATGGTCAAAGGCATCATTCATCCCGACGGCTGCGTGCCCACGACCTGGGATCAGGATCTGCATTACCCGAAGGAGCAGTATGCGAAGAACTTCCCAAACAATCCCTTCATCAGCCGCGCCGAGTTCGGCAAGCACACCGACCGCAAGAACGGCTATCCGGTGCCTTATCGCTGCTTCTACAGCAAGGACATCGGCAATCTCTTCATGGCGGGCCGCACGATCAGCGTGGACCGCAACTCGCTGGGCAGCACGCGCGTCATGCGCACCTGCGGCATGATGGGCGAGGTCGTCGGCAAAGCCGCGTGGATCTGCGTGCGCCATCACACCACGCCGCGTGGTGTGTATGATCAATACCTCGACATTTTGAAGGATCTCATGAACCAGCCCGGCGCGATGCGTCGCGACAATCTCGAAGGCGATCTTTACCTGCCCGCCAACGCGAAAAAGCTTCCCGACACCGCACTCTCTTCCGACAGCATCGACCCGAAGAAGCTCGAAGGCATCGTCATCGACGACAAAGAAGCCGAGCTGAACGGCAAATGGGCGCACGGCGAAGGTTTGAAGCCCTACGTCGGCGAATACTACAGCTACGGCAGCGACAAAGGTGCCAGCGCCCGTTTCGCCTTCAGCGTGAAGCAGACGGGCAGCTACGAGGTGCGCATCTTCTTCCAACCGCATGAGAATCGCGCCAAGACGGCTCCCGTGAGCGTGCTCAGCGCCGACGGCGAAAAAACCGTGACGGTGAACCAAACCAAGGCCGCCCCGCTGCCGCAGGGCGCTTACAGCCTTGGCACCTTCAAGTTCACCGCTGGTGAAGAATCCGCCGTGATCTTCCGCACCGCGGCTGCCGGTGGCAATGTGCATCTGGATGCCGTGCAGGTGCTGCCAGCGAAGTAAGCATTGTTCCTTTTAAAAACCCTCATCTGTCATGGAAGCAATCTCCATTCCTTTGAGCAAAGGCAAAATCGTGCTGCTGATCATCGGCAGTATCGCGTTTGTCGCACTTAGCGCAGGTCTACTGAAGTTTAGCGATCAAGTTCCGCGCATGAATTCCACTTTCAACAAGATCGTCGTGGCAGCGGGGATACCGTTCTTTGGTTTGTGTGGTGTGTTCGGCGTTCGAAAGCTGTTTGATGACAAACCGGGTTTGGTCATCGATTCTGAAGGCATCTTGGACAATTCCAGTGCGGTTGCGGCCGGACGCATTCCATGGGAAGAGATAACAGGTTTCAGAATTTCAGAGGTCTCCGGTCAGCGTTTTCTCACGATCATGGTCACCTCGCCCGAGAAGTATGCTCAAGGCAAAGGAAGAGTTCGCGCATGGTTGAACTCGGTAAACACCAAAATGACCGGCAGTCCGATCAATATCTCCGCCAACAGCCTGAAGATTAGCCTGGACGCACTTTCGGGGCATCTGATGAGCGCCTGGACGCACTTTCGGGAGCCTTGCTAATGCGGGCTCTAGTTATGGCGAACAGGCCAACTATGCCACGCCTCGGCGCTTGCTGAACAGGCCGTATTTCGGGCTGAAGATGTAGGCGAGGAAGAAGAAGCTGCCGAGGACGACGATGATGGTGGCGCTGACGCTCCAGCCGAGTGGGTAGGACAGGAAGAAGGCGATCACGGAACCGACGGCACCGAGAATGCCGCCGCCCCAGAACAGGGTGCGGGCGTTGTTGGTGAGAAGATAGATCGTGGCGGCGGGAGCGACCATCAAGCCGACGCTGAGGATGCAGCCGACGGCTTGCAGCG
>JAPLUL010000045.1:0-37281 GCA_026397635.1 Verrucomicrobiota bacterium | reverse complement strand
GCGGTGGCAGCACTCCGGGCAATGAAGGTAGCTACCTAGGTCCGTATGGCCTCACGACCTCCATCTCAGAGGCCGTGGATATTGGGGGAGCCTTTCAGCCGCTTGCCCCAATCGACAACGTGAACGGCACAGCCAGCCTGAACGGCAGCGACACCGTGGATGTAGCACAACTCGAAGCGCAGATCGCTGACCTCCAAACCAAACTGCAACTCGTCCTCGACCGGTTGCGCTCCCACAACCTCATCAGCGCGGCATAAATGCGGACTGAGGAGGCTCGTTCGTTGCGCAACGAAGAGCAGATCCACTCACCGGACGTGCATCCACGCCAAAGCGGGCATGCAACGCCGAGCGTACCGCCTCCACATCAAAGAGATGCATTCTAGGACTGGTGGCGAGATACGGAATGATCCGCTGCGCTACCCAGGTGTCGATGGTTCGGCCACTGACTCCAAGCAGCGCGGCAAGGGGTTTCTTTTTCAGCAGGGGGGGTGGTGTATTGGGTGTTGGGTTCATACAGAGATTCGCATGTCAAAGTGTGGAGGCGCAAGGTTCCGGCTTAATGGCAAACCACTGATCGGCAGCCTCCTTGGTCACCAGTTCCCGGTAATGCTTGAAGATGATCGCCGGAGAATTTCCAGCTTCCAGCGCGACCTGGGCCGCGCTCTGAACCACCGCGATCCGGTAGCTGATGTAGGAGTGCCGCAGCGCGTTATGCGGCCATGCCAATCCAAGGCTTTTGGCAAGCTTCGTGATTTTCACAAACACGACCTTCATCGGCACCACCAACCCCTGCCGAGGCAAGGGCATCAGCCATGCCGCGAGATTATCGCTGATCGGCACGATTCGGCGGGATGCTGTCTTGGCCTGCCCAGCACGCAATTCAATGATCTTGCGCTCCAAGTCCACCGCACTCCAGTCCAGGCGGGCAATTTCCGCTGCGCGCAGCCCTGCAAAAGCCCCAATAGCAAGCACCGGGATGAGTTCAGCCGGAGCAGTTCTCATCAACAGCTCAAACTCCTCAGGCTTAAAAATACCCACATCCGTGTCCCCTTGCTTGCGATGCTTGAGTTCCTCGGCTGCCGTCGGCTCACGCTTCGGCAGGTAGCCGCTTTGACGAGCGTAACCAAACAAGAGTTTAACCCGCTTTAGCCGGTTGTTGCGTGTCACGGCAGAGTAATCTCCCGCACGCAGCCAAGCATCAATTTGCTGCGTGGTCACCCTGGCGATTTCACCCGGCAACGCCTGCCCAAATTGTTTGAGGATGCTCTGCAGTGATTTCAGGTAATGCGTGCTCATGCGATCCTGCTTCTTTGCGGCGAGAAATTCCTCGATCACCTTTGATACCGAAACCCCGGTTGTGAATCCTCTTGCCCTGCGCACGTGCTCATCGACCGAAGTGATCAAGGGCGTTTCACCCAATTTGCGACGGCACTGCACATATTCTGCCATAGCCGTCACCAGAGGCAGCCCGAAGGGTTCGAGCATGGCGCACGCAACTCTGAACGCCTCACGGTCTTGGGGGCGGAAATCATTGTCCGAACTCATGCCGCGCTGGATGTTGAGAGCCAGAAGCCGCGCCTCCTCCCTGGCTGCATTCAGGCTTCCAAAAGTCCGCCGCACCCTTCTGCCATCCCGATAGAACGCCACCGTGAACCGTTGGAAGCCACGGACATCGCCCCTATAGATAGGCACGGCTGCCGAGCCTTGTTTGACCACAGCGAAAGGTTTGCCTCTGCCTATAGATAGGCACGGCTGCCGAGCCTTGTTTGACCACAGCGAAAGGTTTGCCTCTGCACTGAGAGGGGAGAGCCGGATTTGTCGTGCTTTTGTCATGCATAACACCTGCCGCAGTGTCAATTGCGGCAGGTGTTTGTGCTTCGGAAGCCCGTAAAATGGGGCTTCCAGCCCCATTTTGAGCTTTGCTTACTGTCGTTTGTTCGTAGTCCTGTGCGGACCACATTGCTGCAGCCCCGTTCGCACGAATCCTGCTGCTGACGCCGTTAATCGCAGCACCATGATCGCCCGCACCATCCTCGACGCCCGCATTGCCGAAGTTCGCGAGGCTCTGCGTCGTGCGCGACTTCTCCGCCATCTCGCCGTTGTCTTCGCGCTCGGTGTTCTCGTGCGTGGAGTCTTCCTTCTGGCGACGCTGAATGGTCACACTATCTCGAAGCGCTTGGATCGCTGGTCCATGCTGGGCCTCATCGCGCTCGCGCTCATCGCCTGGCTCAAAGGCCGCCGCAACATCTGGAACGACCGCGAGATCGCCCGCGTCATCGAGCAAAAGCATCCTTCGCTCGACTCGCTGCTCCTCACCGCCCTTGAGCATGAGTCGGACGCCGAAGAGCCCGCTGGTTTCCTTCACGAGCGGCTCATTGATCACGCTCTCGCCCGTGCCGCCACGCAGAACTGGCCCGTCACCGTCGCCAACAAACCCTACACCCGTGCTCTTGCCGCTGCGTGGATCGCTGTGGTCGCGTTCCTTGCCACTGATATCGCCCTGCGCCTCAGCACTCCTGAGGCGAAGTCAAAAATCGCGAGTCACAAAAACGAAGTAGCGCCCCAGGTCACCGAGTTCAAAGCCATCCTCACGCCCGGCGATACCGAGGTCGAGCGCAACTCCCGGCTCATCATCGAAGCTCGTTTTGAAGGCCCCGTGCCCGCCGATGCCATTCTGATCGTCAGCGAGGCGGATGGCAAAATTCGCGACCGTTTGCCCATGCGCCTCACCGTCGATGAGCAGGTCTTCGGCGGCCTCATCGACAAAGTGGAGCGCGACACGAAATACCACGTCGAGTTCGCCCATCAGAAATCGCAGCAGCACACGATCACCGTCTTCGATTATCCTGTGCTCGTTCGCAGCGACGTGATTGTCACACCGCCCGAATACACAAAGCTGCCGGCCAAAGAGACGAAGAACACGCAGAAAGTCACCACGCTCGAAGGCTCGAAGATCGCCTGGAAGATCAAAGTCAACAAACCGCTCACCAAGGTCGATCCCTCTTCCCCGCATCTCACCGCCGCCGAGCTTTTTGGCGAGGACAAGACCATCATTGAACTCAAGCCCAGCGCCAGTGATCCCACGCTGCTCGAAGCCACGATGCCAGCTGAGAAGACGCAGAAATACCGCCTGCATCTTGTCGATGTGGCCGAGCGCGCGAGCCAGAACCCGCCGTGGTTCACGGTCACGGTTCAATCCAACCAACTCGCGAAGATCGAAGTCGCCTTTCCGAAACGCGATCTGCAAGTCTCCAGCCTCCAAGAGCTGCCTGTTGAAGCCAAAATCTCGGATGATCTTGGCGTCACGAAATCCGGTGCGGTTTTCAGCATCAACGGCAACAGCAAAGAAATCCTCTTCAAGCATCCCGTCACCGCACCACAAAAGAAGCAAGATGTGCGCGCCGATCTCGCGCTCGAAAAAGAAAACGCCCAGCCGCGGCAACTCGTCAGCTATTACCTCTGGGCTGAGGACACCGGCCCCAAAGGCGAGGTGCGCCGCAGCATGAGCGACATGTTCTTCGCCGACGTGCGCCATTTTGAAGACATCTTCCGCGAGATGGAGGCACCGCCAAGTGAACCGGGCCAACCGAAGGCCAAAAGCGACAAACTCGTCGATCTCGTGAAGCAGATCGTCAACGCCACCTGGAAGATCATCCGCGATACCAATGCGGGTCGCGTCATTGAAGCCGCCACGCCTGATATTGATGTCGTGGATCAGTCTGTGGGCATCGCTTTGGAGCAGGTCAAAGAGGGCATGGAAGAAGCCGAGGACGCCGAGATCAAACAAGCACTCACCGAAGCCTGGAAAGCTCTCAAAGATGCCCAGCCGCCACTCCAGCAGGCTTCCGCCGAGAAAAAACGCTCGCCGCTTAATCAGGCGCTCACTTTTGAGCAAACAGCGCTCGAATGGCTGCACCGTGCGCAAAGCCGCGAACATCAGGTCATGCGCCAAAACAGCCCGCCACAGCCCGGTGCTGGTCAGGAGGCCAATAAAAACCAGATCATGGATCTGGAACTGAAGCAGAAAGAGCAGCGCTACGAAGAAGAAAAAGCCGCCACCGAGGAGCAAACCGCCGAGCAGCAGGAGAACCTGCAAGTGTTGAACCGCCTCAAAGAACTCGCCCGCCGTCAGGAGGCGCTGGCCGAGAAAATGAAGGAGCTGCAAAACCAGCTCGCCAAAGCCAAGACCGAGCAAGAGAAGCAGGAACTCGAAAACCAGCTCAAACGGCTTCAGGCCGAACAGGAACAGCTTCTCCGCGATCTCGACGATCTTAAAGAGCGCATGGAGAAACCCGAGAACGCGCAAAACATGGCCGAGGCCAAGGAGCAGCTCGAAAAGACCCGCGAGGAGGTGAACGAAGCTGCCGAGCAACTCAAACAGCAGCAACTCACCGACGCCGCTAACTCCGCCACGCGTGCGCAGCGCGAGCTGGAGAAGATGCAGGAGGACTTCCGCCAGAAGACGAGCAAGAAATTCGCCGACGAGATGAAGCAACTCCGTCAGCAGGCCCAACAAGCTGCCGAGGCGCAGAAGAAGATCAGCGAAGGCCTCGAAAACCAGAAACCCGCCGAAAGTGACATCGCCCAGAGCCTGCAAAATCAGGCGCAGAGTCGGCAGGTAGCCGAGCAGCAGGAGAATGTCGAAAAGCTCCTCAACCACATGCGCCAGCTCAGTGAGCAGTCCGAGCAGAGCGAGCCGCTTCTCCACAAGAACCTTTACGACGCCGTGCGCAAAGCCCAGACCAGCGGCCTTGAGGAGAACCTCCAAGAAACTCGCGACCAACTCCGCTACGGCAGCGCCGTCGAAGCCAAAGACGCCGAACGCAAAGCCGCGAACGCCGTGGATGAGCTACAAAAAGGCGTCGAGAAAGCTGCTGAGAGCGTGCTAGGCAGTGAGAGTGAAGCGCTGCGTGTCGCGAAGAACGAGTTGGATAAACTCATCAAGGAAGCGCAGGAGCAGGAGGGCGGGCAGAAAGGTCAAGAGGGTCAAGCTGCTGACAACAAGGCGGGTGAACAGCCCCTCACCCCGACCCTCTCCCCGAAGGAGACCGCAGATGCTTCCAAATCCAAGGCGGGGAGAGGGAGTGATCCTGCGCCCGACTCCAAAGCCGAATCTCCCTCTCCCCGCCCAGGGGAAGGAAAACAGAATGATCCACAACGGGCAGAGGGTCGGGGCGAGGGGCAGCCACAAGACCCCAAGATGGCCGAAGCGGGTCAAAAGACCGGTGAAGGCCAAGAAGGTCAAAAGCCCGGTGAAGAAGGCAAAGGCCAAGGCCAGCCCCAGGATCCCAAAACTGCGCAAAACGGTCAAAAACCCGGTGAAGGCAAAGAGGGTCAGCAGCCAGGTGAAGGCCAGCAAGGCCAAAAACCCGGCGAACAAGGTAAGGGCGAGGGCCAACAGACCGAGGCCAACTCACCCAACGGTCAAAAGCCCGGTGAAGGACAAGGCGAAGGTCAGCCGCAAACCGCAGATGCGAACACTCCGAATCCAAGCGGACGGGGGCGTCCGCGCTCCAATGATCGCAACGACAACAGCCAGATGGCTGGTGGCCCCAGCAGTGAGCGTGATTCCGACAACGACCGCTCTCGCCCTCAAATCCAAGGCGGTGCGCTCTCCGAAGCGCTGTTCTTCGAGGATGCCAAAGAACAGTCGGATACGAATGTCTTCACCGGCGACGGCTACGACCGTTGGAGCGACCGCCTGCGCAATGTGGAAGAGCTTCTCAACAACCCTGAACTTCGCAACGAAGCCGCCAAGGTGCTCGATCGTGCGCGTGAGCTGCGCATCAACCTCAAGCGCAGCAACGAAGCCCCGCAGGTGGCGGTTTTGAACACCCGCATCACGCAGCCGCTCATTGAACTGCGTGATCGTGTGGCGGAGGAGCTTTCCAAGAAAGACGCGGGCAATAATCTCGCGCCGGTGGACCGCGATCCCGTTCCTGCCGAGTTCCGCGATCTCGTGAAGCGCTATTACAAGGAGCTGGGTGCAGGACAGTAGCCATCACGCGGAGCTGATGGCTAGTTGGGCGATGCTGGAAAGTCAGGAAGTACGAGATTCTTTGTCGGAATGATGGCTCGACGCCTTCGTGTGGATCATCATAATCCGCGCCGATGTTTCCCACGGTCCTTACATTGCGCTCCGCCGACGGCCTGCACGAACTGGCATGTGAGTTGGGTTCATCCATCGAGCTGGGTAGTGCCATGGAATGCGAGATCGTGCTGAATGGGGGGGCGACGTTGCCGAGGCACTGTGTGCTGTGCAGAACGGGTGAGCGCCGTTTCCAAATCAGCCGGGCGGTGCCTGAGGCGCGTTTCACGGTGAATGGTGTCACCGCGCCCGAGATTGAGGTCGAAACACCGTTTCAATTCGGCATCGGAGATGAGGTGATCATGTTTGATCTGGCAGCCGAGGGGGAGTTGCTGCCTGAACTGCCAGCTTGGGACGAGCCTGAAACGCCGCTGTTCGGCGCTGCGGCTAGCAGCGGTGCCGCACCTGAGGAACCGCCACAAGCAGCGCATCGTCCAAGCCGACGTGATTATTTGATGCAGCCCACCGCCCTGCGGCAGCGCGTTGGAGAGCGTTTGGGTGGGGTGTTGCTGGATGTGCCGCTTGTCGCCCCGCTGGCGGCTGAAGAACCCGCCCCATCTCCGCCATCCGCCGCCATCCAAGCCATCAAGAAGACAGAAGTGGCGGCGGAGCGTGAGGCGTCCTTCCCGCTGAGGTTTGCCTTTCTTGTGCTGGGCGTGCTCTTGACCGTCGCCGTTTTCCTCTGGCGGCATGATGTGCAGCAAAGGGCGCAGATGGATGAGCGCGAGGCTGGCCAAACCGTGTTTTTAATGCCCGGCTTTGTGCCTGAGAGGGTTCTGCAATCTGCCATGAGCCTTCGTCTAGCGGGCGCGGCCATGCTTTCAGCACATCTCGTCATGCCGTTGGCGGAAAGCGGTGAGACACGGGCCACGCATGAGCTGGCGCTCGCGCTGCTTGCCTCCAGAGGGTTCAGCGGGGAGGCGGTGTTCTTGCTGCGGCAGGCGGCGGAGGGCGGGATGCGCACGGCGCTGACTGACCTTGCCGCCGCGGTGGAAAATCCCCTAAACATGGCGCGTTACGGTGCCGAATCGTTTCAGCATCTCGAATTCGCTGCCCGTCTCGGTGAATCCGCCGCCTGGATGCCTCTGGGGGAACGTTTTGAGCAGGGCCTTGGCGTGGAAAAGAACCTGCAACGCGCCCTTGAAGCTTATGACAAAGCGCAGGAGGCCGGTGATCGGCGGGCCGCCGCGAAACTGGCCGCAAAACGCGAGGCGCTGGAACGCGTGGCGGCTTTTCTGCGTTCTTGGAACGAGGTCTCGGTGGCTTCATTGCTGGATCATGTCTCCTCGACTTCGGAGCGCTACTTTGGCCAAGAGAAGCCCCCCATCGAGTCTCTGCTGCGCTCTGAAGAACAATTGCGCCTGCTTTGGCCGCTGCGCCGCGTCAGTTTGGGCGGCGAGGCAGTGGTAAGTCCACGCAGCTTCGAGCGGATGGAGGTCACGCAATCGTTTCAGTTCGAGCTGCAGCGTGGCGAGCGGATCGCCCGGGGCCGCGGTGTGCTGATGTGCGAGGTGGCGCGGGAAGAGGCAGGCTGGCGTGTGGTTAGCGCTCAGGATGAGATCGCCCTCAAGGAACTTCTTCCTGCGGCGGACCAGTTTGTGACGGCGTCTTCACTGCGGGCACTCAAGCCTGCATTTAGCCGAGTGGAGCAGGCGGAAGAGGTGCGGCTGGAGATTTTGGAAAAGATGCGCGGCATCGAGCAGACGCAGGACTTCAAGCCCGCGCTCTCGCTCATCCTGGGCGCGGCGGCGGCTTTTCCTCAGGAAGTCTTTTGGCGGCCTTTCGCCGACAAGCTGTGTGATCGCATGGCACGAGAGTTTTTCATGCAAGGCCGCTGGCTGGATGCGGCTTGGTCCGCGCCCGTGCATCAACTGGCAGAAAGCGGCTCTGTCTCCGCGATGCTGCTGAAGGGGCACCTGCTCATGGCTGGCTACGGCTTCTCGCGGGATGAGCAGCGCGGCCTAGCGCTCTACCAGCAGGCATTCGAGGTCGGAAAGCGGCGGGATGCGCGGTTTTATTTTGCGGAGGCCTTGTTCCAGGGAAATGGAACGGCCCAGGACTTACCGAAGGCCGGTGCTCTTGCGCTCTCGTTCATGACGCGGTCCAAGCATCCGCTGGAGGCCTACCTTGCCGCGCATTTGCTCTGGCGGAAGGCGGAGATTGATCCCTCGCTCTGGCAGGATGTGCATGACACGCTCTCACGCGTGGCTGAAAAGCATCCGCCCGCGAAGCATCTCGCCGGCATGGTGCTGCTGAATCACGGTCACACCACCCGCGAGAGAAAAACCGGATTCATGGCCCTCAAAGCCGCCGCTGAGGTCGGGGTGCTGGAGGCGATGAAGAACCTCTCCAAGTGCTATCAGGACGGAGTCGGTTGTGAAAAGGATTTCCAGGCTGCCACGCTTTGGAAACAAAAAGCCGCTGTTACCGTGCCGCTCAGGCGCAGGCACTACACGGAGTTTGAAGAATGATCGTGAGGGTGATCACTTTTCTTCCGCGATCTCCAGGCGCGGGAACAACGGCACGGGCGCGCCGAGTTGATGGCCGCTAGGCAGCAGCCCCCATTTCAAATCGCTGATCTTAAAGCCCTGTGGCAGTTCCCAGCCGATTTGCGCACGCGCTGTCACCATCGCTGTCGGCATGATCGGATTGAGCAGCACGCTGACATGGGTGAGCGCTTCGGCTAGGTGATAAAGCACGCTGTCGAGTCGCGCGGCTTGCGCCGGATCTTTGGCGAGGGAGAAGGGCTTGGTGCTATCGACGAAAGCATTGGCATGCGTGACGATCTTCCACGCGGCGGCAATGCCTTCGTGGATGTCCCAGCCGTTCATCTTTTCGAGATAAAGCGGCAGCGCCTCGGCGACCGTCTGGCGCAGGGCTTGGTTGATCTCGTCATCGTAATCGCCGGGCGTGAGCACGCCTGCGCGATATTTCTGCGCCATGTTGATGCTGCGGTTGAGCAGATTGCCCAATCCACCCGCCAGCTCCTTGTTGTAGCTCATGATGATGCGTTCATCGCTGAAATCGGCGTCGTAGCCGGTGGCGATGTCGCGCATGAGATAATAACGCAGGCCGTCGGGCGTGAAGGTGTCTGAGAGCACATTCGGGTCGATCACATTGCCAAGGCTCTTGCTCATTTTGGCCCCTTTCACGTTCCACCAGCCGTGAACGATGAGTTTGGGGATCTGATGGTCGGGAAAACCGAGCGCGTGGAGCATGATTGGCCAATAGACGGCATGCGCGGGCACCAGAATGTCCTTACCGATCACATGCGCATCGGCCGGCCAGATTTTCTCAAACTCCGGCAGGCCTTCGTTGCCGACCTCACCGGCCAGATAGCCGGCGAAACTGACGTAGTTCACCAGCGCGTCGAACCAGACGTAGTTCACGAATTTTTCATCGAAGGGCAGAGGGATGCCCCAGCTCAGGCGTTCGATAGGACGGCTGATGCACAAGTCTTGCGCGGCTCCTTCGAGCGAATTCAGCACATCGTTGGCACGATGTGGCGGGTAAATGAAGTCGGGGTTTCCTCGGATGTGGTTCTTGAGCCACTCGACGTGTTCGCTGAGGCGGAAATACCAGTTCTCTTCCTGCAACTCGACGACTTCGCCCCATTCCTCGCCGTACTGGCCATCGGGGCCGCGTTCCTTGTCCGTGAGGAACTGTTCCTGGCGCACGGAGTAGAAGCCTGCGTAGCTCTTTTTGTAAAGCTGGCCGCAGTCATGCAGCTTTTGCAGCATGGCTTGCACCACGCGCTTGTGCTTGATGTCCGTGGTGGCGGCCCAGCCGTCGTAACGCACGTTCAGCTTGTCCCATAGAGCGGTGAAGTGTGCGGTGACGCCATCGACGAAGTCCTGCGGTGTCTGTCCGGCCTTCTCCGCGCTTTTTTGCACCTTCTGGCCGTGCTGATCCACTCCGGTGAGGAAATACACCTCGCGACCGTTGAGCCGTTGGAAGCGGGCCATGGCATCGGCGAGCACTTTTTCATACGCATGGCCGATGTGCGGCGGCGCGTTGGTGTAGTCGATGGCGGTGGTGATGTAGTAGGGTTTCACGGCGGGTAATGGGGCGCGAATGATGTCGCGGAATGCCACGGGGGCAAGGTGAAGGCTGGAGACAAAAAATGGGGGCCGTGCGGCCCCCATTCGTGGTTTGAGATGAATTCTTGGAAGGTGTGGGTTATTTCGGCAGCATCGTCAGATACTGTTCGGTCATCTGCTTCACCTTGGTGCGCATTGGCTCAAGCTGCGGCTGCAGCTTGGCGATTTCGGTGCTGGCTTCGGCGATGATCTTGTCCTTCTCGGGGATTTCCTTGGTGGTGGCGGCGGCGATGGTGGCCTCGGCGTCGGTTTTCTTCTTCTTCGCGCCTTCAAAGTCCGTGTTGGCCTTTGCAACCTCAGCTTTCTTGGCATCGAGAACCTTCTGCTCGGCATCGAGCTTGGCGTGGGCAGCGGCGTAGGCTTGTTCGAGCGGAGGAAGAGCGGTTTTGGCGGCAGCGAGGGCGGCGTTGATTGGGGCAATTTTCGCAGCGTAATCTTTCTCGATGGCCGCAGGCGAGGCTTGTTTCTCAGCGAGAGCTTTGCCCTGGGCTTCGATTTCTTTGGCGATGCCATCGCGCGCACCGCGAAGCGGGGCGGCGACTTTCTCAGCAGCGGCGAGTTCGTTCTTGGCGGCGGCTTGCTGCTTCTCGGCCTGCTTGGCGGTGCCAGTGGTCTTGGTCACGAGATTGGCAGCGGTGCCGTTGGCGTTCTTGGCGGCTTCAAATGCCTGCGCGACGGTGCCTTTGGCGGCTTTTTTGGCGTCCAAGTCCTTTTGGGCGTTGGTCTGTGCCGCAGTGACATCGGCGACGGCTTTGTCAGCAGCGGCAACTTTCGCGGTGAGGGTGGCGTCGCCGGCTTTGGCGGCGAGTTCCTTCTTGGCGGCGGCTGCGGCGTCCAGGGCTGGCTTCAGCTTGGCGCGGGTGTCATTGAGGGCTTTCTCCGCCGTTTGAATGGCGGTCTTGGCGGAGGCGACAGCGGTTTCGGCGGTCTTTAAAGCGACGGCCTTGGCGGCAGCGTCTGCGGTGGCATCGGAGACGACTTTTTTGGCTGCGGCGAGGGCGGCGTCCTTCTGGGTGAGGGCCGTTTGTTTGGCTGTGGCCGCTTTCTGCGGGGCGTCGAGTTTGCCATTGGCCTCGGCGAGGCTCTTTTTCTTGGCTTCGATAACCTTGGCGATGTCCTCGGCAGCTTTCTTAGCGGCGGCGATGGCTTCGTCCTTGGCTTTGGCGGTGGCGGCGAGTTCTGCCTCCTTGGTGGTGATGATTTGCTTCTGCTCGTTCACCTTGGCAGCGGCGGCGGCATCGGCGTCGCGTGTGGGTTTGGTGCTGGCTTCGAGAGCGGCGGCCTCGCCCTGCGCTTTCTTCAACGCGGCCTCAAGACCGGGCTGGGCGGCGATGGATTCGGTGATGGCGGTCTTGGATGTCTCAATGCGGGCGGCGGCGGAGACTTTGGCGTCTTCGGCGTCTTTTTTGGCTTCGCTGAAGTCGGTGAAGTCGGTTTCCAGTTTGGCGAGTTTTTCCTTCTCGACGAGCACTCCGGTGTTGAACTGGGCCGCCTTGAGCGCGGTCGGCACTTTTTGCAGGATGCCGATTTCATCACTGGCGGATTTGGCGGCGGTCTGCGCGGCGACGAGCGCTGTTTTGCCTGCGGCGGCTCCCGCCTCAGCGTTTTTGATGCGATCCGGGCCAGCTTTGACAAGAGCGGGAAGTTTGGGCAGTTCGGCTTTCTTCGCGGCGATGCCGTCAGTGGTAGCTTTGATTTTGGCGTCCGTTTCGGCGATGAGTTTGTCGAGATCGGCTGGTGCGGCAGGAGCGGCACCGAGTTCGGCTTTTGCCTTGGCGATGGCGGCGGTGAGTTGTTCGGCCTTGATCTTGTTCGGAGCGATTTTTTGCTGCGTGGCCTTCGCGGCGGCGAGTTTGGCTTCGAGTTCCTTCAGCTTGGGCTGCTGAGCAGGGTCTTTCTTCGCAGCTTCGAGCGCAGAGTTGGCCTCGGCGACGGCTTTTTCGGCGGCTGGCAGTTTGGCGGCCTCGGCGGCGGCTGGAGCGAGTTCTTTGTCTTGAGCGGCGATCTTGGCGGTTTTTTCGCCGTAGGCTTTGATCGCAGCCTGACGGGCTTCTTTGTCTTTCACGGCTTTGCCCCGGGCAACCTTGAGTACGTTGAGGGTTTTTTCTTCGTTGGCGATCTCACCCGGGTAGGCCTTGCTGCGGCGTTCATTCTCGGCGACTTCGGCGCGGACTTTGGCGAGGGCTTCATCGCGGGCTTTGGCATCGGCCTCGGCTTTTTTGATGGCTTCTTGCAACGAAGGTAGCTTGCCGGTGAGTTCAGCGGTGCGTTGCTCCGTTTGGACGATGCGCTGGGCGATCTGGGAGGGATTGCTGACGTAGCGGGCAGTTTCGGTGAGGGCGGTGACACCAAAGTTCCACTGGATGACTTCACCGCGCCAGTTGCCGGAGATAGCGGATTTGGAATCGTGGCTGGCGACGACCTTGGTCACCAGATCTCCCTGGCTCGGGGCTTCGCCAAGTTTGTTGCCGTTGATGTCCCAGGTGCGGACAAGACCGTCATTGCCGGAGGAGACGATTTTGCCATCGGGCGTGAAGGAGACGGACTGCACGCCGCCGCCGTGAGCGGCCCATTCTTTGACTTTTTTTCCTTCGTTCATCTCCCAGATCATGATGACGCCGTCTGCCGAGCAGGAGGCGAGGATGTTGGCATCGGCACGCCAAGCGACGTCGTTGCAGGCTGCCTTGTGCTGGCCGAGGATATAGAATTCACCGCCGTTTTCGGCTTCCCAGACCATGACGTTGCCGTTGCGGTCGGTGGTGGCGAGTAGGACGCCGTCCGGGCTGAATTTGGTGCTCAGAATCCACTCGGTGTGCTTGCTGATGACGTATTCTTCTTCGCCCGTGCCGGTGCTGTAAACTTTGACCTTTTTCGAGGGGCTGCCGATGACGATGTGCTTGTGATCGGGGCTGATGTCGGCGGACATGACTTGGTCGAATTCCTTGCCGACCTCAGTGATGCGTTTGCCGGTCTTCACGTCCCAGACGATGGCGTGGCCGTTTTTGCCCGCACGACCGCCGCCCATGACGAGGAGGGAGCCGTTGCGGCTGAATTGCAGGCTGCGGGCGTAGCCCTCAGTGTAGGGAAAGATGCCGACGAGTTGGCGAGTGTCGGTGTCGTAAAGGAGGATCTGTTTCGGCGCTGCGAGCGCGAACAGCGAAGTCCACGGGCTGTAGGCCATGGCGGTGACGGCCGTGGTGCGCGGGGTGACGACGACGGGTTCCAATAGGACGTGCTCCGGCTTGGCGATGGGGCCTTCCGGCTTGCCGCCGGTGACCGCGACGGCCATGTCCACTTTCGGTTTGGCGGATTTTTTGGCGATGGACGACTTGGTGTCGAGGATGCCGCCCTTGATCCAGGCAGCGAGTAAATCGAGATCCTTGGTGCTCAACGGAGCGCCTTCTGGCGGCATGAAGGGTTCTTCTTTTTTTGCGCAGGTGGTCCACAGACGGCTGCTGTCCGCGTTGCCTGCGTCCACCACCGCTCCGCCGCCGCCGCCGGTCATGAGGGCGCCGAAGCTGGTGAGGTCGAGATCACCTTTTTTCTTGTCCGGGTTGTGGCAGGAGAAGCATTTGTTCTCCAGCAGGGGCCGGATGTGGTCCTGATAAGTGATTTTTTCGCCAGCGTCCTGGGCGTGAAGGGACACTGAAGCAAAGGCCGCGCAAGTCAGCGTGAGGGTGGTTTTGGACATCATAGGGGGATGATACTTTGAATTACGCACCAGGGGAGCGTGGACTTTCGGTAGAGACAGAGAGGTTAAGTAAAGATCAACGGTGTCGAGGCAGGGGCGGATTGCACCATTTTGACGTTCTGGGCTTGAGTCAGCGGGTGGATGCTCCGTTAACGATAAGGTTCGATGAGAGCCGAAGATTGCCTTCCGAGGGGGGCGCGGGTATGACTTGTGCATGAACGCTGCTGAACTGTTTGACCGTGCCAAGCTTGCCGCGACCAAGGCCCATGCGCCGTATTCACATTTCCAGGTTGGATGCGCGTTGCTGACGGCGCAGGGAAATCTCTTTACCGGCTGCAATGTGGAGAACGCCAGCTATGGGCTGACGATCTGCGCTGAGCGGAACACGATTTTTCATGCGGTGGCTGAGGAAGGGCCAGGGATGAAGATCGCCATGCTGGCGGTGATTGCGTTGGGACATGAGTTTCCGCCGTGCGGGGCATGCCGGCAGGTGATCGCGGAGTTTGCGGGGCCGGAGACGACGGTATGGTTTCTGAGGGATGGAAAACCGCTCGCGATGACGATGGCGGAGTTGCTGCCAGCGGGGTTCAGGATATGAATCCCGCCGCATGACTCTTCCACCGTCCGTTTCACTCATCGAAGAACCCTCTGGTTATCCGATCCTCGTCATCAGCCACGCAGCGGCGACGGGCCGCATCGCGCTGAACGGGGCGCATGTGATGGAATGGACGCCCGCAGGTGAAAAGCCGGTGTTATTCATGAGTTCACAGGCCGTGCTTGAGGCAGGAAAGCCGATTCGCGGCGGCATTCCCGTCTGTTGGCCGTGGTTTGGCGGGCATCCGACGGAGTCTGACAAACCTGCCCATGGTTTTGTGCGCAACCTGATGTGGAAGGTGGGCGAGGTGACGGAAAACATCGCAGGCGTCACTCTGGAGTTCCTTTTGAGCGACAGCGATGAATCACGCGCTTTCTGGCCGCATCGGTTCGATCTACGCCTGGAGGTGAAACTGGGTGCGCAGCTCAGCATCGCGCTGCAAATCAAGAACACCGACGAAGCCGCTTGGTCGATGACCGGGGCGCTGCACACCTACCTCTGTGTCGAGGATGTGACCGAGGCTGCCGTGATCGGCCTAGACGATGCTTGTTATGTGGAGAGCCGTCTTTCGCCGGAGCGCATCGAGCAAAGTGGTCCCGTGTATTTTGATCGCGAAGTGGACAGAAATTACGAATCACGTGAAACCGTGCGCCTACTCGACAGAAAAGGCGGCCGGACCATCGTGGTCGAGAAATCCGGCAGCCGTGCGACCATCGTGTGGAATCCCTGGATTGAGAAATCGAAGCGCCTGAGCGACCTGCCGGATGACGCCTATCCGCATTTTGTCTGCATCGAAGCTGCCAACGCGGCACCGGATGTCATCGCGATGCCTCCAGGCAAGGAGCATGTGCTTTCACAGCGCTTGAGAGTTCAGCGAGATTGAATGTCATACACTGGCCTTGTGAGGTGATGGCCGCCACTTGATTCACAGTCGTGCGCGTTGCTTGACCCCGCGCCCTGCCTCGCCATCACTTGCGACCGTGTCGGACGGACCACCATTGATCGACCGAGTTCGCCTGCGCTCCAACCAGTGGCGCAAGCTGCGGTCCATTGTGCTCAATCTGGCCACGACGGACAGCTTTTATGGCAAAAAAATTCGCGAGTGGGAGCTGAAGGTCAGCCGGTTGAATCGCATCGACGATTTCATCGCCCAGGTGCCGTTTACCACGAAGGCGGACATTCAGGCGGATCGCGTGGAGAACCCGCCCTTCGGCACGAACCTGACGCGTGCGATTCATCAATACACGCGCTTTTGCCAGACCAGTGGCACCAGCACCGGGCAGCCGATGGCTTGGCTGGACACGCCGGAAAGCTGGGAGGCGATGCTGAAATGCTGGCAGCGCGTGTTTGAGGCCGCCGGATTGGTCAAAGGCCGCGACCGCATCTTCTTCGCCTTCTCGTTCGGCCCGTTTCTCGGCTTTTGGACGGCGTATGAGGCGGCGGCGAAGGATTATCTCGTGATTCCGGCGGGTGGCTTGTCGAGCCAGGCCAGACTGGAGGCGATGGCACGTTACGGGGCCACGGTGTTGTGCTGTACCCCGACGTATGCGCTGCGTCTGGGCGAATTGATCGGCGAATCCTCCGGTGTGCAGCGCATGAACCTGCGCATTAACAAAATCATCGTCGCCGGTGAAACAGGTGGCAGCGTGCCGGAGGTGCGCAGTCGTCTCGAAAAGCTCTGGGAATCGCGGGTATTCGACCATCACGGCATGACGGAGGTCGGGCCGGTGAGTTACGAGGCCGAGGACATGCCTCGGCAGCTCATTGTGCTGGAGGATGCTTATCTGGCCGAGGTGGTCGATCCGAAGACGGGCAAGGAAGTGGCAGATGGTGAATGCGGTGAGTTGATTCTTTCGACGCTGGATCGCACGGCCTGCCCGCTGCTGCGTTATCGCACGGGTGACTGGGTGAAGAAGAAGCTGCATCGCGGTCGCTTGATCCTCGACGGCGGTATTTTGAGTCGTTTAGACGACATGGTCGTGGTGCGCGGCGTGAACATCTACCCCAGCGCGGTCGATGCCGTGGTTCGGCAGTTCCCGGAGATCATTGAGTTCATGGTGGAGCAGCGCAAGGTCGATGCGATGGACGAGATCGAGCTGCTGGTCGAGGTGGATGGCAATGTCGCGAAACCGTTGCTTAAAAAGATCGAATCGAAGCTCCGCGACACGTTTTCCCTGCGCATCCCGGTGAGGCTGGCCGAGCCGGAGAGCCTGCCGCGCCATGAATTTAAGGCCAAGCGCTGGCGACTTGTCCCTGCCGACTGATTTTCCCAACCATGCCACTCATCGAACTCACCAATCTCTCGAAATCCTACACTGATCCCGGCAGCGGGGCGCGTGTGCCGGTGCTGCGCGGCATCAATCTCACGATCGAGCAGGGAGAATCGCTCGCGATCGTCGGCCCGTCCGGTTGCGGCAAGAGCACGCTGCTGAACATCCTCGGCACGCTCGACACGCCGGACGAGGGCGGCATCGTCTTTGATGGCGAATCGCTGGCGCAAAGCACGCCGAAGCAACTCGCCGCTGTGCGTAGCCAGAAGATCGGCTTCATCTTCCAGCTTCATCACCTGATGCCGCAATGCTCGGTGCTGGAAAACGTGCTGCTGCCCACCCTGGCGCTGAAATCCGCCGCCAACCTCGCGCGTCAGCGGGCGGAGACGCTGCTGGAGCAGGTCGGGCTGAAAGACCGCATGAGCTGGAAACCGGCGCAGCTTTCTGGCGGTGAGCGGCAGCGTGTGGCCTTTGTGCGTGCATTGATCAACCAGCCGCGTTTGATCCTGGCCGACGAGCCCACCGGAGCACTCGATGAGACCAACGCCGTCGTTTTGACGGAACTGCTGCTGGAACTGCAAAAGACCAACGGCGTCACGCTGGTGCTGGTCACGCATCACCGTGAGCAGGCGGAGTGCATGGGCCGAGTGCTGAAAATTCACGAAGGCATCCTGTCATGAATCTGCAGGATTACGTCCTCCAGTCCGCCCGCCATTACTGGCGCGGGCACCTCGGTTTGCTGTTCGGCACCTTCCTGGCAGGAACGATTCTTACCGGGTCGTTGCTCGTGGGTGATTCGGTGCGCGCGAGCCTGCGGCGTGTGGCGGAACTGCGCCTGGGGCAGGTGGAAGGCGGCGTGCTCGGTGGAGACCGCTGGTTCACTGAAAATCTGGCCCGCAAAACGAAGTCCGCGCCGTTGATCATCGCCACCGGCTCCGCCAGCGCGGCGAATGGCAAGGTTCGTGTGAACGGAGCGCAGGTGCTCGGCGTGGACGAGGCGTTCTGGAAGCTCAGCCGAAGTGGCAAGCCCATCGCTTTGGACAAAGCGTTCGTGGTGATCAACGAATCCCTGGCCCGCAAGCTCGATTTGAAGACCGGCGACACGATTCTGGTGCGCTTGGAGCGTCCCAGCGCCATCTCGCGTGATGCGCCGCTCTCTGGCAGCACGAATGAGGATGTTTCCCTGCGCCGCACCATCGGAGCGATTGTCAGTGCGGAGGATTTCGGCGCGTTTCAACTCACGGCTTCGCAGGTGCCGCCAGACTCGGTGTTTGTGAACTTGGCCGACCTGCAAAACCAACTCGAGATGGACGGACGTGTGAACGCGCTGCTGCATCCTCAGTTTACGGCCCTGCGCGCGCAGTTTGAGGAGCAGCGCACGCTGGAAGACTTCGCGCTCAAGCTCAAACGCATATCTGGCGAGACCAAAGAGTGGGAACTCAGCACCAGCCGCGTGTTTTTGGATCGCAGCGTGGCGGAGAAGATTTTCGAGTTCAAAGGCACACGCGGTGTGCTGACTTACCTGGTGAACGGCATCAGCTCCGCGCAGGGCGGCACGCCTTACTCGATGGTGACATCCGTCGGCAACGGCAAGGAGGATGAGATCACCATCACGCAGTGGCTTGCGGACGACCAGAAGCTCACGATTGGCAATGAACTGGAGGTGAAATACTTCGTCGTCGGACTGGGGCGTGAGCTGAAGCAGCAGTCGGCCAAGTTCAAGGTGGCGGGCATCTTGCCGATGGATCATCCGATGGTCACGAAGGCCTGGACGCCGGAGTTTCCTGGGGTTTCCGACGTGGACAACTGCCGTGACTGGGAGCCGGGCATCCCGATGGACATGAAGGCCATTCGCGATAAGGACGAGGAATACTGGGACGAGTTCAAAGGCACGCCGAAGGGTTTCATCTCGCTTGCAGCCGGGCAGAAGCTCTGGGCCAACCGTTTTGGCAATCTCACCGCCATCCGCATGCCAGACGAAGGCCAGACTTCCGAAGCGAAGGCCAACATGCTGGCGCTGCGGCTGAAACTCTCCGATATCGGCCTCGTGCCGCGTGATTTCAAAGCCGATGCCAGTGCGGCGGCACAGGGCAGCGTGGACTTCGGCGGGTTGTTCATCGGACTGAGCATGTTCCTCATCGCGGCGGCGCTGGTGTTCGCGGCGCTGCTGTTTTTGTTCACGCTGGAGCGTCGCGCCTCGCAGATCGGCCTGCTGCTGGCCGTGGGGTGGACGCGCGGCATGGTGCGGCGTGCCTGGCTCATGGAAGCGGGCGTGATTGCGCTCGCGGGCATCCTGCTCGGTGTGCTCGGTGGCATCGCTTACACACAAACCGCACTGCATGGCCTCTCTGCGGTGTGGAGTGGAGCCACGCAGGGCTTGGAACTCGTGTTCAGTGCGAGTTTTGGCACCTTGTTCAATGCCGCGCTCGCCACGCTCGTCGTGGTCCTGTTCACCTTGTTCTGGGCCAGCCGGAAGCTGTTCAAAGTGGAGACGCGTGATCTGCTGGCAGGCTCATGGAGCGATGATTTGACGCCGCAGGCTGCCCGCAAAAACTCGAAGATGATGCTCGTCCTCGCAGTGCTCGCACTGGTCCTGCTGAGCGCGGGATTCTTCATGAAAAACCCCGAGGCCGTGGCGGGGATGTTCTTCGGCTCCGGCATGCTGCTCATGATCGCGGGCCTGCTCTGGCTGCGCGGCTGGATGCGGCGTGACAGCAGTGCCCTGGCCAATTCGCTGTGGCAGATCGGCTCGCGCAACATCTCGCGTCGTCCGTCACGCAGTCTGGCGGTGATTGGCATGATGGCGGGCGGCATCTTCCTCGTGGTGGCGGTGAACGCCTTCCGCATGAGCGCGGGGGATGACACGCTGCGCAACTCCGGCACGGGCGGCTTTGCGCTCATCGGCGAGTCGTCATTGCCGGTGTATGAGGATTTGAACGTGAAGACGGGATGGGAAGCCTTCGGCTTGGACGAAAAACTCATGGCGCAGGCGCGGGTGGTGCCGTTCCGCGTGCGGGAAGGGGATGACGCGAGCTGCTTGAATCTCAACCGTGCGCAGAAGCCGCTACTGGTGGGTGTGGATGCCGCGAAGCTGGTGGGTTCGTTCGCCTTTGCCTCGGGCTCGTGGGAAAAAATGGCCGACACGTCGTTTGTGCCTGCCATTGCCGATCAAGCGACGGCGATGTGGGGACTCGGCAAGGGCGTGGGTGACACGCTGGACTATCAGGACGCGAGCGGGAACACGTTTCAGGTGAAGATCGTCGGTCTGCTGGCCGGTTCGGTGCTCCAGGGCAAGATGATCATCAGCGAGCAGGCGTTTCTGGCAAAATATCCCGACGCGGCGGGCTATCGCTTCTTCCTGATCGACGCGCCGCGTGAGCAAGCCGCCGAGGTCGCCGCGCATCTGACGCGCCAGCTTGAACAGCGCGGTCTGGCGCTCGAACCGGCCAAGCAACGGCTGGAATTGTTCATGAGCGTGCAAAACACCTACATCGGCATCTTCACCGTGTTGGGTGGCCTTGGAGTCTTGCTGGGCACCGCAGGCATCGGCGTTCTCATCGCACGGCATGTGCTGGAGCGTCGCGGCGAGTTGGGACTCATGCAGGCGCTGGGGTTCCAGCCAGGATCGCTCCGCCTGATGATTCTGGGCGAGCACAGCGTGCTGCTGGTGCTGGGTGTCATCCTTGGTGCCGCCACCGCCGCACTGGCGGTGATTCCGCAGTTGATCGGTAGCAGCGGATCGCTGCCTGTGGCCTTCCTGCTCAAGCTCATCGCAGGGGTGCTCGTTTTTGGCCTGCTGGTGTGTGTGATTGCCGTTTCGACCGCCGTGCGCGGGAAGCTCACGGAGGCGCTGCGGAGGGAGTAAAAGCAGTCAAGTCGTCAAGGATTGGTCAAGGTGGTCAAGTGGCACGACACTTGACTACTTGACCATCGCTTGACCAGTCTGTTGCCGCCTTACTCGCTCTTGAACAGACGCTTGAAGAAGCGACCGACTTCGAGGCCGGTATCACCGGTCCATTCCCAGGCGCGGCGTGCACCACGGCGGACATCTTCGGCGGCACGTTCGCCTTTGGAGCCGGGCAGGGGAGCGTCAGGGAAAACGTTGTTCAGGCTGTTGCTCCACTGCTGATGAATGACCGCGCCGGTTTCGGCGGAGATGACAATGAAGCCGATTTCCGCGCCTGCGGTGTCTTGCAGCGCGAGTCCCCATTCCGGCACGCCGCTGGCGTTGGCGGCGAGTTGATACTGCACGCTGACGAAGTTCGTCTTGGCAAGCATGGCCTGCTGCTGGGCGATCTTGCGTGCGTCGGACGTGCGGTAACGCACCCGATTGAAGGCGATGGGCAGTGTCGGGACGCGGTTGAGGATTTTGGAGCCTGCACCGTTCGCTTTGGGTGCCCAACTGTTGTTTTGAATGGTCAAAGCAGCGCGCACCAGCTCGCCTTCGCGGAAGGGATCACGCGCATAGACGGACCACTGGTCAGGATCGGCGGCGCTGGGCGCGGATTGCAGTAGGATGATGCCTTCGGCGGTGGCGGCGCCGTATTCCTGGTCGATGACGGTGGCGATCTCAGGGGTGGCCTGGACTAGCGAGGCGCTGGCGAGGCGCTGGCGAGGAAAAGAGGGAGAAGGAGGGAGGCTTTCATGGTGTGGAACAGGTTGGAGCCGGAAAAGGGACGCCTGTTCAATCGCGGCTGCGGAGTTTCGAGAGCAGGCGCAGGATTTCGAGATAGAGCCAGACGAGGGTGACGAGCAGGCCGAAGGCGGCATACCATTCCATGTGCTTCGGTGCACCAGCGGCACAGCCGTTTTCGATGAAGTCGAAGTCGAGCACGAGATTGAGCGCGGCGATGACGACGACGAAGCCGGAGAAGGCGATGCCGATCCAGCCGTTGCCAAACAGGCCGGGAATCTGGATGCCGAACAGGCTCAGCACCCAGGCGACGAGGTAGAAGATGGCGATTCCCCCTGTGGCGGCGAAGATGCCGAGCTTGAAGTTTTCCGTGGCCTTGATGATGCCTGTGGCATACGCGGCGAGCAGCGCAAAGAGGATGCCGCAGGTCAATAGCACGGCGGTGAGCACGATGCCCTGAAAACTGGCCTCAAACAGCGCGGAGATGACGCCGACGATGACGCCTTTGGTGACGGCATAAATCGGGGCCAGCACAGGTGCGGTCTTGGGCTTGAATGAGATGATCAGCGCTATGACAAAAGGCACCAGCCAGCCGAATTTCAAAGCGCTGCTGAACCAATCTGGCGTATTCGCCGCCGAAACCTGCCCCCAGCTCCAACTGGCGGCGGTAATGAGCAGCAGGGTGAGAATGGCCGTCTTGACCACGGTGCCATTGATCTTCATCACCCCATCGGTGGCGTTGCCGGTGCGTGATTTTTCAAAAACGTGATCGCTGAGGGTTGGATTCGAGGTGCGCATGATTTTAGGGTAGCTGATTTCCTGATCAGACTACAAGACGCTCACAGGTGCGGTCAATCCACCTATTTGATGCATTCGCGAGATGAATGCGGGGCGCGGAATTGGAGTCCGCGACAAAAGACGCCAGCGGGATCGGCTCTCTGCTGGTCTGTGGTGTTAGTGTGTGCTGCGGATTGCAATCCGCGCTCCTGGATGGCAGCTAGCACACCGGATCAGTCACCGCGTGGTGCTTCATGGCGGCTTTGACGAAGCCGTGGAAGAGCGGATGCGGGTTGTTCGGCTTGCTGAGGAACTCCGGGTGGAACTGGCAGGCGACGAAGTAGGGGTGCGCGGGCAGTTCGATGATCTCAGCGAGATCGCCCTTCGGACTGGTGCCAGAGATGAGGAGTCCATGGCCCTCCATGAGTTCCTTGTAGTCGGAATTGAACTCGTAGCGGTGGCGGTGGCGCTCGGTGATGGTGGCGCTGTGGTAGAGCTCGTAGGCCTTGCTGCCGGGAACAAGATCGGTGACCCAGGAGCCGAGGCGCATGGTGCCGCCGAGTTGCTTCACCTTCTTCTGCTCCTCCATGAGGCTGATGACGGGATGCGGCGTGGTTTTGTCGAACTCGGTGCTGGTGGCCTCCTTCAAGCCGCAGACGTTGCGAGCGAACTCGATGACCGCGATCTGCATGCCGAGGCACACACCGAAGTAAGGGATGCCCTTCTCACGAGCGTAGCGTGCGGCGGTGATTTTACCTTCCGTGCCTCGATCTCCGAAGCCTCCGGGGATGAGGATGCCCTGCAAACCGGCGAGGTAGAGCTCGGGGCCTGCTTTTTCAATGCTCTCGGCATCGACGCGGACGATGTCCACCTTGCAGTCGTTCGCCGCTCCAGCGTGCGTGAGGGATTCGTAGATGCTCTTGTAGGCGTCTTGCAGCTCGATGTATTTGCCGACGACGCCGATGCGAACGTGGTGCGTGGGATGGATGACGCGCTGCACAAAGCCGCGCCAGCGGGCGAGATCGGGCTGCGGGGTGTTCAGGTTGAGGATGCGGCAGACGTTGTCGTCGAGGCGCTCCTCGTGCAGCTTCAAGGGCACCTCGTAGATGGTGTGTTTGACATCGCGCACTTCGACGACGGACTCGATGGGCACGTTGCCAAAGAGGGAGATTTTTTCGCGCACATCCAGGTCCAGCGGGTGCTCGGTGCGGCACAGGATGATGTGGGGGGCGATACCGATCTCGCGCAGCTTGGCGATGCTCTGCTGGGTGGGCTTCGTCTTCAGTTCTTGCGCGGCTTTGATGTAAGGCACGAGCGTGGCGTGAATGTAGAGCACGTTGCCCACGCCGACCTCGTGGCCGAATTGACGGATGGCTTCGAGGAAGGGCAGGCCCTCAATGTCGCCTACCGTGCCGCCGATTTCGGTGATGATCACATCCCCACCCATTTTCTCGGCCACCTCGTGCATGCGGGCCTTGATCTCGTTGGTGACGTGCGGGATCACCTGAACGGTGCGGCCCTGGTATTTGCCAGCGCGTTCTTTGTCGAGCACCGACTGGTAAACTTGACCGGAGGTGAGGTTGTTGAGCTTGGAGAGGTTGGTGTGGGTGAAACGCTCGTAATGACCGAGGTCAAGGTCGGTTTCGGCACCGTCATCGAGTACATACACTTCACCGTGTTCATACGGGTTCATCGTGCCAGGGTCGATGTTCAGGTACGGGTCAAACTTCTGCATGATGACCCGCAGGCCACGGAGTTCGAGCAGAGTGCCGAGGGAGGATGCGGCCAAGCCTTTGCCGAGTGAACTAACGACGCCGCCGGTGACGAAAATGTATTTCATGATGCTTCTCGGTTCGCGGTTCTCGGTTCGCAGTTCAAGAAGAATGTTTTTGCAGATGCAGTTCGATGGCGGCGGCCTGCTCCGGCGTGTCCACGCCGGGGGAAAGCTCGTCGGTCAGTACGACACGGATGCGGGAACCGTTTTCGAGGGCGCGGAGCTGCTCCAGAGACTCCGTTTGCTCTAAACGTGACGGCGGCCAGGCCACGAACTGGAAGAGGAAGCTGCGCTGAAAGCCGTAAATACCGAGATGGCGGTAGCTGCGTGGCCAAGCGGCTGGATTTCGCACGAAGGGCAGTGGCGAGCGTGAAAAATAAAGCGCATCACCGTGAGTGTCGAAGATGACCTTCACCACGTTCGCGTCGCTGATCTGCGCCGCGTCATGAATCGGTGCGGCCGCGGTGATCATTTGGATGCTGGCATCGTCGCGCATCGTGCAGGCCAGTTCGTCGATGAGGGCAGGGGAAATGAGCGGCTCATCGCCCTGCACATTGATGAGGATGCGGTGGTCGGGGAAGGATTTCGCCGCCTCGGCGATGCGATCCGTGCCACTGGGATGATCCGGCGAGGTCAAAACGGCCTTGGCACCAAAACTGGCTGCCGCTTCCGCGATGCGGGCGTCATCTGTGGCGATGATCACGTCATCGACCTGCTGGCAGTCCTGGCAGCGCTCCCAGACGTGCTGGACGAGCGGTTTTCCGGCGATGAGGTGAAGCGGCTTGCCTGGGAAGCGGGTGGAACCCCAGCGGGCAGGAATGGCGACGAGGGTGCGGGAGGAATCGGTGGTTGCCAAGGTGGTACGAGCAGGTTCGCTTGAGATGAAGCGGGTGGGCTTGTGATGCAAGAGCGAATTGGATGCGCGGCCAGCCTTCGCCCCCAAAAATGAAATCGGCGTCCCGAATCACTTCGGGACGCCGATTGCGGCTACCGTTTTCTGGCAATCTATCTTCGAAAGGTCAGGCGCACCTGAGGCAGCCGGTTACTTGACGTGGGCGGAGACGAGCTTGGTCATCTCAAACATCGTCACTTGGCTCTTACCACCAAAGACGGCTTTCAGCTTTTCATCGGCATTGATGTTGGTCTTCTTCGCCTGGTCCTGGAGACCGTTCTTCTTGATGTATTCCCACAGTTTCTTGGTCATTTCTCCACGTGAGACGGGAGTGGAACCAATCACCGCCGCGAGGATCTCGTCTGGCTGGACGGGTTTCGAAAGGGCGGGGTTGAGTTTACGGGCGGGTTTCGGTGTGGTTGAGTCTGGCATAAGGGTGCAGAGGCTGGCAGCTTTCGGGCCTTGGGTCAACTCCTGATGCTGCCGAGGGTTTTCTGCGGCGTTTTTCGCACCACCAGTCTTATCTGAGGGGTGGATGACGAATGAATGGCCCCAAGTCCGAATGAATCATTGCGCAGGGCATTGACTCGTCATTCGACATTTTCCCCGCCTGCCTCCAGCAGCCGCACTTTTTTCTCCACCAGCGGCAGCCAGAGGCTCACGCGGGTGCCGAGGCCTTCACGGCTTTCGATGTCGATCTCGCCGCCATGTTCGCGGATGATGCGGCGGACGATCAGCAGTCCCAGTCCCGTGCCGGTGCTGCGGGTGGTGGCGAAGGGCTGAAAGAGCTTGCCCATTTGCTCGGCGCTGATGCCTTTCCCCGTGTCCTCGAAGCTCAGGCGCACCTCGTAGTCGGTGAAGGTTCCATTGATCGTCAGCGTGCCGCCATTCGGCATCGCTTGGCAGGCGTTGCGGATCAGGTTGTAAACCGCCTGCTTCATCTGGCCGGGATCGAGCGGCATGGCGGGCAGATCGGAACGCAGGTCGAGTTTGAGCTTCACTTTCGACTGCTCGATCTCCGGCTGGAGGAAGCGTACGCACTCCTCCAGCAGTTCGCGCAACTGTACGCGCTGAAGTTGCGGCTGTGTGGGGCGGATGGCAGCGAGGAACTGACCGATGATGAAATCCAGCCGCCGAATTTCTCCCGTGGCCACGTCGAGGTGCTCGCGCAGGCTTTCGCCCTTCGCTCCCATCTTTTTGAGGCGGCGTTCGAGGAGCTGGAGGTGAATGGTCAAGGAATTGAGCGGATTGCCCAGCTCATGCGCCACACCGGCGGCGAGGAGCGTGAAGGCGTTCAACCGTTCGCTTTCGAGCTGTTCCTCGGTGCGCTTCCGCGTCTCTGTGACATCGCGGATCAGCATCACGAAGCCCATCGGCTGGTCGTCGTCGATGCTGGTGATGTAGAAATTGAGGTAGCGATTTTCCGGGTAAAAAATCTCCAGATCGCGGCTGACCACCGTGCCGGGTTTCAGCATCTCATTCCAGTCCAGCCCACGCACACCCTGCGCCAAGCGTTGGCCGATCACCTGGTCCTGCTCCATGCCAAAAAAGGTGCAGGCCGCCCGGTTCACATAGGTCACCTTGCCCTCGGTATCGAGCAGGATGACGCCTTCTTGCAGCGCGTCGAAGACCTTCTCCTGGAATTTCTTCTCCCGCAGCAGCTCCATCACGATGCCCTGGACTTCGCCTGGTTCGAGGCGGTCCATTCGTTTGATAAGCTTATCGATGAAGGCAGATCTCATACACGGGTGGTCATGAACGACTTTTTGATCGTCCTTGGCGCTTTCTCTGGTGTTGGGAAATCCACATGGTTTGAGCCTTCCATGAATGTCTCAAGCAATGATTTTTTTGCCGAACCAATCCCAGCCTGACGGCGTGTGACACTCATCCCGTCATAAAGGCTTACCGGACCAGTACTGTCAAGATGGTGAAACATCGGGCCGATGAACGCGCAGGCAACGCGGGCGCATCTCGCCGCTTTTGGGTATGATCGCCAGCGAACACGGCTGCCCGTTGGCATTTTGCTGGCCGAGCCAGCGGAATTCTTGGCCGCCTCAGCCGTCTCAGTCGCTCAATCCAGCGAGCAGCTCGGCATTCGTCTGCGTCTGTCCCGGCAGGATCAAGTCCGGTCGGATGTCCGCCAGCGGTTCCAGCACAAAGCGGCGCAGGTGCAGGCGTGGATGTGGGAGGATCAGCTCAGGATCATCACTGACAACAGCGTCCGCGTAGAGCAGATCGAGATCGAGCGTGCGCGGTGAGTTCCTCTCCCGCTGCTCCGGGCGGCCGAGGGCGGCTTCGACGGCTTTGAGATGCGTGTGCAAGTCATGGGGCAGGCAGTCGGCTTCGATCTCAATGACCGTGTTCAAAAACGCCTGGGTGCCAGGCGCACAATCGACCGGCTCCGTCTCATAGATCGGTGCGCTGGCCTTCAGTTGGATGCCAGGAACGCGTTCAAGCAGCCGTGTGATGCCACGCCGGATGTTTTCCGCGCGATCACCGAGGTTGGAGCCGAGTGCGATGCCAAAATGCATGATTTGCAGTGGTTGACGGGTCGTTGGCGCTTGTTTGCAGCGGTTTGGAAGCAATCGCAAACGACAGCTAGCCTCAGCCAACCATCCCAAACTCATCCCTTCAGTCCCAGCACATCCTGCATGTCATAAAGCCCCGCCGGTTTGCCGACGAGCCATCTAGCGGCGCGGACGGAGCCGTTGGCGAAGGTGTCGCGGCTGCTAGCTTTGTGCGTGAGCTCGACGCGCTCGCCGACATTGGCGAAGACGACGGTGTGGTCGCCGACGACATCGCCACCACGGATGGCGTGGACGCCGATTTCCTTCGGTGTGCGTGCCCCCACGTCACCGAAACGGCCGTGCCGGCAGTCCTTGTCGTATTCGAGGCCGCGCACATCGGCGAGGATTTCCACCAAGGTGCGGGCAGTGCCGCTGGGAGAGTCTTTTTTCATGCGGTGGTGCATTTCGATGACCTCCAGGTCGAAATCCGGCCCCAGCAGCTCGGTGGCTTTGCGGGTCAGCCAGAAGAGCGTGTTCACACCGACGCTGTAGTTCGAGGCGAAGACGATGGGCAGTGTTTTCGCGGCTTCACGGATGGCGGCCAGTTGCTCGTTGGTGTGGCCGGTGGTGCCGATGACCATGCTTTTGTTCTGCTTGAGGCATTCGCCGAGCAGTTCATCGCAGAAATGATGAGAGGTGAAGTCGATCACGGTATCGGCCTCGGCAAGAGCAGGGGACAAGGCGTCGCCGACGTCGATGGTGGAGGCGACGGTGACGTTTTGAGCTTCGGCGGCACGGAGAATGGCCTGGCCCATGCGGCCTTTGCAGCCGGTGATGAGGAGTTTGAGGTCGGACATGGTGGCGTGGGTGATAAACGGGGTGCTGGAGTTATGCAAGGCGGCGCTGGCTCAGGCGGCCGCGAGTTTTTGCCGGATGTCCTCCACGATCTGCTCGGGAGTTTGATCAATCGACACGCGGACCAAATCAGGCGTCGCTTCCAGGGTGGCGAGCTGACTTTCCAGCAGGCTCAGCGGCATGAAATGCCCCTGGCGAGCCGCCATCCGGCTGCTGATGAGATCTCGGCTGCCATCGAGTAGGACAAAGCGCAGCGCAGCATCTGCATCGTGGGCACGGAGTTTCTCACGGTAGGTCGGTTTGAGCGCGGAGCAGGCGAGGATGTAAACGGGGGTGAGATGACGCATGTCCTCAATGCGCTGCCTCAACACGGCATACCAAGGCCAGCGATCATCATCGGTCAGCGGCGTGCCGGTGGCCATCTTGGCTTTGTTGGAGGCTGGATGGAAGTCGTCGCCATCCTCGAATACGGCATCGAGTTGTTGGGCAAGCAAGCTGCCGACGACGGATTTGCCGGAGCCGGAGACTCCCATGATGATGATGGTGCGTAGTTCGGGGGACATGTGGCAGGTGGGTTGAAAACAGCATGGTTGCCATGCGGGAACAACGAGAAGATTGATTTGAGCCGGAAATCGTGGGCACGTTCGCCTTCTTCCATGCGTCCCATCCTCCACCGTCTCATCGCAGGCCTGCTCGCCTGGCGGCGATTTTCGGCCCCCAGCCCTCCCCTCCGTGAAACGTGTCATGCTTTGGGTGGCAGAGCTTGACCTTCGTCTCGCACCATGGAGGATGCGCGGCACTCACCATGAAACGCCTGCTTTTGCCCGCACTGCTGCTGTTTGGAGCCTCGCTCGTCGCTGACGAGCCGAAGACCGAAGCCCCTAAGGAGTTCATTCTCTTCAATGGCAAATCCCTCGAAGACTGGGAGACCGTGGACGTCGGTGGGAGTGGCGTCGTGGACCTTGAAGGTGGCGTCATGATCATCAACCAAGGGGAAAACGTCAGCGGCGCGGTTTACAAGAAAGCTGCCTCACTGCCGCTGACCAATTACGAGATCACGTTGGAGGCCAAGCGGCTGCAAGGCGTCGATTTCTTCGTTGGTTTGACCTTTCCCGTCGGTGATCTGAAGACCTGCGCCACCTTCGTCTGCGGTGGTTGGGGCGGCAGCGTCACGGGCATCTCTTCCATCGACGGTCTCGACGCCTCCGAGAACAACACCTCCAGCTACCAGCGCTACGATGATGACAAATGGTATGCCATCAAGCTCCGCGTCACCCCAGAGAATTTGAGCGCTTGGGTCGGAGAAAAGCAGGTCATCGACGAAGACATCACGGGCAAGAAAATCGCCGTGCGCACCGGCCCCATCGAAAGCTACCTGCCGCTCTCCCTCACCACCTTCAACACCACCTCTGCCATCCGTAACATCAAGCTCACCCCCCTTGTGAAGAAGAAATGAGGCGGGCCCTTGTCCTCGCACTCTTTGCCTGCGGCAGCCTCGTGTCTTGCACCACGGTGCTGCGCACCCAGGTCTCGCGTGAAGAGACCCGCCTCACCGAACGTGAAAAGCGCCACATGGCCGCCTTGCTCGAAAACATGGCCGCTGGGTGGGATGGCATGCGGCACGGCAAGATCAGCGAGCGGCGCAAAGCGCAGGATCGCTACGACGGGGCGCTCGCGGATTTCCTGCGTCAGTTGGACAAGCAGCAGAGTCCACGCTACTGGCAGACCGGCACCGTCTTTGCCGCGAAAAAGCAGTCTTTTATCATCGAGTTCGACCCGGCGGCCAATCAGCATCTTGAAGTGCCGCCGCCGCAGATCGACCAGCTCATCCTGCCGCAGCGGGTGAAGCAGCGAGACACCGACACCCAGGCCTGGCGCCCAGGAGTCGGCGTGCCCGTCGTCGGCCACATCCGCCGAACCATTGACGCACGCAAAGAGCAACCCTTTCTGCCTCCCAACGGCGGCAATCTCACCCTCACCGCCGTCATGGAGATCAGTGATGCGCCTGAGGAGGGCACCGCGCCGCGCCGCTGCCGGTTGCACCTTCACAACACCCTCAATGTGGACACCGTGAAGGTGCGTGACGATGAGCGCCTGCTCGCCGCGAACTTCACCGCCTCCAAACAACTCGCCCTCTCCAAAAAGTCCCTCAACCTGTTCGCCTTGCTAGGTCTGCTTTACCCCGAGCGCGCCTTGGCGGACTGCCAGCTCTACCGCATGGATGTGTATGACCCAAAGCGCATCCCGGTGGTCTTTGTGCATGGCCTCATGTCCGATCCGCACATCTGGCTAAATGTCGTCAACGCCATCAGCGCCGATGCCGAGCTCCGCGCCGCCTATCAGCCCTGGTATTTCCTTTATCCCACCGCCCTCGGCATCCCGCAGTCCTCCGCCATGCTGCGTGATTCGCTCCGCCAAATGCTCACGCATTACGATCCCGACCACAATGACCCTGGACCGAAAAACATGGTGCTCGTCGGCCACAGCATGGGCGGTCTGCTTAGCCGCATGCAGACCATCGACCCTGGCGACAAGCTCTGGAACGCCCTGCTGAGCGATCTTCCGGGGACTCTGCGAGTGTCCGACTCCGTCAAAGAGCGCCTGACTCGGAACCTCCTCTTCAAGCCGCAGCCTGAGGTGAAACGCCTCATCTTCATTACCACCCCGCACCACGGCAGCAACATCGCCAGCAAAAACATCGTCCGCCGTCTTTCCTCCCTCATCCGCCTGCCGTTCGACACCCTGCTCATGTCCCAGGAGCTGCTCTCAGGCAATACCGACGCCCTCTCACCCGAGATTCGTGACTGGGGCATCTACAGCTTCCTCAGCCTCGGCATGCTCTCCGAAAAACATCCCTACTACCGGGGGCTCAATGCCGTGCCCATTCCTGTGGAGCATCATTCCATCATCGCAGACCGTGGCAAAAACAATAGCCCCGTCAGCTCCGACGCCGTCGTGCCTTACTGGAGCTCCCACCTCGACAGCGCCGCCTCTGAAAAGATCGTCCCCTACTGGCACGGCTGTGTGGAGAAGCCCGAAGTCGTCAAAGAAGTCATCCGCGTCCTGCGTGAGCATCTTCGGGAGAAGGGAAACGCCTCAAAGCAGCGTTGATGAGGAACCGACCTCATGAATTTCCGTCATCTTTTAGTTCTCAGCGTTGCATTGACCCAGCACGCCGCCGCTGAACTGCCCTTCACCCAGGTGCCGGCCGAGTTCGCCGATCAGTTCTCACCTGGCAAGTCTCCCCTCGTCTTCAACGACGGCCGGCAGGTGAAGAACGCGGACGAATGGCAGAAACGCCGCGCGGAAATCCTCGCAGACTGGCACGCGATCATGGGCGCGTGGCCGGCCGTGATCGAAAAGCCGAAGATCGAGGTGCTGGAGACGAAAGCGCGTGGTGAGGGCATCTCCCAGCAAAAAATCCGCGTCGAAATCGCCCCCGGCCAGACGGGCGATGGCTACCTGCTGCTGCCTTCGGGGCGTGCGCCGCATCCAGCCGTCTTTGTGCCCTACTATGATCCCGAAACCAGCGCTGGCCTGAGTGATAAGCCGCTGCGGGACTTCGCTTGGCAGCTCGCCCGGCGCGGCTTCGTCACGCTCTGCATCGGCTCACCCGGGGGGGATGCCCGGCTGCCTGTTTTGAGCGCCGAAGCGAAATGCCAGCCGCTCTCCTACCTCGGTTACATCAGCGCGAACCTGTGGCAGGCGCTCGCCTCCTTGCCGGAGGTGGATTCGAAGCGCATCGGCATCGTCGGGCACTCGTATGGCGGCAAGTGGTCGCTGTTTGGCTCGTGTTTGTATGAAAAGTATGCCTGCGCTGCTTGGAGTGATCCCGGCATCGTCTTTGATGAGACACGCGGCAGCATCAATTACCAGGAACCGTGGTACCTCGGCCTCGATCCGGCGATGACCCGCAAGCCCGGCCTCGTGCGCGACGACAGCCCGCGCACCGGCGCTTACCAGACCCTCCTCGAGAAAGGGCACAACTTGCAGGAACTCCACGCCCTCATGGCCCCGCGTCCCTTCCTCGTCTCCGGCGGCGCGGAAGACCCGCCGAAACGCTGGACGGCGCTCAACCACAGCATCGCCGTGAACCAGCTTCTCGGCGTCAAAGACCGCGTCGCCATGACCAACCGCGAAAAACATGACCCCAACGAGGAGTCCAACGAGCAGATCTACCGCTTCTTCGAGTTCTGGCTGAAGCAGTGAGCGCCAGGCCTCTCTCACCCTGCCCGCCAGACGGGGTAGGGGAGAAGTGTTTCGCGGGTGATGACTCGGCATGCATGATGCGACTCTGCGGTGAGTGCTGTGTCGGTTGCGCTGTGAGCATGGAGGTCAGGCATCCTGCCTGACAAAGGCTTGAGGCTTCCAGCCTTTCCTGAATAAGGCGGGACGCCTCGATCCATCTGACAGGCTGGAAGCCTATCCTCCGGTTGACAGGCTGGAAGCCTGTCCTCCATACTTGGCATATGAGCTTTCGTGAAGGGCCGCCCGACTTCGAGCCGGTGGATTGGACTCGTCCGATCCTTAAATATCGCCGTAAGCTGCCGCATTGGGTGCAGGAAGGGGCGACGTATCTCATCACCTTTCGTCTGGTGGACTCGCTGCCCGCCGAAAAGCTGCGGGAGTTGGAGCGCTTTCGCGAGGCGTGGCTGCTGGCGCACCCGGAGCCGTGCGTGGAGGATGCATGGCATGAACTGCATCGCGAGACGATGCGGCGCGTGGATGATTGGCTGGATGCCGGGGCCGGAGAGTGCTGGCTGCGGGATGTCGCGTGTGCGCAGATCGTGAGCCGGGCGCTGCTTCATTTTCAGGAGCAGCGCTGCCTTGTCTCGAGCTTTTGCGTCATGCCCAATCATGTGCATGTGCTCGTGCGGCCGTTTGCTGGTTTCGATCCCGCAGCATTGACGCATTCGTGGAAGAGTTTCACCTCCAAGGAGATCAACAAGCACCTCGGTCGGGGCGGCGAGGTGTGGGAGGCGGAGAGCTACGACACGCTCGTGCGTGACAGCGAGCATCTATGGAAGGTCGTGCGCTACATCGGCCGGAATCCAGCCAAGGCCGGCATTCCAGAGGCGCAGTGGCAGCGGTTCATCCACCCTAGATGGGAGCACGCAGGCTGGGGCTTCGGCGGCACTTGAACTGGAGGTCAGGCATCCTGCCTGACAAAGGCTTGAGGCTTCCAGCCTTTCCCGGGCTAAGGCGGGACGCCTCGGTCCGCTGACAGGCTGGAAGCCTATCCTCCTTTTTTCAGGCCTTTGTAGACGCCGAAGTCGTTGAAGAAGAACTTCTTCGCCAGCCAGTACATCCAGTGCTTCTCGGGGATCTCCTCGCCTTCGCGCCATTGGCTGGTGCGCGGGGTCATGCTCTCGATCTCGGCCATGGCGGTCTGGCGGATGGTGCTGTCCTTCGCAGTGTGCTTCGTCACGACGGCCTTCACGAGGTCTGGGCGCTCTAGGACGATGCAGCCGCGGGTGTTGGCGGAGGCGATGTTGCGGAAGTCGCGCAGGAACTCGCTCTTGGTGAAGACATCGAAGAGGTCGTCGTTGGTGCGCACGCTTTCTTTGGCAAACTGGATGATCGGGCAGGGCTCGATGGCGCCGGTGGGGCTGATGTGGTGGCTGATGCCGTTGGCCATGGGGCAGAGCGCCTGGCCCTGGTGGTCGTAATACGCATCGACGATGGCGATGGGCAGCTTGGCGCGCATGTTGACGACGAAGCGGCGCACCTGCGTGATCTGATCCGGCGTGAGTGCGAGCTCGGCGCTGATTTTCGGCCCGACGGGGCGGTAGGTGTGATACCAGGCGTAGTGCACGCCCATGTCGATGAGGCGGCGCAGCCAAGTCTCGGTGAGGAGGTCGTCGATGTTCGTCTTGCAGAGGCTGGTGGCCACGCCGGTGAGCACTTTGGCATCGAGGCAGTTTTGCAGGCCGCGGAGGGTGCGGGTCAAAACGTCGGTCTTGCCGCGGCGCTCATTGCTGACGACCTCGGTGCCCTCGATGCTGACGAGCGGGGTGATGTTCCCGAGCTTACGCATGGCGGTGGCGGCTTTCTCGGTGATCATCTGCCCATTCGTGAAAACTTGGAAATACGCGTCCGGGTGCATCGAGAGGAAGTCGAAGAGCTCCGGGTGCATGAAGGGCTCGCCGCCGAGGATGCCGAAGAACGAATTGCCGCGCCGCTTCGCATCATTCACGATCTTGTTCAACTCGTCGAGGTTGAGCGACTCGCGCGGTTTATCGACATCCACCCAGCAGCCCTGGCAGCGGAGGTTGCAGGAGTTCAGGATGGAGATGTAAAAGAACGGCGGGAAATACTGCCCCTGCTTCATGCGCTGCTTATGCAGCATCACCGACCGCGCCCCTTTGTAACCGAAATTCCAGCCGATCTTGGCGAGGCAAGTGGGATCGACGGTGCTGAGGATGCGGGAGGTGAGGGAAAGGAGCATGGGATGATGTCAAGAGGTCAAGTTGCGGTCAAAGGTCAAGGCGGGAGAGACTGAATAGCGCTGCCAGGACGTCTAAGAAACGAGCCTGCAACACCACTTGGCAGCGAAAAACTGGCTGGTGCTGCGAAGATGACAAGGTCGGTTCGAGCGCGGGGCTGGAGGAGTGGGCGGTGTTTCCTCTTCCTCATCCGGCGCAGTTCCTTTACCACTTCAGTCCACCCCGAAGATGGCTGTTTCGCCAGCCTAGGCTCACGGCGGCAACGTCACCCGCACGCGCATGAAGCGGGGCTGGCCGCTGCTGACGGGAATGTGGTCGCGCACGATGAGCTGGGTGCTGGTGTCGGCTTCGATGATGAGGCTGCCGCTGCTCCAACTGAGCGGGTCGGCGAGGGTGCTGGTGGCTTCCACAGTGAAGGTCACGTTGGTGGCGGCGGGGTTTTTGGGGATGGTCATGCGCAGGTATTGCTGCGAGCTGACTGCGGCCAGGTCATTCACGACGGGGTAGCTGCCGCTGGCCTTGGGGGCGGTGCCGAAGGCGTATTCGAGGAGGTTGAGCATGCCGTCGCCATCGGCGTCGGCGGTGGCTTCAGCTAGCTGGTTGTTTTCGTTGCCGGTGCCGGTTGTGTCGAGCCAATGGGCGAAGGGCGTGGTGTAGGCGGTGAGGCTCAAATCGTAGAAGGATTTCGTGCCGGTGTCGTCGGCAGTGAGCCGGAGGCCATAGGGGCCGCTGTCAGTGAGTGTGGCGGTGGTATCGGTCAGGGCCGAATTGGCAAAGACGAGGCCGGCGGGGCCGCTGCGTTTGCTCCAGAGGCTGGTCGGCGCGGCGGGGAGGTCGTCATCGGTGATGGTGCCGTCGAGGGCGATGGGTGAGACAATGCCACCAGCAGTCGCGGCGACGACGGGGGCTTTGTTCGCGGCTTCGATGGTGAGTCTCGTGAAGGTGCAGGTATTGAGCGTGCCGGTGGCACCGCTGGCGTTGTTCACGTAGAAGCCGACCCACACGGGCGTGGTCATGATGATGGTCTGTGGCTGGCCTATTTGCGTCCATGCATTCGGATTGTTTGTCGTGGTGTTGTGCGTGGCCCGGTAGCCGGTGACGCTGTTGCCTTTGCGCACGATGCGCATCCAGTTTCCGGCAGCGATGCTACTCGGGACGCCGCCGTTGCTGCTACCGGCGATGTTGGTCCAGTAGTAGCCGCTGTAGCTGCTGGTGGGCATGCGGCCGAGATGGAGCTGGGCACCGCCTTCGATGCTCTCGGCGATGCGGATGCCGCCGCTGCTGCTGCCTGCACCAGACGTGAATGTGTTCAGCCTCGCGGTGATGACCATGTCGCCATAATACTGCCAGCCGTGGAAGTAGCCGGTGGTGGGGCCGTTCACGGTGTAGGTCGTGCCGTCAAAGGTGGCGCTGCCGGCGGTGTTGGGAGCAGTGCCGCTGTCTTCATTGACCAAGGCGGGGCCGGTGGGTGTCGGCGTGAGTGTCACATTATCAAAGAGCGCCGTGGCGGTGCCGGAGGTGCTGTTGTTCGTCGCGGTGAGGCCGTAATGAGCATCCGCATTGAGCAATGGCATGACGACGGGCGTTCCCACGGCGGTCCAGGCGGTGCCATCGCTGCTGTAGCTGGCGCTGATTTCGTTGGTGGTCGCGTTGCGCTCGAGTTTAAGCCAAAATGGAAGCGCGGGAGCGGTGGCTGCGACGCTGGTGTCATTCGTGGCCACGGTGGTGCGGGTGCGGAATTGCAGCCCGGTGCCGGGGACAAAGCCCAAAACGGCTCGATTCGAGCCGCGAGCGTGCGAATCGCGGATCGTGACGCCTGCGAGGGCTGCGGTCGTCGAAAAGCTCGTGATGCGAGCGACGACGCTGCCATCGCCCGTGGCGGCGCGGACCATGATTTGAGCCTGATCGTTCGCGGTAGCACTGTAACCGGCCCCAGTGCCCGTGACGCTGAAAAGGCCGCCGTATTCGAGGGACTGGCCGCGACGCGAGGAAGACGGCCCAAGATCCTGCGTGATCCAATTCGAGGCCACGGGGCCGTTTCCGACCACGACGGTCGTTTGGTCGCTCACGGTGAATTGCGTGTCGGTAGCGCTGATGCGCAAAACATAGGTTCCAGGCGCGGAGAAGGTCACTGCAGTCGTGGTGGCGTTTGGCGATTCGATCGTCGCCACGCCGGGGCCGCTGACGCAGCTCCAAGTGGTGCTAAGAGCCGCCGGGAAGCCATCATCGCTCACCTGGGCGCTGACGATGACGCCATTCGTGGCGGCGATGAGCGGTGCCTGAGCATTCGGGCTGCTGATGAAAACGGTGGGCGGATTGTCGTTGTCGATGATGCTGACGTTGTCGAAGGACGCTGCGCCAATGTCGTAGCTGCCGCTGGCGAGCGAGATGGTGACATCTTCCGGTCCTTCGGTGTTTCCATCTTCCACCGGGGTGACATTGATGACCTTGGTGACGTCATTGACGGCAAAGGCGACGCTGGTTGCGACAGTCGCGTAGTCTGTGGTGTTCGTGGCGGTGCCAGCGATGGTGAGATTCACCGTGAGGGCCACATTGGTCGGCGCGGTGCGGGTGACGGTGAATTGACCGGGATTTCCAGCAGCCTCGGAGGCGGTGGGATCGTTTGCAGTGATGGTGACGGTGCTGCGGTCGT
>JAPLUL010000175.1:0-14921 GCA_026397635.1 Verrucomicrobiota bacterium | reverse complement strand
GACGGTGGGAGGTGCCACATAGGTGTAGAGCGTGTTCGCCGCATTGGTGCCACCGGGGGTGGTAACCAGGACACTGGCAGTGCCAGCGCTGCCCGCAGGTGTGGTGGCCGTGATCGTCGTGGCATTGACCACGGTCACACTCGTGGCCGCCGCGCCGCCGATGGTCACGCCCGTGGCTCCGGTGAAGTCGGTGCCGGTGATCGTCACATTGGTGCCGCCCAGCGTGCTGCCGCTGGTCGGAGAGATGGCGGTGACGGTGGGCACTGCCAGCGCCTCCACCTGCAGGCTGAAGTCCTGGGACGTCGCGCCGAAGGGCGTGCTCGCGGCTAGCACGAAGAAGTAGCTGCCGGACTCGGTGGTGGTGCCGCTTACCGCGCCGGTGTTGGCGTCCAGCGTCAGACCGGCGGGCAAGGAGCCGACCGTAATCTCGTAGCGGGCTCCCACGCCCTGCGCACCGAGGTGGGTGAAGAAGGCCTCGTTCGTTCTGGCGGAAAGCGCCGAATTGACCGGGAAGGCGGCGAACACCGGGTCGCTGACCAGAGGCGATTGCACGGTCACATAGCTGCCGGCAGGCGCGCCGCTGCCACCGTTAGCGGTATTGCCCCAGACGGTGATCGACCCGTCGGCTTTCATCGCAGCGAAGGCACTTGCGGTGGAAAAAATCTGCGTGAAGCCCGTGCCAGCCGGCGCGCCGCTGCCACCGTTGGCGGCATTGCCCCAGGCGGTGATCGACCCGTCCGCTTTCAGCGCGGCGAAGGCACCAGAGGTGGAAAAAACCTGCGTGAAGCCCGTGCCGGCTGGCGCGCCGCTGCCACCGTTGGCGGTATTGCCCCAGGCGGTGATCGAACCGTCGGCTTTCAGCGCGGCAAAGGCACTGGCGGTGGAGTAAATCTGCGTGAAGCCCGTGCCGACAGGTGCGCCGCTGCCACCGTTAGTGGCATCACCCCAGCCTGTGATCGAACCGTCGGTTTTCAGCGCGGCGAAGGCACTTTGGTTGGAATAAACCTGCGTGAAGCCCGTGCCGACAGGTGCGCCGCTGCCACCGCTAGTGGCATCACCCCAGCCTGAGATCGACCCGTCGGCTTTCACCGCGGCGAAAGCACTTTGGGTGGAATAAATCTGCGTGAAGCCCGTGCCGCTTGGCGCACCGCTGCCACCGTTGGTGGTATTGCCCCAGACAGTGATCGACCCGTCGGCTTTCAGCGCGGCAAACGCACTTCCGCTGGCATAAATCCAGGTGAAGCCCGTGCCTGAGGGAACACCGCTGTTGCCCAAAGCGTTATTGCCCCACACCGAGATCGATCCATCGTCTTTCAATGCGGCAAACGCACCTTGGGTGGAAAAAATCTGCGTGAAGCCCGTGCCGGCAGGCGCACCGCTGCCGCCGTTACTGGCATCTCCCCACACCGCGATGGAGCCATCGGCGTGCAGTGCGGCGAAGGCACTGGCGGTGGAAAAAATCCGCGTGAAGCCCGTGCCCTCAGGGGCGCCGCTGCCGCCGTTACTGGCATCGCCCCAGGCCACGATGGATCCATCGGCTTTCAGCGCGGCGAAGGCACTGGCGGTGGAATAAATCTGCGTGAAGCCCGTGCCGCTTGGCGCGCCGCTGCCACCGTTGGCGGCATTGCCCCAGACCGAGATTGAGCCATCGGCGGTCAGGGCCGCAAAAGCAGAGGCGTGACTGGCCGATTGCCCCGTCCCGTAGCTAAACCTCGACCCGCTACCCACCCGCTGGCTGGGTATGAGCGCCGCAAGCGGATCTTTCACTTCCAGCGTGTAGGCCTGGGCCACCGAGCCCACTGCACTGGTGCTGGTGACGGTGAACGTGTAGGTGCCGGCCAAGCCGGCGGGCGTGCCGGAAAGGTAACCCGTGGCCGGGTCCAGGCTCAGGCCACCGGGCACTGCGCCGGCCGAGATCCGGTAATACGCGCCCTGGCTGATGGCACCCACCTGGTAGGCCGCCGGGCCTGCGCCGCCATCGCGGCCGATCGGGGTGCGGAGGTAGGCCGTGGGCAGTTTACCCGTGGTGGCAAAGACGTGATAGGGGATCGCCGCCCGGGCCGAGCTGACCGCCAGGCCCGTGGCCGTAGGCATGCCAGAGCCGCCGCCCGAGGCATCACCCCAGGCCATCAGGCTGCCATCGGCTTTTTGTCCCACGAACGCCGCAGCGTTGGAGAAGACCTGGGTGAAGCCAGTGCCGCTTGGCGCCCTGTTTGCGCCGCCGAAGCTGGTGTTGCCCCAGGACTTGACCGTGCTGTCGTTTCTGACGGTGGTAAACGCTTGGCGGTTGGAGTAGATCTGGGTGTAGCCGGTGCCGGTAGCCGAGCCGGTGGCGCCGTAGGCGTTTGCGCCCCAGGAGGCGATCGAACCGTCGGCCCTTAGGCCCGCGAAGGCGCCTTGGGTGGAAGAGAGGGCGGTGAAGCCGGTAATGGTGGTCGAGTTGCCGCCCCTGCCAGTAGCGCCCCAATTCGTGACGCTGCCATTGGATTTCAGCGCGGCGAAAGCGCTGTCGGTCGCCGCAATGCTGATGAAATCGCCGCCGCCGGCGAAGGCCGTATCGCCGGCGGTGGTGCTGCCCCAGGTGGCGATGGTGCCATCGGCACGCAGCGCCGCGAAGGCTTTGGGGTTCGAATGGATGGCGAGGTAGCTGTGGTTGGCGGTGAGCGTCGGCAGCGTGCCGCCATTGGTGGTGTTGCCCCAGGCGGTAAGCGATCCGTCGGCCTTCAGCGCTGCGAAGGCGGTGGCATTGGAGGTGATGGTGACGTAGCCGGTGCCACTGGGCGCGCCGCTGCCGCCGGTGGTGGTGTCTCCCCAGGCGGTGAGGCTGCCATCGGCCTTCATGGCCACCATGGCAGCGCTGTTGGTGAAGATCTGGGTATAGCCGGCGTCGGTGGGTCCACCGGTGCCACCGGCGGTGGCTGCGCCCCAGGTGGTGATGCTGCCGTCGGCTTTCATCGCCGCGAAGGCGGAGGCGGTGGAGAACAGGCGGGTGTAGCCGGTGCCGCTGGGCGCGCCCGTGCCGCCATAAGCGGCGTCCCCCCAAGCCTGAATCGAACCGTCGTAACGCATGGCGGCGAAGGCGCGGGCGGTCTGGGCGATGTGCACATACCCAGCCCCGGTGGGCCTGCCAGTGGCCCCGGCGCCGCCATAGGCACTGTCACCCCAGGTGAAGACCGTGCCATTGGCCCTCAGCGCGGCGAAGGCGCGCTCGTTCAGTCCCTGGCTGCCGCTGCTCAGGGCATCCATGCTGGAAGACTGGCCAGGGCGCTGGTTGGGGGTGTCTCCGCTGACCAGGATGGTGAAGGTCTGCGCCGCGATGCCGTTTTTGTCGCTGGCGGTCAGGGTGAACCGGTAGCTGCCGGGCGTCGTGGGAGTGCCGTTCACCGATCCGCTGGTTGTGAGGATCATGCCGGGGGGGAGGGTCCCGGCGATCAGCGAGTAACTCAACGAGTTCCCAGAAGTTGAAGGAGTCGCCACAGCCGCCAGATCGTAGGTGGCCAATTTGCCGACGGCGTAGTTGGCGTAGCCGATCGGTTTGGTCGTGTCAAAAACGGGCGCCGCGGTGGTGGTGGTGGTAGCCATCACCGTTAGAGCGTAGGCCTGGCTCGCTTGTCCGCTCTCATTGTAGCTGGTCACCGTGAAGTTGCTGGTGCCGTTTTGCGTGGGGGTCCCTTCCAGATAGCCCGTGGCCGAGTTCAGCGTCAAGCCAGCATTCAGGCTGCCCGCCGTGATATAGCTTCCCACGCCGACGCCGAAGGCACCGACCTGGTAGCCCGCTGGGCCGCTGAGCCCGGCCGCCTGAGTGGCCAACGAGGTGTTTTGGCGCGCAGCCGGCAGGTTGCCCGTGATCCCGTAGGTGAAGTAAGGGGGCGCTTCGGTGGTGCCTTGCAGCCCGGCCACCGGCGTGATCCCTGCGCCACTGATCGAAGCCCCCGCGCCCCAGGTGGTCACGGTGCCGTCCGCCTTGATCGCCGCGAAGGCGTTTTTCATCGCGTAGATTCGCACGTAGCCCGTGCCCGTGGGCGCGCCGCTGCCGCCGGAACCGACGTTGCCCCAGGCGGTGATGGTCCCGTCCGCTTTCAGCGCAGCAAAGGCTCCACCAGTGCTGTAGATGGTGGTGTAGCCCGTGCCCGGCGGCGCGCCGGTGCCACCGTTGGCGGCATCGCCCCATGCGACGAGGCTGCCATCAGCCTTCATGGCCGCGAAAGCGGTTCCGGTCGAGAACACCTGGGTAAACCCGGTGCCGGTCGGGGCCAAGCTGCTCAGGGTACCGCTGGCACCCCAGGACACCAGCGAGCCATCGGAGCGCATGGCGGTAAAACCGGTCGAGGAGGCCCAGACATCGACAAAATCCGTGCCGCTGGGCCCTCCCGTCCCTCCATTGCTGCTATTACCCCAGACCGCGATGCTGCCAGCGTCCGGTGTAGTGCCCGTGGGACGCAGTGCCGCGAAGGCACCGTTACTCGCGATGATTTTCGTGTAGCCAGTGTCCGCGGGCGCGCCGGTGCCGCCACCGGTACTGATTCCCCAGGCAGTGATGCTGCCATCCGCCTTCAAGGCCGCATAGGCGTTGACGTTGGGGGTGATGCTGACGTAGCCGGTCCCGGTGGGCGCCCCGGTGTTGTTGGTGGTATCCCCCCAGGCGGTGATGCTGCCATCTGCCTTCATGGCGGCGAAGCTGTTGGTGGAGGCGTAGATCTTCGTGTAGCCGGTGGCCGCGGGGGCACCGGTGCCGCCCGTGAGACTGCTGCCCCAGGCGGTGATGCTGCCGTCCGCTTTCAGCGCGGCAAAGGACGAGATGGTCGAGGAGATCGCCGTGTAGCCGGTACCCGTGGGGGCGCCGCTGCCTCCGTAACTGGTATTGCCCCAGGCGGTGATGCTGCCGTTCCATCTCAGTGCGGCAAACGCACCGCTGTTTGAGGTGATCTTCGTGTATCCGGTGTCGATCGGTGCCCCACTGCCACCGTATAAGCTACTGCCCCAGGTAACAATCGAGCCGTTGGCTGCGAGACCGGCAAAGGCACCGGCGTTGGAAAACTCCTGGCCCGAACCGATGGTGTAAACCGCTCCTGATCCCTGCCGCTGGTTCGGCAGCGCGGAACTGGTCAAAACCAGATTGAACGCCTGCACCACGCTGCCCGCCGCGCCCGTGGCCGTCACCTCAAAGGAATACACCCGCGGCTTCGAGGCCAAAACTTCCTGCGGTTCCACGGGCGTGCCGATGATCCAGCCGCTGTTCGCATCCAGCACCATGCCCTCGGGCAAGGTGCCGCTGCTCAGTTGGAAGAGCAGTCCATCCCCCTGGATCCCCAGGAAAATCTGCGCGTAAATCGATTGCGCCGTTACAAACGTCGTCGGCGCACCCGCCGCCAGCGGGAAATACGGTGCCGCCAGGGTGGGCGACTGCACCGTCAGATAGTTCGACCCAGTCGGTGTCCCCGTCCCCCCGTTGGCGCTGCTACCCCACGAATAGAGCGAGCCATCGCTCTTCCGGGCCGTGAACGCGGTGCCCGTGGTGGTGATTTCTGACCACCCCGTGCCGGTGGGTCCGCCGCTGCCGCCCATGGTGGAATCGCCCCAGACGGTGACGGAACCATCGGCCTTGATGGCGGCAAAGGCGCCCTGGCTGCTGTAGATGTTCACGTAGCCGGTGCCCGTCGGCGCCGCTGCAGCATTGCCCCCCTCGGTGGTGCTGCCCCACACGGAGATGGACCCATCGGCTTTCAGGGCTGCGTAGGAGTTCTGCGTGGAGAAAACCTGCAGGTAATCAGTGCCGGTGGGCGCGTTGGTGCCGCCATTGTTGCTATTGCCCCAACTAGTAAGAGAGCCGTCTTGCCGGACCGCCACGAAGGCGGCGCTGTTGCCATAGAGTTGCCGGTAGCCGCTGTCGGTGGGCGCCTTGAGGTACGCGGCGCCCGTAGTGGTGCTGCCGCCGAAAGATGAGTCGCCCCAGGCTGCGATAGAGCCATTGCTGTCAATCGCCGCAAAGGCCCGGGAGGTATTGACAATATCCTGCCACCCACTGCTCCCGGGTTTGCCCGTCGTGCCGCCGACCAAGGACGAACCCCAGGTGCTGATCGTGCCATTGCTCCGGCTGCTCGCCCCGAACGCGCCGAAGCTGTTGACGCCCGACAGGTAATCGTTGCCGGTAACGAGGTGGCTGAAAGCCGTGGCGGTCGGCACGGTGGCCGTACCGATGCTGTTGGAACTGCCCCAGGTCCTGATCGTGCCATCGGCCTTTTGGGCCGCGAAGCCGCCACCGTTGGCGAAAATCCGGATGTAGCCGGTGCCGGTGGGCGAAGCGGTGCTGGTGGTGCTGAAGCTGCCCCCGCTGTTAGTGGCGCCCCAAGCCACGACGCTGCCATCGTTTTTGAGTGCGGCGAAGGCGCTGCGGGTGGCGGAAACTTGCTTGTAGTTGGTGCCGATGGGTGCGCCGGTGGCACCGTAGGCATTGTTGCCCCAAGCGTAGATCGACCCGTCGGCTTTTACCGCGGCGAAGGCCCTTTCATTGGAAGTGATGGACACGTAGCCAGTGCCGGTGGGGGCGGCGGGTTGCGAGCCGCCGTTGGCGGTGTTGCCCCACACCTTCACCGCGCCGTCGGCGGTGAGCGCCGCAAACGCGCTGAGGTTGCGGAACTGCTTGCCGGTGAGCCCCAGGGCGTCGGCCCCGGCTAGGCTGGTGCCGGTGCCTGGGCGCTGGCCGGGCAGCGTGTTGCTGGCCGCAACGTCGAGCTTGAGCAGCTGCATCGTGGTGCCGGCGGCGTTGCTGGCCGTGACATTGACATAAGGGTCCACCGAGGTGCCGATGCCCAGCTTGCCGCTGATGACGCCGGTGCCGGTGTCGAAGCTGAGGCCCGGGGGCAGGATGCCATTGGTGCTGATCACCACATCTTTGATGGTGTGGAAGTTGTTGTTGCTGGCGCCGGTGGTGCCCGTGAAGCCGAAGGCCCACTGGGACTTGTCAGTGGTTTGCCAACCGGTGTATGTCCCGGCATCAACCGCCAGCACATTGTTCACCCACACCTGCACGCGCCCTTCGGCGGACATTCTCAAGGAGACGGGAAGGAAGGTATTGTTGGTATAAAGAGCAGCGGTAAATGGGTTGGCGATGGTGGCAGTGCCAATATTTGTGGTGCCATTCCAAACCTTCACCTCCAATTGGGCGTTGGTGGGTGTGGTGGTGCCGGTTATTTCAGTGAAATTCACCCGCAGGTTCCTGGTATTGTCTCCGGGAAAACCGTAGTTGAAGCTGATGCCGGTGCCGCCCGGCGTGGTGCCGCCGCCCACCTTGTAGCTGAAGCTGGCGGAAAACGCCGTGGGGTTCTGCGCGCCCTGGCCCAGGAATTGAACCGAGCCGGTCTGGCTGGCGACATTTTGCGTCAGTTCCAGCGCACCGGCGTTGAATCGGGTGCTGCCGTCGATGTAGGCGCCAGCGGGCAGGGTGCCGGCGTTGGCCAGGGTGGTGCTGATGAGGGTCTGAGGAGCGACGCTGTAGGTGGTCGCACCGCCGCTGCCGGGTGCCGCCACGGCGAAAGTGGTGGCCACGCCAGGCAGCATCGGCTGGGTGGCCGGGCTGGTGAAGACCGGCGCTCCGGAGGCCAGGTGCAGGCTGAATTGTTGTGAGGAGGCACCCTCCGCGTTGGTGGCCACCAGGTTGAAGACCTGCGTGCCGGCTTCCGTGGCCGTGGTGGGGGTGCCGCTGATGACGCCAGTGTTGGCATCCAGCGCCAGGCCCGTGGGCAGCACGCCATTGGAGACGATGCCCAGATTGTCGATCGTGTGGCTGCTTTGGTTGATGCTGCCGTTGGCTGCACCCAAAGCGAACTGCCAATTGGAGCGGTCGGCGGCATTCACCTTGCCGGCCAGGTTCATGTTGATGATCTGCGTGCCGTCATAGCTGACCGTGAGGAAATTGGCACCGTCGAGCTTGATCTGCACCGCTTTGGCCCCGGTGCCGAAGGTGATGGGTGCCTTGCCGATGACAGTGTTGTTCCAGCGCACCTCGACGGCCGCGGGTACGGTGGCGCTGGCCGCCTCCAGGAAGCCGATGGCCAGGCCATTGCTGCCAACCATGTTGGTCGCGCTGCCTGTGGTGCCGCTGATCACACCGTAGTTGAAGCTGGTCCCGCTTGCGGGGGGGCCGCCGACGGAGACATTGGCAGTGGTGTAGTCGAACGAGGCGGTGAAAGAACCGGGGCTGGAGGCGCCCAGCTTGGGCAGAATGAACGCGCCGTTGGTGCTGGCCGTGGCCGGATTCAGCACGCCCGCACCGCCGGTGACCTGGGCGGAAGTTCGCAGCGTCCAGCCGTCTGGCAGCGTGGCGAAATCACTCGTAGCGAAGGTCTTTTGGCCCAGGGAGTACGTTGGCGCGCCACTGGCCGCAGCGGAGAACGTCCCGGCCACAGTCCGGGTGAAATCCGCCGTCGCCGCACTGCTGAAAATGGGAGTCGCATGGGCGGCAGGCAGGGCGAGCAGAGCGAGCAGGGTGATGGTCAGGTAACGGAGCATTTTCATGAAGTGGGTCAAGTTAACGAAAAACGAAGGGGCTGGCCTCCAGCAGACGAGGGGGAGACGCCAAGTGGCGCGGCAGAGGGGCCGTGAGCTGCGCGGGCTTGCCAGACAAGGCTGCCGTTGACTCCTGGGGCACTGCCAGCAGCATCTGGGCCACACTCATGAGTGGTAAGCCACGAAACAGTGATTGATGAACACGGCGCATCAGGTCTAAAAAGCAATGGTGGCCTACGCAAGGCGGCCGTTCAGTCGGGAGTCAAGCAGCATGAAAGGAGTGATAGGTGCAGCCGCATTTCGGCAGTTTGCTTTTGCCTTACCTCAGCAAGACTTAAACAAACATGTTTGACACTTTTGGGGTAACTCGCTTGTAGTAATCCACTTGTGGTAACCCAAGCGTCATTTGGCGGACAAAACCACCGCGGCGTGGATGAATAACCATAACATGGATTCAATCGCATAAGGATAACTCACGTTTGATCCACATCTTATAGAATGCGCTTCGTCTTCGCAGATGATCCAGCCGGACCTGGGAGCCAGCGCGTCCCAACGAGGGCGATGTCACCGCGACGCGCTGCGTGCTCGGCGAGCACGCAGCAACCCAGCGTCGGAGGTCATGCGAGCGGCCTCGAAACAAAAACGCGGCCTCGCGCCAGAAGGCAGTTGCGCATCGACACACTCAGGGATTAACTCAAAACAGGGCTGCTTTGGCATGGTTTAGTCGTCTGCAATGTGATCGCAATGCGCGCCAAACTCAGCCCTCTTTCTTGTCTTGGTGCGTAATCCAAGTTAAAGCACGATTCATTTCAAATTTCACCATGTTTAGACATTCTTTGAATGCTCCAAACATGTGAAAAAATCAGCATGATTTTTCTTCTTGGACATAATGGATACATTGGGAGCGCTTTTGTAAATGCGCTCGAGGAAGCTGGCATTCCTTGGAGACCCTTTCCGGTAAAAAGGATCAGAGCAGACTCATTAACCGCAGTTCTCAAAACGCTTCGGCAAGATAAACCGTCCTTAGTGATTAACGCTGCTGGTTTCACTGGCAGGCCAAATGTGGATGAGTGTGAAACCAAAAAAAATGAGACCCTTGAAGCGAACCTGCTCTTGCCTGTCGTGCTTGCCAGTGCCTGTGCTGAAATAGGCATTCCTTGGGGGCACGTATCTTCGGGTTGTATTTTCAACGGAGCTAAGCTGCGCGTGGGAGCGACCAACGAAGTAGTGACTGACCTCCTTGAGCAGAAAATTAAACAGCTGTGGACTTTGAATCCATCGCCTTTTCACGGTTTCAATGAGGAAGACACGCCCAATTTCACCTTCGATGATGAGAAGTGTAGTTTCTACAGCGGCGTGAAGGCTCTTGCTGAAAAAAATCTACAAAACATCGGTGGAGGTTATATTTGGAGGATACGCATGCCATTTGATAACATCGACCATCCCCGCAACTATCTCACGAAACTACTAACCTACCCTAAACTGTACGACAATATCAATTCTCTAAGCCATCGCGGAGAGTCAGTCCGGGCCTGCCTTCAGCTTGCGATCAAGCCAGCACCTTACGGAGTCTATAACATCGTAAATACTGGTTTCTTATCGACTCGACAAATTTCCGCAATGCTGACTGATGTTTTGAATTTAACCAGAAGTTTCCAATTTTGGGAATCAGATCAAGACTTTTACCAGAATGCAGCTCGGACGCCACGATCCAACTGTTTGCTCGACACCACAAAACTTGATAAGCTTGATCTGAAAATGCGACCGATTGGAGATGCGCTTTTTGAGGCCATGAAGAATTTCCGAAGCTTGTTAGTCGGGACTGCCCCTGTCGCGTGATTCAGCGTGGGAGAACTTCATCCCTTGATATGGGAAAGGAGGGAAACCAGGAACGCTGCATCCAGGGCCAGGGGCCTTGCGCGGGAGAGGCTCACCGCTTCACGGCGTAAACTTCGATGGTGCCGCCTTGGCGCAAGGCGGTCTCAACAAGTGCCAGGACCAAGCTTAACAGGGTGAAGAGGGGAAGCAGTATCAGGGTCAAGGCGGCTTGCATGAGGTGCTGGCGAATTTGATGCGTGCGGGCCGTTTTGTTCTTCAGGATCGAATAAAGGAAATTAGGGTCAAAACCAAGCGCGTTATAAAAGCTTTGGATCCATCCATATGGATTCTGCTCGAAGCCGAAGTGGTTCATCTGCACGATGCTAAATCCTTGGGCTTGAATCTCTTTCTTGAGGGTTTTTTTGCCAAAATGAAAATAATGGCGGGGAATATCGAGGTGGAACCAATGGCGGCCGAATAAGCGCGCCTGAAGGCTATCGAAGTTGGGAACGGCCACGACCAGGAGGCCGCCCTTCTTCAAGAGCTCGTGCGCCCGGCCAAGGGCTTCAATGGGGCTTGGCAGATGTTCCAAGGAGTGCCAGAAGATCACGGCATTGTAAGTATCCTTTTGATGGCGGGAATTCAGGAAGTCTCCGGTTTCGACCTCGATTCCCAGCACGTTCCTGGCATGCCAGGCGGCGGTGTCGGAGAACTCCATGCCGTGCGCCTTGAAGCCAAGGGATTTAAGGTAGCTGAGCGTAAAGCCTCGTCCGCAACCGACATCGAGCACCGTTCCAGCCTTGACCCGATGACGCACCACACGCGCCCGCTGGAGCCTGAATAACTGGGTGAGACGTTCAAGCAGGGGATTGAAGCGGACATTGTCCTTCCCGTAGTACACCGCCGGATAAAAACGGCCAATTTCACTGGAGGGAACATCGGGCCAAGTTCGTCCCAACCCGCAGGAGGGGCAGCGGTGAACTTCGAAGCCTGGCTCGATGGCATTGAAGGCTTTTTTCAGCTCTTGCCCGCACCCAAGGCAGGGGGCGCTTTTTTGGGAGGTGATCATTGTATGATCAGGTTAATTGCCTGGGGAACCTTAATGGCCAATAGACAATAGTTATTAATGAGATCTCAAGGCTTGGCTTCCGCCTTCTGACTTCGTTCCCGCTCCAGGCCGACCATGTACTGAATCGCAGTCGCATGGCCTCCCCGCGCCGCTATTTTCATATCCTCATGTCCTTCCTCCCATTTGCCGAGTGCAAAGAATGAACAAGCGCGGTTGTTATAAGCTTTGAAAAGATTTTTGTCGTGTTCAAGGGCTACGGTATAATCACGGATCGCTTCGTCATGATTTCCCAGAGAATCATACGCGTTGCCCATGTTGAACCAGGTCTGGGGATCATTGGGTTTTAAAGCAATCGAGAGTTGAAAATAAGGAAGTGACAGAGCGTATTGTTTTTTGTCCACGTAGCATTGTCCCAAGTTGTTTGCTGCAGTGGCGTTGCGGCGTAGGGAAAGAGCCTTTTCGTAATATTCAATGGATTGGTCAGTCCTGCCGGCAAGTTGATGATAAATTCCCATTTTAGTATTGGCGACATGGGAAAGGGGTTGCGCTTGTAAAGCATGTGTCAGCAACGTGAAATCGTTTTTCCATACCCGCGATTGTTGGTTGGATAGATAAGTCAAAATACCAATGATCGCCGCAAATAACACGGTGATTGAAGTATGAAGATACGCGAACTTCAGCCCGTGCCTGCTCACTAATTTCTCGGCAACAACTCCGGCAATGAAGAACAATCCAATGGATGAAACATAAAAATAACGGTCGGCAGCGATCATGTCGCCAACGGGGAGCAGTTGAAGCACTGGCAGAATAGATATGCCGAAAAACAAAATTCCAAAAAACACAAACCGTTCCCTTTTGATCGTGTAGAAAGCGAGAGCTTTGTAGATAAAAAGCACCAGCACAGAGAAATAAATGAGAGGAGGAAACCAATTGCCAGTTTTGACAGGGTAGGGGTAGAAGGCCGACAAACCTGTGGGGACAATCATTTTATTCAGGTAGAAAACGAAAGAATAGATGGCAAGGAAAATTCTGTCGATGAAACCATATTCGGGGAAGTCAGCTATGGCACCCCACTTCTGCTGTCCATCCACGGCAACGATTCCAAAGACCATTGAAACCAAAAGAAAAGGAATTTTCTCAACGAAAACCTTTTTAACATTGTTTCTACCCAGGGCATAATCAGCAGCGAACATGATTAAAGGCAAGGTTACTGCCATCCCTTTTGAAAAACATGAAAAAATGAAAAGAAGCCAAGCGAGAGCAATCAACCTGAAGTGGCCGGTGTTAATGTATTTCAGGTAGGAAAGGAAAGAGCAGAGAAAAAAGAAGGTGTAGAGCACATCCTTGCGTTCGGCAGCCCAAACCACTGACTCAACATGCATTGGATGCACTGCAAACAAAGCAGCCGTAATGCCGGCAGCCAACATCCCCTTGTTCATTCGGAGAATGACCAACAAAACAAGAATAGAATTAAATATGTGGATTACGAGGTTGGTAAGGTGATAAGAAAACGGTTCCACACCCGATACATGATAATTAAAAATCAGCGAAAGGACGGTGAACGGGTGATAGTTTCCCATCAGATAGCTGCTGAAAATGTGGCAGATATTTTTAAACGAAAGGTCTCTGATAAGGCTGACTTCGTAAACATACTGCAAGTCGTCCCAATCAACCAAAGCGTTGTTGAGTCCAGGACAATATGCAATCAGGCAAATGACGGCAAGAACGAGGCTGGCAATTAAGACAGGAACAATTGACTCCTTTGTGAGCGATTCCTTTGTGAGCGAATTGTTTTCAGGCGCCTCGTTTTTACGCAACTCCTTTTTAGGAGTTTGGGTTTGCTTCTTTTTTGACATGGGGGAAGAAAGCGAAAAGCTGAGAGAATGAATCAATAATGCAGGAGTGAAAGGCGAAATTTTTCTGGGGGGCGCTTTTCCACGCTTTACCGGGATATCCGGCACAATCGGTCACCCGAAGCAGCGGAGTATCATTCCTTTCAGGAAGGGAGGTGGCTCAACCGTGCCGGGAGACTGCCCAGCGGGTGACACTCTGCAATGCAACGAACGAAATCCCCATGAAAAAAAAGAAAGCGGATCTGTCCCGGCCGGGGGGCCCAATTACCGGAAAAACCGCACTGGAGTGCGAGGCAAAGGAATGACACCAGGAACCATTATGGTTAATCGTCGATAGTGAATACTGGGCAATCAATAGTTGACTTCCGACTACCCATTCAATTTCCCTCCAGCGCCTTCAAAGACTCAATGGCATTCGCATTGCCTCCCTGCGCTGCCATTCTCATATCCACAATTCCTTTTTCCCATTCGCCGATGGTAAAGTATGCCATAGCTCGGTTGTTATAGGCGTTGAAATGTTTTTTGTTGTGCTCAAGTGCCAATGTATAGTCCCGGATTGCCTCTTCAAAATTCCCCATAGAATGGTATGCGCAGCCCATGTTGAACCACGTCTCGGGATCGTCCGATTTTACATAAATGGCTTTTTGAAAATACGGGATTGATGCCTCGATTTGTTTTTTAACCACATAACATTGTCCTATATTGTTTAGTGCGATGTAATTTTGGGGGGATATGGAAAGAGCCTTTTCGTAGCATTTTATAGCTTCATCAGTCCTGCCGGCAAAATCATGATAAACTCCTAATTTAGTGTGAGCCACAACCGAAAGTGGTTGAACCTTTGCGGCATGTGTAAATAACGTCAAATCGTCTTTCCACACCCGCGATTGTTGATTCGATAAATAGGTTAAGATGCCAATAACACCCGCGAAGAAGGTGATGAACGAGGCATTAAGATAAGCGAACTTCAGACCGTATCCGCTCACTAATTTATCTGCAAAAACTCCAGCAATGAAAAACAAGCCTATGGAAGCAACATAAGAATAACGGTCGGCAGCTATGGAGTCGCCAACGGGAATTAATTGAAGCACGGGAAGAATGGATATTGCGAAGAACAACATTCCAAAAAATACGGCTTTTTCCCTTTTTATGGTGTAGAACGCGAGGGCTTTATAGATCAAGAGGACGAGCAGTGAGAAGTAAATCATCGGAGGAAGCCAATCTCCATTTTTGACAGGGTAGGGATAGACTGTCGAAAAACCTGCAGGTAAAATAAGCTTGTAGATGTAAAAAGAAAAAGAATAAATGGCCAGACAAATTCTATCAATGAAGCCGTATTCTGGATAGTAAGTTATCGCGCCCCCTTTTTGCTGTCCATCAATGGCAACCAATCCGAAGAGCAATGAAACCAGGATGAAGGGAATTTTCTCAACGAAAAGCTTCTGATAGTCTTTTCTGTCCAAGGAATAATCGGCAGCGAGCATGATCAGAGGCAGGGTTACCGCCATTCCTTTTGAAAAACATGAAAAAATGAAAAGTAGTAAAGCGAGAGCAATTAACCTGAAATGGCCGGTGTTGATATATTTCAGGTAGGATAGGAAAGAGCTGAGAAAGAAGAAGGTGTAGAGCACATCCTTGCGTTCGGCAGCCCAAACCACTGACTCAACATGCATTGGATG
>JAPLUL010000211.1:0-4283 GCA_026397635.1 Verrucomicrobiota bacterium | reverse complement strand
TCTGTGTCCATCGTGCCTCTGCGGTTTAAAATTCTGACCGTCATGAATGTCAGCGCAGACAATCAACTCACCGGAGCCATTATCGGCGCTGCTATCGACGTGCATCGCCAACTCGGTCCTGATCTGGATGAAGTTGCCTATGAGGAAGCCTTGAGCCTCAAACTCACAAAACTCGGTATCGTGAATCGACGCCAGGTTCCCTTGCCACTCATCTACAAAGGCGTGCGGCTGGATTGCGGCTACCGACTCGACATTCTGGCTAATGAGCGTCTCCCCCTGGAACTGAAAGCGGTCATCGAGACTCTCGGAGTGCATGAAGCGCAATTGCTGACCTATCAGCGAGTGGGGCGCTTCCCGCTCGGTCTGTTGATCAATTTCAACGTGCCCGTGCTCAAGCAAGGCATCCACCGCAGTGCCGAAACCAGACTCTGGACACCTCCCGACTCAATTCCAACAGAGATCGACTCCCTCAAGGCCTTCGACCCCGTCTCTGCGGCCGTCGTACTAGCCGCCATTGAAGTGCATCGCCACATCGGCCCGGGCATGCTTGCCAGTTCCTACCTTGCTTGCCTGAGTCATGAGCTGACTCTACGCAAAATCACCTTCGAGACAGAGCAACAACTCCCCATTTTTCTCGATGGCGCGCCATTGAGCGTACATGCCGAAGTGCCGCTCGTGATCGAAGGGAAAGTGCCGGTGTTCCCCTTGAGTGCGGAGTCCATCACGTCTCTTCATGTTTCGACAGCCCTCGCACGTCTACGGCAGGGTGGCTGGAGGCTGGGACTCATCATGAATTTCAATTCAACCACTATGCTGGCAGGCATGAAGCGCGTCGTACTTTGAGTGCGGACTATTCAAAACCACATGAAGGTAAACCCCAGAGACACGATGATCACAGAGGTCGGAAAAAAGCGCCAGCTCCGAAAACTCTGTGTCCATCGTGCCTCGGTGGTTTAAAATTCTGACCGTCATGAATGTCAGCGCAGCAGGTAAACCACAGAGACCCGATGATCACAGAGGTCGGAAAAAAACGCCAGCTCTGAAAACTCTGTGTGCATCATGCCTCTGCGGTTTAAAATTCTGACCGTCATGAATGTCAGCGCAGCAGGTAAACCCCAGAGACCCGATGATCACAGAGGTCGGAAAAAAACGCCAGCTCTGAAAACTCTGTGTGGATCGTGCCTCTGCGGTTTAAAATTCTGACCGTCATGAATGTCAGCGCAGCAGGTAAACCCCAGAGACCCGATGATCACAGAGGTCGAAAAAAAGCGCCTTCTCTGAAAACTCTGTGTCCATCGTGCTTCGGTGGTTTAACATCTTTCCCCTTTTCCCAAGATCATGCCTGAAACGCAGCCCCTCCAAAAAAAACTCCTCCTTGTCGGCTGGGACAGTGCAGACTGGAAGATCATCCAGCCGCTCGTCGATGCTGGGCAGATGCCTGCGTTGCAACGCCTGCTTGAACAAGGCGCCTCCGGCAATCTGACCACGCTGGACCCGCAGCTTTCCCCCATGCTGTGGACGAGCATCGCCACGGGCAAACATGCCTACCATCACGGCGTGCCAGGCTTCACCGAGGTGAATGCCGCCGGACAGGTGGTGCCGGTTTCCGCTGCCACCAGGCGCTGCAAGACGGTGTGGGAGATGCTGGGAGAACGCGGACTCAAATCGCACGTGGTGAGCTGGTTTGCGTCGCAGGGAGAACAACCTGCGCAGGGCTGCCTGGTCTCAAACCTCTACAACAGCTTCAAACATCGCGAAGAAGACGCGCCGGAAGACTGGCCGCCGCCTGCGCCGGGCACCTATTGGCCGGAAGACCTGGCCGAGCACCTCAACGAACGCCGCGTCAGCCCCTGGGACATCGATCCCGATGAAGTGCTGCGTTTGTTCGTGCCGGAGGCGCCGACCATTGATCAAGCCAAGGACAAACGCCTGTGGTCTCTGGCGCAGCGGCTCGCCGAGGCCAGCAGCGTGCACTCCGCGGCCTGCTGGCTGCTGGAGAACCGCCCTGACTGGGACTTCACAGCGATCTATTACCGGGCGATCGACGAGATTTGCCACGAGTTCATGCCCTATCACCCCCCGCAGATGGCGGGTGCTCCGGAGGCTGACTTTACGCTCTACAAGGACGTGGTGAACAGCGCCTACCGCTTTCACGATCTGCTGCTGGCCCGCCTGATGCAACTCGCCGGTCCTGACACCGCCATCATGCTGGTGAGCGATCACGGCTTCCACAGCGATCACCTGCGGCCCACCTTCACGCCGCGTGTCCCAGCGGGCATCACCGTGTGGCATCGGCCCCAGGGCGTCTTTGCCGCCGCCGGTCCCGGCTTCAAACAGGACGCGCTGATCTACGGTGCGCGTCTGCTCGATGTGACACCGACGATCCTGACCTACTTCGGTCTCCCCGTCGGCCAAGACATGGAAGGCCGTGTGCTGCGCGAGGCCTTTGAGGAAGCCCCAGAGGTGAAGACGATCCCGAGCTGGGAAAGCGACTCGAAGCCCCGTCCTGCCCAAACCACTCCACTCACCGACGACGACAACAAAGCGCTGCTGCAGCAGTTCGTGGATCTGGGTTACATCAACGAGATCTCCGACGATCCCGGTGAGGCCGCCGAGGAGACGAACCGCGAGAACACCTGGAACATGGCCCGCGCCTGCATGGACACCGGCCGCCACGAGCAGGCGCTGCCGATGCTGGAGGACATTTTTCATCGTTACCCGGAGCGTCTGGATTACGCGCAGGTGCTGGCCCGTTGTTACCTGCGTCTGGGCCTCCTCAGTGAGGCGGAGCAGGTCGTCACCACGATTTTGCAAGGCTTTGGCGAAAAAACCGGCGCGCACATGATCCAGGCGAACATCGCCATCGAGCGCAAGCAACCCGCCAAGGCCCTGGAGCACCTGGCCATCGTCGCCGCCGAGCGTCCGCGCGATTTGCAGTGCCTCAGTCTGCGCATTGAGGCGCTGCTGAAACTGCACCGCTGGGAAGACTGCCAGCAGACCTGCCGCACCACGCTGGAGGTCGATCCGCACAATGCGCTCGCGCACATCGGTCTGGCCCGCTCCGCGCTGCATCTCGATCAGCCGGAAGAGGCCGTCGATCACGCGCTGGCTGCCACGGGGTTCCAATACGGCAATCCACGCGGTCATTTCCTCCTCGGTGTCGCCCTGGTCACGCTCAAGCAATGGGCCGCCGCCGCGCAGGCCCTGAGCCTGGCCACACAGCTCGCACCGCATTTTTATCCCGCCTGGCATTACCTCGCCCAGGCCTTGCGCGGCCAGGGCAACACCGAAGCCGCCGACGGTGCGCTTTTGAAGCTCAAACTGCTCCGCAGTGAGCACCGCAAGGCCGAAAAGCTGCGCACCGAGCGCATCCGCCAGGAAAGCGCCGCCCGCGTGCCTGCCCTGGCTGCCGAAGGTCAGCGCCGGCTCGAAGAAAAGCGGGAGCAAGCCGCCGCGATGAAGAGCGACGTGCCTGCCGATCAGGAGTTCGTGCTCGTCAGCGGCCTGCCCCGCAGCGGCACCAGCCTCATGATGCAGATGCTCCGTGCTGGTGGCATGGAACTCATGCACGATGGCAAACGCGAGGCCGACATCGACAATCCCGAAGGCTACTGGGAGTGGGAAGACATCAAGAACCTGCCCAAGCGCCCGCTGCTCATCGAACAAGCCCAAGGCAAAGCCACCAAGGTCATCAGCGCTCTGCTGCCAAACCTGCCGCCGAAGCACAAATACAAGATCATCTTCATGACTCGGCCCGTGCAGGAGGTCGTCGCCAGCCAGTGGCAGATGCTGGAACACAAGGGCACGAATCCCAAGACCGAGCGCGAGCACCTCGAAACCGCGCAGCAAAAACACGCGCTCGAAATCCTGACCCTGCTGCGCCAGCACCCACGCGTGAGCTTGCTGGAGGTGGATTATCCTTCCCTCGTTCGCGATTCGCAGTCCGGAGCCAACCGCATCGCCGAATTCCTCGGTGATGAAAGCCTGCCGCAACGCCAGGCGATGCCCACGGTCGTGAAGCCACAGCTTCATCGTCAGCGCAGCACCTGAAGCCCTTGCTTTGGCTTTTCGGTTTGCCTTGCCGTGGCAAAACCACGTTCGCCACTGCGCTTCGCGATCACTTCCGTCGCCAAATTCGTCCCGGCATCTCGCCCGCTGGTTAGTCCGAATGTCTCACACGCCTGAGCTAACGCGGCGGCGATGTAGCGCGGAATTCCGATTCCGCGAAGGTGCCGACTCGGAATCGGAATTCCGAGCTACATGTCACGTCGCATCAGACGGAG
>JAPLUL010000007.1:0-2900 GCA_026397635.1 Verrucomicrobiota bacterium | reverse complement strand
AGAGAATTACGCGTCACCGGAGGGTGATTGAGGCTGCGAAGCCAGCGGTCAATGTCACCAGACTTGAGGGTCAAAATCTCGCCAGGAAAGGCGGCTGCAAAGCGCTTCACACTTCCAGATAGTTGGAACCGATAGATGCGGCTGAGATTGTCTTCCGCCTTGGCCTTCACAAACTCATCAATCAGGTCCGGCACTTTCACCCCGAGTTGCACGCCCCGATTGCGCCGCACGAACTCCTGAATGGCCATCATCAACGGCACGTCACCGAGCAACTGTCGACAGCGGGTGTATTCTTCCACAGCGGCCACCAGCGGCATTTTGAAGGGAGCCATCAGACGTTCAGCCGCGAGATGATTTTCCCGCTGGGCAGAAGTCAGGTCGTTGTTGGAGGATTTACCTTCCTGAATCTGGCGGGCCATCAACTGAGCCTCAGCTTTGGCCTTTTCGAGAGTGCCGAAGTTTCGCCGCACGCGCCTGCCGTTCATGTGATAGGCCACGGTGTAGCAATCCCATCTGCGGACACGGCCCTTGTAGATGGGAACCACCGCGCTGCCATGCTTGATCTTGAGAAAAGGCCGCCCCCGTTTCCGAGTGCCTTCAACCCTTGTCATAATTGTGTCCTGCATACCGCCGGATGAGGTGTCAACCTCCGGCGATACGGCCTCTATAAGTCCTTGATTATGCGAGCGTTGAGTAGCTTGTCCTTCGAGAAAAGAAGGCTCTATGGCATAAGATTGGCAATCGAAGCCGAACGCTGCCCAACAGTGCCGATCCCGCGCTGCGGGCGAAAGACGCGCTGAAACCTGCTGCCAAGCCTTCCAAGCCCGCCGAACCAGGACGGCCACCTCACGCTCGAAGAATACCGCAACGGTCTCGCGAAGAAGGACAATGCGGAGGGCCGTTTCAAGAACTTCGATCAAAACCATGATGGCAAAGTGACTCGCGGGGAGTTAGCGGGGCACATCAGCCGCTAAAGATATGAAACCACTGATCACGCTCCTTTCGTCATTCGTCATTGCCACACTACGTTCGCCCCTGCGGGGCAGCACACGCTTCGCGGTGCTGGCTGTCTCGCTTTGCTCGGCTCTGCATTCGTCATTGGCCGCCGAGCGGCCCAACATCCTCTTCCTCTTCGCTGACGATCAGCGCTACGACACGCTGGGCTGCTCCGGGCATCCCATCGTGCAGACGCCGACGATTGATCGTCTCGCCGCCGAGGGCGTGCGCTTCAGCAATGCGCATGTCACCACCGCTGTGTGCTGGGTGAGCCGCGCGGCCGTGCTGACCGGCCAGTGGGTGCGCACGCATGGGAAGCGCGATGCGATGCCGCAGGTGCTGCCGGAATCCTTGAGCACGATGTTTCCTGAAGTGCTGCGGCAGGCGGGCTATCGCACCGGGCACTATGGCAAATGGCACATGATCGCGCCGCCGGGCTTCAAGCCTGAGGAGCACTACGACGAATATGAGGCCGTCACGCGCAATCCCTACTTCAAGACGATGCCGGATGGCTCAAAGCGGCACGAGACGGACATCGTTTGCGACCAAGGCATCGCGTTCATCAAGTCACAACCCAAGGACAAGCCCTTCTGCCTCAATCTTTGGTTCAACGCCGCGCATGCCGAGGACAACGATCATCGCCCCGGCATCGGTTTGTATCCCTGGCCGCCATCCGTGGATGGAATGTATGAGGACCGCAGCATCCCGCCGCCTCGGCTTGGGGATGCGGCCATCTTTGACGCGCATCCGCAGTTCCTCAAAGACAGCATCAACCGCGAACGCTTCTTCTGGGGCTACGACACACCGGAGAAGTATGAGACGAACGTGCGTGCCTACTACCGCATGATCAGCGGCATCGACCAAGCGATTTCGCGCGTGCTTGCCGCGCTCAAACAAGCCGGACTCGCCGACAACACAATCATCGTCTATTCCGCCGACAACGGTTACTACCTCGGAGATCGCGGCTTTCAGGGCAAGTGGTCGCACTATGAGGAGTCGCTGCGCGTGCCGATGGTCATCTGCGATCCGCGTTTACCGAAAGAACAGCGTGGCAAGGTCTGCGATGATCTCGTGCTGAATGCCGATCTCGCCCCGACCTTCCTCGACTGGGCCGGCGCGAAGCGTCCCGCTGGCTATGAGGGCCGCAGCCTCGCCACATTGATCGAAGGCAAAGGCAGTGACAAACCCTGGCGCACGCACTTCTTCTGCGAGCATGTCGATCTCGCGCCCACGCTCACCTGGGAGGGCATTCGCGGTCAGCGCTATGTCTATGCGCGCTACTTCGACCAAGCGCCCGCTTACGAGTTCCTGCACGATCTGGAAACCGACCGCGACCAGTTGAAGAACCTCGCCACCGATCCCGCACATGCCGAGACTTTGAAAAAGATGCGTGATCTTTGCGATGCGGAGATGAAAGCGCGCGGCGGTGCTTTGCTGCCGATGGATCAACGCGGCTCGAAGAAGTCTGCGAAAGGCAAAGCGAAGGCCAAGGCGGCGAAGTGACGCCTCATTCGACGGCAATCGCCGAAGGATTCACTCCGCGTCGTCGTTAGCACGGGTCCATCCACCGAGCCCATGATCCGTCTCCTTTTCCTCGCTCTCTGCCCGTTGCTCTCCGCTTTCGCGGCTCCGCCGAATGTCGTTGTGTTCCTGGCCGATGACGCGGGCTGGGGAGATTACAGCCACTCCGGCAATCAGCAGGTCGCCACGCCGAACATCGACTCCATCGCGAAGGGCGGCGTGTCGTTGGACCGCTTTTATGTGTGCCCAGTGTGCGCGCCGACACGCGCGGAGTTTCTGACGGGGCGCTATCATCCGCGTGGCGGTGTTCGAGGTGTGTCGACCGGGCAGGAACGGCTGGAGCTCGCTGAGAAGACCATTGCGGATGCCTTCAAGGCGGCGGG
>JAPLUL010000096.1:0-15023 GCA_026397635.1 Verrucomicrobiota bacterium | reverse complement strand
GAAGCACGCACGCCCGAAGAACTCGATGCAGCCATCAGCAAAGCATTCTCAAAAATCACAGCCAAGGATGCGATGGGTTATTTTGCCTCTTGCGGTTATAGTATTATTTAAAATGCTCTAACCTTGAATGGGTTCGGAGTCTTCAATCATGAGATTTTAGATTCAAACCCTGTGCCTCCCGGTAAGGTGTTCCCCATGAGCACGTCCAAGTTCGGCCTGGGAAACAAGCCCGGCTCTGCTCGGACCCCGGTGGGGAGTTGGAGCTGATTAGAATTGGCGGGGAACGGGCTGCCGGTAGGCGCACCATTGCAGACCCGCAAGCCGACCAGGGAAATCGTGCCGATGAACGCACCGAGGCGCGAACCCATCGTGACTTGGGTGCTGGTCATCCTGACCGGCAAGGTGCCCGCGCCGAACCAACTGCCGCGCTGAGGCATCACTCCGCCACCTTCACCGTGATCAGCACGCTTTTCGAGGTTGGCGTCAGGCTCACGTCGGCATAGCTGTCGATGGGCACCAGGACGTTTGCCTCCGGGAAATAAGCAGCGCAGCTTCCGGCGGGCAGGTCGTAGGGAATGGCGAGGAAGCGGCGAGCGGTGCGCGTTTGCCCCCTGAACTCGCTTGTCATGTCCACGGGCACCAACGGTGAGATGCCCCGGGATTTCATGTCGCCGGGGTTCATGAAGACGATGCGGCGCTCGTTGCCGATGCCGCGGTAGCGGTCGTTCAGGCCATAGACCGTGGTATTGAACTGGTCATGGCTGCGGAAGGTCTGGAGCACGAGTTGATCGGCACCAGGCTGGATGCAGGCCAGGGGATGTGTGTTGAAGTGCGCCATGCCGGAGGCGGTGTCCCATTTCAGCTCCCGAGCTGAGTTCGGCAGGTAAAAGCCGCCTTGCTGCCGCACCCGCTGGTTGAAGTTCTCAAAACCCGGCACCACCCGGGCGATACGGTCGCGGATCTGGTCGTAGTCCGTCCCGAGTTCCAGCCAGGGGGTACGGCTGCGGCTGCCGACAGTGGCCGCCGCCGTGCGGGCGACGATTTCCGGCTCAGAGAGCAGGTGAGGGGAGGCCGGAGTCAGCTTACCGTGGGAGGCGTGGACCACGCTCATGCTATTCTCCACCGTGAGGAATTGATCCACGCCATTGCGCGTTTCTTTTTCACTACGTCCGAGGCAGGGCAGGATCAATCCGGTGCGACCGGTGATGACGTGGCTGCGGTTGAGCTTGGTGCAAATGTGAACCGTTAAGTAACAGTTGCGTAACGCTTGCGCCGTAAATTCTGTGTCGGGGGTGGCCTGCAAAAAGTTTCCACCCAAAGCGTAAAAAACCTTCGCTTTTCCTTCATGCATGGCCTTGATGGCTGCAACGGTGTCGTAACCATGTTGGCGCGGAGCCTGGAATTGGAACTCACGTTCCAAATTGCTCAAAAACCACTCCGGCATCTTCTCAAACACACCCATGGTCCGATCTCCCTGGACGTTGCTGTGGCCGCGCACCGGGCAAAGCCCCGCGCTCTCGCGACCGATGGCACCCAGCAGCAGGTGGAGGTTCACCACCTCTTGAATCGTCGCCACGGCGTTCTTATGCTGAGTCAGTCCCATGGCCCAGCAGGTGATCACTTTCCGCCCGCCTCGGGCACAGGTGCGGGCGACCTTTTGCATCGCCTCCCGGGAAATGCCGCTCACGAGCTCCAGTTCAGACCAATCTAGCGTCCGCAGATGGGCCTCGTAGTCGGTGAATCCGACCGTGTGCTCAGCAATGAACGCTCGGTCGATCGTGCCGTCCTCGGCCAGTGTTTTGGCGATGCCTTTGAGCAGCGCCTGGTCGCCGTTGCCGCGCACCTGGAGGAATTGCTTCGCCAGCGGCGTCGCCAAGCCCAAAACGCCTTTGACCTGTTGCGGGTGCATGAAACCCGTCAGCCCGGCCTCCTTCATCGGGTTCACCGCGATGATTTCCGCGCCGTTTTCCACCGCCCGTTGCAGGGAACTCAGCATACGTGGGTGGTTCGTGCCTGGATTCTGCCCGATGATAAGAATCGTTTCCGCCGTCTCCAGATCCTTCAATGTAACGGTACCTTTGCCCACGCCCACGCTCTGGTTCATCGCCGCACCGCTGCTCTCATGGCACATGTTCGAGCAGTCCGGCAGGTTGTTCGTTCCGAACTCACGGACAAAGAGCTGATACAGAAACGCCGCCTCGTTCGTCGCGCGACCACTGGTGTAAAACACCGCCTCACCGGGTGAATGTAACGCATTAAGCGTGTCTCCAATCACGTGAAAAGCTTCCTCCCACGAAATCGACTCGTAGTGCTGTGCTCCAGGCCGCAGAATCACCGGTTGGGTGATCCGCCCGGCTTGATCCATCTCGAAATCACTCATTTTGGCGATCTCCGACAGGCTGAACTGGGCGAAAAACTCCGGCGTTACTCGTTTTTTCGTCGTTTCAGACGCGATGGCTTTGGCCCCGTTCTCGCAGAACTCAAACGCGCTGCGGTGGTCATCTGGGTCCGGCCAAGCGCAGCTCGGGCAATCAAACCCCTCCCACTGGTTCAGGTTCAGCATCGCCGACGTACCGCGCATGAGTCCGCTGCTGCCATAGACATGCTTCAAGGAATTCGTCACCGCCGGCACCCCGGCGGCGGCAGCCTTCGGATCATCCAGCTCGATCCCGGTGAAGGCTTCGGGCGGCTGGGAAGAAATGACAGAATTGGAATCAAGGGCAGGGGGCATCAGAGAAGTTCTACGTTAGCCATGCCATACCAGACGGCCCAAGCAAGTAGATCAAACTTGCGTGTTCGATCTCAAGTCGAGCAAACATCCCCATTGAGCAAACTCGGAAGTTCGTTCTACACCTCCGCCGCCCATCCCATCGACTTGCCATGACTCAGGCGAATTGTCTTAAACCGGTCAGCGGTCGGCCAAAGAAATCTCGTTTGAAAAAGTCATGTCTGCTCATCAGGGCAATCACAAAGCTTCTTCAACACCCCTCCTTTTTAACTACAAACAATCAATGTAAACTAAAGCCGCATCCGGGGAATCCATGTGCTTTTCGAAATGCTTATTCAAACATCGCTTCATGAGAAGTTGACCGATTATATAGGCTGATGAGCTATTGGGTGCGTCAGCATTCAACACACATCGACAGGCGCCCAAGCATTTTTCAATTTCATCCACATAGCCTTACCTCCTCCACCGTGTCCATCGGCGCGAGCACGGTCTCGCTCACTACTGAATCAGCTCCTCCAATTCCCCCTCGCTCAGGCCTTCCATCATGGGGGCTTGGTCGTTGAGGGCGGCTTCGACTAGGCCGCGTTTCTGGGCTTGGAGTTTGAGGATGCGTTCCTCGACGGTGCCGCGAATGGCCAGGCGGTAGGCGTTGACGACCTTTTGCTGGCCGATGCGGTGGGCACGGTCGATGGCCTGGGATTCGACGGCGGGGTTCCACCACGGGTCGGCCAGGATGACGCTGTCGGCAGCGGTCAAGTTCAGCCCGTAACCACCGGCTTTGAGACTGATGAGGAAGATGCGGCAGTTCGGGTCTTTCTGAAAGCGCTCCACCTGGGCCGAGCGGTCCTGGCTGCTGCCGTCCAGGTAGGCGTGGTCGAGTTTTTGAGCCTGGAATCGTTCACGCATGAGACGTAAAAACTGAACGAATTGACTGAACACGAGTATTTTACCGCCGGATTCGAGCGCGGATTCAACCTGGTCGTGCAAGGCGGCCCATTTGCCGGACAAATCGTCCGGTTCCAGGCCGGCCAGCGCCTCCGGCCGGATGCCGGTGAGGCGCAGATCGCAGCAGACCTGGCGCAGGCGCAGCAGGACGGTGAACATGGTCATCTTGGCCCCGTTCTGGCCGGAGCGGCGGCGGGCAGCCTTGATCTCCTCGCGGCCCTCCTCCAGGATTTTGCGGTAAAACTCGGCCTGGGCGGCGCTGGGCACGCACCAGAGCACCTGCTCGATCTTTTCCGGCAGATCCTTCAACACTTGCCGCTTCATGCGGCGCAGAAAGTACGGTTGGGTCAGCTTTTGCAGTCGCTGGGCCGCCGCCTGGCCGGCGGGCAGACTCAAACCGGACTCGATCGGGCTCTCAAACCGCTCTTTGAAGGATTTCTGGTTCCCGAGGTAACCCGGCAGCGCGAATTGGAAAATGGACCACAAATCCCGCACCCCGTTCTCCAACGGCGTCCCGGTGAGGGCGATTCGGCCCGTGGCCTTGAGGCTGCGCAGCGTTTTGGCGGCATCCGTGTCGGGATTGCGGATGAAGCTGGCCTCATCGAGCAGAATCAGCCCGAATTTGATATTTAAGTAGTGTTGATTATCTCTGATGATCAATTGATAAGAGGTCAATATCACGTCATGGGCGGCAATCTGCCCCAGTGCCTTTTCCCGGCTCGCCCCCTGCACTTGCAGCACTTTCATCTCCGGCGCGAAGCGCTCAAACTCCGCCTGCCAGTTCCCAAGCAGCGATTTTGGGCACACGACCAGCACCGGCCCCGAATTCCCGCCCTGGCGCCTCAAAAACAGCGCCAGCGCGATGCTCTGGACGGTTTTCCCCAAACCCATCTCATCCGCCAGGATGCCGCCGCGTCCTTGCAGAATGCGGGAGGTCATCCAGCAGACGCCTTCCATTTGGTAAGGCCGCAGCAGCCCCGCCAGCTCGCCGATCTGGGCGCGGATTTCCGGGTCTGAAACGGTCTTTGGGCCCCCTGCTCCGCTGTCCTCACCGCCAAAGTAAGCCGCATGCGCCCCGTGCATCCGCGCTCCTTCCGGGGTCAGTTCCAGCGGCACGTCCCGCAGCGATTCTTCCAAATCGTCCACCGCCGCGAGATCGAGGACATAACGCTTGCCGTTGCCCTGCACCGAACGCTGGCCGGAGCGCACCAGCCGCAGCACCTCTGCCCGTGGCAGCCGGAAGCCGTCGGCTGACTCGTAGGCGAACTCCATGTTCATCCAGTCGCCACCGCCGGAGCGGCCCGTGTCTGGCACAAACCGAGTCGTCGGCGCGATGCGTTGCACACCCCGGGTGGCCGTGCGCCAGCGCTCGCCCTCGACGATCGTGGCCAGTTCGCGCAGGCGGCTCAGCTCCGAGGCGTAGAACCGCAAAACGTTCTCCCCGCCCTGCAAACGCCAGCTTTGCACCGTGTCCGGCTGGAATCCCAGCGCCTCCAAGCGCCGCGAAAGGCGGGATTCGCTATCTATGTTGCGAACGTAAAATATAAACTCAGATGAATCATCTTGAAGCGGAAATGGGGATGCTTTGCCGCTGGTTTGTCCACCTTCCGGCACCACCTGCCAGCAATGCGGACCGTGGCGGGCGATGATTCGCGCCTCGACACTTTGCAGCGAGCCTTCGAGTTGAATTTCGAATTCACAAGGCACCGGAGAGACGTGAAAACGCTCCAGTCCGCCCCGCAGCTCCATTTGGAAGCATTCCCCCAAACGCTCCCCCTGCTCCGCCAGCCAGCGCAGGGGCCGGGTCGCGGCGGCGCGACCCAATTCGGCCGCCAGGGTGGCGAGTTCGGGATGATCCGAGGCATGGCGAAACAGTGCCCCGGTTTCCTGGCAGACCCACCAAGCACCCCAAACCGGGCGCTGAGCGCCACCCGCCAGTTGCAACCGCACGGTCTGAGCAGCGGTCGATTCAACCACCAGCGGCAGCCGCACCGGCTCGGCGGCGACCTGGAGCAGGCGCTCCTTGCCATTCGGCTTCCCGGCAAAGACGCGGGGATGATCCGCCAGCGTCTTGAGGAAAGTGTTCAGGCCGTCACCCCGCAGCGTGATGGGCAGGCTCTGCGGCTGCTTGATCCCCTGCCCCGCCAGCCAGGCCGCGAAGGCTGAGGTTTCGCCCTCGCCCCCGGCCTCAAACTTAACAAACACCCCAAACGGCTCCCGCGCCTGGCCTGTGAGCACGGTTTCCGGCAAATAAATGGAAAACCTTCCAGAAATACTGACAATCAAAGGTTTGGGTATGGTTGTCTCGCCTTTAGGCGGCTGAGAACCGCTTGAAGGCGGGGTGACAGGCCCCTTCCTCAGCGGAGCGGCATTCGACCGCGCCTGCATCAGCGCCACCGCCAGCGCGTGCTCGCAGATCTGGCCGCTACGCCTTGCATGCGGGCAGGTACAGAGATTGTCCACATCACTCGAACTGCGGATGCGCAGCCCGGTGGTGAACTTCATCTTGCCCGATCCAGCCACGCCGCGAATCAACCCGGCCTCGGCGTTCGACACCGCTGCCAATCCAGCATCCGCCAGACTGCGCGCGGCCTTCATGACCTGCCAGCCGCCGATCTCACCGAGCCATTTCTCTGTGATTTCCATTTCTTTCTGGCGTCTCCCATGGTTTCTCGCCAATGTCCAGCGCCAAGTGCCTATGCGGATCGTTGCTATTTCCAATCAAAAAGGTGGGGTCGGAAAAACGACCACTGCCGTGAACCTCTCCGCCTGCCTCGCCCGACGCGGTTTGCGCGTGCTGTTGGTCGATCTCGACCCGCAAGCAAACGCCACCAGCGGCCTCGGCCTCGTCCAGGAAGACGGCGGCAGTCTCTACTCGGCGCTCGTGGACGGCACCGACCCGCGACTCGCCATCCGTAGCACCCGGCTGCCTAAACTTTCCATCATTCGCTCCCATCAAGAACTGGCGGGGTGCGAGATCGAGCTGGCGCAGTCCGGCAACCACCTTGCACGCCTGCGTGAAGTTTTGGAGCCTCTGCGCTCGTCCGGCCACTTCGACTACGCCATTCTCGACACCGCGCCCTCGCTCGGCGTGCTCATGACCGGTGCCCTGGCCGCTGCGGATGAGCTGATCGTGCCCATCCAGTGCGAATACTTCGGCCTCGAAGGTCTCTCCAAAATTGTCAGCATCACCCAGCAGATCCGCGACTGCGGCGCGAATCCCAACCTGCTGCTCGAAGGCATCGTCATGACCATGTTCGACAGCCGCGCCAACCTGGCCAATCAGGTCGTCAATGACGTGCGCAACTACTTCGCCGAGACAGTTTACCAGACCATCATCCCGCGCACGGTGCGCTTGGGTGAGGCGCCGAGCTTTGGCAAAAGCATCGTCGAATACGAGCCGACGGGCAAAGGGGCGCTCTCCTACATCGCGCTAGCGGATGAGTTCATCGCCCGTCGCAGCGGCCAGACCGTTCAGGCGCAGCAGGCACCCGCCATAGCCTGATCGCATCCCTGGAGGCCCGCATGGAGACGCCTTCCGGCATTCGCGGACGCGGCGCGGGTTTCAACCCTGCCGCGCCTACTGTTACGCCCGGCCCACGCACGAACACCTCGGCTTCTCCACTGTGGTGGACTTCGAGTCAGGCACGAATGGCACTGAATTAAGCCCTGTTTGGGATCAAATTCGCGGACGTTTCTCGTCCTAAAGCCGCCTTAATTCAGTGCCATTCGAGTCAGGCACCAATCCGTTGTTGCCACGAAGCGATCCGATGGCATTGCATCTGCTGACATGAACACGACCTGGGATGTCATCATCATCGGCGGCGGGCCGGCGGGATCTTCCGCTGCTTGCACGCTGCGAAAGGCAGGACGGAAGGTACTTGTGCTGGAGAAGGAAAAGTTTCCGCGTTTCCACATCGGCGAGTCGTTGCTGCCCTACAACCGCCCCATCTTTGATGAACTCGGCGTGTGGTCAAAAATCCAGGCCGCGGGTTTCATGGTGAAACGCGGTGCCCAGTTCTGGATGGGCGACGGCTCGCTGCACACGAGGTTGAATTTCTCCAAAGGCTTCTTCACCGAGTTTCCCGAGTCCATTCAGGTTGAACGTGCGAAGTTCGACGACATCCTGCTCCGCCACGCGGAGGAACTCGGAGCCGAGGTGCAGGAGGAAGCGCTCGTCACCCAGCATCGCATCGAAAAAGAGCGCGTGACCGTCAAATTCCGGGCGAAGGACGGGACCGAGCACGAGGCGCAGGCCGCCTTTCTCATGGATGCCAGCGGCTTGAACAACTTCACCGCCAACCGCGAGAAACTGCGTGAATACTACCCCGGTCACAAAAAAATCGCCCTCTTCGGCCACTACAGCGGCGTGCAGATGACCGAGGGCGAGGAGAAAGGAGACATCCTCATCGTTCGCCGCGAGAACTCCTGGTTCTGGATGATCCCGCTGGCGGATGACAAGGTCAGCGTGGGCCTCGTGCTCGATGTGAGCGTTTTCAAAGCCCTCCAGCAGGAACCGCAGGCGGTGTTCGATGACGCCGTGCTCAGCACCAAGGCCGTGCATGACCGCATGATCAACGCCAAGTCGATCACGCAGGGGCATGTGCTCAGCGACTTCTCCTATACTAATCGCAAACTTGTCTCCGAGCGCGTCGTGCGTGTGGGCGATGCCGCAGGCTTCATCGACCCCATTTTCTCCAGTGGCGTCATGCTCGCCATGCACAGTGGCCAGCGTGGTGCGCAGGTGGTGCATGCCGCTCTCACCGCTGGCAAGACGATGACCTTGGCCATGAGGCGCTACGAATGGTCCACATGGAAACATGTGAGCCGCTTCTGGCAGTTCATCGACAAATTCTACACCAAGCATTTCGCGCAGCTTTTCTTCCAGCCCAGCAACAAGTTCCGCATGGTCTGCGCCATCAACTGCGTCCTCGCCGGTCGTCCCGAGATGACCTTCGCCACCTGGTGGCGCCTGCGCTTCTTCTTTGCCCTCGTGTGGATTCAAAAGCGTTTCTCGCTGGCCAAGCCCATTGAAATCCGCTGATCACCGGGCCTTCACCCGCAGCATTGGCGCGGAGCGGGTATCGTTCTCCTTCGACGCAAAGGCATGCACCAGGCCGCTGTCGGCGGTTTCATCGGTTTCTCGGCAGAGGATCAGCGTGGCGATCTGATTCGTGTCGGCGGCGAGGAACTCGGCGAGTTCTTTGCCGCGCAGTTTCCGCGTGCCACGGTTGATGCCCTGGGCGATCTCGAATTTGCCGAGCAGTTTCACTTTGGCGGCGGCTGGCAGATGATGCTCTGGCTGTGCGGGATTATGCGCGGGTGCGTTTTGCCAGCTCAATCCGTTTTCTTCCCAGGAGTCCTCAGTTTCCTCAAGCACACCGTAAACCGCGAAGGTGCTGTCTGGCACAAAGCTGGCGAAACCGAGTTCGCTCGGATCTAGGGTGAGCACCAACTCGGCATCCTCGATCTGGCGACCGGCGAACTTGCTCAAATCGAAGGCGAGGTAGCTCTTGCGGTTCAGCTCGGGTTTCCTTTCGCTGCGTTTCACGCGGATGAAGGGATGCTTGCCGAAATCGGGCGTCGGTTTGGCGCTGGACTGGATGTAGCTGTCCTTGCCACGGCCAAACGCGGTGGTGATGGCCTGCCAGCCGTCGCCCGCGTCGATCACACTCGTCGGTTGCCAGCGACTTGGCTCGGTGCCATCGCCGGTGCTGGGGTTGAGCTGGCTTTTCGACCATCCACGGTCCATGCCCTGGCCTTTTTCCAGCTTCTTGGAACCTGCGACGTTCTTGTCCTCCACTTCGACGAGTCCTTCGAGCACGCGGACCATGTATTTGCCGTCGTCATCGGCGCTGAGGCCGAATTTCGTGCCCCAGTCGATGACCTTGGCGTCCTTCGTGTCGATGCTGAAACCCTTCGCCTGGGGTGGCACCTCGGCGACGAGCGTGCCACGGCGCAGCTTGCAATTCATCGCGTCGAGCACCTCCACCGTCGCTGGCGCTTCGAGAACAAGTTCCGCGCCACTGTCGAAGCGCAGCACAGCCAGACCTTCGATCAAATCGAGCACACCCGGTTGCAAACGCGCACCTTCCACCGTTGGCAGACTGCTGCCGGCCCACTGACATTGCTGGGCACGAATCAACGTCGCCACCGTGCCGTCGCGACTGCTTTGCAGCCAGAAGATGCCAAAGGTGATGCACGCCGCCGCCGCCGCTGTGATGGCATGACGCCACCAAACCGGCTTCGCCGTCGGTTTGGCCTCCGCAACGGCTTGCATGTGCCATGAGTCGTCAAAACACAGCTCGGCACGTTGATGGAGCGCTTGGGCAAAAAACGCGCGGGCTTGCGCGTTGTCGCGCAGTTCGGCTTCGAGTGTGGCAATCTCCGCCGCGCTCAGTTTTTCGTCCGCGTAACGCTCGGACAGCTCTAGCAGTCGAAATTGATCGGCAGGTTTCATGCTCAGGCTCCTTCCAGTTTCAGTTCTTTCTCCACGCAGGTCATGAGACTCATGCGAATGCGGCTCAAAGCGCGATAAACCGCCCCCGCTGTGCTGCGGATGCGCTCGGCCACGCCGTCGATCTCCAGATCTTCATAATAGCGCAGCGTCACGAGCTGACGGTGTGCGGCGGGCAGTTTCATCACGCAGCTGCGCAGCGCATCGCGGCGGCGGTCGCCGCTGTCGCTGAGCTTCGAGACTTCGTCGTGCAGCAGTTCCAAGATGTCATCGCTCAGCGGCGTCGCCTCGCGCTTTTTCTGGCGGCGATGCGTCAGCACCTGATGAAACGCCGTCTTCCGCGCCCAGGCCAAGAAGTTCGTGCCGGTTTCGAATTGATCGAAGCAGCGCCACAAGATCATCTTGGTTTGCTGAAGGATGTCATCCGCGTCATGCGGCTGCGGCACCAGGCTATAAACATACACGCCCAGCGCACGGTCATGGTGCGTGAGCAGTTCGAGAAATTCCTGCATGCGGTCGGAGTCAGGCATGGCGTGGAAACATCGCGGAAGCGGCAGTCGTACACAACAGGCGGCTGCGGCGGAGCTTTGGACAGAAATATTGCGGTTAAGCAGCCTCCGGTTAGAATCCCTGCATGAAATACCCGGTTCAACTCTACAAATCCGATGAGGGCTTTGCCGTCTCCTGCCCGGTGCTGCCAGGCTGCTGGAGCCAGGGTGCCACGCGTTCTGAGGCGCTCGTCAATATTCGCGAAGCCATCACACTCTGGCTTGAGGTCGCGTTTGAAGACCGGCAGAAAGAAGACGCCGAAGGCGAGGTGTTTTATGATTCCGTGGATGTAGCTCCTTCACCTGCTTTCGCGCATGCCTAAGCTGCCAGGTATTCACCACCAGGATGCCGTGCGGGTTTTCGGGAAGCTCGGTTATCACGTCGCACGCCAGTCCGGCCATATCGTCATGAGCAACGGCAAAGTGCGGCTGATCATCCCGCGTGGCAGCCCCGTCAATGCCATCACGATGGGCGGTATCGCGAAAGCCGCCGGGCTCACACCGGAGCAGTTCCGTGAGCTGCTTTGAGAGAAAATCTTGTCCAAAAGGCGTTCTTCTCCCGCCTCTACAACCAGCACCATGATTCGAGCCCTTTTCATCTTCACCGCTACAGCCGCCGTCGCCGCCCCGAATGCGGAGTCGCTCAAGTTTTTCGAGAAGGACGTGCGCCCGCTGCTGGTCGAGGCCTGCCAGGAGTGCCATGGCCCGCAGAAGCACAAGGGCGGCCTGCGCCTCGACAACCTGCCTTACATCCTCCAAGGCGGTGAAAGTGGTCCGGCCATCGTGCCGCACAAGCCGGACGCTTCGCTGCTCATCAAGCTGGTCAATTATGAAGACCCGGACATGGAGATGCCGCCGGATGGCAAGCTCAGCTCCGCGAAGATCGAGATTCTCAAAAAATGGATCGCCATGGGCGCTCCATGGCCTGAGGCGGAAGTCGCGGCGGCCAAACCCTCGCGCAAACCCGGCGACATCACTGAGGAAGACAAGAAGTGGTGGTCGTTCGTGCCGGTGAAGAGGCCTGAAGTTCCAAGTTTCAGGTTTCAAGTTCCAAGCGCCTCCCAACCGGCGTCACAGATCAACTTGAAACCTCAAACTTCCAACTTGGAACAGGGACGCAATCCGATTGATGCCTTCGTGCAGGCCAAGCTCGCCGAAAACGGCCTGCAGCCTTCCCCGCCTGCCGATCCGGTGGCCTTCATCCGCCGTGCCACCTTTGATCTCACCGGACTGCCGCCGACGGCGGAGGAAGTCGAAGCCTTTGCGCATGAGGCGTATGCATCGAAGGAGGCCTATGCGAAGCTCATCGACCGCCTGCTCGAATCTCCGCGCTACGGCGAGCGCTGGGCGCAGCACTGGCTCGATCTTGTGCGCTACGCCGAGAGCGAGGGCTACCGCCTCGATGCCTACCGGCCGAATGTGTGGCCCTATCGCGATTACGTCGTGCGCTCGCTCAACAACGACAAGCCCTATGACCAGTTCGTGCGCGAACAGATCGCCGGTGACGAGCTGCTTTACGCCCAGGGCAAAACGGTGCCGCAAACGGCTGAAGATCTCGATCTGCTCACCGCCACCGGCTTCCTGCGCCACACCATCTACGAGTACAACCAGCGCGACTCCGAAGGCCAGTGGAAGCTCATCATGAACGAGGTCACCGACGTCACCGCTGATGTCTTCATGGGCCTGAGCGTGCAGTGCGCGCAGTGCCATGATCACAAGTTCGATCCCATCCTGCAAAAGGACTACTACCGCCTTCAGGCCTTCCTCTCGAACATCACCTGGGCCGAAGACAAACCCTTCGCCACGCAGGCGCAGATGGACGAATACAACGCCAAACTCACCGCTTGGGAAGAAGCCACGAAGGAGCCCAGGGCCATCATCGACGCCATCGTGGAGCCAAAAATCACCGGCGCGCAGAAGAGCGCCGTCACCAAGTTTCCAGAGGAAATTCAGGCCATGTTCGCAAAGCCGCGCGAGCAGCGCACGCCCTATGAGGAGCAGATCGTCCAGCTCGCCGGTCGTCAGGTCTATTATGAGCGCGAGCGCTACAAGGCGGACAAATTGAAGGAGCCCGAGGCCACGCAGTATCGTGAGGCCAAAGCCAAGCTGGCAGAATCCGATCATCTGAAGCCGAAAAAGCTCATTCCCACCCTCGCCGTCGGCGAAACCGGCCCGCAGGCTCCCACCACGAAGTTTGTGACGCGCAAAGCCGGTGAAGTCCTCACCACGCCCGGCTTCCTCACCATCCTCGACCCGAAGGACGCTGAAATTCCCACCCCAAAGCCCGCTGCGCTCACCAGCGGCCGCCGCACCGTCCTCGCCAACTGGCTCGCCAGTCCGCAGAACCCGCTCACCGCCCGCGTCATCGTGAACCGCGTGTGGCAGTATCATTTCGGCAAAGGTCTCAGCAGCACCGCCAGCGACTTTGGCCGCCTCGGTGACAAACCTTCGCATCCTGAGCTGCTCGACTGGCTTGCCAGTGAGTTCATCAAGAGCGGCTGGCAATTGAAGACGCTGCACAAGCTCATCATGGCCAGCGCCACCTACCAGCAGAGCACCGCGAGCGACAAAGATGCGCTGCTCAAAGATCCCGAAAATCGCCTACTCTGGCGCTACAGCCCGCGGCGTCTCGATGCGGAACAAGCCCGCGACTCCATGCTCACCGCCAGCGGCGAACTTGATCTCACCATCGGTGGCGAAGGCGTGGAAAAGTCTAAGCCACGCCGCAGCCTCTACCTGCGCAAGATGCGCAACACGCCGGAAGAATTCCTCGCCAGCCTCGACGCGCCGCCCGGCTTCCAAAGCATGCCGGAACGTCAAAGCACCACCACCGCCACCCAGAGCCTGCTCATGGTCAATGGCGACTGGCCGCTCGACCGTGCGCGTGCCATGGCAGGCCGTTTGATCCATGAATTCCCCAAGGACGAAGCCAAGCGCATTGACTCAGCCTTCCAGCTCGCCTTCTCACGTGCACCGACGAAACGTGAGGCGGCTGACGCGCTGAGCTTTGTGAAACAACAGCGCTCACAAATTCAACAAGAAGCCCCGCCACCTCCTCCGACTGCCACACCGCTCGCCGACGCGCAGCAGTTCTTCGGCCCGAATCCCGCCGCACGCACCACCAAGGCCTTCCTCCTCCAACCCGGCACCGCGAATGAAAAACTCCGCGTCAACCTCGAAGGCAAGATTGAAAGCGATGCATTCGCCATCGAGGCCGTCGTGAAGCTCCATTCGCTCTATCCCGATGCCAGCGTGCGCACCATCGCCGCACGCTGGGACAACGACAAAACCAAGCCCGGCTGGTCCCTCGGTGTCACAAGCGCGAAATCCGCGCATCAGCCGAACAACCTCATCGTCCAGCTCAGCGGCTCCGACTTCCAAGGCAGCCCGGCGTATGAAGTCGTCGCCTCCGGCCTCTTCATTCCCGTCGGCAAGCCCTATTACCTCGCCGCCAGCCTCGACAACCATCCCGCGCCCGGCCACAACTTCGGTGGCAGCGTCACCTTCTACGCCCGCGATTTGAGCGACCCCGCTGCCGAGATGCAGACCGTCACCGTCCCGCATCAAATCGTCGGCAGCTACATCAACAAAGACCGCGCCTTGTATGTCGGCGGTCGGGAGATCGACAAACGCAGCACTTGGGACGGTGCCATCGCCCGCGTGGCCCTCCGCGCCGGAAAGCTTGATGCTGGCAAGCTCATGAGCTGGACCGTGAACAGCGATCCTACCTGCATCGCCGACATCTCTGCCGACCAGGCTTCCCTGATGCTCAAAGCCCCCCAAGGATCCCGCTGGAGCTGGGAATCCAGCGCCGCGCCCACCAAGGCCAGCGGGGCGCTTGATCCGAATCGCGAAGCCCTCACCGATCTGTGCCACGCGTTGTTGAACTCGAACGAGTTCTTCTATTTGCAGTGAGGCGCTGCCGACTCCGTTGTTAGGTCTGGCGAAAAGAGGGGGGCAAAAACAGGATCACTCTTCTGCCGATCGTCAGGTTCGTCACGGAGCGCGGACGCCCTCGTCCGCTTCCCTCTTCATGACCGACTCAGCCAAGAGGAATGGCAAAAACATGGGAGGCAAAAAAATGGGATCCGAACTCTTGCGCCTTCCTAAGCTCTGGCGGTGCAGCTCCGGGATTCCAAGGAAGGGCGGTTTGAAACCGCCCAGGCGCTTGCCAAGCGCCTCTCCTTGAGAAAGCACCGCGCGAGTTCAACCCGGATTATGCAATGGAGTAGGCGAAGGGTGGTGGTCGGGCCACTATTTGGCGAAAGATGGAGTCCATCCAGGGGCGCTTTTTGCGCGGTAGCGAGAGCTTGAGCACTCGTTTGCGCGCGTGCTGGCTGATCCA
>JAPLUL010000062.1:0-48950 GCA_026397635.1 Verrucomicrobiota bacterium | reverse complement strand
CGATGCGGTAAGCGCGTGGAAGAAAGCCGAGTTGAGGGCCGCACGCAAAGCGCTCAACCCCTTCGAGATCAACCGGCGGCTGGAGGCAGCGCTGCGCCCGTTGCTGCTGCGTGCACTTCATTCCAGTCGCCCTACGGGCTCATTGCATTGCGTGCACGCAGCAGCAACACTGAACGCCTAACCCTCGGTGTCATCACTTCTGAGGCAACGATCCCTTCCTCCCGCGCCCTCCCCGGTGTCATTTACTTTTGAGGCAACAAGCCCCGCCCAGGGCTTGCGCGCCAAAATCACGAGAGAGAACTGATTTTGCTTCCCCAAATGGAAGTCAGGCTTTGACCACAGAGACACGAAGAGCACAGAGAGTCAGAAAACAGAAAAACTCTGTGCTCTTCGTGTCTCTGTGGTCATTCAAACCGTTCGATGCCCCCATCATTGCCCATTTGGGTTTGGATTCGCGTTAACCACCATCAACAGTTGCCCATTTCAGGCGTCAACCTCACCCACGCTCCCCTGCCCTTCCCACCGGGTTTGCTTTCACTGACGGAGGCGATAAACATCTGCCTTCCCATGCCCGCCGCCTCTCTTGTCTCCGCCGCCCTGACCTTGCGTGAATCCCTCCGTCCGCTGCGCTTTGCCGAGCCGGTGGACTATGTTTACCAACCGCTCGACTACGCCTGGGCGCCGCATGAGGCTTATCTGCGCCGTTTTGGCAGCGCCACGAAGCGCGTCGTCTTCATCGGCATGAATCCCGGCCCCTTTGGCATGACACAGACCGGCGTCCCCTTTGGCGAGATCGCTGCCGTGCGCGACTGGATGGGCATCCGCGAACCTGTGGGCAAACCGGAGCGCGAGCATCCGAAGCGGCCCGTGCTCGGCTTCGACTGCCCGCAGTCCGAAGTCAGCGGCCGGCGGCTCTGGGGCCACTTCGCCCAGCGTTTCGGCAAAGCGGAGGCCTTTTTTAAAGATCACTTCGTCGCCAATTACTGCCCGCTCGTTTTCATCGAGTCCGGTGGTCGCAACTTCACGCCCGACAAACTCCCCGCCGCCGAGGCCGCCGTGCTCAACCAGCACTGCGACGCGCATCTGCGCGCTGTCATCACCGCCTTGCAGCCTGAGTGGGTCATCGGCGTCGGTGCTTATGCCGAAACCTGCGCCATCCGCGCTCACGAGGTCATGAACGGTGCCTTCAAAACCGGCCGCGTCCTCCACCCCAGCCCCGCCAGCCCCGCGGCGAACCGCGACTGGGCCGGAGCCGCCACCAAGCAGCTCGTGAAGCTCGGCGTGTGGGAGTGAAATCAGGTTTTTCATCCCCGTCTGACTACAAACCACCACCTTGGGAGCCGGGAAATCGTCAAAGTGTGGCCGTAGCCACCGATAGGGAACAGCGCACGCGGCGGCGCATTCTCTCGTGGCTCGTTGGCGAGCCGATTCGGATGATCGAGCCGTTCGGCGGCGAGCGTTCCTTCACGGCCGCATGAAAACCACGTTCCTCGTCTGCTTTGCCCTCCTTCACGTTCTTTCCGCTGCGCAAGCTCAGCCTGTCTTCAAAGCCGGTGCCGCCACCAGCAACATCACACCGCCGCTGGGCATGGAGATCGTGGGAAACTTCGCGCCGCGGCCCATCGCGAAGCATGTGCATGATGAGCTGCATGTGCGCTGCCTCGTACTCGATGATGGCACCACAAAGCTCGCCTTTGCCGTAGCGGACACGATTTCGCTCGGGCGCGATGTCTGGGACGAGGCGAAGAAGAAGCTCGAAGCCGCGACGGGCATCCCTGCGGCAAACATGATGTTCTCCGGCACGCACACGCACTCCAGTGTGTCGGCCATCACGAACAAAGATCCCTCGCTCGACTACCGCAGCTTCATCATCTCCCGCGTGGTGGATGGCGTGCGGCGTGCGCTGAACAATCTGGAGCCAGCCCGAATCGCGTGGGGCACCGGAAAACTGCCGCAGCATGTTTTTAACCGCCGCTGGCTGCTCAAAGAAGGCGTCACCCATGACAACCCCTTCGGTGGCAAAGATCGCGCGGTGATGAATCCGAGCAGTCTGCTGCGCTCACGACTCGCCGGACCTGCCGGACCAACGAATCCCGAGGTGTATTGTGTGTCCGTGCAGGCCACTGACGGACGACAGATCGCCCTCATGGCCAATTACTGGCTGCACTACGTTGGCGGCGTGAACAAAGAAGATCTCTCCGCGGATTACTTCGGCGAATTCTGCCGCCGCATCGAAGAAAAGGCCGGTGCCCCCTGCGTCGGCATCCTGGCGAATGGTCCCTGCGGCGACGTGAACAACAACGACTACAGCGGCAAGACCCCGAGCGTGAAACGCGAGCCGTATGAAAAGATCAAACTCGTCGCGGGTGACCTCGCGCAGGAGGTGTTGCGTGTGCGCGAGACGCTGAAGCATCAAGACTGGGTGCCGCTGAAGGCTGCCGCGAGCGATTTGGAGCTCGCCGTGCGTCGGCCCACGGCAGAGATGATCGCGTGGGCGGAAGGCGTGCTCGCCAAACCGAAAGACGCCACCCCCACGCATCGCCTGGAGCAGCCCTATGCCGAGCGCACCCTCGCCGCACGCGATGCGAAGCCCGATACCATTCAGGCCGTCATCCAGGCCTTCCGCATCGGCGATCTCGGCATCGCTTCGATCCCCTTTGAGGTCTTCACCGAGATCGGTCTCGAAATCAAAGCCCGCAGCCCATTTGCAGACACCTTCACCATCGAACTCGCCAACGGCAGCCAAGGCTACCTGCCCACACCGAAGCATCACGACCTCGGCGGCTACGAAACCTGGCTCGGCACGAATCGCGTCGAACGCGAAGCCTCCGTAAAGATCACCGCGAGGGCGCTGGAGATGCTGCAACGTGTTCACACCGCGCCATGACCTTTCGCTTTCGCCACCGCAAACACGCTCGATGATCGCGGTCCCGTGCTGCGTGCGATGCTCATGCATCTCGTCGATTGGGTAAAAAACGGCCAGACACCGCCTCCGAGCCGTCATCCACGACTCGCCGATCAAAGCCTTGTGACCTTCGACACCTGGAAATCGCAGTTTCCGAAGATTCCAGGCCTCCACCTGCCCACCCATGCCTACCAGCCTCCGCGACTCGATTTCGGCCCGCGCTTCCAAAGCGAAGGCATCGCCGACATCATCCCGCCAAAGGCCGGAAAGCCCTTTCAGACACGCCTGCCCGCCGTGAACGCCGACGGCAATGAAACCAGCGGCATCGTGCTCCCCGAAGTCGCCGTGCCCCTCGGCACCTACACCGGCTGGAACCTCCGCTCCCCTCAAGTCGGTGCCGAAACCATGCTCTCGCCGCTCGACGGCCTGTTCATCCCCTTCGCCAAAACCCAAGCCGATCGCCAAAAGACCGGCGATCCGCGTCTCTCCCTCGAAGAACGCTATCCGACTCCTGCGGAGTATCTGTCCCGCCTCACCGATGCCACGCAGAAGCTCCAGGTAGAGGGTTTTCTACTCGATGAGGATGTCACGAGGATCATCGAACGTGCGTCAGCAAAGTAGCCATCTTGCTGCGCAAGATGAGCTGAGTGCTTGCGATGATAGGAAGGGATTTGCCTATGATCGAAACGTTATCCGTGTGCGTGGCTGCCTTGCTCCTCTCGTGGAGCGAGAGGACTACTTTGCTTCGCGAAACAAGTCACACGCGTCGCAACGGTTGGGAGAAAATCATGTCCACGATTGGGATCGGTGTGCGCAGCGCAGGATCGGTGCTGGCAAAGGCGGGGCCGCGCAGGGCTTTTTGATCGTGAAGCTGCGAGATGTCATGCACATGCATGCCGCGCAGCATTTCGGCGGTGAGCGGCTGGCTTCGTTGATACGTCTGCGGATAGGCAAAGGCTTCCACGCGCGCAAAGGCGACCTCAAGCCGGCCGTTTGCGTCGCGTTTCAGCGGAAACGCGGCCTCAGCGGCATCCACGATGCTAGCGATGCCTTGACCGGTGATGAAGCGGATTTGCACGTTCGGGCGCTTCGGGTCGTTGCCGGAAACGGAGACGTGCAAAGCGTCGTCTTTCACGATGATGCGGCTAAAGCGAAAACTGCTGCGATCATACGGCGCGATGACTTCACCCGTCTCACTGGCGGCGAGTGAGGCGACGGAGCCAAAGAAGGTGCCACGGCGGTAAGCACGCAAAGCGGCGGCTTCTCGCTCGGTGGCGGTCATGGCATCGAGCTTGGGCACGAGCAGCACATTGCGGCCTCGACCGTAGGTGTTGTGATCTTTGACGAAGAACCCCCAGCAGCGCCGCCCGGTGCGCAGGATGTCATCCCAGAGCTGGTAGAAGTGCAGGCTGGGCTCGCCGCTGTGATCGTAGAAGCCGCGGCTGGAGCCAAAGCCGGAGGTAAGCTGGTTCCACACCTCGATGCCTAGCACCCGCGGATCGAAGTCGAGCATCGGCAGGTACTCAGCGAGCTTGCCAGTCGGATGATTCAGCGTCATACCGCCGCCGTCGGGATGCTGTAGCTTCTCAAAGGCCTCGCGAAAGACATCGCGCCACGGGCGGTTCGTGCCCTGCATGAGGCGATATTGCGTCACACTGAGGGTGTCGGCATCAAACACGAGCCTCGTCTTGATGCTGGGTGCTGTGGTGCGAAGGTAGAGGGTGTGATTGCCCGGCGGCAGGCTGCGGTCGCGCACGGGGCCTTGGTCGGCAAAGGCATTGCGAAAGTCGCACTCGTTCGCGCCTTCGATCGTGAGACTGACTGTCGGTTGGCCTGCTTTCGCGGCGAGCCGCACGTCCAGCCGATACACGCCGAGCCAAGGGCGCTGCGCATCAAACACATTCAAACCTTCAAAGCGATGCGTGATGGGTGAGGTCGCGCACTGCTTCGCACCCACGCTGTTGCCGTAACCCGTGGCGAGCAGGCTGCCGAGCGCATTCGCATGCAGGCCCGTGTCAGTGTAGGAATGATGCTCCGCATTCGGCGCAGCGATGAGCGTTGGATGCCTCGCGGCATAGTCCTGCGGCAGCGGAAACGTCGGCGCGGAGGGGTAGTAGTTGCTGAAGGCAAAGTGGCCGTAGCCCATGTCCACAAAGCCGTCGCGAGAAGCATCGTTCTGTCCCTGATGCTGATGCGACATCGAGTGCAGGCACTCCCAGGCGGCCCAGTCCACCTCCGCATACGGATTGTCGAGTTCGCGGCCTGCGCCTGCCACCAACGAGGACGTGGCAGGCAGGGTGGCGAGCGTAGCGAGGAGTCGGCGGCGATTCATCCAAGGCAGTCGGATTCGATGCGGCAGTCCTTTCAATCAGGAAGCGCCGGTCAGCGCACGAAGATTGGCGGACTTCCCGCGTATCGTCTCACCGCATGACTTCCGCACTCAATTCACGCCGACACTTTCTCAAAGCCGCCGCCGCGGCGGTGACCACGTTCAACATCGTGCCTCGGCATGTGCTGGGCGGGCCGCGCTTTGTGCCGCCGAGTGAAAAGGTGAACGTAGCGATCATCGGCACAGGCGGCCAGGGGCGCTCGAATGTGCGGAATCTCTTCCCTCTCGCTGAGTGCCAGATCATCGCCGTGGCCGATCCGGCGGAGTCGTTCAGTTTGGAGAACTTTTACTTCAAAGGCATGGGCGGGCGGCTGCCGGTGAAGGCGGAGATCGAAAAACACTACTCGGAGAAGACCCCGAACCACCGTTGCGCCGACTATGTCGATTTCCGCGAGATGCTGGAGAAGGAAAAAAGCATCGACGCGGTGCTCATCGCAACGCCGGATCACTTGCACGCCTATGCCTCGGTGATCGCGATGCGGGCGGGCAAGCACGTTTACTGCGAGAAGCCGCTGACGCACAACATCTGGGAGGCGCGTCATGTGGCCAAAGTGGCTGCGGAGACCCGTGTGGCCACGCAACTCGGCAGCCAGGGGCATTCCTCGCTCGGCACGCGTGAGACCATCGAATACATCCAGGACGGCGCGATCGGCGCGGTGAAGGAAATCCATGTCTGGGTGGGTGCGAAGCGCTGGAATCCCGCGCTCACCGGCAAACCCACCGACACGCCGCCCGTGCCGGCGGGGCTGAACTGGGATCTGTGGCTCGGCCCGCGTCAGGAACGGCCGTTTCATCCGGCCTACTTCCCCGTGGCGTGGCGTGACTTCTGGGACTTCGGCTGCACAGGTATCGGCGACTTCGCCTGCCACGACATGAACACCGCCGTGCGTGCCTTTGACCTGCCGATTCCATCGCGCATCGAAGCCAGCGCGGCCGGTTTGATGGATAACGAAATCGCGCCGCATGGAGCGCTCATCCATTACACCTTCCCCGCCACAGGCTCGCGACCCGAGATCCGCATGACGTGGTATGACGGCGGCATGATGCCACCAAAACCGGAGGCGCTGGGCAACTTCCCGCTGCCGAAACGCGGCTGCCTTTTCATCGGCGAAAAAGGTGTCATCCAGTGCGATGGCGGCGGCGGGGCTCCGCGACTCTTCCCCGACGCACGCCGTGCCGAATACCAGAAGCCCGCGCCGAAGCTGAAACGCAGCAACGGCCATCACCGCGACTGGATCGACGCCTGCAAAGGTGGCGAACCCGCGACGAGCCCCTTCGCCTACGCCGCGCATCTCACGGAGATCGCGCTGCTCGGCGTCCTCTCGTTGCGCACGCAAAAGCCCGTCGAGTGGGACGCCGCCGCGATGAAAGCCACCGGACTGCCCGCAGCCGAGGCGTTCATCAAGGAGAGCTATCGCAAAGGCTGGGAAATCCTCTGAACGATGAGCGAAACCATCGACTTCACTCCTCTCACCGCCGCCGACCGTGAAACCATCGCACGGCTGCTGCATCGTGCCCTCGTTCATTGGTATGAGAGCCGTCTCGGCCAAGGCGCACGCTTTGGCGACCGCCATGAGCCTTTCACGCTCTTCCCCGAGGTGTATGAGGCGCTCGATCCCGGTGAGTGCGTCACTGCACGCACGGACAGCGGCGAGATCGTCGGCGTGTGCTTTTCGCATGAGCGTGAAACGCATGTCTCCGTCGGCATCGTCGCCACCTCGCCGGATGCCGGTGGACGCGGCATCGCGAAGAAGATGATGTCGCTCGTGCTGGAGAAGGCAAAACGCCTCGGCAAACCGGCGCGACTTGTGTCGAGCCTGCTGAATCTCGATTCGTTCTCGCTCTACACGCGGCTCGGATTCGTCCCGGGTGCCATTTTTCAAGATCTGCTCATCACCGTGCCCGAGACCGGCCTGACCGCTGCGGCGCCTGCAGGCATCGAACACGTGCGCGAGGCCGTTTGGGCCGATGCGCCGCGAATCGCCGACTTCGAGCAATCGCAGCAGGGCATCCGCCGCGAGAAGGACTTCGCGTTTTTCGTGCGCAACGAGGTCGGCGCTTGGCGTCTGCTCGTCTCCGAGGCCACCGACGGCTCCGTGAACGGCTTCCTCGGCATGAGCACGCATCCCGCCTGCACCATGATCGGTCCCGGCGTCGCTAAGGATGAAGAAACAGCCATCGCCTTGCTTTGGAAAGCTCTCGACAGCCTGCGTGGCAGGGCGCTTGTCTTCATCGCTCCCTGCGCTGCCGCCACGCTAGTACGCACCGCCTACGCCTGGGGCGCTCGCAACGTCGAGCTCCACATCGCTCAATCGACCGCGCCCGTCGCTGGCGCGAAAGGCATCGTCTTCCCGACCTTCATGCCGGAGACGACGTGAAGCCTCGCTTTTCCTCCGTATTTTGGACCCTGTTTCTCATGAAAAAGTCTGTGTTATCTCTCTTTGTTTTGGCAAGTGCCTCGTTTGCCGCGGATCCTGTGCCTGCCGCGCAATGGGCGTTTGATGGTGACAAAGCGGCGCGTTTCGATGGCTCGAAGGGCAGCTTCATCCGCGTGACCGATCCGGGGGAAAAAAGCCTTTTTGATTTCGACAATGGCGATGCGATCACCATCGAGGCGTGGGTGAATCCGGCTTCGGCACCGAAGGGTGGGAATGTTTACATTCTTGGCAAGGGGCGCACATCAAACCCCGGGCAGGACGCGAACAATCAGAACTACGGACTGCGCTTGTGGGGCTCCGGTTCTGGTGGATGGCCACCTTCCGTGGGTGGTCGGCGGAAGCCGCCACTACTCCCATCCTTACCGTCGAATTTCTCACGCACCTTTTTGAACTCCTCGCCAGCAACCTCGCGGTAAACATCCCGCAGTCGCTGGAAGGCGGCCATACGCTGGTCTGGTGGCAGTTGCTCCAGCTTGCCCAGCGCGTCTTTCACACGCGGAAATTGCAAGATGCGGTCATGAAAGCGCCGGGTTTCCTCACGACGCTCAGGCTTGGAAACCGACAGCATCTCAGCCCCCAGACGGATCGCCGCCATGCGTCCGAATTCCGGCGAATCCGGTTTGGGCATCTCGGGCAGCCCACGCTGATCCATGGGGAACGGTGGTTTGATCTTCTCAAGAATGCCCACGACCTCAGGATCAATTTCCTTGAGCGCCTTGTGCAGTGTATGGCGCAAATCCTCGTTCGCCTTCATCGCCTCGTCGCGAGATGCGATGACCTCTGGCCGCTGCCAGGCCTTTTCAAAGGCCGCGCGCACCTTGCCACGCTCCGCCTCGGACAGCTTTTCAAAACCATCAAACCCTCGCGATGCCTTCCCTCCCATCCCTGGCATCATCCCCGGCGGCACGCGGCGCTCACCCTCACGATGCGGCGGCCCGTCACCCGGTTTCGGCAGCGGAGGTTGGGGGCTGTCTGACTGCGCGACAGCAGTCGAGACGAGGGCTAAAAACAAGGCCAGAGGACGCATGACGGGCATGTTCCGCCGCTGCATAGGTTTGGCAACTTCATAGCTGGGCTTGGTCTTCATCTCTTCATTAAAACCAACCTCGACCACGAAAGTTGCGCTCACTTGAGCCGCTCCAGTTTCAGCAGCGGAGCTGCGGGGGAGGCAAACTGAGCCACATAAAGATGGCCTGTCGCATCCACCGCCACGCCATGCGGATGAATGAAGGTTTTCCCGTCGCTCTTCATCGGCTGCAGCACGCCGCTTTCATACACAGCAGCCGGGCCACCGATGTTTGAGATGACCTTCCACTGCGAATCGACGATGGAGATGAATCCGGCCGCGTTTTTGTCCTTCGGCCAGTTGTCGCCCAGATGGGGAATGATCGTGTACTGACCAAAGAGCACGATGTCACGCGGATTGCCGCCGGGAAACGGCCTCTGGTCGATGAACCGGCCCTCCTGCGTGAACCTGCGAATTTCCTGCTGATCGCTCATGCCGATGACCACACGCGGCGTGCCATCGCGATCATCGAAAGCCCCCCCATGCGGCCCCCAATGCTTCAATTGGTCCTGCGGCTCGCCGATGTTGCCACCCCAGGCACGCAGCAGCGATCCATCGGCTTTGTAGTGGAGGATGTAATCCTTCCCGTAACCGTCGAAGACCGCGAACTCGCCATTCGGGAAGTGAATCGTCTTCGAGGGCCGGTATTCCTTCGCATCCGCATGCAGCTTCGCTGTTTCCGGCCAGGGGAACACCGCCAGTTCCTCGCCATCGAGCGTCAGCTTACGCACCTCATGCAATTGAGTGTCCGTGATGAATAAGACCTCGCGCGCCCCCTCTTTCACGAGACTCATCCCGTGCGCTCCAGGCATCCGTGCCGTCCAGTGCTTGATCAATGCGCCCGTCTTCGAGTCGAGGATGATCACATTGTTCCGCGCATCATCGGTGAGGAAAAATAACCGCCCTTGCGAGTCGAGGACCACCGCGTGTCCGTTCTTCACATTCACCTGCGCCAAAGCCTCCCGTCCCCAGTTGGGAACCACTCGATAGCGAAATGCGCTCTGACCCAGGACGTCCTCGGCCAAAACGGTGGTGTTCATGAGACAAACGGCGAGCAGGGTGGCGAAACGGATCATGTGCTCATCCAAACATGCCGCCGCGCCTCCTGCAAGAACACCGCACACACGATTTGCCTGCCGCTCGATTGGCTGTCAGTGTCCGCGCATGCCGTTTTTACTCCTTGGTGTCGCTCTCTTCGCCGGTCTCGCCCTCGTCCGCTGGGCGCAGGCACGGCATGCGGGCATGATGACCAAAGGCTCGCGCGTGAACGCACCCACCGCGCACACTGGAGGCGAGATCGCCCTCGTCTTCCTCAAATCCGAGGGCATCGAGGATGTGCAGGTCGTCGAGCATGATGCCCTCGTCACCAATTACTTCGACCCCGTGCGCCGTCGCCTTTTTCTGCGCGGCGATGTGGCCCGTGGCACCACCCTCACTGCGTGGTCCATCGCCCTGCACGAGGCCGCGCACGCCCTGCAAACCGGCGACAGCTTGGGAGAACTCAAATGGCGGCAAAGCTGCATCCGTATGAGCCGTTACCTGCCCACGCTGGCCGTGCTGGTCATCACCGGGATGACGCTTTTCAAAGTCCTCATGCCACGCTATGCCATCTTCATCGCCGCCGGCGTGTTACTGCTCCTTTTGCTGCTGAATCTCGGCAGCGTGCCGACCGAACTCAACGCCAACAAGCGGCTGCGCCGCTTCCTCGAAGAACACCTCAAAAATCACGGTCAGGCGCACGAACGTCTCAACGAACTGCTCTTCTGCATGGCCATCCGCGAAACCGGCGACCTGCTCAGCTCTCCGCGCTACTTTTTCCTCAGCGCCCTGCCCGGCACGGGAAAATCGCGGCCGTCGTAAGGCGACGTGCGGCACGTCGTTTGAATCGCATGGTCAAAACGATCTCTTTTCTACTCGCCGCCGCGTCTTTCGCACTCGCTGACACCCAAACGCCTGCGTCCTACAGCGGCGATTTCGTGATCAAGGTCAACTACCGCTACCTGCTGAGCAAGCCGGAGGGCTATGACGCCGATGCAAAGAAGAAATGGCCACTCGTCATCTTCCTTCACGGTTCGGGTGAGCGAGGCAACGACCTCGAACAGATCAAAAAACACGGTCCGCCGAAACTAATCTCCGCCGGGCAGCCATTCCCCGCTGTCATCGCCAGTCTGCAATGCCCAGCGAATGAGTTGTGGAATCCGCACGGCGTGAAGGCCGTGACCGATCACCTTATCAAGACCGAGCGCATCGACATGAGCCGCGTTTACCTCACCGGCCTGAGCATGGGCGGTTTCGGCACCTGGGAGACGGCGTTTGAATACCCTGACACTTACGCGGCCATCGCGCCAATCTGCGGCGGTGCGGGTGTGCGCTGGGTGCAGGCCGAGCGCCTGAAAAACATGCCCGCCTGGATTTTTCACGGCGACAAAGACGGCGCGGTGTCCGTCGAGTTCAGCCACAAGATTCACGATGCCCTCAAGAAGATCGGTGCGCCTGTCAAACTGACGATCTACCCCGGCATCGGTCACGATTCGTGGACGCAGACGTATGACAACCCCGAGTTTTGGGCGTGGCTCTTTGAACAAAAACGCTCATGAAAACTTTCATCGCCCTTCTCACGGCCACATCACTGCATGCGCAACTCCCCGGCACGAAGCCGCTAGAACCACATCCCGATTTCTCCGCCACGATGGTCGCGGGCATCGACAAGATGGCGCTGCGGCTCTTGGAGCAGTCGAAGACGGGGCGTCAGCCGACGCGGGAGAGGCTGAAGGCGGCTCTCGGCATCGTGGATGAACGCTTGCCGCTTACCGCACTCGAATTCGTGGGAGATACGGCCTCCCCTGCCCTGCTGATGGAGACGGAGCAGTGCCGTGTTTTCCGTGTGCGCTGGCCGGTGTTCGACGGCGTGCATGGCGAGGGTGTTTATGTGCAGCCGAAGGGCAAACCGAATGCACGCGTGATCTACCTGCCGGATGCCGATGGCACGCCGGAGAAACTGGTGGACGAGTGGCTTCTCACCACGGGCTGCGAGGTCGTCATCCCAGCGCTGGTGAGCCGCGATTCGGAGTTTAGCACGAACGACAAGTTCAACGTGAAGACGAACGTGTCGCATCGCGAGTGGGTGTATCGTCAAAGCTACGAGCTGGGCCGTCACATCATCGGCTACGAAGTGCAGAAAGCCCTCTCCATCGTGGATTGGTTCAAGGCGCAGCCGGAGCAGGTGCCGCTGCTCATCGCCGGAATCGGGGAAGGCAGCATGCAAGCCCTGCACGCCGCCGCCATCGATGAGCGCATCGACAGCGTGTACTCGATGGGCTACTTCGCACCGCGTGAAGGCGTGTGGCAGGAGCCGATCGAGCGCAACGTTTTCGGCCTGCTGCGTGATTTCGGCGATGCGGAAATCGCCAGCCTCATCGCGCCGCGTCCGCTGGTATTGCAGCACTTGTTTTATCCGAAACGAGTCGTCTCGATGGAGGCTCCGAAAGGTGCGAGAGCCATCGCCGCTCCTGGAAGGCTCACGGAGCCGTTTGTGGCGACCTTTGAGGCAGAGATCGCCCGCGCGAAGACTCTCGCGCCCACCAGTCGCATCCTCGCCGCCACGCAGGAGACGAACAGCGATCAGATCATCCGCCATCTGCTGCCTCAGGCCTCCGCCGATGCTGCGCTGAAATCGCTGAAGATCACCGGAGCCACGATCACGCTCAAACCGGACGCTACACGGCAGAAACGCCTCGTGCGCGAGCTGGAAGCCTTCACGCAACGGCTGTTGGTGACCACCGAGATGGAGCGCAAGGCGCAGTTCTGGGACAAGCTGCCGCTTAAGTCACTGCCTGAGTTTGAAGCCCACACCTCAAAGGAGCGCGAGCGCTTCTGGAACGAAGTCATCGGACGTCTTCCCGATCCGAACTTGCCCATGAACGCGAAGAGCCGTTTCGTGCGCGAGACGGACAAGGTGCGCATTTATGAAGTCACCTTGGACGTATGGAACGATGTGTTTGCCTGGGGCTGGCTGTGTTTGCCGAAGGATCTCAAGGAGGGCGAGAAGCGCCCCGTCGTCGTCTGCCAGCATGGATTGGAAGGCATTCCCGAAGACACCATCACCACGGACGAGACGAACCGCGCCTTCGGAGCCTACAAGGCCTTCACGCTGCGTCTGGCGGAGCAGGGATTCATCACCTTCGCGCCGCACAATCCGTATCGCGGCATGCATGCCTTCCGCACGCTCCAGCGGAAGCTCAATCCGCTCGGCCTCACGCTCTACAGCGTCATCAACGGCCAGCACCAGCGCATTCTCGAGTGGCTGAAGGCACAACCCTTCACGCAGCCAGACAAGATCGCCTTCTACGGCCTTAGCTACGGCGGCAAATCGGCCATGCGCACGCCTGCGGTGCTCACAGACTACTGCCTGAGCATCTGCAGCGGCGACTTCAACGAATGGGTGCGCAAGTGCGTGAGCAGCGACATGCCGATGAACTACACACACACGCACGAATACGAAATCTGGGAGTGGAACATGGGCCGCACCTTCAACTACGCCGAAATGGCCGCCCTGATCGCCCCGCGTCCCTTCATGGTCGAGCGAGGTCACAACGACGGCGTCGGCATCGACGAATGGGTGAACTACGAGTTCGCCAAGGTCCGCCGCCTCTACAACAAGCTGCTCATCGGCGACCGCACCACCATCGAGCACTTCGACGGACCACACACGATCCACGGCGTGGGGACCTATGAGTTTTTGAAGCAGACGCTGGGGTGGAAGTGATCGGCCAGAGGGTTGCAATCCACGCATCGCCCGCTAGGCTCGCTGCGTAACCCCAACGCGTATTATGCAAACACCCAAAATCACCGCTTACCTGAAAACTTACTGTGGCTGGAGCGAAGGCGTCCGCGCCATCTTCCGCAAATACGACCTCCCCTACGAAGAGAAGGACATCATCAAGAATCCCGCCTTCCGCTGGGAGATGGAACAAAAGAGCGGCCAGCCGCTGTCCCCCTGCGTCGAAGTGAACGGCACCATGCTGGCCGACATCAGCGGTGAGGAAGTGGAGCGCTGGATGACGCAAAACGGCCTGCTCAACCTCAGCGATGCCCCGGCCGACGCCCCGACCAATTCCGCCTGCACGGACGCCCAGCACGCCGCGATGGCGGCAGGTCAAATCGGCACGCTCAAGTTTGTTGGCTGAATTCCCATGAGTCCACGTCTGGTCCTCGCCTCGCTGGTCTTCACGCTGGCTGCCTGCAACACCGTCTATTACGCTGCCTGGGAAAAGCTGGGCTATGAGAAGCGTGATCTGCTCAAAAGCGCGGTCAAAGCGGCGCGTTGCGCGCAGAAGGAGGCGGGCGAGGAGTTTCAAGACGCACTGAAGCAGCTTCAAAAGCTGACCGGTTACCACGGCGGCAACCTCGAAAGCGCTTACAACCGCTTCAAAGGCGAGTACGAGGACTGCGAAGCCCAGGCCACAGCGGTGCGGAACGAGATTCGTGAAGTGGACACGGTGGCACGAGATCTGTTCCGCGAGTGGGAGCGTGAAATCCGACAGTATAAGAATGCCGCGCTCGCCGCAGACAGCCGCCGCAAGCTGGCAGAGACACGCAGCCGTTTTGAGCAGCTTTCCAGCTCTCTCCATGCGGCTGAATCCACCATGGAACCCGTGCTGCTTCAATTTCGTGACCAAGTGCTGTATTTGAAGCACAACCTCAATGCCGCCGCAGTCGGCTCGCTGCGTGGCAAGGCGGATAATATCCAGGGAGACATCCAACGCCTGCTGGCGCAGATGAATCGGTCCATCGCCGAGGCGGATCGGTTCATTCAGACTTTGTAGTTCGCTCAGTGGCGCTGGGAGCCTGATTCACGGCATTTTCTGCGCGGAATCATCGCTTTCTCACCCAATTCGTCGTGGCACAATGCGGCAAGCCGGAGCATCAAGAATGCCCCCCTGAGATTATTTCAGCCGCAGCACCAAACGCACGGCGTCCAGACGCAGGGCGGTAGATTGAATGGCTGAAGCCAACGCCTCGCGTTGAGCGCAGAACGCTGTGATTTCCTCCGGTCGGACCTGTGGATTGCGCGTTTGCAGGTCTTCGAGACGTGCGATTTCGTCATCGAGGTGTTTACGCATCGTGGTGAGGGCACGCTGCTGGAGCGTCTTTAATTGCGCCTCGGCGAGCTGCTGCGCTTTGCCGAGCATGCTGGGCAGGAGCTTGTGGCGGACGGTTTCGTTTTCGACGGTGCGGGTAGGATCGCCTGGGGTGAGCTTGGCGCGGGTGAAAGCGGGATCAGCGGTGAGATCGCGGCCTTGATGGTCGATGGCGATGCGAATGGGCGTGGCAGGCAGGAAGCGTGACGCGTGCAAGACGGGCGGGGCGATGCATTCGGCGATGAAGCAGGCTTGCAGCACCAATCCTTCGCCACCCGAGGCTTTCCAGAAGGCGAAACCAGCATTCCCTGCGTGGGAGCCGAGCAACACATCAAGAGCACCACAGACGAGCGGGTGATCCCAGGTGAGAAATGCCTCATGCTCACGGGACAGGGCGCGTTCGCGGTCGAAGGTGAAGGTGAGTCCTTCATCGGGCAGTGCAGGCAAGGCATCTGTGATGAGGTTGTCGGGACGGATGAACCAAGTGCGGTTCGTCATCTCCTCAACGTGCATGCCGAAATGATCGAGTAGGCGGATGAAGAAGCGCTCGAAGTCGAGGACGGCATCGACATCGCGAATGCGCTCAATCAAGCGTGCGGCAAGGCGCGGTTTGCAAGAATTGAGCTCCAGCAGACGGTTGTGGCCGCGTTCGAGCTTCTTCCGCACTTCCAGACGCAATTTGGAGGTGCGCTTGATGAGATCGTCGAGTTTGGCGGCGTCAAAACTGGCACAGAGGGCTTCAATCTCGGCGGCAAAGCTGTGCAGGAGCTGTGTGGCGCCTTGCAGGCTGTGCTCGAAGGCGTCGAGGCCTTCGTGATACCAGCGGGCAAGGATTTCCCCCTCCGAACCTGCGATGAAGGGCACATGGATGTGGATCGTGCCTTTCTGGCCGATGCGGTCGAGACGTCCGATGCGTTGTTCGAGCAGTTCGGGATCGCGTGGCAGGTCATACAGCACGAGGTGCTGCGCGAACTGGAAATTCCGGCCTTCACTGCCGATTTCGGAGCAGATCAGGATGCGTGCGCCGTCCGGATCGGCAAACGCGGCAGCGTGGCGGTCACGCTGCATCAAAGTGAGGCCTTCGTGGAAAAGAACGGCATGCACGTTGATCTCGCGCAGGAGACGCTCGTGGATGTCTTCGGCGAGTTTGCGCGTGCGGCAGATGAGGAGGACTTTGGCCTCGCCTAGTTCGCGTAGCGTGGCGGCAAGCCAGCGGATGAGCGTGTCTTCGGTCGTCCAATTTGGCTCGATGCCAAGCAACTGGGCATGGCATTGACGTGGCGGGAATCCCTGGATGACGGCGCGGGTGTTGCGAAACATGACGCGACCAGTGCCGAATTCGTCAAGGAGGTCAGCCACAAGGCGCTGGCGGGCGGATTCATCCCCTGCGTTGAGTTCCACAGCGTGTTGTTGGACGCGTGGTGAGTGGCTGACGAAGAGTTCACGCTCTTTTTTGCTCATGCTGCCGCCTTGCAGGATGAGATCGACCACACGAGCGACTTGCTCGTAGCGATCTGACTCGGCTAGGAAGGCATTCAGATCGCCGTAGCGGTCGGGATCGAGAAGGCGGAGGCGCGCGAAGTGGCCTTCGGCACCGAGTTGCTGCGGCGTTGCGGTGAGAAGCAGGACGCCGGGGACGCGTTGGGCGATGGCTTCGACGACTTGATAGGCAACGCCGGGCGTTTCGACGGTCCATTCGAGGTGGTGGGCCTCATCGACGATGAGCAAATCCCAACCAGCGTCAGCGGCTTGTGCGGCACGTTTGGACGAGCCGCTGAGCAACGAGAGCGGACAAAGGACGAGCTGGCTGTCTAGGAAAGGGTTGCCTTCGGGATCTCCGGCTTCGATGGCGGCGCAGCGCTCTTCATCAAAGAGGCTGAACATCAAATTGAAACGGCGCAGCAGTTCGACGAACCACTGATGCGGGAGGGCATCAGGCACGAGAACGAGGATGCGTGAAGCGCGGCCTGTGAGATGGAGACGATGGAGGATGAGACCGGCTTCAATGGTCTTGCCGAGGCCAACTTCATCCGCCAGCAGAACGCGTGGCAGAAGGCGGCCCGTGACATCCGCCGCGATGGACATCTGATGCGGGATGGGATCGACGCGGCCGCCGATGAAACCACGCACGGGCGAGGCCTGCATGCGGCAGCGCCATTCGACGGCTTCCGCACGCAGGGCGAACGTCGGCAAATCGTCGATGTTCGCCGCGAGGAGGCGCTCCTGCGGGCCGCCAAGGCTGAGGGTATCAGCGAGTTCGGACTCCGGGATGCTGCGGAGCCCGCAATGGTAGGTCAAAACGCCGTCTTGCGAGGTGACGGAGTCGATGGCGTGCTTGGAACCATCGCGATGCGTCAGGTTGTCTCCCGCGTGAAAGCTGGCACGGCGCAAGGGAGCACCGTGGCGGGCGTAGCGGCGTTTTTCACCGGCGGCGGGGAAACGCAGGTCGATGAAGCTGCCTTCCAGGGCAGTGACGATGCCGAGCCCGAGTTCGGGCTCGCTTTGACTGATCCAGCGTTGGCCGGGTGCGGGGGAAAGGGGAGAGGTCAGAAGTGAAACGTGAGAAGTGAGAGATCAGAGCCGAGCACCCTTATTTATTCCTTTTTGCCGAAGAGTCGGCCAAAGAAAGACTTTTTCTTGGGCGGCTCGGAGGCTGCGGGCGGGGTCTGCCCAGAAACGCCTTGTGGCGGCGCATACTGCCCGGGTGCACGCGTATCCTGCGTGAAGTCAATCACACCTGGCTTGATGGAGGGTGCGGCACGAGGATCGACATGGATGACCTTGGGGGGCTTGGCTTTGCCGTCGGCTCCATATTCATAAATGACCTGCTGGTAGCATTGGCCCTGGAGGTTGAACGAGCGCATTTCTTTGGCACGGCCAAACTCGTCGAAATAGACCTGGGAGCGGGCAACGAGGTTGCCACGCCCATCGTAAATGTGCCCTTGAGTGGGCATTCCACGCTCGTTGAGCAAGTAGTGCTTCTTGCTGATGAGAGCGCCACCAGCGCTGTAGGTGGCCTCGGTGAGTTCGTTGGTGGTTTTGTCCACGACGGTCTCGGAATGCGAGTTGTCGGGGTGGTAGGTGCTGCGGGCCGAGATAGGAGCCACAGGGGAAGATGGCTGCGCCTGAAGGGCAGACACCAGTCCAAGAACAGCAAAAAAAGCGGAGCAAGTTTTCATGAAACAGACCAATATAGCGCGAGAATAACGCCCGCGACCAGTCACAACAACGACAAATCCCAAATCCAAGCTCCCATGACCCCCACCGCCTTTTCCTGGCACGATTTCCTTTCCCAGACGATCTCAGATTTTGGCTGCACGACGGGAACGCTGCACCGCCTCGACACGGCAGACCAGCACCTGAAATTGGTGGCTCACCAAGGCATCCCAGAGGCGCTGATGCCGATCATCCAGTCGATCCCCATGGGCAAGGGCATCGCGGGAGTCGCGGCAGAGCGGAAAGAGCCGGTGGAGATGTGCAACCTGCAGACTGACGCCTCCGGCGTGGCGAAACCGGGTGCCAAGCAGACCCAGGTGCAGGGCACGCTGGCAGTGCCAGTGCTAGACGGCGAGCGACTCTGCGGAACCCTTGGCATTGGCAAGCTGACGCCATACGACTTCACCGCAGAAGAAAAAACGCGGCTACTCGACATCGCGAGCAGCATCGCAACCCGGATGAGAACGCCCTAACCAGCCATGGACCGAAGTCACCGTTGACTGCAGTCAGCAGATATTAGGGCGCACCATTGGCGAAAATGGTGCGGTGGCGTTGAATCACATGCCCCCGCCGCTTTTGGCGAGGAAATTCAACGCCAGAGTGGCGACAGCGAGGAGAAAAACTAACCAGGCGAGAGGCATGATGGAAGTCGGGTTAAAAGGTCAATTCGTCAGATGCCGAGGTCTCAGGGGATCGGCAGCAAGGTGTCTTTGAACTTGTTGGTCCAAACTCCTGTGATGATGCTGCGGCTTTCCCAACTTTGGGCAGCGGCGGATGGCACCATGATTGGGGATTCACCGGTCGGGTCGTCCTTCACAGCATCTGCGCCGAACATCTGAACGGCCATCAAAATCGCGGAGAGGACAAAGCAGATCACGGAAAGCGGCACCAAACCAGCTTCGGGATCTTTTTCTTCGTAGAACTGCTCAGCGTCAGCGGCAGCGCTGCGTTTCACCGGTGCGCTGGGAGGTGCCGAGATCGAAGGACGCTGCATCACCTGCGTTGGAGCCAGCTTAACGGTCGCTTTTGGCAGCGGAGCCGCAGAACCAGTCATCGGGCCAGTGCCACTTCCTGGCGGACGTGGCGGACCTTTCTGGAGCGGCACGGTGGGCGCACCCGCCTCAACACGAGGAGCGGGGGGTGCCGCGGGGTTTTGCGCCAAAGGACGAGTCGCCGCAGGAAGTCCGGCCATGGGAGGGGCTGCCGGGCGTGGGGCAGTCGGTACTCCTGGCGGCTTGGCAATCGGAGGGGCGGACGGGGCTAAAGCACGGCCTGGAGGGGGCATCGGGCTCGAAGGAGGGGGCGCGGCTGGTGGCGGAGAAGCCGACACTGGAACGGCTGAGGTCGTCTTTTTCGAAGGCGGGGAGAGCGGAGGTGCGGGCAGCTTCACCGGGGAAGTGCTGCTTCTAGGAGCAGGTGGCGGCAGCGGGGCCGAGGGAAGCTGAATCGGGGCGGTGGCTTTCTTTGCCATCGTAGGCACCACCGAAGTGGTCATTGGAGAGGCGGGAAAGCTGCCTGCAGAAGGGGCCACAGGAGCGGTGGCCTCACGCGGCTGGGTCACACCAGCACCTGGGCGACCACGCAGGGTGATGCGCACAGTTTCCTTCTTCAGCGGCACAGCGGCGGTCTTCGGAGTCGTGGCTGGCGGCGGTGTTGGCGTGTTTTCGGGTTCGCTCATGATCTGGGGGTGAAATTTCTCCGTGAATTCCGCCCATTTAGCGAAATCGAGGGGTTTGCGTCAATCCCTTTCTCCTGCCGGGTTGCATTTGTCCACAGTCTGCCTGTAAATTCTCATCCCCATGAAGATTCTCGTCACCGGCGGCGCCGGGTTTATCGGCTCCCACACTGTACAACGCCTGCTCCGTGACGACGCGGGCCAGATCACCCTCATTGACAGCCTCAACGATTACTACAACCCCGCCATCAAGCGCGAAAATCTCAAGGCGCTCGGCCCCAAGATTCATTTCCGCGAAGGCGACATCACCCACCCTGCGTTTCTGGCCGAAGTCTTCGACGAGGGCCGTTTTGACGCCGTCATTCACCTCGCCGCCCGGGCCGGCGTGCGCCCTTCCATCGAGCAGCCGGAGCTCTACATCGACACCAACATCAAGGGCACCTTCCACCTCCTGGAAGCCGCCCGCCGCACCGGTGTGAAGCAGTTTGTCTCCGCCAGCAGTTCCTCCGTCTATGGGGTGAACAAAAAAGTGCCCTTCGCCGAGACCGATCCCATTTTACAGACCATCAGCCCCTACGCGATGACCAAAATGGCCGGTGAGCAGATGTGCTCGAACTACAGCCATCTCTACGGCATCAAGACGGTCTCCCTGCGCTTCTTTACCGTCTATGGCCCGGGCCAGCGCCCTGATCTGGCCATCTCCAAATTCACCCGATTGATCGAGGACGGCAAACCCATCGACAAATTCGGCGACGGCACCACCCGGCGCGACTACACCTTCATCGACGACATCGTGGACGGCATCATCGGCGCGTTGAACTACCGCACCGGCCCGATCTGCGACATTTTCAACCTCGGCGGTTCCCAAAACGTCTCGCTCAATGACCTCATCGCCTCCATTGAGCAGGCGCTTGGAAAAAAAGCCGCCATCAACCAGCTTCCCGAGCAGCCCGGCGACGTGCCCATCACCTCGGCTGACGTGAGCAAGGCGAAAGCCCTCATCGGCTTCAAGCCCACCACCTCCATCGCTCAAGGGGTGCCGAAATACGTCGAATGGTTCCACGACATGCGGGCGCGCGGCATTGCCGTGTGTTGATCTCAGAAATGCGGCGCTGACACCGTCCCATCCTCGATCTCCTGCCGCTTCTTGCGCACGATGCCGTCGGCGATCTCGAGGACCATTTCCTCCAGTAGCAGACGCAGATGACTGCCGGGGCGGTAATCGGCGGGCGCGATGTGTTTGACCCGGTCGGCGACACCGTTGAGTTGGTAGCATTTGCGGAAACTGCTGCGGCTCGGCTCGTCGGGATTGTAAACCGCCACCGCATGGCCGCCGTAGCGCTTCATCAGCGTGAAGCAGGGCACGTCCGTCGGCCCGTCGCCCACATAGATCATGTGCTGGAACGGGATCGGCCGAAGTTCCGGCGCCATGTGGTCGTTCACATCCTCATGCGGCTCCAGCATGCCTTTGTTGATGCGGAAGATGTATTGCGTCTTCGTCGTGTGGCTGATCACACGCTTCGGAAAAGTGATGCGGCCATTTTTGTCCTCGCCGAACTCGCAGCCAAAGATGCGCTTCACGAACGGAGCCAGCGCCGAGCCGTCCAACAGCGCCTTCAAGCCAGAGGAGACGATGTAATGCTCGATCTTCACACCCAGCAGCCGGTGTTGGTCTTTGAGCACGGCGTTTAGCTCACCGAACAGCTCAGGCACTCCTTTGTAAAAGCGCAGCTTCTCACCCAGCTTCCGCAAGTCCTCATTCGTAGGACGGTCCATGTCCAGATAGTCCAGCATGCACTTCAAGTAGGCCAGTTCGCCATCGTAGCCCTCGGTATCGACCAGTTCGCGGCTGCGTTTCCAGAACTGCCCCGGATTGATCCCGAAGTGCGGGAACAGCGTCTCGTCCTGCATGTAGGTCGGGCTGAGCGTCTGGTCGTAATCGTAGATGATGCCGATGGTGGTCTGCTGGGAAGCCATGGCGGGAGTTTGCGATGGTTGGCTGTGATTGGCAATCGTTTGCAGTGGTTTAGAAGAATCGCCAACCACGGCAGACCATTACCAACCTCAGACCAGCGCCTTGAAAGCGCCAGAGAGCGTCGGGTGCTCAAAATCGTAGCCCATCTCCGTCGCTACGCGAGGAATCACTCGCTGCCCGCCCAGCAGCATCTCCTCCGCCATACCGCGCAGCAGCAATTTGAGCGCGAAGGCGGGCGCATGGAAAAAAGCCGGGCGTTTCAGCGCGGCGGCCAGTTTGGAGGTGAAGTGCGCATTCGTCACCGACTCCGGCGCGCACAGGTTCACCGGTCCTCTCACTGTCTCGGTCTCAATCGCCTTCAAAATGATCCCCACGGCATCCTCGACGTGAATCCACGCCATCCACTGCTTGCCGGATCCAAGCCAGCCGCCGAGTCCGAAGCCAAACACACGCTTCAACAGCGGAAACGCTCCGCCATCCGGTCCCAGCACCATGCCCGTGCGCAGCAGCACCACGCGCATGCCCAGCATTTCAGCGCCCAGTGCGGCCTTTTCCCAGCCAACGCAGACCTCCGCCAAAAAGCCTTCGCCACGCGGCGAATGTTCATCCAATGGCTCATCACCGCTGTCGCCATAAAAACCGGCCCCTGAGGCACAAACCAACACCTTGGGCCGGTTTTCTGGCTCCCACGTCGCCAAATGCGCCACCAATGCCTCCGTAAAATCCACGCGGCTTTGCCAGATGCGTTTCCGCTTCTCCGCTGTCCATAGGCCCATCAGTGACTCGCCCGAAAGATGCACCAAGGCATCAAGTCGTGTCTCTGGCAATGCGTGCGGAGCTTCGGCGGGCTGACGAAGAGTTTCAGCGGCATGCGACACCTGCCGTTGGCCGCGAGAATAAGCCACCACTTCATGTCCGTGGCTCTTCGCACCTAACGCGAGATGCCCGCCGATGAAACCCGTCGCTCCTGTGATGCCAATTCGCATGCACATCATACGGGTTTGCGCCCTGGTTTGACGCATTTGCCTCTTCGCGGCGCTATTCCAGATCCTGCTCCGGCTTGAAGTCCGACGCGTGATACGAGCTGCGCACCAGCGGTGCGCTGGCCACATGGCGGAAGCCTTTTTTCAGGGCGATCTGCTTGTAGTTCTCAAACGTGTCCGGGTGGATGTACTCGATCACCGGCAGATGCTGCGCGGAGGGGCGCAGATACTGGCCCATCGTCAAAACGGTCACGTCGTGCTCGCGCAGGTCGTCCATCGCCTGAAACAGCTCCGTCTCCGTCTCGCCGAGGCCGAGCATTAGCCCGCTCTTCGTGGCGCATTTCGTGCCCAGTTCCTCCGCCATCGCCTTCGCCCGCTTCAGCACATGCAGGCTGCGGTGATACATCGCCCGGCTGCGCACCAACGGCGTCAGACGCTCCACGGTTTCGAGGTTGTGATTGAAAATATGCGGACGGGCCTTCATCACCACTTCCAGCGCATCGTCCTTGCCGTTGAAGTCGGGAACGAGAATCTCAATCGTGATCGTCGGCACCGCTTCGCGCACGGCTTCAATCGTCCGCGCAAAATGCTCCGCACCGCCATCCTTCATATCATCCCGCGCCACGGCGGTGATCACGATGTGGTTCAAGCCCATGCGCTTCGTCGCCTCGGCCACGCGTTGCGGCTCGTCCGCTTCCAAAGCGAAAGGTTTGGCCGTCTTCACCGCGCAAAAGCCACAGGCCCGCGTGCAGCGGTCCCCCGCGATCATGAACGTCGCTGTTCCCTGGCTCCAACACTCCCAACGGTTCGGGCATTGCGCCTCCTCGCATACGGTGTGCAGTTTCAGGTCCGTGATCAGCCCCTTCGTGCTCCAAAACTTCGGATCACGCGGCAAAGTCACGCGAATCCAGTCCGGCTTTTTGTCGCGGTGCAGGGCGGGGTCGATTTTCGGGGTCATGGGGGCCGCATGCATCGCAAATTTGGGCGCAAATGCAACGCCTTTGCCCGCCTGGATCACACCAGGCCCCGAATCGGCTCGCCACGCGTGAGCACGTTCAGCAAGCTCGGCGGCAGGCCGTCGGTGACACGTGCCTCACCGAGATCGACGAGCGTGTGCATGATGGTGGCGATCAAATCGGGGATCGTGATCGGCTCGGAGGCAGGTTCACCACCGTGTCTTGCCGACTGGCCGATGACTTGGCCCATCTTCAATCCGCCGCCGTAGATCATGAGCGGCGCGAGACCGCCCCAGTGATCGCGACCACCTTTCGCATTGAGTTTCGGCGAGCGCCCCATCTCGCCGCAGCAGACGAGCATGATCTTGTCGCTCAACCCGCGTGCTTCGATGTCTTCGATGAGTGCGGAAACAGCGTGATCGAATGGTCGGCCAACGTAGTCCATGCCGGTGCGGCAGGGGGCGTTGTTGTTGTCCGCGTGCATGTCCCACACAAAGCTCGTGGTGACGGTGACAAAGCCGCACCCATGCTCGCACAAGCGACGGGCCATGAGAAGCAGCTTGCCGAGCGTGGCGGCGTTGTCGGCGTAATGTTCGCGGTTGTTCCACTGCGTGCTGATGCGGTCCTTCGGCAGCAGTTTGGAAGTGTCGTAGCGTTCGATGAGGCGCGGATCTTCCTTGGAGAGATCAAAGGCGTCCGAAACACCACGCCGCAACACATCGAAGGCCAGGGATTGAAACTCCGACATGCCACCGACCGCCTCGCTGGCATCCATGCGGCGTTTCCATTGATCCAACGAGGTCAGGAGTGTGCGGCGGTCATCAAGCCGGCCTTGCGGCAAACTCAACGTCATGTCCGCCTGCGCCCCGCTGCCTGCACCGGGCACAAAAGGCTGATAGGTGGCTCCAAACTCACCGCTGGAGGTGAAATCACCGAATTTCTTGATCACCGGCATCGCGGCGGATGAAATGGCCTGAGGAAACAACGCCACGTTGGTCGGCATGGCACTGCCCTTGCGCAGCGGACCGGCAATGCGCGAGTAGAGCGAGCCGACATTCGCCTTCAGGGTGTCTTTACCGACGATGGTCTTGATGTCGTGAACCGCATCACCCGTGACGAAGGAGCGCACGATGCTGAACTTGTCCGCCAGCTTCGCCAGCCGCTCAAACGTGCTGCCAAAGGTGATGCCGGGAATCTTGGTTTTGATCTCGCCCGTGACGCTACGGATCTCCGACGGCGCGTCCATCTTCGGGTCAAACGTCTCGAATTGCGACGGCCCGCCGTGCATGAACAGGAAGATGACCGACTTATCCTTGAGCAGCCGCTTCTGCGACGCCCCAAGAGCCTTGAGCGCCATCATTTCACTCAAACCAAGCCCGCCAAGCCCCAGGCCGCCGATGCGCAGAAAATCACGCCGCTGAAGGCGTGATGATCCCTGGCTGTGGTCGGAAAAGGTGAGCATGACGAGGCCAATACGAAGATGCGACGCCTCTCCTTCCGGTTTGTTCTTGCCAGGCCAGCACGAGCCGGGGATGCTCGCGCCCATCATGCGCCTCCACCATCTCCTTCTCGCCGCAGCATCGCTCGTTTCGAGCGTTTTTGCCGATTCCTTCGACTGCCGGCATTGTGAGAAGCATCTGCTGCCGCAGCCGCTCAAGCTCATCGCCGGTCGGAAGTATGCGCGGGACCGGCGTGTCGATGTGCTGCACCTGAAACTCGATGTGACGCCGGATTTTGCGAAACGCACCGTCTCCGGCACGGCGACGATGCGGTTCAAGCCCATCGCGCTGCCGCTAGCGAAGCTGGAACTCGACGCGGTGGATTTGAACGTCATCGAAGTGAAGGCCGAAGGCGCGAAAGTGGCCGAGTATGAGGTGACGAATGAGAAATTGATCGTCACCTTCGCCTCCGCCATCGCCCCCGATGCCGAAGTCACGCTCACGGTGAAATACTCCGCACAACCGGAGCACGGCCTCTATTTCCGCACGCCGGAGATGGGCTACAAGGCTGGCGACACGCAAGTCTGGAGCCAGGGCGAGGCGGAGCTGCACCGCTTCTGGTTCCCGAGCTACGACTACCCGAACGAGCGCTTCACCAGCGAGGTCGTCTGCCATGTGCCGAAGGGCATGCAGGTCGTTTCCAACGGCACTCTGCAAAGCGAGAAACCGGGCGCCGACGGCCTTGTGACGTTTCACTGGCTGCAAAACCAGCCGCATGTGAACTACCTCATCGCCCTGGCCGCCGGCCACTTTCATAAGCTGGAAGACAAAGCAGGCAAACTGCCGCTGGCGATGCTGGTGCCGCCTTCGCATGCTGCGCAGGCGGCGAATGCATTCAGCGACACGCGGAAGATCATCGAGTTTTACCAAAAAGAGATCGGCGTGCCTTTCGCGTGGGACAAATACTGGCAGGTCTATTGCCTCGATTTCCTCGCCGGTGGCATGGAGAACACGAGTTGCACCTTTGAAGCCGCTGACATGCTCTTCAACGCAGACACGGAGGAATTGCGCACCCTGCATCGCCTCGACGCGCATGAAACCGCGCATCAGTGGTTCGGCGATCTCGTCACCTGCCGCGACTGGGCGCACCTGTGGCTCAACGAGGGCTTCGCCAGCTACTACACCATCCTTTACGAGGAACAGAAGCTCGGCACAGACGCGATGAAATACTCGCTCTGGCTGGAGGCGCAGGAGGTTTTCGGCGCGAACGACACACGGCCCATTGTCTGGCGTGATTACGGCGACCCGATGCAGCAGTTCGACAACCGCGCCTATCCCAAGGGCGCATGGGTGCTGCACATGCTGCGCAGCCAGCTTGGCCCCGATTTGTTCCGCAAGTGCATCAAAACCTATCTCGACCACCACCGCAGCGGCATCGTGAGCACGGATGACTTGCAAGATGTCGTCGAGGAGGTCAGCGGCCTGTCGTTCGATCAATTCTTCGATCAATGGCTGCATCACGGCGGCGTGCCAGAGCTGAAAGTCGATCACGTTTGGGACTCCAACGCCAAACTGGCGAAAATCACCGTACGTCAGACGCAGAAGCTCAGCGAGCAGGTGCGCCTGTTCCGTGTGCCGCTGCCGGTGAGCTTCAAGGTGGCGGGGCAGAAAGAACCCATTCGTTTCACGATGGATGTCAGCAAAGAAGTCGAGGATTTCCACTTCACGCTGCCTGCGCAGCCGGAGCTCGTGCGCATCGACCCGGATTTCACCGTGCTGGCAAAAATCAGCTTCACACCGCCCGGCCCGATGCTCGACAAGCAGCTCGAATCCGACGTGATCGGCCGTCTTTGGGCCGTGCAAATGCTGGATCGCAAACACATCGCCAAACTCGGCCAAATCCTGCGCGAGGACCCATTTCACGCCGTGCGCAGCGAGGCCGCCAAAGTGCTCGCGAAGCTCGGCGAGCCCGAAGCACGCGCCGAATTGATCGCCAGCAGCGGAAATCAAAAACACGCGGCGACGCGCAAAGCCGTCGTGCAAGCCCTCGCCAGCCTTCACACGCCTGAATCCCGCGAAACATTGTGGAAGATGGCCCAGAGCGAGAAAAATCCCGTCATCCTCGCCACCATCATCGAGACCTGGGGCGCACGCCCCGGCGAGCCGGTGATCAGCGAGGCTCTGAAGAAGCATCTAGCCGCCTCCAGCTATCAAAGCAGCCTCGAACTGGCTGCGATCAAAACTCGGCGTGCCCAGGATGATGAATCCGCCGTTCCAGCCGTGCTCACACGGCTGCAACAACCGCACGAGCTGCGCGGACGTGATGCCAGCACCGCCTTCGACGCGCTCGCCTTCCTTGCACGTCGCCCCACGAATCCGCATCGCGACGCCGTGCGTGATTTCCTGGCTGAAAAGCTCAGTGACCCACGCCGCGACTGGCGCGTGGCCGCCGCGAAAGCCCTCGGCACGCTGCGTGATCCGAAAGCGCTCGGTCTACTTGACCTTTTGCTCGCCATCAGCAGCGGAGACCGCATTGATCCGCTGCGTGAAGCCGCCGCCAAGTCCGCGCAAGACATCCGCGCCGGACTCGAAAGCCCTGCTGACCTGAAAAACTTGTGGGACCGCGTGCAGCAGCTCCAAAAGAAATCCGAGGATCAGGCCAAAGAGATCGAAGCCCTCAAAAAGAAGCCTCAAACCGCGAAGAAGTAACTCACATGCGCCTTGAACGTCTCCAATCCGTCGCCACCAGCGTGGTGAAGTCCGCCATGCTGGCCCTGCCCAAGGAAATTCGTGATGAAGCCGCCGAATGCCGCATCGAGTTCTGTGAGATGGATGCGCTGATCGACATCGACGAAGATCTTGATCCTGATCTGCTCGGCCTGTTTGAGGGCAACGCCCGCTGCGATCCCCTTCCGGAATCGCCGGATGAAATGCCACGCATCCGTCTCTTTCTCGACAACCTATGGGACGACTGCAATGGCGACCTCCAAACCTATCGTGACGAAGTGCGTATCACCTTCCTGCACGAGCTGGGGCACTACCTCGGCCTGGATGAGGACCAAGTGGCCGAACTGGGACTGGCGTGACCGCTTTCAGCGGAAATTCATGCGGCATTCTTCAGCAACGCCCGCACCACGGGCAGCGCCCGGTCAAAGGCATCATGCAGTTCCTGGATGTCCGGCATCCGCACCGTGGCAAAGGCTGGCTCCATCTGCTCTGGAGTGATGTGATCATGACGGATCAGGAAATCCACATCCGCCATGTCCTGCGGATCATCTCCTCGCATCATTTTGTCAGGATCAGATCAATCGTGGCCGGACGGAAAAGCTTCAGCCAGCGCGTCGGCGGGCGCAGCACGGGAACAATGTGCTGCTCCCACTCAGGGCGCAGGAAGACTTGGTCTTCTTGAAGCAGGTGCATGATGTAGAGTCCCTGTTTTTCAAGCACAGCATTCACCTCTGCCTGCGCATCCCAGAACTGATCGTCTGCCTCAAGCTCCGCCGCATGGGAGAAACGGAGGATGACGTCCATGTCCAGCGATCTGCCCACCGCCTCGGGCACATGGTCAAAACCCAGTGCAATCGACGCCCTGCCATAGGCCACAAGTGACACCTCATGGTCAAGCAGCCCGTCCAGAGTGGTGGCGATGATCTCCGCGTTGGTCATGCAGCCGGGCGGTGTTGTGGACGCTGCCATTCTGTGGTGATCTTTTTGCCCACCCCACGCTCATAGCCGTTCATGGCGACAAAACGCGTCGGGTGCGGCAGCACACCGGTTTTCGGCGCGGCGACCGGGGGCAGGAGGGCGAGCAAGGCTTTCCAGAACGGGTTTTTCGGCTCGTAGCGAAGCCCGCACTCAGCCACATAGCGGACAACGGTTTCACTGCGCTCCCAGGCGGCCAGCTTGGCGAGTAAAACAGGATCATTGCCCTCCGCACTCAGCATCGCCGCCCCGCAACGGATCGCGTGAGGATCGTATTTGCCCGCGATGGTCAACAGGGTCATCGCCAACTCTTCATTCGACATCTGCTCTTGAGTCAGCAGCACCTCCACGGGCTCGTCTCCCTGCCAGTAGTGCCTGCACCCCCGCTGTACCGCCAGCGCACAGAGATCCTCCGGCACACGCAGGCCCAGACGCCGCGCCTTCATCAGCAGCGGGGAAACATGAGCCGTGGTGCCCAGTCGGTATGCCAGTGTGTCCTTGGACATGGCGGCAGCATAGGTTCAGGGCGTGCGCGTTGCAATTCCAGCTTTTCAGAACACCTCGCACCAACCCACGCTAGAAGCGACGATGCTGCATGCGGCACTTCTCACCTTTCACTTTTGACTTCTCACATTGGGAGGTTTTCAACCAGCTGTTAAGCCTTCAGCTCATGTTGCGCCGACCATGCAGGGCCTGGTAGAGCGTGAGCTCGTCCACATGGTCGAGATTGCCGCCCGCTGGCATGCCTTGGGCCAGACGGGTGATGGCGATGCCCGCCGGACGCAGCAGATCGGCGATGTAGCTGGCGGTGGCCTCGCCCTCGACATCGGAACCAAGGGCGATGATGACCTCTTCGGTGTGCAGATCACGCACACGCTGCACGAGCGACTCCATGCGCAGGTCTTCGGGTGTCACATTGTCGAGCGGCGATAAGCGACCGCCGAGCACATGATACAAACCTTGAAACGCGCCGCTACGCTCCAATCGCAGCACATCGGCGGCTTGTTCGACGACACACAACAAACGCTGGTTGCGGCGTGGATCGTGGCAGAGCAGGCAGTCGCTGTCGTTCTCGATGAAGAAGCCGCAATCGGAGCACGGCACGATGCGTTCCTTGGCCTCCAGCAGCGTGTGTGAGAGCGAAGTAATGCGCGCATCCGGCATTTGCAGTAGCCAGAGCATCAGGCGCTCCGCGCTGCGCGGACCGAGGCCGGGCAGCGACTTGAGCTGAGCCACGAGGCGCTGGATGGCGGGTGGGTAGTCGATGCGCACGGCAAAAAAAATCAGGTGGCAGCGAGCTTGCGCGAGTGCTTGGGCGTTTCCTTTTCAGGAACGGTTTTTTCCTTCAGGGCCGCCTCAACGCGCTCGGTGAAGTATTTCAGCGGCGCGTCTTCGCGATCCTCGGCGGTGGCGCTGTTGAAGCTGGCGAGGGCTTGTTTGAGGTCTCCCTTGCGATACTGCACCACGCCCTGCCAGAAAGCATCACGAGCGCGGGAGTCCTGCTCTGAGAGCGTGCCTTTTTCAGCCAGCAGTTCATAGACCTCGCTCATCTGGCTGGAACCGGCAGCGCAGACCATCTCCATCGGCCGCACCTCGGCGTTTTCTTTGACCAAGGCGTAGGTGCGGGCGCTGATGAGCACCTTGCTGCCGTACTCGGCGTTCAACACGCAGAGCTGTGAGGCAAAGTCGATCACGTCACCAATGGCGCTGAAGCTTTCAAAGTGGCTGACGCCATACAGTCCGCAGACCGCTGGTCCGGTGCTGAAGGCCACGCCGATCTGCGCTTTCTTGCCAAAGCGCTGCTCGATCTCGCGTGTGACCACGCTCAAATGCGTGCGCAGCACTGCGGCGACTTGCACAGCATGCAGCGCATGATGTTCATCCGAGATCGGAAAACCAAAGAACACGCGCACCTGGCGCGCATCGCAATCGTCCAAGTAGGCACCGCGGGCGATGAGGAACTCCGTGACACTGCGCTGGAAGTGTGTGGCCAGCTCCTCAAACTGCCGCGCCTCAATGCCGGTGCTGAGTTCGGCATGGTTGAGCAGGCGACAGGTCAGCACGGTGATCTCACGGCGCTCAGTCATCTTGGCGGGATTGTTTTGATCCGCCAACTCCTCAAACAAACGCGAGGAGAGGCGTCCCACAAAATACCCGCGCATCACATGACGGCGGTAGCCGTTCACCGTGCCGCCGACGGCGATGCCCGCAATCCCGGCGAACCACAGCGCCAGCGAACCAGACACCGGCTCAAACAAAACACCGCTCATGGCCATGACGCAGGCAAAGGTGACGGTAAGGAAAGTGCCACCGAACAGAAAAGCAAAACGCCGCCACTGCGAGAGCATCTCGATGCACACCCAGGCGCTGGCGAAGGCCATCACCGTGTAGTAGGCGTATTGCAGCCACACCAAACGCTTCAAATCGCCCTGCGGCAGGACGAAGCCGCGCGCATACAGCCCCGCGAACCAGTCCGCCGTGCTTTGAAAAAAGCCGAAGTGATAAAGAGCCAGTAGCGGGATGCAGACAAGCACACCGATGAACATGGCGGCGGCGTGGTTACGATTCATGAGAAGTAGGTTCGGGGGTGATGTCGATGATGTTGGATAACGGCGCTTCAGGCCGCTGTCGGCAGGCGCTGACAACGAGATCGCTGACGAATTTGTCGGGATTCGCAATCGCGTCGGCGGAGAGGGCAAAACTGGTTTCCCCGGTGCTGCGGGTGACGAGTTTCAGGCCAAAGGGATAGTCTTTGAAGAGCTTCGCGCACATGGCATCGACGTGCATGCCCTCACGCTGCGCCCTGGCGGCGATCGCGGCGATGGCGCTGCTGTCAAAGTCGAGCATGAAGCCGTGTTCGCGCTGAAAACGCCCGGTGAAGGCCTGGATCTCATCCGCATGCGCTGCGCCAAGCTCGACCGCGAAGGTGGCAGCCTCGGCACGGCAACGGGCGAGCACTTGCTCGGGTTTTTTGACGAGATCGCCGTCAATGAGCAGCCCTGGCAGGCCGAGGCTGGGCATCTCGAATTTAAAATTACGCAGCACTCGCTCCCAGGCAGTGACGAGGCCACGCGCGCCGGTTTTTTCCTCCTCGGCGCGGCTGGCGATCTCGCGCAGCGCGTCGTCCTCAAACACGGCCTTCACCCCGTAGGCGGCGAATTCGCGTTCATACTGGCGGATGAGGCTGCCCTCGGAGTTTTTCATGATCTGGAACATGTCATCCGCGCTGAGCGGATCACACACCACACGCACCGGCAGACGGCCGATGAACTCGGCCTCGAAGCCGTAGTCGATGAAGTCCTTGGTGCGCGATTCGCGGAACAAGTGCTCGGCAGCGGTCGTCTTCGTGTCAGCGGAGACGAAGCCGATGGACTTCCGGTTTGTGCGCTTCTCGATGATCTTGTCCAGGCCGCTGAACGCGCCGCTGACGATGAAAAGAATGTTGCGCGTATTCACCACCTCGCGGCCGGTGCGGCCCTTGCGCGTGTCGAACATCATCTGCATCTGGCTGCGGATGTCGTTGGGCGCGTAGAGCGGCACCTCGGTCTCCTCCATCAGCTTTAGCAGCGCGGTTTGCACGCCACGTCCGCTCACATCACGGCCTAGCTTTTCCGGTCCGCTGCTCAGCTTGTCGATTTCATCCAAGTAAATGATGCCGTGCTCGGCCAACTCGATGTCGCCGTTCGCTTTCGCCACGAGATCGCGCACCAGATCGTCCACATCCGCGCCGACGTAGCCGGTTTCGCTGAATTTCGTCGCGTCCGCCTTCACAAACGGCACGCCGATGAGATCGGCGATGTGTTTGACGAGGTAGGTCTTGCCCACACCTGTGGGGCCGATGATGATGACGTTTTGCTTCGAAAATTCCAGGCGTGGACCAGTGGAGCCGGACTCGCGGTCTTCCCGCAGCATCTGCGCATGGTGGTAATGATCACACACCGCTGTGGCGAGCACTTTTTTGGCCTCGTCCTGGCGGATCACGAAGCGGTCGAGGTGTGCCTTGATGTCCGCGGGCTTGTAATGAAACTCAAAGGCCGCCCCATGGTCCGCCTCTGACTCGCCTTCGGCTTTTTCATCGCCATCCTTTGCCGGTCGCACGCCAGAGCCTTCGATGCGGGTGAAGAGCACCTGACCGCCGAGGGTGTTTTTAATGAAGTCCTCCAGCTTGCGCGTGACCTCCTCCGGCGAGGTCGGGGTCTTGGGCTTTTCAGTTTCAGGAGGTTCGGGCGTCAGATCGCTCATGTGGGCGCGGATTGTGCGCGAGGCGAGGCCCGCTGACAAGCGGCACGATGCGCCTCGCTGGGCCGCCACAGGCGTCCACACCTCATTTGCCCCCGTTTCCTGGGTGCAAAATCCAGGTTGCATTCCCGGTTTCGACCTGCATTATCCCCGCCCCTCGCGAGTTCCGCCCCTCAATTCGCCGTTGGTCTCCGTGCCTGCCTCTCTTCGAGATGTGCAGGATTCTCGCCCGGAGGTAACCCGGCCATATCACACACATCATGTCAGTACGTCTTGCTCGATTCGAGATGCCCAGCCGCCTTGTCAAAAACGAGGCCACGGCAACCGACACCTACGCCCAGTTCGTCGCCGAACCTTTCGACAAAGGATACGGTCACACCATTGGCAACTCCCTCCGCCGCGTCCTCCTTTCCTCCCTGGAAGGCGCCTCCATCACTTCCGTGAAAATCCGCGGTGCGGAACACGAATTCACCACGCTGCCTGGCGTGCTTGAGGATGTGGTTCAGATCATCCTGAACCTCAAAAAAGTCCGCTTCAAGCACCACAGCGATGCCAAGGAGCCACGCCTCCTCTCCATCTTTGCCGACAAAGAAGGCCCCGTCACCGCCGGTGACATCAAGGAAGACAACCACTACGAGGTCATCAACCGTGACCAGATCATCTGCACGCTCGACCGCAAAACGAAGTTCGAGTGCGAGTTCGAAGTGCGCGTCGGCCGTGGTTTCTCCACCTGGGAAGAAAACAAGCGCCCTGACACCCCGATTGGCGTCATCCCGATCGACTCCATCTACAGCCCGGTCACCCGTGTGAAGTACGCCGTGGAAAACACCCGCGTCGGACAGAACACTGACTATGACAAGCTGGTGCTCGACATCTGGACCGATGGTCGCGTGACCCCTCACGACGCCCTGCTCCAATCCGCTGCCATCCTGCGCCACCACCTCGACGTGTTCGTCAATTACGACGACAAGGCCGTTGAGTTCGAGGCCGCCCCGGAAGCCCAGAGCGAGGAAAACAGCGAGCTGCGCAAGCTCCTGAACATGAGCGTCAACGAAATCGAGCTCTCCGTCCGCGCCGCGAACTGCCTCAACAACGCAAACATCACCTCCGTCGGCCAGTTGGCCATGAAGACCGAGGGCGAGATGCTCCGCTACCGCAACTTCGGCAAGAAGTCCCTCACCGAGATCAAGGAAAAACTCGCCGAGCTTGGCCTGTCTCTCGGCATGAAGTTCGATCCCGCGCTGCTTGAGGCCACCCCTGGCGGTGTCTCCCTCCTTGCCCGCAGCAGCATGATCAGCGACGACGATGAAGAAGCCGACTCCCTCGACTTCACCAAGCTGGTGGACAGCCACCTCCCCGACGCCGACGACGAGGACGAATAATCAAATCACAGGAAGCCAAGACTTAATCAGGACATGAAACACGGAAGAAAAATCGTCAAACTTCAGCGCAAGCAGGATCACCGCGACGCGCTGCTCATGAATCTCACCTGCTCGCTCATCGAGCACCGTCGCATCCGCACCACGCTCGCCAAGGCCAAGGCCCTCCGCCCCTACGCGGAGAAGCTCGTCACCCTCGGCAAGCGCGGCACGCTGCACGCCCGCCGCACGGCCCTCTCCTCCCTCCGTCACAAAGACGTGGTGAAGAAGCTGTTCGAAGAGATCGCCGTCGCATCCAAGGACCGCGTCGGTGGCTACACCCGCATCACCAAGCTCGGCCAGCGCCGCAGCGACTCCGCCCCGATGGCCTACATCGAGTGGGTCGATGCCTATGTGCCTAAAACGGCCGAGGCCCCAGCCGCCGAAGCCGTCGTCGAACCAGCCGCTGATGAAGCCGCTGCGCCGAAGAAGAAGGCCCCGGCCAAGAAAAAAGCTGCGGCAAAGAAGACCGCCGCCGCTGAATAAGCCCGGCCTCGCTGATCGAGAACCATCCAAACGCGGGAGTCGAAAGGCTCCCGCGTTTTTTCTTGTCCTCAAACATACCGAAAAGCGGCACTCCGGTATCAGCATCACGTCTTGCGCATTCAAGGCGTCCGCGTTCCATGCTGGATCATGGAACCCACCATCAAGATCGCCCTTGTCGGCGCCGGCATGTTCGGCGGAGATGTTCACGCGCGTGCTTACGCGGATTTGCAGCGCTTCGGCATCGCCGGGCAGCTCGCGCGTGTCGGGCTGGATAAATTCTCCCGGGAACTCGCTCCGGTGAAGTTTGATCTCGTCGCCGTGGCCACACGCAGTGAAAAATCGGCCAGGAAGGCCGCCGCAGCCTTCAAGGACATCACTGGACACGAGCCGAAGGCGTTTTTTGGCGATGAACCGTGGAATGATATTCTGGCCGCCTACCCTGATCTCGACGTGATGGCCGTGGCCACGCCGGATCATCTGCACACGCAGCCAATTCTGGCCGCACTGGCCAGGGGGGTGCATGTGTTGACTGAAAAACCGATGTGTCTCTCGATTCAGGAAGCGGATGAGATCATCGAAGCCGCGAAGGCGAAAAACCTCATCGTCGCCGTGGACATGCATAAACGCTACGACCCCGACCACCTGCGCATTCGCGATGACATTCAGAACCGCATCGGCGCACCCCTCTACGGCACCGCCTATCTCGAAGAACCCCTCGAAGTCAGCACCAGCACCTTCAAGTGGGTGGAAAGCAGCGATCCTTTCAGCTACGTCGGCCCGCATTGGACGGATCTGATCTGGAGCTACTACAAGTCCAAACCGGTGAGCCTCACCGCCGTGGGCCAGAAGAAGCGCCTCATTCGCGATGGCATCAACGCCTTCGATGCCGTGCAGGTGCGCGTGGACTACGACAACGGCATGTCGATCAACTACCACAACAACTGGATCACGCCCGCTGACTTTGAAGGCCCGGTCAATCAAGGCCACGAGATCCTCGGCGCGGACGGCAAGGTGGAGAGCGATCAGCAGTATCGCGGCTTCCGCTGGTGGAACGCCGGTGGCGGCTCCCGCACGAGCAACAATCACTTCACTCGTGAGGTTCAGCGTCCTGATGGTAGCAAGGGTTACATCGGCTACGGCGTCGATAGCCTCACAGTAGGCCTGGTGGCGGTCTGCCGTGTGAAATTCGCCCAGGAGTCACGCGATGCTGTCGCCGAACTTTATCCCACCGCCGAGGAGGCCCGCATTACCTGCGCCATCGTCGATGCGGCGGCCCGCGTGCGTGATTTGAACTGGAAATACATGGAAGAAGGCAAGGGCGCCACTGTCACCGCCCGTTTCGGCAGCGATGGGATCACCCTCATTGACCCTAACTCAGCCGAGGTCTTCCGCACTATCTATGACAAGCCGCTCTGAGCTGACGTAGAACGAAATTCAGAGTTCGTTCCCTGAATCTGCTGCGATACATCACCCAGAACTGGCAAGCTTGATTAACTTTTTGCGCCAGCTCCCGAGTCAATTTTGAGAACCTAGGTGGGAATTACTAGGTTGACATTGAGCTTGAGCCTTCATACACAAGGACTCGTCGATTAGACTCAAACAACCTATGAACCTATCCTCTGCCCAATTCCGCCGCGCTGCCGCCCTCCAGGAAAAAATCGAAGCCATGCAGTCCGAGCTAGCCTCGCTACTTGGCAGCGGCCCCACCGCATCAGTCAAGGGCAAGAAAGACAAAGACACAGACAAGCCTGCCAAGAAAAAGCGCACGATGTCTGCCTCGGCTCGCAAGCGCATCGCCGAAGCACAGAAAGCCCGCTGGGCCAAGCAGAAGGCAGCGACCGCCGCCCCTGAGAAGAAAGGCAAGTAAGTCGTCTGAATTTTTAACTTTGAATCCAAAAGCTCCGGCGGAACCGCCGGAGCTTTTTTTGTGGGTCAAGGCGACGCCGTCAAAAGGTCAAGAAGGTCAGCTTTCGTGCAGCGACCTTGACCATTCCTTGGCTGCGCCAAGCACACTACTTCACAAACATCGGGTCATCCGGGTTTCCCTTGCTCAACAGGTAGGCCATCAGATCAAGGATGTCATCCTCCTTGAGCATGAACATTAGACCAGGCGGCATCATGCTGACTTTACTCTCCTCGGTCTTCACCACGTCACGGGCATCCACATTGGTGAAGTTGTTCGGGTCCATCATGTTGGTGCAGACCATCATGATGTTCTCCTTCATGTTCGCAATACGGCCAATAACCGTGCTGCCATCCTTTTTGGTGAAGACGGTGCTGCCATACTGATCACTGATCTCTTTGCTCGGCTCCAGGATGTGCTCAAGCAGATCACGCGGACTGTATTTCCCGGCCACGCTGGTTAAGTCAGGACCAACCGCGCCACCTTCGTTGTTGAAACGATGACAGGCGAAGCAGGTGGCCGCGCCAAACATGTTCCGACCGTTTTGGAAGTTACGATTGCCTTCCAGGCCGACGCCGAGAGACTTTTCGAGATCGGCGAGCGTCCAAGCTTTGACGAAGTTCATCGGCTTGGTGGTGAAGCTTGGCGCTTTGATCTCCGGCTTGGCATCCAGCACGTCTTTGATGGCGAGTTTTTCTTCTTCGCTCATCGTCTTGAGCGCGTCGGCTTTGATTTCACCGATGAAGAGGTCAAATGACGCGCCACCCTTGTAATTCGCAGCGCGGAGGAACCAGCGGAAGTAGTCGGTGCGCAGTTCCTTCGTCCAGCCGGTCTTCGCGAAGCGCAGGATGCGGGCGTAGTCGATCTGTTCTTCCTGCGTGGGCGAATCGTTCACCAGCGGAGCTGCTTTGGCAACGATTCCCGCATCGCCGAGATAGATGAGCAACTCCGCGAGGTCTCGATTGAGTCCCGTGTCGTTGGTGGGGAAGAGTGGATTGAGTTTCGCGATCAATTCAGCCCTCGTCGCCGCATCCGGCTCACCTAGTCTGGTGAAGGTGAGCATGTAATCACGTATCAGTGTGACACGGTCGAGTCCCTTGAGTGATTTGAAGTCGATCTTGTTCAGCGCGGCGAGAATCGGCTGCTGGAACGATTTGTCACCACCGCTGCTGCGGGCGAGCGCCATGAGTGCGGTCAATGCGGCACGCGGGTTGGTTTCGGAAAGTGCTTTATCTTTCCAAGAAGCCACCGGCTGATGCTCCAAAGCAATGCGAGCAGCGAAGCGGAGATGACGATCTGCAGAGGAAAGATGCGGCCAAGCAGCTTGGACGCTCGCGCCCTCCTTTTCGAGACTTTCACGCACCTTGGCGAGGTCGGACGAGTCCAACTTGTCAGACCTGTCTGACTTTTCCGCGCCGGTGTAAGTCACCCGATAAAGCCCACTCTGCACTTTGCGGCCACCGACACTCACATACATGGCTCCATCTTTCTTCGAGACCTCAATGTCCGTCAGCGGCAGCGGTGAGGCGCTCATGAATTCTTCAGTAGTGCCGGAGTAGCCCGCGCCATTCGGGTTGAGATGCACGGCATACATCTTGCCGTAGCTCCAGTCGCAGATGTAGAGTGCGTCTTGATACTTGGCGGGGAATTTGGCTCCATAACCAAACGCGACACCGGTGGGCGAGCCGGGGCCGATGTCCACGACCGCTGGCAGACTATCCTCCCAGCGTGCGGGCCATTTCTTGCTGCAGGTGCGCCAGCCGAACTCGCCGCCGCTTTGCATGAAGCAGACGCGCGTGGGGCGATACCACGGCATGCCGGTGTCCCATTCCATGTCCGCGTCGAAGCCGAAGATGTCGCCGTTTCGATTGATGGCGATGTCGTAGGTATTGCGGGTGCCGGTGTTGATGAGTTCCCATTTTTTGCCATCGAGATCCGTCTTCGCCAGCCAGCCGCCGGGGGCGAGCACGTCGCGCATGAAGCCACGTCCGAGGATCATCGGGAAAAGCTGGTCCTCCGCCCAGTGACGCGGCACGCGGCTGGTTTCGCAGCTTGGTTCCGGCGTTTGGTTGCCGCACATCACATAGAGGCTCTGGCCATCGGGTCCGAGCACCACGCCGTGCGGTCCATGCTCGCCCGCTTTGCCAGGGAAGGAACGGAGCAGCTCCACGGCGTCGAATTGATCGTCCCCATTCGTGTCTTTGCAGCGGTAGAGTCCCCTGCCCTGATACGCGTCGTCATTCACCACACCGTAGAGCACTCCTGCGTGATACAGCAGCCCCTGGCAGTGACCGAAGTCGATGCTGAGCTTCTCGACCTTCGTCTCGCCCGGACTTCCAGCGAGCGCAGGCGGCGTGATGCGATACAACGCGCCGTATTGATCGCTGCAAAGCATGCGCCCTTGGTCATCCTGCGTCATCGAGACCCATGAGCCTTCCTGCTCCTTCGGCACGGAGTAGAGCAGCTCGACTTTGAAGCCCTTGGCGACTTTGATCTTATCCACCGGCGTGGCCTGCGTGGCGATCTGAGCGAAACTGGCCGTGGTGGCGAAGAGAAGCGGGATGAGGATGAATTTCATGGTTGGGATGGTGACGGCGTGCGGATAACGCCGCCACGCGTGGCATTCAAGCCGCTAAAAAGGCTTCCAGGTCGCCGCCGGTTTGTGCTACCGTCCGCTCATGTCAGCCGCCTTGCGCCAAACAGGCGTTCAATACGCCTATTCCGTGGCCGCCCTGCCCCCACGCGTCAGCGAGGAGGAGTACGAGGTCATTTTGGAAAAATCCGTGGAGAAACTGGAGTTTCGCAACGGCCAGGTCGTCGCCATGGCCGGTGGTGGCGACACGCACAGCCTCGCGAAGGGAAATTTGATTGGCGAACTCAAACGCGCCCTTAAAGCCCGCCCCTGCCGGGTATATGACAGCGACATGAAGGTGAAAATCGGCCCGACGGGGCTGAACACCTTCCCAGACGCCTCGATCGTGTGTGGGAAGCCGCAGTTCAAGAACGAGAAACGCAACACGCTTCTCAACCCCGAAGCGTTGTTCGAGGTTTTGTCTGATGGAACCGAAGCCTACGACCGAGGAGACAAGTTCTGGAACTACCGGCACCTCCCTTCACTGACCACCTATGTGCTCGTCTCCACCAAGCAGCCGCTGGTGGAGGTGTTTGAACTCGAAGACGCTGTTTGGCAGCTCTCGACCTTTGACGGGCTGGAGGCATCCATGACGCTGAAACACCACGATCTGAGCATTCCCCTGGCCGCCATTTACGAGAAGACGGATCTCGATCCCAGCATAGCTGCGGAAGATGAGGGATGAAGAAGCGGGGACAAGATGTCCCCACTCCTGGGTTACTTCATGAGTTCGGCGACTTTGCCTTCGATGGCAGCGGCCCACATCTCGTAGCCTTTGGCGTTGAGGTGAAGCAGGTCGGGCATGATTTCTTTTGGCAGCGTGCCGTCGAGCTGGAGGAAGGTGTTGCCGATGTCCATGTAGGAGACGCGTTGACCGTCGGCGAAGGCGGAAATGAGGTTATTGGTGGCGACGTTCTGCTTGCGCATGGCGTCGTCTTTCGACGCGCCGCGTGGGAAGATGCCGAGGAGCAGCACTTGGGTCTCCGGCATCTTTTTGCCCAGAATATCGAGGATCATCTTCACCCCCTCAGCCGTCTGCTCCGCGCTGCTGGTGTAAACGATGCCGCCATGCTCCACCGCGGGGCGGCCCTGATGACCGGTGTTGTTGGTGCCAATCATGAGCACGACAAGCTTGGGCTTGAGGCCGTCGAAGTTGCCGTTTTGCAGACGCCAGATGACGTGCTCGGTGCGGTCACCGCCGATGCCAAAGTTTGCGGCCTTGAGCGGTGCCCATTTTTCCGCCCACACGGCCTTGCCATTGCCTTCCCAGCCCTGCGTGATGGAGTCGCCCAGGAACACCAACTGCGCCTCGCCTTTCTTGGAGGTCTCGTTGAACGACTCATGCCGCTTCACCCAGCCACCTTCGCGCGGCTTCGGATCAAGGGCGAGATTCTTGGCGGTTTCAGCGCAGGCGGCGGTGACAACGCAGAGTGAGAGGAATGAGGCGATGAGTGATTTCATGGTTGGAGAGAAAAGGTGAATGACGAATGCGGAATGTCGAATGACGAATGTCCGCTGTTTCGCAAAACCAGACTCCAAACCCGAATCAAGGTAGCAGCGCAGCATCCCACGGCCAGAGGGGTTGGTAGGTGGCAGATTCCACCCAACCGCGCACAGGGTCACCGCTGCTGGGAACTTCGACATAGGTCCATGCGCCACGTTTTTCGAGCAGACGCACCTGGCTGCCCGGAGGCAGATCCACGACGCTGCCGGAGGTGACGGTGGCGGCGGTGTAGGCGCTGACTTCACGTGCGGTGACGACCATGACATCCTTCACGCGTGTGTCCGGCTCAGGGCGGATAACAGCCAAGGTGGCCGAAGGCACCAATACGAGGAGTCCAGCGATGATCAGCACGAGCGCAATGGTGCCGCCAGAGGTTTTCCGACCGCTGGAGAGGACGCCCCAGAAGACCGCCAACAGGATGAGCCATACACCCACGGACGCGGCGATGATCCAGGTGTTTTTGTTAAGCAGGAGGCTCCATTCGGCGAGAGGCGAATCCTGCTGAAAGCGGAAGAAACGCACTTTCTCATCCAGATGCCGCAAATTCTGCCGCAGTTCGGGATTGGCGGGTTCGAGCAGTTGCGCACGCTGATACCACAAGGCGGCGCGCCCCAAATCTTCCTGGCGATAACGGGCGTGACCGATGAGCGAGAAAACCGCAGCGCTCAGCGCAGGCGGATCTTTGCGCGTGAGTGATTCGCCGAGGTATTGCGCTTGGGTGAACTTGCCTTTCTCCAACGCCTCGCGTGCCTGGCGGTAAATGGCGTCAGGAGATTCATCCGCAGCCGAAACGTTCGTGCTGAAAACGATCAGCGTGGCCATGAACACCGCCGCACGTTTCAACAAAGGCGCGAGCGTGCTCAAAATGCGTCCGCGCTCGCCGCTACTGAGCGATTGATCCGTCGTTGGCGCCGCGGTGAAGCTCTGCGTCTCGTAACGCTGCAAAATCTGCCGCAGTTCCTCGTCCTGCACCTCTCCCGCATGACTGCGTTGGATGAAATGCGCGGCGCGTTGCAGGAATTCACGATCCTCAAGGCCCGGCTGCTCCAAACCGCGCCACAACTCCGCCAACTCGCCTCGCAGACCGCTAGCGGCCTCCTCGCGTTGGCGGCGCATCCAGTTGAAAAACACCGCCACGAGCACCAAGGCCGCTGGTATGGATTGAATGGCCCAGAAACGGGCGCTGCCGGTCAGCGGCGTGCTAGCAGCGATGTTGGTGGTGTTTAACCACTGAGCCTGCGGCGGCAAGACCATGAGGATGTCGCTGATGTTGGGCTTCGGCTGCTGCACGGGCGGTGTTTTAGGTGCCTCGCCACTGGCAGCGCCTTCTGCCCCTGCGGCGGCCACGACAGCAGCGCCGGGCTTGATGCGCAGCGGGATGGGAGCAGTGCTGGCGATCACGTATTTCTTCTGCGAAGGGCTGAAGTAGCTCAGTTCAAAGGGCGGGAGCTGCGTGTGTTGTTTTTCTGGCACAAACACCATCGAGTAACCGATGCGGCGCTGCGCAGTGGGCGTGAGATTAGGATCGACCGGGCCATCCACATTGTAGCGGCGCGGCGGGTAGGCTTTCCAGCCGTCTGGAGGCATCAAGGCAGGCGGATTGACCGCGTCGAAGTTGCCACTGCCATCAATGGTGATGTCCACCGCGAGTGGATCACCCACCGCGAGTTCGTTTGGGGTGGCGGTGGCGCTGATGCTAAAATCACCGACCGCGCCGCTGAAGTGCGGTGGTTTGCCCTCGGTGGGCAGAGGTAGCACTTTGATCTTTACCTCCTGGCTTTTGACGACCTGCTTTTTCGTCTCGGCATTGCCCATGATCATGCCAAAAGGCAGGCTGCGGCGCATGCCGCGCTGATCCTCTTGATAAACCTCGTAGAGCAACTCGCACGAAGCGGGCCCAACCTTCAAGTCGCCAGGATGCAGGGCGGAGAGCATGCTCCGATAGGTCACCACGATGTAGCCGACGCCATTGATGACAGTCTCGGTCTGGTCTGCCTGCTGCGGGAAGCGTGAGATGGCGAAATCGCTCTTGTTCACCTCAATGAGGCCGACTCGGCGCAGCATCACGCTGCGCGGCACAAACAAACTCGCGCTGATGGGCACCAGTTCCCCCTGATAAACTTCCGTTTTTCCGACCTCGATCTGAAACAGCGGCGTGCTGGCATCCTCGGCGGCGGCGGCTCCAGGCACCGCCGGGGCCTCTGAGACGACGAGGCGAACCTCGTTGGTCTTTAGTGTCTCGCCGTTTACCAGCACTTCCTGCGGCGGAATGACGAACTCTCCCGGCTCCGTTCCCGCCACGCCCCAGGCGAGCTGGGTGGAAAACATGCGCTGGCCGTTACGGATCTCGATGTTCTGGGAGGTGGAAACGCCGGTGTTCATGCCGACCTGTGCGGGAAGGCGAAGCTGCGGCAGGCTCTGCACGGTGCCATTCTGCACCGTGATGACGTAAGTGACGACCTGGCCGGTCTGTGCCCGCTCTGGCTGGATGTAGGCGCGCACCGTCGCTGCCGCGGCAGTGGCATGCAGCCATGAGCACAGCAGTAGGGCGGCGAAATGACGAAACCAGAATGACGAATGACGACGGGCCGGAAATCTGTCCAAGGCAGGACGCCTGGGAAGTTCAGCTTGCTGTGGGTGGCTTTGAGTCATTCGAGCTTGGGATTTCATTCGTCATTCTGGCTTCAGCATTCGTCATTGCCGCCAAAGCGGCCTCACCAGTCTTTTTTGTTTGCGGGCGGGGTGTGGTAGCGATTGGTCAGCGGCGCTGCGATCTCATCCATGTATTGGCGGATGATGCCCTCGGCCTCGCCGGGAGTGTAACCGGTGCGTGGGTTGCGCTGGTCTCCGCTGTCCTTGGCTTTGGCAGTCTGTTTCTTTTCATCGCCGCCTTCGCCCTCGCCGGGTTTTTGACCTTCTTTGCCCTGCTGGCTTTCTTTTTCGCCTTCTTTGTCGCCACCAGCGGCTTGAAGACGGCCTTCGGGCAGTTCTTTGGCGTCTTTGCCGCCGATGCCGTCGTCAGCCTCTTTTTTCTCGCCTTTGCCTTCGGATTCTTTGGGCTGGCCTTCGCCGTTGGGATCGCTGCCTTCCTGGCCCTGACCGTCAGGCTCTCCCTCGCCTTCCTGGCCCTCGCCTTTTTGACCCTGCTGGCCTTTTTCTCCCTTTTGGCCTTTCTGGCCCTTCTGCTGCTTTTCCTGCTCCTCGATGACCTTGCGCAGCTCGTCGAGCATCTTAGCCACATGGTCGCGATTCTCGCGCAGTTCTTTGTTGCTAGGGTCGAGTTCGAGTGCGGCCTCAAGGTGCCGGAGCGAGTCGGTCCAGCGCTGGATGGTGATCTTCGGCTGCTTCTCAAGGCCACGGGCGCCCTGGTCATAAAGCGTGTGCCCGAGACCACGATGAGCACGGGTGCGCAGTTTTTGATCTGGCGTGTGCAACGCCTCGCTGAAGTTCTTCACGCTGCCGTCGTAGTTTGTCAGCGCGTGCTCGGTGGCGGCCATGCCATAAAGTAGCTCCTCGCGGGATTCATTGAAGCGCTGCTCGTCCAGCAGCGTCGAGTAAACCTCACGCGCCTTTTTGAAGTCGCCCTGCTCCAGCGCGGTGCGGGCGTCGTCAGGCGTGGGGCCTTTGGGCTGGAAGATGGAGGCCAATGTCTCACCCATGCTGGCCGCCTGTGCGGATGGCTGGGGAGCAAAGGAGAACACGGCCAAGGCGAGCACGAGAGGACGTGCGGACGTGCGCGGCAGGGCGCTGATGATCCAGGCAAGCATAAGGAAGAGCATACCCAGACTCAGCGGCCATGCAAAACGCTCTATCGGTCGGGAGGTCTGGCGGTTGGCGGACTGTTGCTCGGTGAGACGGTCCAGCACGGGTTGGATGGCGCTACGACTGAGCGGCTGGGTGCCGAGCTTGAGATAGCGCCCGCCAGTCATGGTAGCGAGCTGCTGCAGGACACCGTTCTCGAGCTGTGAGCGCACTACATTGCCCGCCTCGTCGCGGATGTAGTCGCCGTCGATCTCTGGATTCGGAATCAGCGTGCCCCCTTCGCTACCGACGCCGACGGTGACGATCGTCACGCCCGCATTGGCGATTTTTTGAAGCTGCGAAGTGAGGTTTTGGTCCGCATCTCCACCGTCGCTGAAAATAACGAGCGCATAATTGCTCTTTGGCAGGTTTTTGATGGCGCGCTGGGTCACATCCAGCAGGTCGGCAATGTTGCTGCCGCCCCACTCAATGATGGTGTGGTCAAAGATCTGCAAGGACTCGATGATGGCGTCGTGGTCGGTGGTGAGCGGCGCTTGCAAATAAGCACGACCGGCGAAGGCCAGCAGGCCGACGCGTTCGCCCGCGAGTTCGACGACCAGATCGTGCGCGGCAAGTCGTGCGCGGGTGAGGCGGTCAGGAGCGACATCACGCGCGAGCATGGAGCGCGAGGTGTCGATGGCGATGAAAACGTTGCGGCCCTTGTCGGGGATTTCGAGTTTTTCCTCCCCCCAGCGCGGCTGGGCCACGGCCAGAACGAGGCAGGCCATCGCCAGCGCATAAAGCGCATAGACGAGCCACGAACGCCAGAGCGAGCGGCCGATCACCAGCAAGGGGCGCAATCGCGCGGCGGTGAACAAGCGCTCCGCCTGAGAGCCATGCGCGTCCACCCACAGCTTCAATCCCACCAGCGCGGGAAGGATGAGCAGGAACCACAGCAGATGTTCGTGGGCAAAGGTCATGCGAAATCAGGTGACGGCAGGCTCGGGGGCCGAATGCCATACGGTCAGGGACAGCAGCAAGGCCAGGAATAACGCCCCGGCGGATAGAGCGAGCGGCCAGGGGAACAACTCCTCCGTCTCGGTGATCTTGCGGTGCTCGATCTTGGTTTTTTCGAGCTGGTCGATGGTGGAGAAGACCTCGCCGAGCGTGTTGATGCTCTGGGCCATGAAAAACTGGCCGCCGCCGATGTTTGCGACTTCCTGAAGCGTTTTTTCATCGAACAACTGCTGCCCCACCGGCGTGAAGGTGCCGCGGCGCGGGTCCGGGATGCTGTGGATGCCCGGCGTGCCGAACGCGATGGCATAAATCTTGATGCCGAGCGTTGCGGCAAGTTTGGCGGCATCCTGCGGGCTGAGGCGGCCGGAGTTGTTCGCACCGTCGGTGAGCAAGACGATGACCTTGCTGGCGGTTTTCTCCCTGCGCATGCGGTTGGCGGCGGAGGCGATGCCGGAGCCGATGGCGGTGCCATCCCCCACGCGCTGGGTCTGCACGCGGTCGAGATTGTTGATGAGCCAGTCGCGGTCCAGCGTGAGCGGGCAAGGCAGGTACGTCTCACCAGCAAAGGCGACGATGCCAATGCGGTCATTGCGCCGCGCCTTGATGAAGTCTGCCACCACGCGTTTCGCGGCCGTGAGGCGGTTCACCGGCTGGCTGCCGATGTACATGTCCTCGATCAGCATGGAGAGCGACACATCAAACGTGAGCATGATCGAGATGCCCTCCGCCTTTTCCTCGTCGTATGACAGCACCTTTTGCGGGCGCGACAGCGCGGCGACGCCGAAGACGAAGCTGATCAGCACGAGGCCGAAGATGAAACCGCCGACACCACCCCGGGCGGGCCGGCCAAGATCACGCAGCAGAGCGGTAGCAGGAAACTTGATGGCCGGACGCCTGCTGCGACGTGAGCCGCGCAGGATCGCGAACAACGGTACCAGCAGCAAAAGCAGCAACCACAGCGGATGCAGGATTTGGAAGTTGGGAATGCCGGGGATTGTCATGGTTTCTCCTCCTGCAAACGTGCCAGGGCTTGCTCAATCAACGTCACTGACTCCTCAGCCGTGCGTGGGGCGGGCATGAATGAAATATCATCACAAAGCCGAGCCACCGGCTCAAAACGCTCACGCCAGAGACCCTGAGCGCGTGGCACGGGCACTCCGGGCAGGCGCTCTGGCTGGTTTCCATCGAAAATCTCATGCGTGGTGCGCGCCGGAGCGGGCACGGAGTAGCGCTCCATCAAGTAGCGCCGCAAAATCTGCGAAACGCGGTGGCTCATGTCCTGCGGCGGGATGCTTTCCATGCGGACGCGGAGGTCGTTCAGTGCGCGAAACGCGGAAGTCCACGGCTGGCGCAGTGGCGCAACCGGCACATGCTTGGGCCGCAGCAGCAGCCAGATCACCAGTGCGATCAAAAGCACCAGCAACAGCCCGACGGCCCACCCAATCCACCACGGCGGCGGCAGCGGCACGTTTTCTGGCAGCGGCAGCGTAGGATGAGGCAAGGGTGGCGGCACCGGCGCTGGCGCCTGAGCCAACAAGAAGAACAGCAGCTTCATCCGCGCCTCCTTCGTTTGCGGGTGCGGAAATAAGCCTTCAAGGCCGGGACATAGTCTTCATCCGTGCGGATGGCGACACGCTCCACCCCACAGCGGCGCAGCAGTTGCTCCAAGGCGATCTGCCTTTTCGCCACACGCGCAGCGAACTGCTCACGCACGGCGGGGTGTGAGGTGTTGACGAGGATTTGCTCGCCCGTCTCAGGGTCTTCGAGGCAGACACGCCCGGCATTCGGCAGCTCGATCTCGCGCGGGTCCATGATCTGCGCCGCGACGACATCATGCTTGGCCGCGACGCCACGCAGGCTTTTTTCCCATGAGCTATCGGTGGTGATGAAATCGGACACTAGGATCACCAATGCACGGTGGGCGATGCGGTTGAGCGCCAAATCGAGCGCAGGCTTGAGATCGGTGCCCTGGTGCTTCGGTTGGTTGTTTAAAATATCACGCAGCACCCGCAGCGCATGCGGCGCACCTTTGCGTGCGGGAAGATACTGCTCCACCTGGTCGGAGAACAATGTCAGGCCCACCTTGTCTTGGTTTTGCACGGCGCTGAAGGCAAACACAGCCGCGATTTCTGCCGCGCGCTCGCGTTTCGAGTCATCCTGGCTGCCGTAGTCGCCGGAGCCACTCACATCGACGCAGAGCATGACGCTCAGCTCACGCTCCTCGACGTACTTGCGCACAAACGGGTCGTTCATGCGCGCGGTGACGTTCCAGTCGATGAAACGCACGTCGTCACCGGGCTGGTACTCGCGGAAATCATCGAACTCGATGCCCTGCCCTTTGAAACGCGAGTGATACTGCCCGCCGAGCATTTCCTTCACCATGCCGCGCGTGAGCAGCTCAATGCGCCGCACACGCTTCAAAATGCGTGTGAGGCGTGCGTCGTTGTCGGTCTGCGCGGGTTCCCGGTTCACGGTAAGGCGAAATTAAGGCACCGGCAGCTTGTCGAGCAAGGTCTTGACCACGTCCTCGGTGGTGACGCCTTCGGCCTCGGCCTCGTAGGAGAGGAGGATGCGGTGGCGGAGGATGTCGGGGGCGAGATCCTTGATGTCCTGCGGCACGACGTAGTTGCGGCCGTTGAGGAAGGCGAGCGCCTTGGAGGCGAGGGCGAGATTGATCGTGCCACGCGGAGAGGCACCGCAGCGAATGAGCAGCTTCAGATGCGGCGCAAGTGTCTCGGGATGGCGAGTGGCATTGATGATGGCGACGATGTAGTCGCGGATCTTCTCATCCATGAAGATCTTGTTCACCACGACACGGCTGGCGGAGATGGCGGCGACGTCGGTGATCTGGCTCACATCGAGCTTCGGCGCGGAGGTAGCCATGGCATCCAGCACCATGCGCTCTTCGAGCGGCGTGGGATAAGTCACGCGGACTTTAAGCAGGAAGCGGTCGAGCTGGGCTTCCGGCAGCGTGTAGGTGCCTTCTTGATCAATCGGATTCTGCGTGGCGAGCACCATGAAGGGGTCCGGCAACTTGTGCGTGTTCTCGCCGATGGTGACTTGGCGCTCCTGCATGGCCTCAAGCAACGCGCTTTGCACCTTGGCTGGGGCGCGGTTGATTTCGTC
>JAPLUL010000059.1:0-28094 GCA_026397635.1 Verrucomicrobiota bacterium | reverse complement strand
TGGGCGATCTGTTCCTGGGTGCCTTCACCCCGGTCGCAGGTGTTGATGATGCGTTGACGTAGATCAAGGGAAAGTGCGGCCATGCTTAGCTATACACCGTCTGTCAAAATGTTCCACAATATTATTTAAAATGCTCTAAACCGCGAGATCGCCCTCACCATCGCCGGAGCCGTCTCCTGCTCAAACCACCTCGCCGAGCACCATGGGTATTCCCGCGCCACTTTCACCAGCCCATGCTTTACCGCGTTGTTGTGCGTGTAATTCAACCTCGCGAAGTAAGAAGTCCGATGGGTGAGCAATGCATCCCAGTAGTTGTGCCAGACCCGTCGCTCGGGCGTTTGGTCAAGCTTGTCGATCCATCGTGCCAGCGGGCCGTGCAGCGCACGAATCATGCGTGGCAGGGATTCGGCATTTTGGACGTTCGGCGGAGTTTTGGCGACGAAGTGATAATGATTCGAAAACACCGCCCATGCCTCAAGTTGCCACCCGAACTCTTGTGTGACGGTCAGCAGGCCGCGATGGAGCACCTCAAGCCGTGGGGGATCCCGGAAGAAGTGCTGTTTGAGATGGGTGGAAGCGGTGACGAAATAGATGCCCGACGCATCGAGCAGATGCGTCGGTGCGTGCGGCCATGGCGGAGGCTGGTCCGGGAGGCGGGGCATGAGGAAAACGTGAAAGAGAGCTTCGATGGGGACAAGAAGTTTCTCGCTCACCTTGGACGTGACGAAAGCGGCGCTGAAGACGCCGCAGTCCGAGGACGCTAACGCGTGAAAGTTGACCGCCTCCCACTTCGCTTCTACATCCCTACTTCCCCCATGAAATCCTTCCGCCTCAAACGCCTTTTCAACGCCAAGTCCAACCGCTGCTTCGACGTGGCCGTTGATCACGGCTTCTTCAACCAAGCCGGATTCCTGCAAGGTATCGAAGACATGCGCACAGTGGTGAAGACGCTCGTCGAGGCCGCTCCTGACGCGATCCAGCTCACGCTCGGCATGGCGCGTCATTTGCAGGAGATCCCGGGCCGCGAAAAGCCCAGCCTCGTGCTGCGCACCGATGTGGCGAACATTTACGGCAAGACGCTGCCGGAGAACCGCCGCTTCAGCCTCATGCTTGAAGACTGCATGCTGCAAGCGGTGCGTTACGACGCCGCCTGCGTGTGCGTGAACCTGTTCCAAATCCCCGGTGCGCCTGAAGTGCATGCCGAGTGCGTTGAAAACATCCTCAAACTCAAGCCCCAGGCCGATTATTATGGCATGCCGATGATGGTGGAGCCGCTGGTGTTTCAGCCGAACGAAAAAGCCGGCGGCTACATGGTCAATGGCGACGAAACCGCCATCACCTACCTCGTGCGCCAGGCCGTCGAACTCGGTGCCGACATCATCAAGGCCGACCCCACCGACGACGTGAGCATCTACCACAAAGTCATCGAAGCTGCCTCCGGCATCCCGGTGCTCGTGCGCGGTGGTGGCCGTGTGAGCGACCGCGAAATCCTTGAACGCACGCAGGGTCTGCTTCAGCAAGGCGCCTCCGGCATCGTCTATGGCCGCAACGTCATTCAGCATCCGAATCCCAAGGGCATCACGCGTGCTCTGATGGCCATGGTGCATGATGGCGCTAGCGTCGATGCCGCGCTGGCGATGGTCTAGCGCAACCGTCCTGGTTTCCCGTCTGCAAGCGGGACGCTTGCACTACCAAAAGAAAGCCGGGGCCGCTTTCGCAAACCCCGGCCCCGCTCGTTGTTGGTTGCGGTAATTATTTGATGTCGCCCGCAAAGCCAGCGCTGTTCAGCGCGGCGACGAGGTCGGCTTTAGTGAATTCGCCTTCGACGGTGAAGGATTCAGCTTTGGATACGATGTCATACTTCGTGACGCCTGCGACAGCTTTCACGGCGTCGGTGGCTGCATCGGCGCACTTCTGGCAGCAGAGATGCACACCAGAGACAGTGGCCTTGGCGACCTTGGACTCAGGCTTGGAGGCGGTGGCGGGCTTTTTGTTGGCAGACTCGTCGCCTTCGATGGTTCCGTAATAACCGGCGGCGATGATGGCCTCGGCGACTTTCTTCGCGTCGGACTTCTTCTTCGTGGTGATCGTCACCTTCTTGCCCGCAGGCGTGACGGTGACGTCCTTGAAATCAGCGGCAGCTTTGGTGATGCCGTTGGCGCAACCGCGGCAGCAGTTGTGAACGCCATTCAATGTGATGGTGGTCTCGGCACGCGCAAACGCGGCCAGAGCAAACAGGGAGAGCAGAGTGAGTTGCTTCATAAGCGACGGCTGAGACGATATGGCACGCTGTTTTCTTTGCACTAATTAATTTTTTAACGCCGAATCGCTGTCATGAAGCCACGTGCGACAGCGGTATCATGATACTCACCTGCGGTGAAGCCAGCCTCTTCGAGCAAGGCCGCATACTCGCTCGTGCTGTAGCATTTCCCCTGCGTGGAGTGCATCAGCAGGCACGAATATTCGGCCACATGCAGCGGTCCGGTCTTCGTGGCGTTGATGAACGCATCGTGAATGATGAGCATGCCGCCGACTGGCAGCGCCGCATGTGAAACGGCGAGCAGTTTCTTCACCTCGGCCACGCCCCAGTCGTGCAACACGTTGGAGTAAAGATGCACATCGCATCCTGTCGGCAAGCCATCGAACATATTGCCCGTCGCCACACTCACTCGATCCGCGCAGGCACGTTCTTCAATCAATTTGGCCGCGATGCGGTCCACGGGCGCTTGATCGAATGCCATGGCCTTCAAGTGCGTGTGCTGCGCGGCGATGGCGCACGCGTAGATGCCGGAGCCAGCACCGATGTCGAGCAAGCACGAGCGCCCGGTGAGATCGAGCTTCTTGGCAAGTGCCTGCGAGAGGTAGATGCCTCGGCAATCCATCGCGGCGGTGAATTTGCGGGCGAAGTCCTCCTGCTCCATCGCCTTGTGCCAGTCGAATGAGGCCTTGTCGCCGCTCCAGCCTGCTGGCTTGTCGGATTTGAGCACCTCGAGATAATCCCGCGCGATGGGACGGTCATGCAGTGACGCATAATACGGCCGCACATCCCACACAGATCCTGCGCGCAGATGCTCCTTCGCCGTCGCCGAGGCATGAAAGGTGCCGCCTAGATTTTCCACCCAGCCATTGGCCGCGAACAAGGTCAGCATCACATCCACCGGCCGCTCTTTGAAGCCAAAGTGATCACAGATGCCACTCAAGGTGGATGGATTCGCCGCCAGCCAAGTGAAGTAGTCGATGCTCAGTGCCGCGGAGATCAAATCGACCGCGTACAGGCTGTCGCGGTAGCGGTAGATGTTGAGCGGATCAGTTTGCGGAGCGGAGGTGAGGTCGTGCTTCATGGTGGACCGAAGATTCCCAGATGGTGGCCGAAAGAAACGAAAGAAATGAAAAAGACTCCGCGCAACGCACGCGTTGACTTGCCTCCCAACTCCTGACAGCATCGCGCCGCTATGTCCAATCCACCCACACTCACCACCAAACACTGGCTCATCATCGTCATCGCCAGCATCGGCTTCCTGTTTGACACGTACGAGCTGCTCATGACGCCGCTGGTGGCGGCTCCGGCCATCGCAGAGTTGCTGAAGCTGCCGCCGAGTAACCCGATCGTCACCAGTTGGGTGGGCAACCTGCTGACCATCGCTGCGGTGTGCGGCGGTGTGTTCGGCCTGCTGGGCGGCTGGCTGATCGACAAATTCGGCCGCAAGACCATCATGGCGGCGAGTATCTTCCTGTATTCAGCCGCGCCGTTCTGTGCCGCTTATTCGACCACACTGGGCTGGTTTGTGTTCTTCCGCAGTGCCACGTTCATCGGTGTGTGCGTGGAGTTCATCGCTGCGGTGACTTGGCTGGCGGAGGTGTTCCAGGACAAAAAACAGAAGGAGAAATGGCTTGGCATCACGCAAGCTTTTGCCTCCGTGGGCGGGGTGGCTGTGACGTTGATGAGCATCTGGATCAACGGTAAACTTAAGGCTGGCGGACTTCCTTCCTTCTCGCTGCCAATCGGCCTCGATGGTGCCGTCGGTTCCTGGCGCTACCTGCTCATGACGGGCATCTTGCCCGCGATCCCCATCGCGCTGCTGCTGCCGTTTGTGCCGGAAAGCCAGGTGTGGAAGGAGAAAAAAGCCTCCGGCGCGCTCAAGCGGCCGAGCTTCAGCGGACTTTTCTCGCCTGAGTTGCGTAAGGTCACTCTCGTGACGACGATTCTCTCCGCCTGCGCCTACGGCATCGCCTTCGGTGCGCTGCAAGTCACCGTAGCACGCGTGACCCCCGGTCTGCCGGAACTCGCGCCGCAGGCGAAGATCATGGCCCCGATGATAGCCGAGGCCAAGTCGCTCAACCTCGCGCTGAACGACGCCATCCAAGCTAACGACAAGCCCAAGCAGGGCGAACTACGAGGCAAGATCAAAGAGAACGCCGTCGCGCAAGCACCGCACAAGAAGGTCGTCGATGAGATGAGTGGCAAAGTGCAGTTCCGTCAGGAGATGGGCGGACTGCTCGGCCGCGTGCTGCTGGCTGTGCTGCTTATCGTGGGCATCAGCCGCGTGGCCTTGCTGAAGGTCTTCCAGGTGCCCGCGCTCATCATCCTGCCCGTGACCTATTTCATGCTGTTTGAGAAAGGCGGCGAGGCATTCCTATGGGGCTACTTCCTCTGTGGCCTCGTCACCGTGGCGCAGTTCAGCTACTTCGGTGAGTACCTGCCGAAAATCTTCCCACTCCATCTGCGCGGCACTGGCGGCAGCTTTGCCACGAATGTCGGTGGGCGCATGATCGGCACCTGCATGGCCGTCGTGAACACGAGCTGGCTCGCCCCGCTGCTCGCCGGGGGCATCCAGAATGTGCGTCCGTCGCATGTGGCCATGGCCGCCGGCTACATCGCCACGTCGATGGCCGTGATTGCGCTCATCGTCGGTTTCTTCCTGCCGGAGCCGAAGGCGGAGGAAGGTTAAGCCGAGAGAGCGGAAGTCGTGGCGGCGTACTAAGGCCGCCATGATTTCACGACTCTTATTCATCCTCTTCCTAGCTCTCGCATCTTTCTCTCTCCACGCGCAGGAGAAAGATGACGGCAAACTTCGCATCATTGTTTTCGGCGCGCATCCCGATGATGCGGAGTACAAAGCAGCGGGTTCGGCGGTGAAGTGGGCGCGGCAGGGACATCATGTGAAGCTGGTGTCGGTCACGAATGGCGATATCGGCCACTGGAAGGAGGCGGGCGGACCGCTGGCACTTCGGAGAGCTGCGGAGGTGGCGGCATGTGCGAAGAAGCTGGGCGTGACCTCGCAAGTGCTCGATATTCACGATGGCGAGCTGGTGCCGTCGCTGGAGTATCGGAAGCTCATCACCCGTGTGATTCGTGAGTGGAAGGCGGACATCGTCATCGCGCCACGGCCTTGGGATTATCATCCTGACCACCGCTATGTTGGCGTTCTGCTGCAGGACGCGGCGTTCATGGTCACGGTGCCGTTCATCTGCCCGGATGTGCCCCATTTGAAGAAGAATCCGTTGTTCTTGTATTCGAGCGACGGTTTCCAGAAGCCGTATCCCTTCACGCCGGACATCGCGGTGAGCGTGGATGATTCCTTTGAGCAAAAACTTGATGGCATTCATGAGCTGACCTCTCAGCACTATGAAGGCGGTGCCGGTGGATCTGAGGAACATGTCAAAAGCGTGCCCCCCGCCAGTGATGAGGTGGGACGCCGTGCGTGGCTGAAGCGCCGCTGGGGTGCGCGTCAGGGCAGCGAGGCAGAGAAGTATCGCGATCTGCTGATCAAGCTCTACGGCGAGGAGAAGGGCAAGGCGGTGCGATACGCCGAGACCTTCGAGATTTGCGAGTATGGCCGCCGTCCGAGCGCAGCGGAAATCAAGACGCTCTTTCCGTTCTACGACGCGAAGTAAGCGTGAGCAAAGCAGCCATCTCGCGGAGCGAAAGGAACATGCCGCTCACGCAGACACCATCCGCGTTCAAATTTGGCAGCCCCTCGTGTCTGCGGAAGCGCACAGCTCATCTCGCGGAGCGAGATGGCTACTTTGCTGCGCGAAGCGGGGCTTCATGCCGCCACACGCGGCTTGGGGCGCAAATCCACTGCTCGAATGGCTGCGCCGCTTGGTAGCCGCCTCCAGCAGCCCAGGGTGAGAAGGCGGGCAGAACCCAGCGCTCGCGTGAGCCGGTGATTTTTTCGCGCACGAGCGCTGGCAGCTTCAAACGCAGACCAGCGCCGTCGCGGAGCTGAACCGCCGGGTGCTCATGGCCGGTGATGTGGACGCGATCCGCCTCAGTGGCGGTGCTTTCGACCATCTTGAAGTGGTGACCATGGGAAAAGAGGAAGCCCGGTTCGCGATGCGTCTCGACGAAGGGCCAGTTCTTGCGCAAAGCCGCACGGTCGTGGTTGCCGAAGATGCAGATGATCTCAGCGACGTGGGGTTGGAGGCTTTCGAGCAGTTTAAGCGTCTCCTCCGCGGAGCCGGAACCATCCATGATGTCCCCCACAAGGATGAGGCGCCGCGGAAGATGGTCGGCGATGAGTTCCCTGAGCGCCTGCTCGATCTGTGGCATGCCGAAACCGGGCAGCAGCGCGCCTTGCTTCGCGCGATGCACCTCGTAGCCAAAATGAATGTCCGCCACAGCGAGCCAGCCCTGCGTTGTGTGAATGATAGCACGGCGGCTGTCCAGAAGCACATCGTGATCGATCTGGGCAACGACGGGCGGTTTCATGGCTGCAGTGACTTGAAGCGCTCCTGCAAATGCTGGAGCGCCTCGGGCTTTGTGGCGTTTTTGCGTTCCAGCTCACGCAGCAGGGTGGCTGCGCGCATACGGTCGCTGGCCTTGAGTAAGTCTTCGGCGTGATTCGCCACATCATTCTGCGTCGGCGGCAGTCCGGTCGTTTGAGCATCCAGCGCGGCCGTGGCTGGACAGGAACGCGCATGACCGCCGAAGACGTCCGTGATGTTCAGCCACCAGGCTTCCGCGCCATCCGCGGAAAAAGCGATCCAGATCGGATCTCCTTCATGCACAAACTCAAACACGCGCCGATTCGCGATCACGGGCCGCACCTTTAGCACTTCCCATGCCGTGGTTTTGGCGCCGACCTCAAACTCCGTGCCGTTCCAGCGCAGTTTGATCGGTGTTACCTCAGGTCCGCCGACCCAGACGACGTTCTGAATGTCCTGGGGGAAGTTTTTCACCGGTTTGACTGCCGTGCCACTCTCCGCCTTGAATTCGATCTCGCCGCTCACATTCACCGGGGTGATGAGCTTGAGATCATCGCTGACAAAGTACCAGGCGGATCGTGATTCGCTAAAAACGAGCTGAAACACGCCCACATCCACAAAGGCATGCTCCTTGTATTTGCTGCGCGTCTGGCCCGTCTGCGTGACCGCGTGAAAACTCTCGCCATCGAAACGCAAATGCTTCAGGGAATGGGTGCCCTGGAGATCCCAGATCACGTCTTTGAGATGGGCGGCGAACTTTTCCACCTCGGGCCATTCCTTCTGCTGGCCTTGTCCAAGACTGGTGAAAAGCCAAGTGGAGAGGAGAAGTGTCTGGAGCAGCCTCATGCGGCCTGACATTGCCATCCGTGACCGCCTCTGGCAAATCCCATCGTGAACGCCGAAGCTTGCGGCAAGGTTTGCAGTGGCAAAGACTGTGGAAGCGGCTAAAGACACGGCCCACTTATCCGCACGACCATGCAACCGACGCCCGCCCCTGCTCCAGAACATTCCGAATCCGAACTCCTCCAAATCCGCCGCGAAAAACTCGACGGACTGGTGAAGGCGGGCGTGGATGCGTTTGGCGGTCGCTTTGACACCACGCATCAGCCGGGTGCGCTGAAGGCGAATTTCGAGGAAAACCTCACCGTGAGCGTCGCGGGCCGCATTTTGAGCCGCCGTGAAATGGGCAAGGCAACGTTCTTTGACCTTGGCGACATCAGCGGACGCATGCAGTGCTACCTGAGCAAAGGCGATGTGGGCGATGAAGCGTATGTGCAGTTCAACCAGCTCGTGGATATCGGCGATTTCGTCGGCGTGGAAGGTTTCACCTTCATCACGAAGCGCGGTGAGAAGTCCATCCACATCAAGAAGCTCACGCCGCTGTCCAAAGCGCTCCGTCCGCTGCCGGACAAGTGGCATGGCGTCACCGACAAGGAGATCAAATACCGCCAGCGCTACCTCGACCTCATTTCCAATGACCGCAGCCGCGAGATCTTCGTCACGCGCAGCAAGATGGTCGCCGCCATCCGCCATTACATGCAGGAGCACGGCTTCATGGAAGTCGAGACGCCGATGATGCAGGACGTGCCCGGCGGTGCCGCCGCGAAGCCTTTCGAGACCTTCTTCCACGCGCTGAACCAGCCGATGTTCCTGCGCATCGCGCCGGAGCTGTATTTGAAGCGCCTGCTGGTGGCCGGATTCACGCAGATCTTTGAATTGAACCGCAACTTCCGCAATGAGGGCCTCAGCCGCCGTCACAATCCCGAGTTCACCATGCTGGAGGCCTACTGGGCCTACGCCGACTTCGAAAAGATGGCCGACCTCGTCGAAGGCATGATTTGTAACCTCGCCGAAAACTTCTGCGGCGGGCTCAAGATCGAGCACAAGGACGAAGAGGGCAATGTCACCAAGACCATCAACCTCGCTCGTCCGTGGAAGCGTGCCCGCTACACCGATCTGCTCAAGAGCATCGACCCGAAGTGGTATGACTACACACCCGAAGAGCGCAAAGCCCGCGCCAAGGAACTCGGCGTCGAGATCGGGGCCAATTTCGAGGACTACGAGGTCACGCAGCATGTCTTCGAGCGTCTCATCGAGGCGAAGCAGTTCGATCCGCTCTACGTCACGCATTGCCCGAAGGAACTCGTGCCGTTGGCGAAGCAAAACACCGAGGACGACTCCATCGTTGATGTCTATGAGCTCATCATCAACGGCCAGGAGATCAGCCCCGGCTACTCCGAGCTGAACAACCCCATCGTCCAGCGCGAACGCCTGGAGCATCAGGCCGGCGAAGAGACACAAAAGATCGACGAAGAGTTCATCCTAGCCCTCGAGCACGGCATGCCGCCCGCCGGCGGCATCGGCATCGGCATCGACCGCCTCATCATGATGCTCACCGGCGCCGAAAGCATCCGCGACGTGATCCTCTTCCCGCAGTTGAAGCGGAAGGACTAGGCTGTGTTTGAAAAACATGCCAGCCTCGGTCAGGCGAAGCAAAGTAGCCATCTCGCTCCGCGAGATGAGCAAACGACTCTCGCGAACATGTTGGCTTCCGCTTACTCGTAAACTGGGGGCTTTGAGAAGCGTCCAGCTCATCTCGACGGAGCGAGATGGCTACCGTGCTGACGCATTATTCGAACGCCCCAGATGGTGTTCATAAACGGCCTAGAATCCACTGGTCGTCGCATGAGCGGTCTGGCAAGATGCGAGGTATGAAACGCTTCACCTCAGCCCTGTTGTTGTCACTCGCCGTCACTGCATCGGCCGCCACGCCGGAAACGGCTGCGCAGGCGGTGAACGTCTTCGGACTCGATCTGCACCGGCAGATGCCGAAGACCGGGAATGTGTGTCTTTCGCCGTACTCGATCCAGTCGGCGCTCGGTATGACTTATTTCGGTGCCAGCGGGGTGACGCAGGAGGAGATGGCTCGGGTGCTGCACCTCCCAATGGACAAAGCAGCGCTGGGGGAGTCCTTTGCGGCGCTGAATGAGGCTTTGGAAGTGGCGAGGGAAAACTCGGTGAAGCAGGTGGAGCAGTCGAAGAAGTATGGCGGCCCTTCAGAAGCGCTGAAGCTGCATGTGGCGAACCGACTCTTTGGGCAGAAGGGCTATGAATTCCGCGAGACGTTCCTCTCCGGCGTGAAGAGCCACTTTGGGGCGCCGATGGAGCTCATGAATTTCATCAAAGACCACGACGGAGAGCGAGAGGAGATCAATCACTGGGTGGAAAAGCAGACGCAGAAGCGGATCCGCGATTTGATCCCCGAAGGCGGTCTCAGCGCGGATACGCGGCTCGTTTTGGTGAATGCGCTCTATTTCAAAGCGGCGTGGTTAGATGACTTCAACCTGCAGGCGACTGCTCCGAAGCCATTTCATGTGAACGGAGCCAAATCAACGGTCCAAGTGCCGACGATGGGCAAACAAGAGCACCTGAGGTATTTGAAGAGGCACGGCTTTCAGGCGGTGACCTTGCCGTATGCCGGCAATGATCTGCATTTCCTGCTCATCGTGCCGGATGACATCAACGGTGTGTCGTCCGTGGAGAAGAAGCTGGCGCCGGAAACGCTCCTCGAATGCGCCAAAGCGGAATACCGCGAGATCATCCTGCATCTGCCGAAATTCAAGATCACACCGCCGACGGTGCCGCTGAGTGAGGTGCTGCAAAAGATGGGCATGATGACCGCCTTCAACAAACCGCGGGGAAGCGCTGATTTCGATGCGATGGCTCCAAAGAAGCCGGATGACTACCTGTGCATCTCCGAAGTCTTCCACAAGACCTTCATCGAACTCGATGAAAAAGGCACTGAAGCTGCAGCTGCGACGACGGTGGTGATGTCCAGGTATGTAGCCATCGTGGAGAAACCAAAGCCCATCACCCTCAAAGCCGACCGGCCTTTCCTTTTCGCTATCCAGCATGCGGCGAGCGGCGCGTGCTTGTTTCTTGGCCGGGTGAGTGATCCGAGGTGAGAATCGGCGCGATAGCATTTTGGACTGCTCCAGCCCTCTGGGGCTTTTCGCAGGCCTGGAGACGTTCGAAAGCGCCGGAGGCCCGGCGCACTCCAGGACGCTGACGCGATGTAGTGGTCACTTTTCGGCGTCGATGAACTCGATGGCCTTCTTGAGCCACTCGGCCTTTGGCGGCGAGTGGCCTTGGGCGGGGATATTGAACATCTCGACGGCCTTGAAGCCTTCTTTTTGGAAGCCGTTCGTGAAGACGGCCTGCGTGTTGGGGAGGTTGAAGTCCTTTTCACCGTTGACGAGGACGTAGCGACAATCGTTTTTGGCATGAGCCATGATCTCGACGTGCGGGAGCTAGCGCCCTAGGACGATGATTCCATCGCCGATGTGGTCCCCTTCCCGCAGTTGAAGCGGAAGACGTGATGTGACCGCAAGCCTGTCATCTACCGATGATGACCCAGCCACTGGACACGGACTCCAGTCCACCTTTCTTCGACGGCTTCACCGACACCACGAAACGCATGACCTATTCGTGGTGAGCAAGCTGAAGTGAGACGCGGGTTGATTTCGACCACGTTTGGTAGAGCTTTGATCATGAACTCAACCCTGAGCCTCAACCTCTCGGCGGATCTTCTCCCAAGCATCCGCATGACTCTCGACGAGGTGCGAGTGGGGGATTTTCAGGTATGTCTGGCCGTGCACCTCATCGGTCCCCACTACGACGCGTATGATGCGCTCCGTGACGCCGCCACGCTGGCAAAGCTGCGCTCAAACTCATGATACTGCGCCCCGTCTGTTTGATCCTGTGGCTGGCCGCCTCGGCGCTCGCACAGCTTTCTCACGAAGTCGTCCCCGGCTGGCCGAAGCTGCCGGGAGGGCATGTGCTCGGGCTGTGCGCCGGAGTGGGTGTCGATGCGCAGAACCGGGTATTTGTGTTTCATCGCAGCGGACGGAAGTGGTCGAACCCGTTTCCGAAGGAACTGATCCCGCAACCAACGGTGAGCGTGTTTGAGGGTGCTAGCGGCAAGCTGCTCAACTCATGGGGCCAGAACTGCTTCATCATGCCGCATGGGCTGACGGTGGATCATGAGGGAAATCTCTGGCTGACCGATGTAGGGCTGCATCAGGTCTTCAAATTCACACCGAAGGGCAAACTGCTGCTCACGCTGGGCGAACGAGCCGTGCCGGGGAGTGATCACGCGCTCTTCAACCTGCCCACCGACGTCGCGGTGCTGCGTGACGGCTCATTTTATGTCAGCGATGGCTACAAGAACACGCGGGTGATGAAATTCAGCACCGAGGGCCGGTTTGAGTTCGAGTGGGGCACGAAGGGGCAGGGCGATGGTGAGTTCAATCTGCCGCACGGCATCGCCGTCGATGCGCAGGGCCGCGTGATCGTCTGTGACCGTGAAAATGAGCGGCTTCAGCTCTTCGATTTGAAAGGCGGCTTCCTGGAGGCTTGGAAAAGCCCGCAGATTGGTAAACCCTACGGCATCGAAACCTCTGCTGACGGCCGCATCTTCATCATCGACGGCGGCTCCCCCTCACTGAAGCGCACGGCGCGCGGCAAGGCGGTGGAACTCAATGCCAAGGGAGTCGTGTCGGACACCTTCGGCTCGTTTGGCCAAGCCCCAGGCCAGTTCCAGCTTGGTCACGCCATCGCCATCGGTCCTGACGGAGCGGTTTATGTGGCGGAAGGCACCGGTGCCCGGGTGCAGAAGTTTGTGCGCCAGAAGAGGCTGGTGCCGTGACAAGCCCGTTCTGCGCCATGCCAACACCGCCGAGCTCACACGGCTGCTTGCTTGCACACCGCGCTTTTGATGCAGGCGGAAGAGTGTCGATGCCGCGTTCTTTGAGCGCGGCCATGAGAGCCTAGGTGCAGAAGCCAGCATCGCCGACGAGCAGGCCACTCTTTTCCAGCCGCTGCCTGAGGAGCGCTCATCCTCGCCTTACGGCTTGAACACCGCGATCTCTTTCGCGGATGCAACGTCCCAGGCTCGGACGGTGCCGTCTTCATCACCGCCGAGGATGAGATCGCCGGCTTGATTGGTCGCGAGGGATTGCAGGAAGCTGGTCGAGCCGGGAAGTTTTTTCACCTCGCCGCCATCACTGGTGATGAGGCGGAGCTTGGTGTCACCCGCACTGGTGGCGATTTGATCAGCCGCTCCAAGGTAGCGGATGCCGGTGACTTCCTTGTCCCAGCCATCGACGTTCTTGCGGCGATCACCGGTGGTCCAATCCCAGACTTTGACGACGTTGTCCGCGCCGCTGCTGGCGAGCATGCGGCCATCTGCGCGCCAAGTGACGCCCAGCACATGATGCGTGTGGCCTTCGAAGACCTTCACGACTTTGCCGGTGCTCAGATCAGTGATGCGCACGGCCTTGTCGGCTCCGCCGGAGGCGAGGAGCTTGCCATCCGGCGTGAAGTCGAGCGCAAAGACGCTGTCAAGATGACGCTCGGCATAATCCTTGGTGAGCTTGCCGGTTTCGATGTCCCACAAGGTGATGTCGCCGCTGCGTGATGGCTCGCCACTGCCAATGGCAAGTGTTTTGCCATCGGGGCTGAAGGCGATGCTGTTGGCGCGGTCGGTGATGAGTGATTTGCCATCGCCCGTGCCGAAAGCGCGTTCGAGCACCCAGGTGGTGCTCGTGCTGCCGGGTGCGATGGGCTTGCCGGTGACGGTGCTCCACGCGAGTTGCGGCCCCGCATCGAAGGTGGCGATCAATTCGAGGCCGTTGGGCGAGAATTGCAGCGCCTTGGCCTTCTTCATGGAGGCAGCAAGTGCCTTGGTGGCAAGATCGCGCTCAGCATTCGCCTTCTCAGACTCCTTCTTCACGATTTCAAGACGTGCTTTGGCATCCAACACGGTCTGTTTGGCCTTCTTCTCATTTTCGGTGACGAGTTTGATTTCGTTCGCGGTGTCGGTGATGGCGGCCTCGCCGCGACTGAGAGCTTCCTGGGCCAGTTTGAAGTCCGCCGCGGCTTTGTCGGCAGCGGCTTTGGCTTCGGTCTGCTTTTTCAGCATCGCATCATCCACCTTCATTTTCGGCGTGGCGGCGATTTGATCAGCGATGGCCTTCAAAGCCTTGTCGGCGGCGGTTTTGGCATCCTCCTTCGGTTTCACGGTCTTCTTTTTCTCTTCGAGGCCCACCTTGGCGAGCTCGATGAGTTCTGGAGCTGTCTTCGGATCGGCAGCGGCGATGGCAGCCTCGGCTTTTTTGAGAACCGCCTGGGCCTGGGCGAGTTCTGCCGTGGCCTTGGTAACTACGGCTTGAGCCTCCGCCTGCTTTTTGGCGAGGGCTTCATCCGGCTTGCCAGCGGAAGCCTGCGCGATTTGCGCGTTGAGGTCTTTCGCGACCTTGTCGGCGGCGGCGTGAGCATCTTGCTTGGTCTTCAGATCCTTCTTTTTGTCCTCAAGGCTCTTCTTCGCGAGTTCGGCGAGTTCATTGGCTTTCTTCAAACGGTTCATCTGCTCGGTGGCATCGGTCTCGGCCTTTTTGATGGCTTCGTTTTGATAAGCGACCTCCAAAACGGCCCGTGAAGCTGCTAGCGAACGCTGCGCGACGGCTTGCTCGCCGACGAGGTCGGTCTTGATGTGCGAGATCAGCTTTCCACCGGCGGTTTCGGTGAGCTTGATCGAGTTGTCAGCCTCCTGGACGGCGGTGAATTTGGGATGCGTCGGCACGGGCGCAGCGGCGGGCTTGTTTTCGCGTTTCCAGAGTTTCACCTCGCGGAAGCTGCCGGTGGCGAGGCGTGAGCCATCGGGACTGAAGGCCAAAGATTGCACGACATCGCGATGCGCGACTCCGGGCTGCTTGTAGAGGCCGGATTTGAGCAAGGCATCGTCGGTGAGCTTGGTGACGAGGCTCTGCGTGGGCAGATGGTAGATGCTGATCTGATTCGCGCGAGCGGCAGCGGCGAAGTCACCCTGTGAGGTGACGGCGATGGCGAAAATGGTCTGCAAACCGGCCGGCAGTGGTGCCCAGGAAATGATGACTTCTCGTTTTGGCGAGGCTTTCGCACCTTCATCGATCCATGCTTTGAAAAGAGCGAGCTGCTGGGTGCTGAGGTTCACCGCGCCCACTTTGTTGCCCTTCGGCGGCATCTCGGAGTCCCACGTGTGCGCCGCAGCCTGGTACATGATGCTTTCCGCGCCTTTGCCCGGGATGATGCCCACGCCGGTCTCACCGCCCTTGGTCATCAACTCAGGCGTCTCCATGTTGAGACCGCCTTTGGTCGTGGTCTTGTTATGGCACGCGATGCAGTTGTCTTTCAAGAACGGTCGGATCTGCGTGTCGTAATCAATGGGAGCCGCTGATGCGGCCATGACGAGTGACGAATGCAGAATGACGAGTGGAATGGTGGATCTCATTTTTTGGCGACCTCCTTCACGCGAATGCGGATGGGATTGGAATAGACGATGAATGTGGCCTCTTTGGGCGCGGCTTTGGCGGCGAGGTCTTTGACGAGCTTGTCCGCAGTCGCTTTGGCGGTGTCGGCGGCTTTGACTGCGGCGGTGGCCGCTTTGACGAGTTCGGCTTTCTTCGGCGTGGCGTCTGCGTTGGCGGTGTCGAGCTGCTTTTTGGCGACCGCTTGAGCTTCGACGGCTTTTTTGGCATCGCCTTCGGCGGCGGTGAGTTCTTCGACTCCACGACGCATTTTCATCTTGGCAGGGCCTTGGAGAATGATGCCGTAGTCGCCGGGAGCGAGCTTGAGGGTCTTCACATCGAGCGTGAATTTGCCATCGTTCGCTTTGGCGGCGATGTCGGCCTCGGGAGCTTTGGTGATGTCCGCGATGAGGCCGAGGACTTTAAGCTTCAAGGCGTCGGTGAACTCGGCATGGCGCGTGACTTTGAGGGCGATGTCGAGCTTGGCGTCGGCGGCGACTTCGAGGATGTCGGTTTTTTCGGTTTGGACGAAGGCAGGCGCGGTTTGCGTGCTGACACCGAGTGCGGGAGCGCCGCTGATGCGGTAGAGCGGGCTTTCCTTGGTCATGTCAGTCACGTTGTAGCTGACGAACTGGCTCTTGGAGATGCCGCTGATCACGCTGGCGCCTGCGGGAGCATCGGCAGCGGCTTGGAAAGCGATGTAGCCGAGCGACTGGCCTTTGCCAATGAAGCCGCCGAGGCAGGTGACGCCTGCAGGGAGATTTCCGGCCTTCAATTCGATGGCTTCGCTCAAGGCGTTGCGATTGGGCGCGACGACTTCGAGTGCGGCGATGCCGTTGCGCGGGACATTCGAGCTGCCAGACTCGGCGGTCTTGGTTTTGGCTCCGGGCAGGATGGGATTGATGGCGATGAGCGCGGCAGGTTTCGGCGCTTCTTTGAGGATGCGCAGCTCAAAAGGATGCGTAGTGCCAAAGGCGTCGTTCAGCGTGAGGCGGAAGCTGCCGTCGGCCTTGGCCTCGTAGGCATAGGAGGGATCGCGATTGAGAACGGTGAGACTTGGCGCAGGGGTGATGGCGGGCGCGTCGGCGACTTCGGCCTGCGCGGTGAGCGTGCTGTCGGCTTTGAGGTTTTCGATGACGAGATGTGGATCGGTAGGATGACCGAGCTGATGCGAATGGACTTCGATGATGAATTTCTCGCCAGTCTTGAAAGCGAGATCGAAGCTGTGCGCGCCACCGAGCGGGAGAAAGGCGTCTTGAATGGTCTGGCCGATCTGAACGGGACGCACAGGGCCTGCTTTGCTGGCAAGTCGGGCCGGTGGCGGCGTGGTGCTGAGCGTGACGCGATAGCTGTAGTCTTCGCCGGGGCGGAACATGAGTTCGTTCAAACGGAGGCGGTAGGTGGAGTCGGCCTTGGCGGTGAAGCTGAGCACGCCATCGCGCATGCGGGCGAGTTCGCGGCCAGTGGGAGCACTGACGGCGGCGAGAAGCTCCGTGCGCGTATCGAAACGACGGCCATTGAAAGTAGCGGTGATCGTCTGGCCGTTTTTTGCGTCGAAAGTGAACCATTGCGGCGCGGCGGACTTGAACGCGCCCTGGATGACAGAATTCAGCGCGACCTTGTGCGCTTTGTCGGCTTTGGTGTTCGTGCCGGGTGATTCGACGGTGTCGAGCGTGCTGATTTCAAACACACGCGGATTGGAGACGCCGTAACGACCCACGAAACGGAGATCGTAGAGCGCGGGCTTCAGATCGGCGGGCAATGCGAGGCTGACGACGTTGGGCTTCGGGCTTTTGACGGGGATGGAGCGCTCATTGAGCAAAATGGCGATGGGTGCATCGAGATCCGTGCCGCGAAGCGTGAGTTCGACGGTCGCGCTGGCTTTGGAGCCGAGTGGAGCGATGCCGGTGAGCGCAGGAGTGGGGAACGTGGCCTGCGAGAACGCTGAAGCAGCAGAAGCGACGAGGATGAACGGAACGATGTGAAAGGCAGAATGGCAGCGAGACATGGAACGAGTGTTCATGGGCGTTTAGCAGGTCCTGAGTTGGATTTTGGAAGGCGGATGAGGGCATCCGCGCTCCGCATGAAACGGCGCTCTCGATCAATGATTGAAGAGGAATTCCTTCGTGTTCAGCAGCGCCCACAAGATGTCCTCATAGGCCTCTTTTTTGCCTTTGAAGGCTTCGTCGCCAGTTTTGCCCGCCGTTTTCTTGTTGAGGTGGGCGTGAGCAAATTTCACTTCATCAGCGTTGGGTTCGCGGCTGAGGGCGATGTGGTAGAGATCGGTGATCTTGTCGTCGTCGGGCCGGACGTCCTTGGTGAGCATGTCGGCGCGGCCATTGCCACGAGAGAGCTGGGTTTGGATGTCCGCGGCATTCAGCAGGTGCAGGCTTTGCGCGAGGCTGGCTTCCTGCGTGCGCTCGCATTCGCAGGCACTGGAGGAATCAGGACGACCGAAGACGCTGAGGAAGTAGGTGCTTTGGTTGTAGCTGTTGTCGGGAAGCGCGACGGCACGAGTTCCGGGTGCCTGGCCAGCGAAGTTGCTTTCGACATCGAGCAGCGTGTTCACGGCGTCGTAGAGAACTTCGGCATTGAGGCGCTTTGGATAGTAGCGGCTGAAGTTCTGACGGTCCTTGGCGTTGTGCGTGTTCGGCACGGCGCTGAGCTGATACGTTGTGCTCGTGACGATGGTGCGGATGAGCTTCTTCATGTCGTAGCCGCTTTTCACGAAGTCAGCGGCGAGAGCGCTGAGCAATTCGGGATTCACGGGCGGGTTGGTCTCGCGCATGTCGTCCTCGGGTTCGACGAGGCCGCGATTGAAGAAGTGCTTCCAGTAACGGTTCACGAGCGTGTGGGCGAAGAAGGGATTGTCCTTCGCGCTCATCCATTCGGCGAGGGCGTGACGCGGATCTTGCTCAGGTTTCAGCTTCAAAGCGCTGCCGCCGAGGCTCGTGGGCATGACGTTCTCCTTCGTGCGGATGTTCTGCGTCTGCGCGACACCGCGTTTGTGGTAGATGGTCTCTTCACCAATGAAGGTGGACGGTTTGCGACTCACATTGCTGAAGAAGGCGGCGAAGCCGTAGTAGTCCTGCTGGCTCCACTTCTCGAAGGGATGATGGTGGCACTGCGCGCACTGCATGCGCGTGCCGAGGAAGAGCTGCGCCACGTCCTCCATCTGCTGCTTCTGCTCCTTCACCTGACGATACCATGCCACAGGCGGGTTCTGCTCGAGATCACCTGCGGCGGCGACGACTTCGCGCACGAACTGGTCATAGGGCTTGTTGTCCGCGATGCTGTCGCGAATCCACGAGTAGAAGAGGTAACTGCCACGCGCAAAGGTGGGCTGCGTGCGCTGGTTGCGTAGCAGGGCGCTCCATTTGTTGGCGAAGTATTCGGCGTATTCCGGGCTATCGAGCAGGCGGTCGGAGAGCGCGGCGCGCTTGTTGGCATCTTTGGAGGCCATGAAGTCCTTCATCTCGGCGGCGGTGGGCAGGCGGCCGGTGAGATCGAGCGTGAGGCGGCGGACGAAAGTGCCGTCATCGGCGATGTCAGACGGCGGCATGCCGATGGTCTTCAATTTGGCGAAGACGAGATCGTCCACGAAGTTGCTCACAGCAGGAAGTTTATCGACAGGAGCACCCAGCGGCACCGTCGCGCGGAACGTGCTCACTTTGCCCTGATAGCGCACCATCACGGCGACGTCGCCCGGCAGATCAAAGAGCTGCACGCGGCCGGTTTCGGTCGTTTCGGCCATGGCTTTCTCGTTCGCTTCATAAAGAGCGCGTTTGGTGACATCGCGCGTGCTGCCATCGGTGTAATGCGCGGTCACTTTGAGTTGCTGCGCGCCTTTGAGCGGCATGGTGAGTTTTGAAGGCTCGACGCTGATGCTGGCCATCTTCGGGTCGGTGTCCTTGCCATACGGCATGCCTTCGCGAATCCAGCGGGTGAGGTCGGCGTAGTCCTCGGAGTTCGGATCGAGCTTCTTGCCGCCGCCGTGAGGCAGTTGCGCGGTGCCCTTCGTCAAAAGCAGGCTCTGCTCCGGCGATCCAGGGAACACACGACGGCCACGCGCTTCCTTGACGATGTGCTCATAGTCTTCCTGCGGCTCAAAGCCGAGCAACGAGAGCTTGAAGCCGTTCTGTCCGCCGGATTTGCCGTGACAACCACCCGAGTTGCAACTGCCCTTGGTGAGGATGGGAACGATGTCGTTCGCGAAATTCAGCGGACGCGGTGCATCGGCGGCAAAAGCCGAAGAAGACGCGAGGGCGGCGAGGAGAGTGAGGCGGGGCAGGTTCATGACGGCGAGAACCTACGGGCTGAGAATGAGAATCTTGTCGGCGGAAGTCGCGTTCTTGGATTTGAAGGCGCTCAATCAAGGAGCAGCAATCTCCAACTGCTTGCAGATGGCACGTGCGGTGTTGTCTTTGACCTCGCGATGCCTGGGAACGCTGGTGATCTTGCGATTGGCGGTATTCCACCAGATCGAATGGCTGCCGCCTTCCCGATACAGCTCACAGCCGTGTCGGCGGAGATGCCGCTCCAGATCCGCGAGCTTCATGCCGCGAGAACGAGAGCACGTTTGACGCTTTGCTGGCTGCGAGTCTGGTCCGAAAGCTCGCGCTGGCATTCCAAGACGAGCTTGAGCGCGTCCATGAGGTTCGTTTCGGCCTCTTCGAGCGTTTCTCCCTCCGAGATGGCGGCTGGGATTTCTTCGACCCAGCAGGTATAGCCGCCTTCGGTGGCGGGTTCATAGACGGCAGTGAGTTTCATGGCGCAAAATAACTGACGGCGTCCGATTCGCAAAGTCTCAAATCAAATCAGCTCCGCCATCGGAAGATTGCCATCCACAAGATATTGCGGCCTGCCGGTGAGATCCTTGAGTGTGGCTTTGGTCACGTCGATGCCCATCTGTTTATACAGCGTGGCGAAGACTTCACCGAAGGCGACGGGGCGGTCGGTGGGTTCGCCGGCGTGCTTATCGGTGGCACCAATAACCTGGCCATGACGCATGCCGCCGCAGGCGAGCAACGCGGAGGCGACACGCGGCCAGTGATCGCGGCCGCCTTTGTCGTTGATCTTCGGTGTGCGACCGAATTCACCCCACACGACCACCGACACGTCTTGGTCGAGACCTCGCTCGTGCAGATCGGTGATCAGTGCGGTCAGGCCAGCGTCGAGTAGCGGCAAGTCTTCGCGAAGCTGGCCGAAGTTGTTGGAATGATAGTCCCAGCGGCTGAAGGCGAGCGTCACCACGCGCGCACCGGCTTCCACAAGGCGACGGGCCATCAGGAAGTGGCTGGTGAGGCGCGGACCACCGTCGTCGCGGTTGCGATTCTCGCCTTGGCCATAGCGCTCGACGATGCGCGGGTCTTCGCGGTTCAAATCGAGCGCGTGGAGCAGTTTCGGGCTCGTGAGCACATTGAGCGCCTGTTCATTGAAGACATCCACACCGCCCATGAGGCCGCTGGCGTCGAGATCGCGGCGCAGGCTGTCGAAACTGCTCAGCAGCGTCTTGCGGTCGCCGAGACGATCGAGTGTGATGCCATTGAGCGACATGTCCTCCGTGCCGCCGCCGCGATTCGGCTGGAAGGGCGCATGCGCGACGCCGAGGTAGCCCGGCTCGCCCGTGCGCGCCCAGGGCATGTGGCCCATCTTCGGCGCGAGGCCGACAAACGCGGGCATGGCCGGATTCACGCTGCCTTCGAGCTTGGAAACGATGGAACCCATCGACGGCCAGCCACCAGGCGGCTGACGCTTCGCGCTGCGGCCGGTGAGGCACTGGAAGGCATCGTGGCCACTGTCGCAGTCGGCCAGCGAGCGGATGAGCGTGCATTTGTCCATCATCTTGGCGAGACGCGGCAGATGCTCACAAATTTGGATGCCGGGGACGTTGGTGGAGATGGGTTTGAACTCGCCACGGATCTCGCTCGGCGCGTCCGGCTTCAGGTCAAACATGTCCTGATGTGAAGGACCACCCGGCAGGAAGACCATGATCACCGCCTTGTGTGACTTGCCCGCTTTCTGCGCCGCTTCGGCACGCAGCACATCATTCAATGACAGCCCGCCCATGGCGAGGCCGCCAATTTTGAGGAAGTTTCGACGCGACACACCATCGCAGAAGCCGCCGCTGGATTGGGAGTAGATGTTGAGCATGGCTGGGGGGGTTGGTTGGCGCAAACCTACGGGGTGATTGACATCTCTCTTGCCGCCGTGGCGTTGATTGAAAAATAAGCGGGCTAATCGGACCACTTCAGGTCAGCCCACCCATCGGCGAACCCATGTAGAGCGTGTGCGGGCGGCCGGTGAAGTCTTTCCAGATCGTTTCGCGGGGTAGGCCGAGCGCTTCGTAGATCGTGGCGCCGAAGTTTTCCGGCGTTTGGGCATCGCTGATGGGATAGCCGCCGACTTTGTCGGTCTCGCCGATGACGCGGCCGCCTTGAATGCCGCCACCTGCAAGCAGGATGCTCTGCGCGTGGCCCCAATGATTACGGCCTGGCAGTGCCGTAGGGGTGATGCTGGAAATTTTCGGCGTGCGGCCAAATTCACCGCCCATGACAATGAGTGTCTCATCCAGCTGACCGCTGGCATCGAGATCCTCGATCAAGGCGCTCACGGCCTGGTCCATCGGCGGCAGCAGGAAGTTCTTCAAATTCGGCCACGCGGCCTGGTGCGTGTCCCAGGTCTCGTTGTTGCCGAGATTGACCTGCACGAGCCGCACACCGCTTTGCACGAGGTTTTTGGCCATGAGCAGCGACCAGCCGAAGCTGTGACGGCCGTAGCGGTCGAGCAGCTTGGGATCGACCTTCTCCAAACTGAAGGCGTCATGCACTTTGCGATTGCTCAGCAGGCCAATGGCGGCCTGGCGGGTGGAGTCGAAGGCTTCATCACCCGCGAGCGCGGTGAGATCGTTGGTTTGCGCTTCGAACGCGTTGCGCAGCGAGACGCGATCCATCACGCGATCGAGGGTCAGTCCCTGCGGCAGGGAGAGATGCGGGGCTTGGAACTTCAGCTTCTCGTCTTTTTCAAAGCCGCGCTCATGATGAAACAGATACTGCGGATAGGCCCCATAGTGATCCGGGTGATAAGGGGACATCTCCAAGAACCATGGATCATGCTGCGAACCGAGCATGCCACCGAACTGGCCGGCGAGCGTGCGTCCCACGCGATGCACGAGCTTGTCTGGCAGCACGATGGATGGCGGCAGATTGTCTTTGCGCTTTGGCAGCAGTGCGGTGGCCAGCGCAGCGATGCTGGGATGATCGGACTTCTTCGGCTTGCTGGGATCAAAGCCGAGCGGCGCATCACTGCGGCCCGTGAGCATGATGTGATGCCCCAGCGAGTGATCGCTGCTGCCATGCGTGAGCGAACGCACGAGCGACCACTTGTTCGAAATGCGCGCCAAATTCGGCAGGTGCTCGCAGATGTGCAGACCGGGAGTGCGTGTGCGGATGGACTTGAACTCGCCACGATACTCCATCGGTGCGTCCGGCTTCATGTCGAAGCTCTCCTGCTGCGCCAGACCACCGCTGAGGAAGATGTAGATCACCGATTTGGCCCGTGCCGGCTGCGTGGCTGCGGTCATCGCCTGCAACGCACTGAGATGATTCATCCCGAGTCCCAGCAAACCGACAGCGCCCGCCTGAAGCATGTCACGGCGGCTGATGGGATGAACTGGATGCGGGAACGACATGCGTCACGAAATACGCCTGGGTTCCGCCCAGCCTTTCCGCGCGCGTTACTTTCGATTCCAGGCCCCCAGCTTGACCTTGTAGTCGGGCGTGGAGGATTCCGAGCTCTTTTGCCGCAGAACCTTGGTCACGACCAAGACGCCACCTTGAATGACCACCCGAAGGTCGGCTTCATCGCCCTCTTTGAGTGCCAATCCCTCTGGGATGGTTGTTTTGATCGGATGCATGCCGTCCTATAAGCGCGGCACTGGGGCAAGCAACCTAACTGTCCGGGGTTTCCCAAATGCTGCCTCGCGCGTCCACCATGATGCCCAAAGCCGCGGCCCGCACAGCCTGCCTCGACGTGGCGGAGGCAGGCATTGCCAAATTGCGGCCAGTAGCTACACATGAAGCCATGTCAGCCGCCCTCCGCCATCAGCTCGTCACGCCGGAAGCCTACCTCGCCAGCGAACTCAAATCGCCCGCCAAACATGAGTACGTCGGTGGCGCTGTTTATGCGATGGCTGGAGCCAAAAACATCCACCACATCATCGCCGGGAATATTTTCCTCAGCCTTGGAACCCGGCTGCGCGGCAAGAAATGCCGCCCCTTCAACAGCGACACCAAAGTCCGCGTGCGGTTTCCCAATCACGTTCGCTTTTACTACCCAGATGTGCAGGTGGTCTGCCAGCCCAACCCGGTGGACGAGTCGTTTCAAGACCAGCCGAATGTCATCGTGGAGGTGTTGTCAGAATCCACCCGCCGCACCGATGAGGGTGAAAAGCTCGACGCCTATCTGACCATCCCATCCCTGGAGACTTATCTGCTGGTGAACAGCACAAACAAAGAGGTCGTGGTGCAGCAACGCGATAACACAGGGTTTAAGCGCGCCGTCTTTGTCGGTGATGAGGGCGTTATTCCGCTGGCCTGCCTGGGCTTTGATCTGCCGCTCGTGGAGATTTATGAGGGGGTGCAGTTGCCTGCGTTGGAGGTCGTCGAGACGGAGTGATCCACAGTGCCGCATCCGCATGGCGGCCCCCGGCTCGCCGCCGAGATGGCCTCAAATCAACTCTGGCATCGGCTGCCAGGAGTCGGTGAGATACTGCGGACGACCCGTCAGATCGTTGAGCGTGGTCTTCACGGTGTCGATGCCCATGTGCTTGTAGAGCGTGGCGAAGACCTCGCCGAAATGCACGGGGCGTTCGGTGGGTTCGCCGCCGAGTTTGTCGGTGGCACCGATGACCTGACCGGTGCGCAAACCGCCACCAGCGAGCAACGCACCGCCGACACGCGGCCAGTGATCACGACCGCCGTCCTTGTTCACGATCGGTGTGCGGCCAAATTCGCCCCAAGCGACGACGGCCACGTCTTGATCGAGGCCGCGCTCGTGCAGATCCTCGACGAGGGCGCTCATGCCTTGATCGAAGAGCGGCAGGTGGCGCAGGAGTTGCGGGTAATTGTTGTCGTGGAAGTCCCAGCGTCCGAAATTCAGCGTCACCACCCGCGCACCAGCCTCGACGAGGCGACGGGCCAGGAGGAAATGCTCAAGATTGAGCGGGGCACCGTCGCCGTAGTTTTTCGGATCGCCCTTGCCGTAACGTTCACGCGTTTTGACGGTCTCCTTGCTCAAATCGAGCGCGGTGAGCAGCTTGCTGCTGGTGAGGACGTTCAGCGCCTGCTGGTTGAAGGCGTCCATGCTGCTGACCAGGCCGCTGGAGTCGAGTTCGCGGCGGAAATTGTCGAACCCATCCAGCAGCGAGCGACGGTCTTCGAGACGATCGAGCGTGATGCCGTTGAGCTGGAGATCTTCCACGCCCGTGCCGTTCGGACGGAAGGCAGAGTGCGTGTTACCGCAGTAACCGGGATGCCCCGGCGAGCCGTAGGGCGGATGACCGGCCTTGGGCGCGAGGCCGACGAAAGCAGGGATCGCAGGATCCGCCTGGCCATTGAGCTTGGAAATGACCGAACCGAAGGAAGGCGGGTCCGAAAGACGGCCCGTCGGTGCGCCACCACCGTTCGGGGGCGGTGCCTTGCCGGTGTAGCAGATGAAGCTGTCATGCGCTCCATTCGGAGAGCCGTACATGCTCCGAATGGGCACCAGCTTGTCCATGATCTTGGCGAGACGCGGCGCATGCTCGGAGATGTGGATGCCGGGGACGGCGGTCTTGATGGGCTTATAAGGGCCGCGGATCTCCAGCGGCGCGTCCATCTTCAAATCATACATGTCCTGATGCGGCGGAGCGCCACACATGTAGATCATGATCACCGATTTGAAGCTGCGGCCCGCTTTGGCCTCCGCTTCGGCCTTCAAAAGCTCCGGCAATGACATGCCGCCCATGGCGAGACCGCCGATGCGCATGAAATCGCGACGCGAGACGCCGTCGCAGAATTTGCCGTGGGATTTGCCGGAGAGGGTAAGCATTGGAGTGCCAAAAATAAGCACCGAACGTGCCGAAACTATCAGCAAAACCGCGTTAAGTGCCGACCATGCGCCGCACGCTTCTCAGCTTCATGTCCCTCACCGTTGCCGCCACCGCCGCTGATTTGAACTGGTCACAACTGCCGCCGCTGCCTGATGAACGAGGCTTCGCCGGTTCCTTCGCCGGGGTGAGCAGCGGTGCGCTCGTTGTGGCTGGCGGGACGCATTTCATCGACAAGATGCCGTGGGAAGGCGGCACGAAGCTCTGGTATGCCACCGTCTTCGCGCTCGACAAACCAGACGGTCAGTGGCGCATCCTTGGCAAGCTGCCGAAACCCAACGGCTACGGCGTCAGCATCACCACGCCGGAAGGACTCGTCATCGTGGGCGGCGGGAATGCCACGGCGCATTTTCGCGAGGTGTTCTGGCTGCAAAAAGAAGCTCCCTTGCCGCCCCTGCCGAAACCCTGCGCCTTCATGAGCGGCTGCGTGCTCGATGACGTGATCTACCTCGCCGGTGGCATCGAAACGCCAACCGCGACAAGGGCGCTGAACACGTTCTGGGCGCTCGATTTGAAACAAAAGAACGCGCCATGGCAGGAACTCCCCCCCTGCCCCGGCCAACCACGCATTTTGAGCTGCATGGCCGCTGCGCACGGCGCGGTGCATCTGTTCAGCGGCGCGGCCTTGAAGCCCGGCCGCGATGGCAAACCGGAGCGCGAGTGGCTGAACGATGCCTGGGCCTACCAACCGGACACAGGCTGGCAAAAACTGGCCGACATGCCCCGCGTGGCCGTCGCCGCGCCGAATCCGGCTCCAGTGGTCGATGGCAAAATCCTGATCCTCGGCGGTGATGACGGCGCGAACGCGAATTTCGAGCCCAAATCGAAGCATCCCGGCCTTCCGCGTGAGGTCCTGGCCTTTGACCTGAAATCGCAGGCGTGGTCCACAGCGGGCGAAGTACCGTTTTCACTCGTCACGACGAACGCGGTGCTCTGGAGCGGCCAAATCGTCATTCCCGGCGGCGAAGCGCGGCCCGGGGTGCGTTCGCCACAGGTGTGGGGTGCATCCCTGAAATGAACTCCTGCTGAACTTGAAACCTGAAACTGGAAACTCGCTGAAGCCAGAAAGGGCCGTGATAGCGTGATCTGAAGGGCGCGAATGGGGCACTGGGCCTTGCCACCGCCGAATATTTCCTCGCGAAGGAGGCGGACTGCCGCGTGTTTTTGGGCGTGCGTGAGCGCCGAGAAAAGATGCCAGACATATGCCAGACATTTTGTTCCGCCATCCTCTCTGCCGCCGGGGTGCAGCTCGGCTGGGGTTGGCAGGGCCTTGGCAAGCACTTGGACCAGTGCGAGATCCAAGTGGACCGCGGCGATGGCAAGGGCTGGGTGGTGCTGACCTTTGACACCACCCCCGGCTACCTGGACACCACTCCTTTCCCCACCGCGCTGACGAAATGGAAATACCGCGCCATCTACCGCGTGGACGACCACCAGGTCGGCCTGTGGAGCGCGGAGGTGAGTGTGAATGTGGGTGGGTAAATCAATTTTTCACGCGCAAGCATAACGCAGGAGCCAACGCAAGAGCCCACCCAAGAACCATGCCAGTGAGCTAGGTGCGACTGAATGCCATCTCCTGTATGATTACAGGAGATGGCAAAACAAAAAAGCCGCCGCGCTGAATTGAGTGGGTAGCTGGTGGCACAGGAGGGCGGGAGATGCCAGATTCGGAGATGGATCAACCATGGTGACAGTTCCCCTCACCTAACCTCTCCCCGCAGAGACCAAACAGACCACCACGCAGGCGGTGCGCGGGGGGGAGAGGGAACTGAAAGCGGGCCTTCCAGCTAGGCAGCGCTGTCAGGGACTCGCCTTCATCGAAACCGCCCCCTTTTGCAGTCCCTCTCCCCGCGATGGGTGCTCCCATGATCTGCCACAGGGCGCGGGGAGAGGTTAGGTGAGGGGGCGGATGCCGCATTCGTCAGGCAGGAAGAAAATCTGCGGGCCTCCATGAATCTGTGGGAGACACAACAGCGGCTGGATTCAGTTTTTCGATTTCATGCGTGGGCCCTGCTGGAGACCTAAACCTCAAAATCCCTTCTGCTTTTACCCACCCATTTTCGCGAAGCTCCGGTAAATGCTTGGAGCCAGATGATGATCCAAGTGCACTTGGGTGCGGCTGGGTGGCAGGCGATTGATGTCGCCGAGTTCTGCGGTATGCCGCGTGGTGTTCCCGCGCTTATTCTCCCACAGGATCGATGGCCTACGTCGCGGCGCGATGGGGCTCACCGAATAAAGTGGGCCATTGATTCATCTGGCAGGGCCAGGAGTGCGGTCGCCACAGGTCTGGAGCGCAGCGCAGAAATGAACTCCTTCTGAACTTGAAACCTGGAACTTGAAACTCCAAGACTGGGGCATGAGCCGCACTATCCTGATCACTGGCGCGAATGGGGCACTGGGCCTTGCCACCGCCGAATATTTCCTCACAAAGGAGGCGGACTGCCGTGTGTTTTTGGGCGTGCGTGAGCGCCGTGAGCGTGCCGAGGAGCTGGCGGCACGTTTTCCTGAGCGCGCTGATTTGATCACGCTCGAAATCACCTCTCCCGAGGCCTGGAAGACCGCACTGACTGAAATCGAGGCCAAAGCGGGTGCGCTGGGTGTTTTGATCAACAACGCGGGCTTCCACGAGGACGCACTGCTGGCGAACATGTCGCAGGAGCAATGGTCGCGCGTACTGGATGCGAACCTGAACGCGGTCTTTCACGGCTGCCAGGCGGTGCTGCCCGCGATGATGCGGCAGCGGCAGGGGCGCATCGTGAACATCGCCTAGCTGAGCGCCATCTCCTCGCCTGCCGGGCAGACGAATTATGCAGCGGCGAAGGCGGGTGTGATCGGGCTGACGCAAAGTCTGGCGAAGGAATCTGCCCGCATGGGCATCACGGTGAACGCGGTGT
>JAPLUL010000020.1:0-13191 GCA_026397635.1 Verrucomicrobiota bacterium | reverse complement strand
CGGCACCGCCGAGATCGGCATGTCTTCCCGCAAGGTGAAGGCCGATGAAAAAACCCTCTGCCGCAGCAAGGGCATCGCCTTGAACGAGATCGAGATCGCCTGGGACATGATCACCGTCGTGGTGAACAAGAACAACCCCGTCGCCGATCTCAAAAAGAAGCAAATCATGCAGATCTTCGCTGGTGACATCAAGGACTGGAGCGAAGTGGGCGGCACCCCGGGTCCAATCTCCGTCTATACCCGCAATACCTCCTCCGGTACCTACAAGGACTTCATGACCATGGCCATGAAAGGCCGCGAATACGGCTCCAACAGCCAGAAAATGGCCGGCAACGAGCAGATCGTCTCTGAAGTGGCCTCCAACGCCAACGGCATCGGGTACATCGGCTATGCCTATTCTGGCTCCAAGGGCATCAAGGTCGTCAGCATCGACGGTGCTTCGCCGAATCCTTCGACCGTAAAGAGCTATGTGCTCTCACGCCCCACCTTCCTCTACACCAATGGCGAGCCTACCGGCACCACCAAGGCGTTCATCGACTTCTGCCGCAGCCCCGCTGCTTCTCTTCGCCGGATTCTTGTTTAGAGGGCCGAAATAACCTGCATGGACAGTTCTGAGTCACCCCCTCGGCCCCCGTTGCGTACCCTGCTCGTCAGGAATCGCAAGCGTACCATTCTGGGGATGGACCCACAGCAGGTCATCAAATACTTCTTCGGCTTGAACGCCAGCACTGCCGTCATCGTGCTGGTGCTAATCATGCTCTTCCTCCTGCGCGAGGGCATCGACTTCCTGCCTACCTACCGCAACGAACTCGTCACCTACCGCCGCGCTGGACTGGAGTTTTGCGACATCATCGACAAACCGCTCAAAGAGCACCAGTCGCTCTCTAGCAGCCTGCGTCAGTCGGTGAGTGGTTCGCTGGAAACACTGAGTAAAACCGCCCGTGATCGCCGGGACGCGGCCTTTTTGCTCAGAAACCAGGCCGAGGAAAAAGCCACTCAGCAGCGCGAGACACTCGAACAGGCTCTGGAACAAGTCCCGCCGGCCGCCGCTGACAAACTCGACACCCTGCGTCGAGAACAGCAAAAAGCCGCCGAAGAGGCCGCTGCCTCGCTGGTGTACCCCGATCTCTTCACCGCAGCGGAAAAAAAACAGCTTCAGACCGAGTTCGCCGCGCTGTCTCCTGAAGTCACCGATCTCCCGGCCTTCCTGCAAACTCTCGCCGCCGAATTCATGGCGAAAGATCGCGAAGCACGGACGAAATTCGAAGCGCTCACCTCCGCCCAGGAGGAATTCGAAGAAGCGCCAGAGGGGCTTCAAGAAGTGCTCGATGAACTCAAGCAGCATGCGCAGGAGACTAAAGAGAAGGCTGACGAGTTTCACGTCCTCGAAACGAACCGTCAGCGCCTGCTCGAGGCCGCCGCCAAGACCAAAGATGCAGAAAAGAAGGCCAGTTTAGCCGCAGAAGCCGAGGCTTCCGTCGCTGAAGAGGTCAATATTGAGGAGCGCACCAAGGAACTCACCGCTCGCACCGGAGAATTGCGAGAGCAGCTCGAAACTTACGTCAAAGCCGCCGAAAAAGCCTCCGCTTCGCTCCCTCAGGAAGCTGGAACACCTGCCGCCACCGCCATGCTAGCCGATGTGCGTGCCAAGCTCCCTTTGCATGTGCAGGAAATGCGCGAAGCGGAGTTGCAACTCGACCAATGGCGCTCGGACAAGCCTGTTTCCATGATCAGCGTCATCGCCGCGTTCTTCTTCGGCTCCCAGTGGATCACGAACAGCTCTTGGCAGGATTTCTTCGGTTTCGTGCCGCTGCTCACCGGCTCTCTCGTCATCGCGCTCATCGCCATCCTCATCGCCACGCCGGTCAGCGTGACTGCTGCGATCTACACGAACCAGTTCGCCTCCGAGCGAGAGAAAGAGATCATCAAGCCGATCATCGAGTTCATTCAGGCCATTCCTTCCGTCGTGCTCGGCTTCATTGGCATTTCACTCGTCGGTAATTTGATCAAAGATTTTAGCGAGGTGAGTTGGCTGCAATGGGTGCCGGGTTTCCCGATCCAGGAACGCCTTAATATGTTCAACGCCGGTTGCCTGCTCGCCTTCATGGCCGTGCCGACAATGTTCAGCCTCTCCGAAGATGCGCTGAACAACGTCCCGCGTGCCTACATCGACGCGTCGGACGCTCTCGGAGCCACGAAACTGCAAACCGTCTTCCGCGTCATCGTTCCCGCCGGTATCTCCGGGATTCTTTCTGCGATTTTGCTTGGTCTGGGCCGCGTGATCGGTGAGACGATGGTTGTGCTGCTCGTCGCGGGCAACCGCATCGCCATTCCCGACTTTAGCGCCGGTCCCGGCGTCATTTTCCAGCCTGCGCACACGCTCACCGGCATCATTGCGCAGGAACTCGGCGAAGTCTCTCGCGGTAGCTCGCACTGGCAGGCGCTGTTCATGGTCGGCATCGTGCTGTTTGCCATCTCTCTGCTCGTCAACTGGTGCGCTCGTGCCGTGGCCCGCCGCTTCGAACCCCACAAGGCATGAACCCCGTTCCCACCACCGAGAATCCTTTCGCTGGCGACAACTCCGGCATCCAGAAGCGCGAGACCGCCGCGCGCTGGGCTTTGCGCGTAGGCAGCTACATGGTGGTGATCATCACCATGGCGATCATGTTGCACATCTTCATCAAAGGAGCGCCTGTCACATTCCAATCCAAGTGGCCCTTTGTGAACACGCAGTTCCTCACCGAGCTGCCATCTCAGCTTCACGTCATTGAGGACAAGCAGGGCAACCACTACGAAACCGGTGTGAACGGCGCTGACGCCATCAAGAAGCAGCTCGGCGATAACTTCCGCTCCGAAAAAACCATCGCTTACTCCGGTGGAGGCATCCTGGGGCCGATTGTCGGCACCGCGTTGCTCGTCATCGTCAGTGTCGGTGTCGCGTTGTTCCTCGGCGTCGCTTGCGCGATCTATCTGAGTGAGTACGCGAAGCATGGCAAGTTCCTCGAAATGGTGCGCTTGGCCATTTTGAACCTCGCTGGCGTCCCTTCCGTCGTTTTCGGCCTTTTTGGTCTCGGTGCCTTCGTGTTGACCGCGCCGGTGTTTGTCGATGTGCCAGCAGATCGTTCCGTGTTTGCCATTCCGCTCGGCTTCACGACGCTCAGCTTTGAAGGTTGGGACACCTGCGTACTTTCCGGCGGCTTCACACTCGCCTTCGTCATCTTGCCCGTCATCATCACCGCCAGCGAGCAGTGCCTTCAAGCCGTGCCGCAGGGGTTCCGCGAAACATCCATGGCTCTTGGTGCCACGCGCTGGCAGACGATTCGTTACAGCGTGCTGCCCTTCGCCACACCCGGCATTTTGACCTCCAGCATCCTCGGCATCGCCCGTGCGGCTGGTGAGACGGCCCCGATCATGTTCACCGCCGCGCTGGCCTTCAAAGACAAGCTGCCCTGGCAGAAAGACCTGCCGCCGCTGCCCGCTGACGCGTCCATTTTCGCGCATTGGGAGCAGAGCGTGTCACGCTTCCTCGGCATCTTCACGGAGTCCGTGCAGGCGCTGCCGTATCACATCTACACCCTCGCCGCCAAGATCCCGCAGAACGAATACTCGGAGCGTGCACAATACGGCTCCGTCTTCGTTTTCCTCGTCCTCGTCGCCTCTTTGGCCGCCAGTTCGGTGCTGCTGCGCCAACGTCTGCGCGCCAAGTATCGCTGGTAAACGCCTCTCCTCTCATGTCTGCCGATTCCACCGCCAAAACCACGCCGCCGCCTGTTGTTCAGGTGCGCGGCATGGATTTTTGCTACGGCACGAGTCCGGCGCTCTTTGACATCAACCTGAAGGTCAAATGCCACCGCGTTACGGCCCTCATCGGCCCCTCAGGCTGCGGAAAAAGCACGCTGCTGCGCTGCATCAACCGCATGAATGACCGCGTGCCCAGCGCTCGCGTCACGAAGGGTGAAGTACTCGTGAAAGGCAAAAACATCCACGATGCCGATGTCGATCTCACGCAATTGCGCAAGCAGGTCGGCATGGTCTTCCAGAAGTCGAATCCGTTCCCGAAGAGCATCTACGAGAACGTTGCCTACGGCCTGCGCATCCACGGTGAGAAGAATAAGTCCGTGCTCGATGAGGCCGTCGAGCGCTCGCTGCGCCAGTCCGCGCTGTGGGATGAGCTCAAAGACCGCCTCAATGCCAACGCCCTCGCGCTCTCCGGCGGCCAGCAGCAGCGCCTGTGCATCGCCCGTGCCATCGCCACGCTGCCGGATGTGCTGCTGATGGACGAGCCCTGCTCCGCGCTCGATCCCATCTCGACGCTGAAGATTGAGGAGCTGATGCATCAGCTCGCTCAGCAATACACCATCGTCATCGTCACGCATAACATGCAGCAGGCCGTGCGCGTCTCGGATTACACCGCCTTCCTTCACCTCGGCAAGCTCGTCGAATTTGCTCCCACGGAAGAGCTCTTCACCAATCCCCTCGAAAAGCTGACGGAGTCTTATCTTCGTGGCACCTTCAGCTGACATGGCCGCCGAAACTTCAGTTCCAGCCTCCGAAGAGCCGCTCATCCAGGTGGAGAAGTTCAACTATGCGTATGGCGACCACCAAGTGCTGTTCGATGTCGATCTAAACATGCACAGCAAAGACGTATTGGCCCTCATCGGCCCTTCCGGCTGTGGCAAAAGCACGCTCATTCGTTCCATCAACCGCATCAACGACCTCGTCGAGTCCGCCCGCGTCGTGAGCGGCAGCATCAAGATCGACGGCGTCGATTTGTACGCTTCGAACGTCGATGTCATCAATCTGCGCCGCAATGTGGGCATGGTGTTCCAGAAGTACAATCCCTTCCCGCGTTCCATTTTCGAAAACGCCGTTTATGGCCTGCGTGTCGCTGGCATCAAGGACCGCCACGATCTCGAAGAAGCCGCCGAACGCAGCCTGAAATCCGCCGCGTTGTGGGATGAGGTCAAAGACCGCCTGCATGAGATGGCCACCGGCCTTTCCGGCGGCCAACAGCAGCGTTTATGCATCGCACGTGCCATCGCCTTGCAGCCGCGCATCTTGTTGATGGATGAACCCTGCGCCGCGCTTGATCCCATCGCCACCGCGCGCATCGAGGAGCTGATTCTGCAACTGCGCGGCCAGTACACCTTTGTCATCGTCACGCACAACATGGAGCAGGCCAAGCGCATCGCCGACCGCACCGCGTTCTTCTACAAAGGCAAGCTGATCGAGGAAGACGACACGATGACGATCTTCAACCACCCGAACGATCCTCTGACCGAGTCCTACATCACGGGCCGCTTGGCGTGAAAACTGGGGTGAGATTGCGGCAGTCGCTTTTTACGGAATCATCAAGGTCCTCTCATCTCCGTGGTGGCTGGAGTCCACAATTCCGGCGCAGCTTGCGCCATGATCCGCGTTGCCACGGTCATTTACTTGGCGGTTCGGCCAAGTAGTTTGACTCGCGCGAAGTGGGGAACATACCCCATGGCAACGCAGCCGCGACGCCAACACCTTTCCTTCTCCCACCATGACAACCATCCAAGTCTATGACCCGCCCATGTGCTGCTCCACCGGCATCTGCGGCACGGAGATTGATCCTGATCTCGTGAACTTCGCCGCCATGCTGTCTCAGCTCGGCACGCATGGCATCAAGATCGAGCGCTACAACCTCGGTCAGCAACCGATGGCCTTTGTGCAGAATCCAGCCGTGAAGGTTGTTTTAGACAAAGAAGGTGCGGAAGCTCTGCCGCTGATCTTTTGGGATGGCGAGGTGCATCTCAAAGGGCGCTACCCAACGAAGGACGAGCGCCCCGGCTGGTTCCGTGCGGCACTCGGCAGAGCAGAGGTGGCATCATGAAACTGCCTCCTTACCAGCCCGAGGCTGCTACTTCGACGCGCTTCCTCTTTTTCACCGGCAAAGGCGGCGTGGGCAAGACCTCGCTCTCCTGCGCTGCAGCACTGAAACTCGTCGATGCCGGCAAACGCGTCCTTTTGGTGAGCACGGACCCGGCTTCGAACCTGGACGAGGTGCTCGAAACGAAGCTCACGAATGCGCCCACGCCCATCGCAGGTGCGCCGGGTCTGGATGCGATGAACATCAACCCCGTCGAGGCCGCTGCCGCGTATCGCGAGCGCCTCATCGGCCCCATGCGCGGCCTGCTGCCAGAGGCGGCGCTGCGCAGCATGGAGGAGCAGCTTTCCGGCTCCTGCACGGTCGAGATCGCGGCTTTTGATGAGTTCTCGGGACTGATCGGCAATCCCGAGGCCGCGAAGGACTATGATCATGTCATCTTCGACACCGCCCCGACGGGCCACACGCTGCGGCTCATGAGCCTCGCGAAGGCGTGGGATCAGTTTCTCGACAAAAACACCAGCGGCACGTCCTGCCTCGGACCGTTGGCCGGTTTGGAAAAGCAGCGCGTCATTTATGAAGCCACGGTCAAGACGCTCGCCGATGCCAAAGCCACCACGCTCGTGCTCGTGAGCCGTCCACAAGGTGCGGCGCTGCGTGAAGCGGAACGCACGTCCCAAGAGCTGCGTGCCATCGGCGTGGGCAATCAATGCCTCGTCGTGAACGGCACCTTTGAGACCCAGTGCCCGGAAGATGTGACCGCACAGGCCATGCAGCAGCGTGGTTGGGCCGCTTTGGAGGCATCCGCAGCGTTCATCAGCTCCATGCCGAGTTTCATCGTGCCACTGAGGCCCATCAACATCCTCGGCATCGGCGGCCTGCGTGTGCTTCTGGAGGGCGAAGCCCTTTGGACTGCGGCAGCCTGCTGCCGCTTTCCCGAGCCAGCCCTGCTGGCGCCGAGGTCCCAAGATGTCACGAATTCAGACAGCGATGTTTTCTCCCCGGCAGCAGGGCTGCCGCAGTCCAAAGCTGACGCCATCTCCCCGCTTGAATCCCTCGAAGACCTCGTCAGCACCATGGAGCAGCAGGGCCATGGCGTGATCATGACCATGGGCAAGGGCGGTGTGGGCAAGACCACCGTCGCTGCCGCCATCGCAGTCATGCTCGCACGACGTGGCCATTCCGTACATCTCAGCACGACTGATCCCGCCGCGCATGTGGCGCAAACTTTGGCCGGACAAGTGGAAGGCCTGACGTTGAGCAAGATCGACCCTGCCGCCGAGACCGCCGCTTACCAGGGCGAAGTTATGCTGGCTCAAGGCGCGGCGATGGATGAAGCAGGCCGCGCGTTGCTGGAAGAAGACCTGCGCTCGCCCTGCACGGAAGAAATCGCCGTGTTTCGTGCCTTTGCGCGTGAAGTGGGCCGCGGCACGGGCCGCTTCGTCGTGCTCGACACCGCGCCCACCGGCCACACGCTGCTCCTGCTCGATGCGAGCGAGGCTTACCAGCGTGAACTCGAACGCCAAGCCCGCAGCACGCAGCCCGAGGAAGTCCTCAAACTGCTCGAACGCCTGCGTGATCCCGACTTCACCCGCATCCTGCTCGTCACGCTGCCCGAGGCCACGCCCGTGCATGAAGCCGCTGCCTTACAGGAGGACCTGCGGCGTGCCCGCATCGAGCCCTTTGCCTGGGTCATCAATCAAAGCCTGCTCAACAGCGGCTCCTGCGATCCGCTGCTGCAACGCCGCGAAGCCTCCGAGCATCGTTACCTGCGTGAAGTGGTGGAAAAGCAGGCCAAGCGCACCGCCTGGCTACCCTGGCAGGCGGAAGAGCCCATCGGGCCTGAAGCGCTCGCGAAACTGGCTTCGTCCGCACTCGCTGCGCAGGGGGCTGAGATGAAGCGTGCGCAGGCCTAAACTCCGGCTATGAAGCCGTTGCTTGCAGCCTGCCCCCGCCATCTCCGTTCTCATGCCCGTCGCAGACGTTTGCAGACTGGGAGCGCGTGATTGTGGATGATGGCTCACAGGATGGCACGATGGAGGTTTTGAAGCTGCGCCTGGCGGATGATCTGCCGGCGCGGGAGACCAGTTTCATCGTGGCCGGAGTGGCCGCCTGGGGTGCCCGGGAGACGATCTGCGCCCATTTCACGCAGCGTGCGTGGATCGAAGGCCGGGCCTTTTTGCTGGCGGCTTGAATCACGGAGTCCCGGTCGGCTTCATGGAGATGAGCCGGGTCGTGACCTGCTGGCGCACGGGCATGGCTTTGCCTTCGATCTTGAGCTGGATGGTGGCGGAAAAGACGGCCAGGGAGATGGTTTTGCGCTCCAGGTCGAAGAAGATGTGTCCGTTGACCTTGGAGTCGTCGCCAAGAGTGACGGGGCGCTGGGTGCTCAAGTCGCGACCGTTGCTGTCTTTGTCGTGCTGGGATTTCATGACGCCCTCAAAGGCGATTTGGGCCTGGCGACGGCTTTCGCGGTCCACGATTCCATCGAATTTGGCGTTGAGCTTCACCTGAACGGCCCCGGTCTGGGGGAAGGGGACGATCTCGTCGGAGATCCACTTGTCGCCGGGGCGGACGGGGATTTTGGGCAGGCCCATTTCCAGAGAACGGCGGTAAAGGCTGGCGAGCTGGCGGGCATCGGCGATGGAGGTCAGGTCCGGCGTGGCTCCGCCCATGACCATGGAGCCGGTGTTCTTCGCGTCCAGAAAACGGCCCTCTGCGTCATAAACCAGCGTGAAGCCGCGTCCGGCGGCTCCGCCGAGGGTCCGCTGAAGAGCGGGGTGGGAGGCTGCGGGGTTTTTGGAGTCAAAAGCATGGCTTTTTCCCTCGTAGGTCATCTCGCCGAGCAGGGATTCGATCAAAACCTCGGCCTCAGTCTGGTTTTGGGCGTTCTTGAGTGCCGTGATCCGGGTGGTCTGGTGCAGCCGCAGCTTCTGGTCGCTGGTTTTGCCGAGAGCGGTGAGGAAGTTCGTGGTGTCGGTGTCCGATTCCTGCACATAGGTCTGTCCCGGTTCCCACTGCAGCTTCAGCTCCATCGGCGCGTCCTGGGCCATGGCGGCGCGGGAAAAGCAGACGAAAAATAAGGCCAGGACGGAAGTGGTGTGGCGGGGCATTTGGCGAGGTAAACCAGTGGGTCGGGGAATGCAACGTGACGCTCTGGTTCCGGCGGTTGGGCAGCCGCTGGCGGAAATCGAAGCCAGAGTTGGCACGCTTCCGGCTGATAGAAAGTTTTGCAAAAGGTTGGGCCAGGAAATTTCAACTTCCCACGGTTCTGATCGTTGCAATTCGTGAACCACACTACTAATTGCGTTAACCATGAAAAAAGTCGAAGCGATCATCAAACCGTTCAAGCTTGAGGATGTGAAAGAAGCCCTTTCCGAAGTGGGAGTCGAGGGAATGACAGTTGTGGAGGTCAAGGGATTTGGCCGCCAGAAAGGTCATACCGAGATCTACCGCGGCAGTGAGTACACCGTCGATTTCCTCCCGAAGGTGAAGATTGAAGTCGTCGTGGACGACAGCCGTGCCGACACCGTGGTTGACGCCATTGTGAAAGCCGCCAACACTGGGAAAATCGGAGACGGCAAGGTCTTCGTCAGCGCCATTCTGGACGCCATCCGCATCCGCACGGGTGAGCGCGGCTCTGATGCTGTCGCCAGCAGCTAATTTTCCTTTCCCGAAGCAAACTCTTTTCATCACCCGCCCGTTGCCATGCAGCCGGCGGGTTTTGTTTTTGGTGACACATTTTTGGTGACACATATGTCGCAAAGGCCTGGCTTCGCCCTATTGACATCCCCCCGGCGCTCGCTCTAACTGGCTGCCCCTCATGATCTCCTTCCAAAAGATTTTCGGTAAAACAGACGTCTTTTATGACCTCCTCGAGGCCAGCGCCGTCCAGGCGCAGCAGAGCGTTCAGGCGCTGAACAAACTGCTTTCCCAGCCTGCCGATCCCTCTCAGACCATCGACTCCTTCGCCGCCACCCGCCGGGAGGACAAAAAAATCACCCAGCAGATCGACGAGGCGCTGTGCCGCACCTTTGTGACCGAGCTGGAGCGTGAGGACATTGAGGCGCTGGCCAACGCGCTTTACAAAATCCCCAAGACCGTCGAAAAAATCGCCGAGCGCGTGATGATTTCCCGCGAAAGGCTGGGCGGCGTCGATTTCTCCCGCCAGATCAAGTTCATGGACACCGCAGTCGAGGTCGTCGTGACCATCATCTCCGAACTGCGCAAAAAACTGCACCTGGAGCGGGTGAAGACCCTCAATGAAAAGATCCAACAGGTGGAGGGCGAAGCGGACAAGCTCATCCTGGAATGCCTGCGTGACCTTTACACCGGTCAGAAGGACACCGTGCAAGTCATCATCCTCAAAGACCTTTACGACCTCATGGAAAAGGTCGTGGACCGCTGCCGCGATGCTGGCAACGTGGTCGCCCACATCGTTCTGAAAAACTCCTGATCGGCAGCGCCCGCGCCCCATGACCTCCGCGCTCTTTCTGCTGCTCGTTGTCCTCCTCGTGGTGTATGCCTTCGAGTACATCAATGGCTTTCACGATACGGCCAACGCCATCGCCACCGTGGTCTCTACCAAGGTGCTCACCCCGCGCCAAGCGCTGCTGCTGGCGGCTAGCATGAACTTGGTCGGTGCGTTTTTCGGCCAGGCGGTGGCCAAAACCATCCACAGCGGCATTGTCGATGACAAAGTGGTCGCTGTGACCACGCTGACGGTATTTTGCGCCATGCTGGCTGGCATCATCTGGAATCTGCTGACGTGGTGGTTTGGGATGCCTTCGAGCTCCACTCATGCGCTGGTGGGCGGTCTGATCGGCGCGAGTCTGGGTGCGGCTGGAGGCAACTGGAATGTGCTCATCTGGTCACGCGTGAAGATCGACAAAGTGACGGGCAAGGAGAGCATGGAAGGCATTTATCACAAAGTCGTGGTGCCGATGATCAGCTCGCCTCTGCTGGGGCTGGTGGTGGGTTTCCTGTTCATGGGTTTGCTGTTCTGGCTCATCCGCCACTGGCGACCGCACAAGGTGAATACGGTGTTTGGCAGGCTCCAGATCATCAGTGCTGGCTACATGGGCTTCGGTCACGGCATGGCGGATGCGCAGAAGACGATGGGGGTGATCATGCTGACCCTGTTTGCTGCCACCCAAGCCGGTGAACTCAACAACCTGCCAACCTGGCTGAGTTTCCTCCAAGTTCCGGACAAGTCGGCTTCGATCCCCATCTGGATTGTCATGACCTGCGCCCTCACGATGGCCGCTGGCACCTACGCGGGCGGCTGGCGCATCATCAAGACTCTTGGCCACAAGATGGTCAAGATGAAACCGGTGCATGGTTTTGCCGCTGAAACGACCGCCGCGACGATCCTGGCCGTCACCGGTTACTTGGGCATGCCGGTGAGCACCACTCACACCATCACCACCTCAATCATGGGCGTCGGTGCCGCCAAGCGTTGGAATTCCGTCCGCTGGTCGCTCGTGGAGCGCATCATCTGGGCCTGGGTTTTGACCATCCCAGCCACGGCGTTGCTCGGATACGGATCTTACTGGCTCATCACGGTGCTGCGCTGACTTCGGCCAGCGCTGCCCGCAGCGCCGTGACCATGCGCTCGATCTCATTCAGCGTGACACACAGCGGCGGCATCAGCACCAGCGTGTTGCCGATCGGGCGAGTTAGCAGGCCGTGTTTTCTGGCGGCGAGGCAGATTTTGGCCCCTAGGGTCAAATCCGGCGAATCCACTGTCATCGCGGCGATCATGCCGCACTGCCGGAAGCTAGGCAGATTCGCCATCAACTCGCCCAAACGCGCGATTTTGGCCGGGAGCTGTTCCAGCACTCGATCTTCGCGAAAAACACGCAGGCTGGCCAGCGCCGCCGCGCAACCAAGTTGGCTGCCGGCGTAGCTGTGACCGTAGAAAAATGTGCGGCCTTCATGCGGTTCTCCGAGGAAGCCTTCAAACACGCGTTCGGAGGTCAAAGTGACCGCCAGTGGCAGGTAACCGCCCGTCAGACCCTTCGCGAGGCAGAGGAAATCAGGAACCACGTCCTCGTGCTCACAGGCGAACATTCTGCCCGTTCGGCCAAAGCCGGTCATGACTTCATCGAGGATCAAAAACACGTCGTGAGCCTGACGCCACGCTTCCAGCGCCTTCAGCATGCCCTTCGGCCACAGGCGCATGCCCGCGGCACCTTGGATGAGGGGCTCGATGATCACGGCGGCGATGTGGTCCGCATCCAGTGCCGCAAGCTCCTCAACAGACGACACCGTCACCACGCGGTAGCCGAAGTCATTGCCGCTGCCTTTGAAGAGTGGAATCCCGCCGAGACTGGCCGCTCCGAGTGTGTCGCCGTGATAGGCGCGATCAAAGGCGACCAGCGTGTCGCGCTGCGGCCTGCCGTTTTGCTTCCAGAATTGCAAAGCCATGCGCACGGCAGATTCGATGGCGGTGGAGCCGTTGTCGGTGAAAAACGCCCGCGTCAGCCTGCCGCCGGGCACCAGATCCACGAGTTCTTTGGCCAATCGGATCGCCGGTTCGTGGGTGAAACCGAGAAACGAGGTGTGCGCCACCTTGCCGAGCTGTTCCGTGATAGCGGCGTTGATCGCTGGGTGGTTATGGCCGTGCGCGTTCGTCCAGATCGAGGCATTGCCGTCGAGATACTCGTTGCCAAACTGATCCCGCAGCGTGCAGCCGTGCCCTTCCACCAGCATCAGTGGCGTGTGTTCCTCTGCGCACCATTGCCGCATGGGCGTGAAAGGATGCCAGAGATGGCGTTTTTCGAGGGAGATGAGGTCGGTCACGGCTAGGCGTGGGGATTAGCTGCTTGCGTTCTATTTACAAATCTTGTTTTTCCGCCGAAGTGCCGTGGCTCAAATGCAGCCCATTTGAGGCGTATCAAATCGAAAGCCAGTCATGACCGACGCAACCCTTTCACCCTCAGTCACACCACCAGCCACAAACAGCGTGCTGTTTCCCGTGGCGATGGGGTCCATGAGGGTGTGGTGGCTTTGAAGGTCATTTGCAGCGCACAGTTTGCTACATGGTAGGAGGTGGGTAAGGCTTACGCCCTGAAGCCATGGAGAGAGTGTTCTTCCAGCCAGAAGCTCTTCCGATGCGAATGCGTGGACTGCGGATGATCCAAGACCATCGTGCAGGCTTGAAAGCACGATACACCATGCCGCGTGGCGCAAACTCGTCTCATTTCAGCCGTATGATAGGTCTCCATGCGACTCTGCCTGCTGCTGCCGCTCACCCTGCCTCTTTTCTCCGCTGCCGCTGAGAAGATCGTCTTCAACCGTGACATTCGTCCGATCCTCTCGGACAAATGCTTCCA
>JAPLUL010000199.1:0-3951 GCA_026397635.1 Verrucomicrobiota bacterium | reverse complement strand
ATACATCGAAGGCTACTACAATCATCAACGCAAACACTCCGCTCTCGGATACCTCACACCCAACCAGTTCGAAACCCAAGCCCATAACCAAACCCTAAATTAAGGGAGTCTTTGGTCCAATAATCAGTTGCACCTCATTTGTCAACGGTCCTAAGCCCGCTGTATTTTTCTCCCGCAATAAAAATGGTGATGTAATATCCGAGTTTCTGTTCCGCGTTCATGAATATTTAATGGCAAAAAAATCCGAAATGCTGATTTCGTCCGCATAGGCCTTAACCAATTGAAGATGGTTGGCGACCTTGGCCGGATAGTTCTGAATCTTCTTCGTGACCCAATTGTTCTTTGGGATATGGAACACTTTCTCCATCCTCCCGAGGAAAGAGTCGTCAAGAACACCTGGTCCGATGATTGTCACCATTTTCCCATGCATCTGCTGGCGAAGGATGTCGTTAAAATGCTCGTCGGCGCTATTGAAGGAGTAGCCTACTACCACGATTCTCTCCGCGAACTTGACCCACTGCGAGGCAGAGTGCCAAGCGTCGATGTAACGGTGCGACAAGATTGGCTTGAGCCTCAGGGGCGGCACTAGCGCCGGAATGACGTGTTTGTGCTGCGTCACATCTTCACTGTCGAAGTGAATATTCTCGGCCTGTCCCTTGAGGAAGTCCGCAGGATCGAGGGTGCTCATGTCTTCTTCGATGGGAACCAACTCGCGGGTGGCCATGCTTACGTATTCAGCGAGACCTCCATGGAAGTAGATAACCTTGTCTCGGCCTAGTTGGCGTTCAAGGAACGATGTGTAGTTGAGCGTGATTGCGTGGCAGTCTTTTGGCAGTGCTCCGTAGAATGGGAGGGCAGCTCCTTTATGCGCCTCAAGCACCTGTTTCTGTTTGAAAACCAAGTATGCCCACAGCACCCAGGCGATGTAGAGGTAGTTTTTAATGTTTGGCAGATCCTCGCTGTAGAAACCAAGGAACTTTTCCACGAGTAGGTTCTCAATGTTTAGCATGTCAGCACCAAGGGCCGCTGCCACTTCATGACGCTCTGACTGGAGGCCAAGCTTGAGGGTTCGTTTGAGGACCGCTTTGAAGGTGTCAGAAAGCGACAGTTTGTGAATGTCCAGAATAGAATCTGAATCCATCAGATCGTCCGCATCCTGAGGAAATACCTCTTTGATAAGCTTTCTGGTCTCGTCATCCAATTCGCCAGCCTCAGCAATAATGACAAGCTTATCGAAAAGACGAATGATCAGCTCCCAATGCCTGCGGATGTGGGAGCGGTCTTCTGGAAGCCGCTCAATGACTTCTTTGACCCGCATCACCATGGCCCTTTGGGAATCGGCACCACGCGATGTGATCGCCTCAACTGCCCGTGCCACTATGCTGGAGAACGTGAACCTGAGATTCGGCAGGAGTGACCGGAGCACTTTATCAACGTCTTTGCCGTCCTTGTCCAAATAGGCGGATATTTCTGGCAGAAGAGTTGCAGCCAGTGGGAAATCAATCCCCTTGGTGCGATCAACGCCAGCCCCAGTAATTAGCAGGTTCTTTATCATAGTAGGCTTGTTTGTTTCGCTGTGACCTCCCCGCTAAGCAGCTTCGGCAGCAGCGTGTAGCGCAGGGTGGCGAGGGTGCGGGATTCGGTGGAGTTGGCTTTGATCTTCGCCATCAGCGGCGCGGCAATTTCGGCGGTGGTGGCGGATTTGCAGAAGCCGGGGAGGTCTTGGTAGGCACGTTGTTCACGCTTTAGCGTGTCTGCGGGGGGCGAAGAACACGCTGAAGCGTGAACAACGTGCGAAGAGTCACCGCGCATCGCGTGGTAGGTGGAGACGATTTTCTCCAGGTCGGCGGCGGTCAGCTCGCGGTGGACGCGGGTGCCCATTTTCCGCGCGTCGATGAAGAGGGTCTCGCGGCGGCGGTCGCGCAAAGTAGTGCGGGGCTTTAGCCCGTCACCGCTGCCTTTCACGGGCCGAAGCCCATGAGTACTTTTTTTGTCCTTCGCGATAAACCAGAGGCAGACGGGAATCTGAGTGCTGTAGAAGAGCTGGCCGGGGAGGGCGCGGCGGAGGTCGCCTTCGCCGGACTGGTTGGAGGACATGCTGCCATTGGCGAGGTGGTGGATGAAGTGCTGCACCCAGGCAGAGGAAATGACGAATACAGAATGGCGATTGCCGAATGAATGGGAATCCGTGTCGAAGCCGAGTGTGGCGGTTGAGTTGCTGGACTCGGGCTTACTGGATGCTTTTCGTGCCATTGGAGTATTTCGCTTATGAAATCTGTGAAGGATGCGTGCTGCAATCTTGAGGGATGACGAATGTAAGCTGAGCGTAAATCAACAACCAGATCGGATATAGATATGCTGGTATTTTCATACGCATGGGGTAAACGACGGCAAGTAGAATCAATGTAAGCGTAGCGCCAATGTGCCTAAGTCTTTTCTCTCGCGCCATTCTGATCACTCGCGGTGCCGCATCCCTGCATCTCAAAGCATGGAGACACCACCCGCCAGAGGCGGCAGGTGGTGTGGATTGGCAGGCCGGGTTAGGATTTGGAGGAGACAGGGAGAACTAGTGGCGGCCTTCATCGCACTCCTGGGAACGGAAGCCGTCGGTGCGGGGGTGTGCGCCTCCGGCAATGGCTGCCTTCATGAACTGGTCAATTCAACCGTGGTTTGGACGATTCAAGCCCTCTTCGTGGGCAAAAGGGGCGCTTTGTGGTGCCAGAGGGGTCTCTGTGCCTTCAAAGAGGGGTGGGTTCGACATCGAACATCGAACATCGAACATCGAACATCGAACATCGAACATCGAACATCGAGCATCGAGCATCGAGCATCGAGCATCGAGCATCGAGCATCGAGCATCGAGCAGTTCGGGGCCTTGGGCTGGATTTCGGCGACGACGAGGGCGCATGACCGACGTAAACTCGATCCGCCGTGTCCTCCTACGATCCCCGCCATGATCACCTGCTGCTGTTTGACGGCGTCTGCCATCTCTGCGACGCCAGCGTGCGCTTCATCCTGCGGCTTGATCCGGCGGGTAAGGTCAAGTTTGCCCCCATCCAAAGCGCACTGGGCCGTGAACTCTACTCCCGCCACGGCCTTGATCCCGAAGCGCCGAACACCTTCCTCTTTCTGACGCCCCACGGAGCCTTCAGGGCCAGCGACGCCGCCCTCGAAGTGGCCCGCACCCTCGGCGGCCTGTGGAAGCTGGCTCTCATCTTCAAACCGCTGCCACGAGCGCTGCGTGACCCGCTGTATTTCTTCATCGCCCGCCATCGCTACCGCTGGTTTGGCGAAGAGGAGACCTGCATGATGCCGACGGCGGCGTTGAAGGCGCGGATGGTGGAGTGACCGCCCTAGGCCGCATGAAAAAGGCCGCCCGAGCTTCATTAGGGCAGAGATTTTCTTCATTGCCCTGCAAGACTCGCCCCGCCTAGACTGACTATCTCGACCTTATGCGCTCACTTCTCTGCCTAGCCCTCGCCGCGTCCACCGCCTTTGCAGCGGACACTCACAAGCTCACTCGCGTCTATGAAAAGCTCACCACCGAGCGGCCGATCGCCCTCGGGGTCCCGGAAGACGGCAGCGGGCGTGAGTTTCTGGCGCTCCAGCGCGGCAAGATTCTCATCCTGCCAAAGGACGAGCAGGCCGCCGAAGCCCAAACCTTCCTGGATCTCTCCCCGCGTGGCATGGAGGCGAAGGATGGCCTGTTTGAAGAAGGTCTGAACGGACTGGCCTTCCACCCGAAGTTCAAAGAGAACAGCCTGTTTTACCTCTGCTACACCCTTCAGAAGCCGAAACGCCTCGTCATCACCGAGATGAAGGCGGATGGCGACAAGGCGGACGAAACATCCGAGCGCACCCTGCTCGAAGTGCCGCTCATCAACTGGAACCACCATGGCGGCAACATCCTGTTTGGACCCGACGGCTTCCTCTACATCGGCGTGGGTGACA
>JAPLUL010000058.1:0-33146 GCA_026397635.1 Verrucomicrobiota bacterium | reverse complement strand
GCGAGGCGAAGAGTTTTGGATTCGCGAGCGACGCCAAGGCGAGGCTCTTGAGCCAGTTGCGACGCGAAAAAGGGGCGAGGGAGGATTCGGTGCTCATGAGCGGAGAAATGAGGAATTGCATGGCGTGGCGATGTCGGTCATGATGTCGGACATGAAGACCGCATCCAAAAAAGCCGCCAAAAAAGCCCGTGTGCGCAGCCAGAAGCCGCTGCGGCGTGAATTCACCGTGCGTGACATGAACCGCAGCGGCGCGGAGCTTCTGGAGGCGGCGCGGAAGCTGGGCCGGGTAACCGTCAAAAGCCGCAGTGGGGAGGTGTTTGAGATTTCAGTCGCCCGCCCGACACCTGAGCTGGTGGTGCCGAGCATGCTCGAGAGAATGCGTGCGCACAGGCAACGCATGACGGCGCTGGGAAACACCTGCGGCCCGGATGTGGATGTCGAACGTCTGAACAAGGTCATCGCTGGTGAGCTATGAAGGCGTATGCCGACACAAACTTCTTTACCAACCTGCTGCTGAATCTGCCTTTCACGGCAGAGGCGGATCGGTTGCTGAATGAGTGGTCGAAGAGAAGCAACGAACCCCTTCCCGTCACGCGACTGCTTCACCATCAGTTGGTGAACGCCTTTCAGCGCCTCGTTTATGAATCGAAGAATGGCAGTCCAGGCTACACCGTGACTGCGGGGACGGCCCGCGCTGCGGAGGCAAGTTTCGAACTGGAAATTCAGCAGGGGCAGCAGTTGTCCACCCGGGAGCCGGATTCGCGTCTTTTGGATGATTTGTATTATGACCTGGTTCACCGGCATACAGCGAAGCATGGCTTTCGCACCAACGATGTGCTGCACGTTGCCTCCGCCCTCATCTTGGGCTGTGACACCTTTTGGAGCTTTGACACCAAGGCTCGGAAGCTGGCGGAGCTGGAAGGGCTGAAGGTGAACTGAAGGCATCGAAATCACTCTTTGGTGATGGTTTCGTCGAGATTGATCAGCGTGCTGGCGGCCGTCGTGTAAGCGGCGAGTTCTGCCGGGCTCAATTGGGCATCCGTTTTGGCCTCGCCGAAGGCGAGGAGCTGTTTGGAAGCTTCTGCGTCCTTGGTGAAGTCTTTGATGAATCGCTCGACGGAGGTGGTGAGGACTTGGAGTTCTTGTTGGCTCGGTTTTCGTCCGAGAAGCAGACGAAAACCATGCGTGAGGCGGGATTCGGTGCTCGTGCCGCCTTCCTTGATCATGCGTTGCGCAAGAAACCGAGCCGCTTCGACATAAGTCGGGTCGTTCATCAAATTGAGCGCCTGCAGCGGCGTGTTCGAGCGAGAGCGACGGAGGGCGCAGGTTTCACGAAAAGGCGCATCAAAGAGCAACATGCCGGGATGCGGCACGCTGCGCTTCCAGTAGGTGTAAAGGCTGCGGCGGTGCAGATCGTCACTGCTGCCCTGCTGATAGGTGGCCTTGGGATTGTCACGCTGCGCCACGACCTGCTCGTAAAGCCCCGGCGGGTGATACGGCTTCACACTTGGACCGCCGATCTTCTCCACGAGCAACCCGCTGGCCGCCAAAGCTTGATCGCGAATGACTTCGGCGCTCAGGCGATGCCGCGGCCCGCGTGAGAGCCATTGATTCGACAGATCGGACTGATCCGACGAATGACGTGAACTCTGCTGATACGCCTCACTCGTCACGATCAGCTTCACGAGCTTCTTCACATCCCAGCCGCTCTCTTGAAACGTGACCGCAAGCCAGTCGAGCAGCTCCGGATGGCTCGGAGGCTCGCCTTGAGAGCCAAAGTCCTCGCTCGTGCGCACGAGACCGATGCCAAAGAAGTGCTGCCAGAAACGGTTCACGATCACACGGGCCGTGAGTGGGTTCTCGCGGCTCACCAGCCACTTGGCGAGACCGAGGCGGTTGCGCGGCAAATCGGCGGCGAGAGCGGGCAAAACACCGGGCGTGGCGGCGGCGACCTTCTCGCCGGGCTTGTCATAAGCACCACGCATCAAGATGAACGTCGGGCGCATCTCCTTCTGCTCCTCCATGACCAACGTGGTCGGAATCTCGGCCTCCGCAGCAACGATCTGCTTCTTCAAAGCGGCCTCCTCCTCGCTCAAGCGACGGTGCTCAGGCATCTGCGCTAGGCGAAAGCCTGCGAGCTGCTTGCGCTCGGCTACCGTTCGTTTGGCGACTTCTTTTTGTGCGAGGGTCACGATGCTCGCAGGAGCGATGAGCTCAGACGCATTCGTGGTGGCAAACAAACGCCACTGCGAAGGTCCGCCGGCATTCTCGACACTGATCGTGATCTCCAACTCGGAGCCTGCGAGAGGCTTTTCGAGTTCAAAAAGGGCCTGCACGGGCTTGTTCGGCGCCACCGAGAGCACGGATTTGGTTTTGCGGTCGTTATCGAGCACGTTGACGTGGGTGGCGTCGATGGCTTGCAGCTTCGTTTTTCCCACTTTGAGCTCGCTCCATTGAAAACTGGCCGAAGGAGCCGTGGTGGAGCATTCGAGACGCAGCGCGGTGATTTTGCCCGCTGGTAGCTGCGCCTGGATCACGATGTTATTGGCCCGCGTTTCCTGCGGGCCGACCAAAACGGCCTTGTCCTCAATTTGAGGCGGATTGTCACCACCCGTGGCTTTTTGTGGCTCCAGCGGCAGCCAGTCGATCTTCACGGTGGCGAGTTTTTTTGCCCAAGGTTCGAGATCACCCGCCGCGAGGCCTTTGAGCTGCTCCTCGACAAGCTTGAGCTTCGCATTGAGCGCAGCGATTTGGGCCTCCAGCTCCGGTGCAGGCAGTTTCACGAAGGGTGGCGCATTGGTGCGCACCGGATTGCTATATAGGCCCACGCCGCGTTCCGGCACGTTGTGGAAGAAGGCCTTCATCGCATAGAAGTCCTTCGCGGTGAAGGGATCGAACTTGTGATCGTGGCAGCGGCAGCAATTGAAGGTCTGCCCCATCCACACAGCGGCGGTCGTCTCCACTCGGTCGGCCGTGTATTCAGCAAGGAACTCTTCCGCGATGATGCCGCCCTCCTCGTTCAGCATGTGATTGCGATGAAAGCCGGTGGCGATCTTTTGATCCAGCTTGGCCCCCGGCAACAAATCCCCCGCAAGTTGCTCAATGGTGAACTGATCGAAAGGCATGTTTGAGTTGAAGGCATTGATCACCCAGTCCCGCCACGGCCACAGCTCACGGTCACGATCCACCTGATAGCCGTTCGTGTCCGCAAAACGCGCCGCATCCAGCCAGCCGACCGCCATGTGCTCGCCGTAGTGCGGAGAGCGCAGCAAACGCTCGATATAGTCATTCAGGTCAATCCGGTCACTCAGGTCATCCGGCGGCAGCCCGGTGAGATCCAAAGCCAGCCTCCTCATCAAAGTCTCCCTCGAGGCCTTCGGCGCAGGCTGAAAACCATGCTTCTTCAACTCCGCCCGGACAAAATCATCAATCGAGTTACCTGACTTCGGCTTCACCGGCGGCACGAAGGCCCAATGAGCTTCATACTTCGCTCCTTCGGCGATCCATTGCTTCAGCGTGTCCTTTTGCCTAGCCGAGAGCTTCTTGTGCGACTCCGCCGGTGGCATGAGGTCATCAGCATCGGTCGTGTTGATGCGTTCGATCAGCGTCTGGGGCCCCAACTTGATCAGTTCCTCGCGCACATCGAGCCGAAGGTCGCCCTTGCGGTTGTTTTTGTCCGGTCCGTGGCAGTAAAAGCAGTTGTCACTTAGGATCGGGCGGATGTCGCGATTGAAAGACAGGTCCGCCGCGCCGGCTAAAGGCACGGCGAGCATGAGCATGGAAAGAAAACAGGGACGAAACATGCAGTGGAGGGAAAAAGACGCTTGTTTCCTACGGCGGCACAAGGCCGTCTCATACCTCAGGAATGAAGACAAAATCAGGACCTGCGATTTATCGGCATTCAGGCAAATGATTCACCCCCTCATGATTTTGTCTTCTTCCGATCTGCGTATTCGTCTCCGCCTCATCCCATGACGACAGCAGCCCCCATCACCCGCGCTGGCGCGCTCGTCGCCTTCATGTGGTTCGCGTATTTCCTGAACTACTGCGACCGTCAGGCCGTCTTTTCGATGTTTCCCTCGTTGAAAGCCGATCTGAAGATGAGCGACGCGCAGCTCGGTTATGTCGGCGCGATGTTCCTGTGGGTGTATGCCTTTGGCTGCCCGATTTCTGGCTATCTCGGGGATCGCTTCTCCAAACGGCTGCTCGTGGTGCTCAGTCTCGTGGTCTGGAGCATCGTCACCATCGGCACTGGCCTTGTGGCCAGTGGTGTGATGCTGCTGGCGATGCGTGCGGCGATGGGCGTGTCGGAGTCGCTCTACATGTCCAGCGCCGTCGCGCTGACGGCGAATGCCTACCCAGCAGCAAAACGCTCGCGTGCGGTGTCGATGCTCATGACTGGGCAAATCGCCGGGACGGTCGCAGGCAGTTGGTTTGGCGGCTGGATGGCAGATCGCGGCCAGTGGCGTGAGGCGTTCTTCATCCTGGGCGCGGTCGGTGTGTTGTATGCCGTTCCCTACTTCGCTTTCTTGCGCAAAGTTGGCGAACCCTCGCCTGAGCAAGGCGCAAAGATCTCTTTCGCCTCACTGGGACGCTCCCGCACGTTCTTGATGCTTTGCGTCGTGTTTCCCATCTTCGTTTTCGGCTTGTGGCTGCTCTACGGCTGGCTGCCTGCCTTTCTGCACGGCAAGTTCGCCCTCAACCAAGCCGAAGCCGCCTTCAACGCCACCGTCTTCCTGCAATCCGCCACCTTCATCGGCATCCTCATCGGCGGCATGATCGCGGACAAGCTACATGCACGGATAAAAGCCGCGCGCTTCTGGCTGATCGTCGCCGGTCTCGTGCTTTCCGCGCCATGCATTCATCTTCTCGGCAATAGCGACACCCTTCTGGTCACCCGCATCGCCGCCACAGGCTTCGGATTGTTCAGCGGTCTCTTCATCGCCAACATCTTTCCTGCGGCTTTTGATGTCGTCTCCTCAGACGCCCGTGCCACTGCCGTGGGCATGCTCAACTTTTTCGGTGCCATCATGTCCGGCTTTGCCACGCTCTTCGGTGGCCTCTGGAAACAGACGCTCGGTATCGACCGGTTGCTCTCCATCACCGCGCTCGCTTACCTCGCGACGGCAGCCGCCTTGATCATCGGAATCCGATGCTTTTTTCCGCGCGATCATCACACTCAGAATCCCACGTCATGAAAAGAACAGCCGCCCTCGCCCTAGCCGCTCTGGTTGCTCTCGCTCCAGATTTCCTCGCGCAATCCGCAGCCCCGGTTGCCAAGCCAACGCCCACTCATCGCGTCCCGCTATGGCCCACTAACCTAGCACCTATCGGCGGTGACAAGTATGAGGACTGCACCAAGGAACTCGAAGTCTTCCTGCCGCCCGCAGACCAAGCGAACGGCGCAGCCATCGTTCTCTGTCCTGGGGGTGGCTACATCCGCCATGTCACTGACCGCGAGGGTTATCCCATCGCGCAATGGCTGAACGCGCACGGCATCACCTGCGTCATCTTGGAGTATCGCCTGCCGGAGTTGCGCCACCCGGTGCCGCTGCTCGATGCGCAGCGTGCCATCCGCCTCACACGAGCCAAGGCCGACGCATGGAAGATCAATCCGCAGCGCATCGGCATCCTCGGCTTCTCCGCTGGTGGCCACGTCGCCTCGACCGCTCTCACGCATTTCAATGCTGGCGTCCCTGAATCCGCCGATCCTATCGAGCGCTTGAGCTGCCGCCCTGACTTTGGCTGGCTCGTGTATCCCGTCGTCACGATGGGCGAGTTCACTCACACCGGCTCCAAAGAGAAACTCATCGGCACCAACGCAGCGCCCGACCTTGTGCGCCTCTATTCGAACGAAACCCAAGTCACCGCCAAGACGCCGCCGACTTTTCTCGCACATGCCATCGACGACCAACCCGTGCCACCCGAGAACAGCCGCCAGTTTGTCGCCTCGATGAAGCGACACAATGTCTCCGTCGAACTGCTCGAACTCCCCAGCGGCGGCCACGGGCTCAACGGTTGCAAAGGTCCGCTCTGGGAGCAGTGGAAGGCAGCGGCACTCGTTTGGCTGGCAAAGCAGAAAGTCATCCCGTACAGCGACTCATGAAACGACTCGTCATCGCTGCACTCCTCTTCGCAAGCAGTCTGCTTGCCACCGAAACGAAGGACATCGCGTTCAAATCCACGCTCGATGGCACGGAGCAGCGCTACGTGGTGATGCTGCCAGATTCCTTTGAACCCACGGATGCGCATGATGTGCTGATCGCGTTTCACGGCCATGGCTCGGATCGTTGGCAGTTCATCCGAGACATGCGCGGCGAGTGCCGTGGCCTACGCGATGTGGCCTCCAAGCATGGGCTCATCTTCGTTTCACCTGATTACCGTGCGAAGACCTCATGGATGGGGCCAGCGGCAGAAGCGGATGTGGTTCAGATCATTGGCGATCTAAAACTGCGGTATCAGGTGCACCGTGTATTCATCGCGGGAGGCTCCATGGGTGGGACGGCGGCGCTCACCTTGGCGGCTCTGCATCCCGAGCTCATCGCCGGTGTTTGCAGCCTAAATGGCATCGCCAATCTGGTGGACTATGAAAAGTTCCAGGACGCACGAACCGCTTCGTATGGCGGCACAAAATCGGAACTGCCTGACGAATACAAAAAGCGTAGTGCCGAGTTCTGGTCGGAAAAATTCACCATGCCCATCGCGCTCACAACAGGCGGCAAAGACACCATCGTACCACCCCAGAGCGTGCTGCGGCTCGTGGAAAAGCTCCAGCAGGCCAAGCGCAAAGTTTTGAGCATTCACCGCGAAAACGGTGGCCACTCGACGACTTATGCGGACACCTGCGCTGCCATGGAGTTTGTGCTGCGCGAGGCGTCTGCCGCCAATTAGTGCTGGGCTCTAGGCCGTGAAAAAATCGTCCCCCTGGAAGCTGGCCTTAACGTAACGCGTAACTCATGCGCTCCCAAGCCCAGCACTATTTTTCCAATCATGCCCCGAATCCTCATCGCCGAATGCAAGCAGGAGGTCTCTACCTTCAACCCGCACCAGAGCGGGCATAACGACTTTGGCATCCGGCGTGGGCAAGAACTGCTCGATTACCATCGCACCGTACGGAACGAAGTTGGCGGGGCACTGAGCATTTTCGATTCGACACCTGGCATCGAACTGGCACCGACTTACAGCGCTTTTTTCATCACTTCAGGCGGCACGTTGACGAAGACGGACTGGGAGCGGATCGCGGGTGAGTTTCTCGATGCCATCCGTTCTGCACCCCCCGTCGATGGCGTGTATTTCTGCATGCATGGCGCGATGGCGAGCGAGGAGGAACTCGATCCCGAGGGCTGGCTGCTGGCAGAGACGCGGAAGATTCTCGGTGAGGACGTGCCCATCGTCGTGTCACTCGATCTGCATGGCATCCTCACAGATCGCATGGCCGAGCACAGCGATGCCATCGTGGCTTATCACACCTATCCACATGTCGATTTCTTCGAGACCGGCCAACGCGCGGCAAATCTACTGCTCAAGATCGTCGCGGGCGAGGTGAAGCCGGTCATGGCCAAAGTGACCGTGCCAGCTTTGGTGCGTGGCGATGAGTTGATCACGGCCACCGGCTCAATTCGACATGCGGTGGAAGCCGCGAAGTCAGTCGAACAAGGTGCGGGCGGACTCTCCGCAGCCATGATGTGGGGCAATCCATTCACCGATGTGCCGGAACTCGCCTCGTATGCCTTCGTCGTGACCGACCACGACCCCGCGCTGGCCGAACGCGAGGCGCTGAGCATCGCGAACCTGTTTTGGGAGCATCATGAAAAGATGCAGGTGCCGCTTGTGAGCCTGGAAGAAATGGCGCGCATCGCTAAAGCACACACTGGCGGCACGCTCGCGCTTGTCGATGCGGCTGACGCGACGAGTTCCGGTGCTTCGGGTGACAGCAACGCGATCCTGCGCGCGCTCATCGAGTCTGGATGCACTTTGCGAACGCTCCTGCCCATGGTCGATGAACCGGCAGTGAAGATGGCTTTCGCGGCCGGAATCGGAGCCACGATCACGACCACCATCGGCGGCACGCTTGATTCACAGCGCTTTGAGCCGATCCAGATCACCGCCAAAGTCCGTCTGCTCTCTGACGGACGTTTCCGCAGCGAGTCCTTTGGCGAAGAATGGCTCGCCGGTCCCACGGCGGTGCTTGATGCAGACAACTTCACGCTCGTGGTCAGCAGTCGCGCCGTGAATCTCTACGACCGCTCGTTCTTTTACGCCCATGGCCAGAATCCTGAGCGATTTGAGGCCGTGGTGGTGAAGTCACCGCACTGCCAGCATCACATGTATGCGGCGTGGTGCACGCGGATGGTGAATGTGGATGCGCCCGGATCCTCCAGCGCCAATCTGCCCTACCTCGGCCACACCCGCTGTGCGCGACCCATGTTTCCACTCGACGCAGACGTTCCGTTTCACCCCAAAGCCCAACTTTTCCAACGACACTCATGAAGATCACCGAAATCCGCTGCGCAGGTTTGCGCGGAGCCACACCTGAAGGCGGCTGGAGCAACGAACTCCGGCCTGAAGACTGCGTCCACACGCTCATCGCCGTGCATACGGATGAAGGAGCCATTGGGCTTGGCAGTGTGTTCACGAATGACGCGCTCGTGCGCGCTTCGCTGGCTGTGCTGGAGCCGCTTTATCGCGGCGAGAATGCCCTCGAACCCGAGCGCGTGAGCGAAAAGCTGCATCAGAACATGTTCTGGCTCGGACGCGGTGGTGCCATCACGCATGCCATCAGCGGCATCGACATTGCGCTGTGGGACTTGCTCGGCAAAGCAACGGGGCAGCCTGTGGGACGTCTGCTCGGTGGTCGGTATCGTGAACGCGTGCAGCCGTATGCCTCGCTGCTCATGGATGAGCCCGAGAAGCTGCGCGATCATCTTCTGAAAGTGAAAGCGCAAGGCTTCCGCGCCTTCAAGATCGGCTGGGGGCCGTTTGGACGACGCAATGCCGCCACGGATGAAGCCATCGTTAAAGCAGCACGCGAAGCCGTGGGACCTGAAAACAAACTCATGGTCGATGCCGGTGGCAGCGATGCGCATTGGACGAACGGCTACAAGTGGGCGCTCAACACCGCGAAGATGCTGGCCGACTACGATGTGCATTGGTTTGAGGAAGCCCTGACGCCCGACTCACTCGAAGACTTCACGAAGCTCCGCGAGCATTCACCCGTGCCGATCAGCGGCGGCGAGGTGCTTACGCGCCGTCAGGCCTTCCAGCCCTTCCTCGAAGCCCTTGCCTTCGACATCATCCAGCCCGACGTCACCAAAGTGGGAGGCATCAGCGAAGAGCGTCGTATCGCCTGGATGGCGCAGGAGCATGGCGTGCAATTCATTCCGCACGGCTGGAACACCGCCGTCGGACTCGCCGCCGATTTGCACCTCGCCTCCGCCTTCCCAGGCACCGATTTGGTCGAATACCTCACCGGCTCGCCCTTCATCGACGAAATCACCGTCGGTGGCTGGAAGCTCGATACCGATGGCATGTTGGCGATCCCCACAAGCCCCGGCCTCGGTCTCGAACTCGATCCAGACGCGGTGAAGAAATACACGCGTGGCGAGAAGCTGCTGTAGCGCATGCTAAAAAGCTTGCCCGTTGTTTGATACCGTTAAGACCGCAAAACAAACTTCATTCTCACGTTTAACTTCTAAATGCTTACCCTCTTTTCCAAACAGTCCACCAACCGATACTGCGACAGCCTTTCGCGCCGTTCGTTTCTCCGCATTGGGGGACTCGGGATGGGAGGCTTGAGTTTCCCCGAGTTGCTGCGTGCAGAGTCGGAACTGGGAGTGGGCAAATCGCAGAAGGCGCTCATCCTGATTTACCTGCCGGGCGGACCGCCGCATCAGGACATGTATGACATCAAGCTAAACGCGCCTTCGGAGGTGCGTGGACCATTCAAGGCCATCGGCACGAACGTGGCTGGCATTCAGATCAGCGAGCACCTGCCACGCATGGCGAAGATGGCGGACAAGTTCAGCTTCATTCGCAGCGTCGTCGGTGCAAAGGACCGGCATGAGAGCTTTCAGTGCGTGACGGGACGCCTCAGCAACAATGCGCCTCCTGGCGGCTGGCCGGAGATCGGCAGCGTGGTTTCAAAGCTCAAAGGCGGAGCGCCCACCGTGCCCGGTTATGTGAATCTCTCGCAGCAGATGAAGCACACGCCCTATAATCAAGGGCGGCCAAGCTTCCTCGGTGTGGCGCATGCGCCTTTCATGCCCTTGGAGCGTGGGAAGGAAGACATGTCACTCAATGGCGTGACCCTGGAGCGTCTGGGTGACCGCCGTGGCCTGCTCTCTGCTTTCGACAACTTCCGACGTGAGACGGATGCCTCGGGCACGATGACCGGCATCGATGTCTTCCGCCAGCAGGCCTACGGCATTTTAACTTCCTCGAAGTTGGTTGATGCGCTCGACCTTTCCAAGGAGTCGCCAAAGCTCCGCGAGCGCTATGGCAAAGGCACCGAAAAAATTCAGGGTGATGCTGCGCCGCGACTCAATGAGCAATTTCTACTCGCCCGCCGACTCGTCGAGGCCGGTGTGCGTGTGGTGACGCTTAGCTACAGCTTTTGGGACTGGCATGGGCAGAACTTCAAGAACGCGCAGGAAAACTTGCCTGACTTTGATCAAGCCATCACCGCGCTCGTGCAAGACTTGCATGAGCGCGGCATGGACAAGGACGTCACCGTGCTCGCCTGGGGCGAATTTGGCCGCACGCCACGCGTGAATGACAAAGGCGGCCGCGATCACTGGCCGAACGTGTCCTGTGCCTTGCTGGCCGGTGGCGGCATGCAGAACGGCCAGGTCATCGGCGCCACCGACCGCCTCGGCGGTGAGGCCTCGGACCGCCCGGTGCACTTCCAGGAGATCTTTGCCACGCTTTACAACAACCTCGGCATCAATCCGCACACCAGCACGGTGTCTGACTTGTCCGGTCGCCCGCATTACCTCGTCGACAACGAATTTCAATCGATCAAGGAGCTGGCTTAGCTCACATGTCCCCCTTCGAACAAAACCTCACCCAATCGCGCCGCGATTTCCTCGCGACGAGTTCGTGTGGGCTGGGAACGCTCGCGTTGGCATCGTTGTTGAAGCAGGACGGGCTGCTGGCGGAGGAGGCGAGCATTCCCGCCAATCCGCTATCGACTCGGGTGTCACATTTCGCGCCGAAGGCGGAGCGGTGCATCTTCATCTTCCTCGAAGGCGGGCCGTCTCAGATGGATCTCTTTGATCCGAAGCCTCTGCTGAACAAATACGATGGCCAGCCATTGCCGGACTCGATCGTGGGCGATGCCAAGTTTGCGTTTTTGCAGAAGGAATCGGCCACGGTGATGGGCACGAGCCGCGTCTTCAAAAAGCACGGGCAGTGCGGCATGGACATCAGCGATCTGCTGCCGCACATCGCCACTTGCGCGGATGACATCGCGCTGGTGCGGTCGATGCATACGAACCAATTCAATCACCTGCCCGGCCAGCTCATGCTGAACTGCGGCGAGTCCCGGCTTGGGCGCCCGAGCGTAGGCGCGTGGGTCACTTACGGCCTCGGCAATGCCTCGCAGGAGCTGCCATCGTATGTCGTGATGGTCAGCAAGGGGCGCGGCTTGCCCGGTGGCAGTTCCACGTGGTCGAGCGGTTTTTTACCCTCTTCCTATGGCGGCGTGATGTTCCGCAATGGTGCCTCCCCAGTGCTGAATCTCGCCAACCCCGAGGGTATTACGCCCGAGATGCAATCCGCGAGCATTCGTGCGCTGAATGACCTCAACAAGCTTCAGCACAAGCACATCGGCGACCCCGAGATCGCGGCCCGCATCAACAGCTACGAATTGGCGTTTCGCATGCAAAGCTCAGCGCCAGAACTGGTCGATCTCAGCGGCGAATCGCAGGCCACACTCGATGCCTACGGCGTCAATCGCATCGAACCACCCATCAAGAGCAACCTCGGTGGCATCGGCAATTTCCAAACGTTCTCGCGCCACTGCCTGCAGGCGCGACGCATGGTCGAGCGCGGCGTGCGCTTCGTGAACATCATCCATGCCTCGTGGGATCACCACAGCAGCCTCGATCCGCAACTCGCACACAATTGCCAGATGGTCGATCAGCCCATCGCCGCGCTGCTGAAGGACCTCAAACAGCGTGGCCTGCTCGACACCACGCTCGTCGTGTGGGGCAGCGAGTTCGGCCGCACCGCGCTCGGCGAGAACCGCAAGGGCTTCAAGAAGGTCACCGGCCGCGATCATCATCCCGGTGCCTTCAGCCTGTGGATGGCCGGCGGCGGCATCAAAGGCGGCCAAGTCTATGGCGAGACCGACGACTTTGCCTGGCACGTCGCCCGCGATCCCGTGTCCATGCACGACTTTCACGCCACGATCCTCCACCTCTTCGGCCTCGATCATAACAAACTCAGCTACCGCTTCCAAGGCCTGGACTTCCGCCTCACCGGCGTGAACCCGGCGAAGGTAGTGAAGGGGCTGATTGCGTGATGGCAATCAATCAAGAGATGCACTGTGTGATTGTTATGGATTTGATCGGAAGCTGAAATGCTCTTTCAAAATCAACGATCTCTCACTTCTTGCGCAACATACCCACCGCCTCCATCAACGGCACGCACTCCACATCCTGCCCGAGCGGGTAGCTTTCCGTGCCGGGATAGATGACCAGTTTGCGCTCGGGTTGAAGGTCTTTGCAGCCTTCGTGGAAGCCGCGGACGGGAGTGGGGGTGAGGCTGCGTTTGCACTCGAAGGCCCAGCGTTTGCCGGGGCGCAGTTCGAGCACAAGATCGATCTCGGCTCCGGCGGAGGTGCGGTAGCAGAAGGCCTCGGTGCCTGCGGGAGCGGCGGCGATGAGGTTTTCGATCACCCAGCCTTCCCAACTCATGCCTGCGACCGGATGCGCGAGCAAATCGTCAAGGGTGGCGATGCCAAGCAGTGCGTGGACGAGGCCGCTGTCACGCACATAGACCTTAGGGCTCTTCACCATGCGTTTGCCAGCGTTGGATGCCCAAGGCGTGAGCCGACGCACCAGCAGCAGATCGCAGAGCAGGTCGATGTAGCGCCCCACGGTCTGTCCGCTGACGCCGAGGGCGGCGGCGAGACGGGCGGCGTTGACCATGCCACCCTGATCATGGGCCAGCATGATCCAAAGACGGCGCAAAGTCTCCGCTGGGATGCGCGGGCCGAGCTGTGGGATGTCACGCTCCAGGTAAGTTCGGACGAAGTTGCGACGCCATTCGAGCGAAGCCGTGTCGTCTGAGGCGGTGAAGCTGGAGGGAAACCCTCCGCGCAGCCAGAGCGTGTCGGCGGTTTGGGCTCCCGTCTCCTCCAGCAGCAATGGAGGCAGCTCGGTGTAAGCGATGCGGCCCGCGAGGCTTTCAGAGGATTGCTGCAATAGGTCGATCCCGGCCGAACCAAGCACCAGAAAGCGTCCGTTGCCCTTTCCCGAACGTCGCCCCTGATCGACAAGGCCGCGTAGCACTTGGAAGAGGCCCGGCAAGCGCTGGATTTCGTCCAGGATGACGAGTTTGTCCTCGTGCCGACGCAGGAACAACTCGGGCTCGGCCAGCTTGGCGAGGTCGGATGGTGATTCGAGATCGAGGTAAATGGAAGGGCGGTTTTCGCCGACTGAGAGCGCCAGCGTCGTCTTCCCCACCTGACGCGGCCCGAGAAGCCCGATCACAGGGTGGCGAGTGAGCATTTCGGACAACTCGGGTTCGAGCAAACGGGGATACATACCTTGTAAATCTTCCACACCATGGAAGATTTGCAAGGTTTCTACCTGAAGCCGCAAAGGCCCATCAGCAGCGCTACTGAGCCTTGATCACCCCGAGCTCAGTCACCGCCTCCAAGGCCTCGACTTCCGCCTCATCAGCTTTCACCTGACCAAGATGCTGAAGGAAGGTATCGCGCGATGTGATCGAAGGCGGGCCGTTTGCCTCCCAATGCAGAGCTGGCGATCAGGCCCCCAGATCCTGCTCATCCTCGCGGCGCAGGAGTCGTTTCATCATGATTAGTGCTCGGTGTCCTCGTAGTTGATGCGTTGGATGCCTTCGGGGCCAAACTGATAGATCCAGGCGTCGGGGTAAGCCATGATGAGCGGGGAATGAGTCCACGAGATCATGCAGACGCACGAGCATGGAAAGCTGGCGCTGCGGAGAGAGGGCTGCCTCGGGTTCGTCAAAAAGGTCCCCGATCTCCAGGTTTGTATGCTTGGTGCCACCCTCAATGTTGAAGCCGAGCTTCTCCGCGATGTCTTCTAGCAGAGTCGATTTGCCCGAACCGTTCTCGCCGACGAAAAACGTGACTTTGGGATGCCATTCTAACGTTTCGAGTCTCTGGATCGCCGGAACCGAAAAGGGATGAGCGTCCCAGTCCGTGACGCACCCGCGATCAATCGAAACGGAATGGAGGAAATGGCGGGTCATGGCCTTGCGAGACCGCGCAGGTAGTCGAGTTGCTGCTCTGGCGAAACCTCGGCTGCGTGGCAGGAAAGAACACCATCCAATGGCAGTTCCAGGGCACGCATGCCACCGATGAAACCAGTGTCGATGAGATAAAGCGCATGACCATCCCGCAGGACGAAGAACTGCACGATGAAGGTGCGGACGACGAGCAGATCAGGAGGCCTGGTGAGTGATCGTTTCGAAAAGTTGGCTAAAAAATCACGTTCGAGGCCGCTTCAAAGCCCCGCGCAGCATGCCGAGGCCTCCGACGACAAACAACAGCGGGAACCAGATGGAATACAGTGCGGCGCGGGAGGCATGCTCCAGCACGGCTTCGGCAGGCAATGCAGGATTCACAAAGCAGGTTTGTGATGAGCCAGGAGGGTAGTTAAGCTGTTTTTCACGCGCTTTATCGAGATGCTGCGTTGGCGCAGCTTCCACACGGCGGAGACGGGTTCCGGTGTGTTTTTGACCGTTGAACTCATATTCATAGCGTAGCTCCACGCGATGCGCAGGGCCGGAGTTCGGCGTCGGCCGCTCGCTGACGATGCGGGAGGAGCTAATCCGGCATGAAACAGACACCCAGCGACGAGTGATCTGCGCTGTTTCATAAGAAAGCCACATGCGCCACGCAAAGAACGAGCCAGCGGCCATGAGAAACAAAGCCATGGCGCAAAGCCACCAGCGACCGGTTTGAGTGTGTGCCAATTGATTCTGCGACATGAGCGAGGGAAGCATGCTTTGACTACGCTTCGCGCATGTTCCATACAGAGATGCGTCTTTCTCGCAAACACCCACATGTCCGACATCTCCCCCATCTCGATACGACCGCCGCGCTGGCTGCTGAAGCCCGCCGTGGAGGGGGCTGCCGAGCTGGCGGCAGACATGGGCGTTTCCCCACTCATGGCGCAGCTTTTGGTGCAGCGCGGCATCACCACGGTGGAGCAGGCGCGGGATTTTCTGGTGCCAAAACTCGCCTCTCTCGGAGACCCGACAGTCCTGCCAGAGATGAATCAGGCCGTGGAGCGCATGCTGCGGGCTGTTGATCACAAGGAAAACGTCGTGCTCTATGGCGACTACGACGTGGACGGCGTGACGTCGATGGCGCTGATGCACCTCATTTTGAAGGCTTACGGCCTCAACACGCATCTGTTCCTGCCGACACGCATGGAGGAAGGCTATGGACTGAGCCACGACGGCATCGCGAAGTGCTACGAGCAGTTTGGCAGGCCGGACCTGCTCATCGCGTTAGACTGCGGCACGACCTCGCTCACGGAAGTAGCCAGGCTGAAGGCGGATGGGGTGGATTGCGTGATCGTGGACCACCATGAGCTTTCCCCCTTGGGCAAGCCGGACTGCTTGGCGCTGGTGAATCCGAAGCTGGGTAAGGATCATCATTATTTCTGCACGGCGGGCCTAGTCTTCAAAGTCTCGCACGCACTGCTGAAGGCGCGGATGCTGGAGAGTTATGACTTGAAGGAGACGCTGGACCTCGTAGCGCTGGGCACGGTGGCGGATCTGGTGCCGTTGATTGATGAAAATCGCCTGCTGGTGCGGCGTGGCCTTGAAGCGCTGGCACAAACAACACGACATGGCTTGAAGGCGCTGAAGCAGATCGCCGGAGTCGAGGGGCTGGTGCAGACGCATCATGTGGGATTCCGCCTGGGACCGCGTTTGAACGCCGCCGGACGTCTGGACACCGCTGCCACCGCGCTGAACCTGCTGCTGGCTGACAATGACGCCCTGGGAACGGAACTGGCCGAGCAACTCGAAGCGCACAACAAGGACCGTCAAAACGTGGAGCATGCGGTGCATGCCGAGGCAGAGGCGATGCTCGCGAACATCGGAGAGATCGACAAAGTCTCCGCCATCGTGCTTGGCTCACGCAACTGGCATCCAGGCGTGATCGGCATCGTGGCCTCACGCATTTCGCGACTGTGCCATCGGCCCACAATTCTGGTATCGATCGATGAAAACGGCATCGGCAAGGGCAGCGGGCGCAGCATTCCCGGATTTTCACTCGTCGAGGCCATCGAGATCTGCACGGAGCATCTGCTCGGAGGCGGCGGTCATGCCATGGCGGCGGGAATCTCGGTCAAAGAGGAAAACATTGACGCCTTCCGCACGGCTTTCCAAAACGCCGCACGCGAAGCCCTGAGCAAGGAGGAGATGACGGCAGTGCTGGAACTCGACGCCGAGGTGCGGCTGCGTGACCTCTCGCTGAACTTTTTCGAGAGCTACAAGCTGCTGGAGCCTTTCGGGCAAAAGAACACGGAGCCACTGTTTCTGTGCCGACGCGTGAATCCGCGCCTGCCAGGCCGCACGATGAAGGAGAAGCATCTGCGCATCATGCTGACACAGGATGGCGCATCCATGGAAGCGCGCTGGTTCAACGCGCCCATCGGCAAGCTCCCCCCTGCCCCGTGGGACGTGGCGATGCGGATCCAGCGCGGTTGGTTCCGCGGTGTGGAGCAGTGGCAGCTCACGCTGGAAGCTGTGCGCACGGCGGAGTGATCTGGAGAAGCACCGAATCCGGGCCACTGCGCAAGCTCAACGGCCGATGATCATCAAGATCCCGACGACGAGAGCGAGGATGGCCGGGACGATGCCCAGATTGAGGCCAAAGGCACCGCTGAGGCCGACGAGGATGAGATAAATGGCGAGCAGAAGCTGCGTGAGACTGGAGGAGATTTTCATGGGAGACATGTGAGATGTGAGGTCTTCTCGTTCAGGCTTTTCTGCCGCTGGTGAAGAGCAGAAAGATGCCGCCAACGATGGCGATGGCCCCGACGACAGGCGGCAGCGGAAAAGTGTGCTCTTTTTCCGCGGTGACCTGGATGGGGCCGAGGTCGATGGCCTTTTCCGTGGTGGTGTAGGTGAAGCCTTGGTAGGCAAAGGCGACGACGCCGAGAATGATGAGCAGGATGCCGATGATAGCGGGTGTTTTCATGGGGAGGAGTGAAAGCGGTTAAAAGGTCCAGTTCAGGGAGACGGTGCCGAAGACCTGCGGCTCGATCTGGCTGTCGAACTCCTTCGTGCGATAGACGAAGGCGTAGGCGAGCTTGGTGTTCTTGTAATTGAAGGCGAAGCCGAGGCTAAGATCGGCCACGAAGAGCTTGTGACCCACGGAGTGGCTGCTGCCGAAGGTGTTGCCGTCCAAAAAGACATTCCGGCCCACAGCACGGCCATCCATGCGGGCAAAGGCGTACATGCCGAGCGGAAACCAGGACCGGTCAGCTCCCATGCGACCATCCACCGGTGTGGAGGTGGTGGTGGCGGGGCCGATGACGCCAGTGCCGAAGTCATCCGGCAGATTCAGGCCAAAGCGCAGCTCCGCGCCGGCATTGGCATAGGTTTTCACATTGCCAGCCGTGCCGCCGATGTGTGGCAGGAATTCCCAATCAAAGCCGCTGCGGCGGGTGATGTGCGGAAAGCGCCAAGTGCGCTCATAAGCAAGCATGACGCCGAGCTCGTTGTGAAGCTGGTTGTCCCAGCCATTGGGATTGCCAAAACCGCGCAGGTCATGCACTCGGCGCTGCGCTTCCTGCGCGTAGGACCAGGAGCCGACGACGCCGATGTCGAGCACGAGGGAGTTGCGCACGCGCTCATTTTTCCACACGACGCCGAAGCCGACATAAAGCCACCCGGCGTAGGGCCGGTCGTTGCCGACCAGGCCGACGGACTCGGTGTCATCTGGCGTGTAGATGTTCTGGCCGATGCCATAGACGAGGTTCTTTTGATACTCTGCCTCGTTGATGTAGGGCAGCAGATCGAACAAGGGCAGCAACGGGCTGGCGTAGGGCGAGTCGCTGTAGCGTTCGAGGTTCGGCGAGCTCCAGCTCAGCTTCACGCCGCTGGTGTAATAGCGATCCGTACCAGCGAATGCATCATTCTCAAGATAGAGGCCGAGGGTGCCGCCGGAGTCGTCATTGCCTGCGGCTTGGACCCACGGTGTGAGAATGCATGCCAGCAGCAGGCTGGCTAACCGATGAGTGGTGGAGGGGCGCGAGAGAAGCATGGTGTGTGGGATGAGAATGATTATTGGGGCGACTCGGGGCGTTTTTTGCGTTCCTGCCCAGGGCGGTCGCCACCCTGCGGTCTCTCGCGCACTGGAGCTTGCACAGCAGGGGGCGCTGGAGACGAGGGCGCGGACGGTCGCACCTGCGGCGGCGTGGGCGTGACTGGTTGCGGCGTGGCCTGTGGGTGCGGGCTGGGCTTACGATTTTCAGGGCGAAACTCGGGCCGCGGGACAGGCTTTGAGGTCTCCGGGCGGCCGGGACGCTGCGGTGTGCTTTCCTGCGGCCTTGGCTGCATGCGCTGCTGCGGCGGCACGGGGCTTGGTTTGTCTGAAGGCCGTTCCACTTTGGGCGGAGGCAGGTTTTCGCCGCCTGGACGACGAGGATCACTCATTTGGTTTCTGCCGCCTGGATTGGGGACATCGGCAGGGCGCTGCGGCGCGGGCACAGGCTCACGGCCAAGCCCAGGAACAGAGGTGGAAGGGCGTTCGCGCTCTTGCGGCTTTTTCCCCGGCGTCATGGGCGGTGTGTTGGGGTTGCGGCCTTTTTCATCGCGCCTTGGCAGTGTCGGCGGTGGTTGATCGGCGGGTTTCCGAAGAGTTTCCTCCATGCGCTTCGGCCTGGATTCTTCTGGATGCTCAAAACGCGGCTGCTGCGGCAGTTGCTCAGGCACGCGGGACGGACTTTTCAGGCGCTCGCGCATGGCGGCGACCTCTGCGGGTGAGCCAACGTTTTTCCAGCCATGGTTGACTTCGGCGCGGCCGACTTTTTCAGCCAGCCGACGCGGTGGTGCGGAAGAACGGTCGCTGAATGGCAAGGCGAAAACGTTCAACGAATTGCCATGCACACGAGAACTCAGATGCTCGGGGGATTGGCGGCGCGGATCACCCTCAAACTGCTGGCGGCGGTCCAACTGATAGCGCTGAATCGGTGACGCGCTGTAACGCGCCTGCTGGTCATAACGCAGGCCACCGTTGTGCACGACGTTGTTGACGTACGAGATGTTGGTGATGTTCGTCGTTTGGTTGATGATCTGGACGTTCTGCCGACGATCGATGAAGACGGTGTTTAGCCGGTGCTCGCCAAAGTCACGGTTCTCAACAAAGCGGTAGTTGCCGGGGCCGATGTCATAATAATCATCCACCCACATGCTGAAGCCGATGGCGCGGAGAAACAGTGCCTCGGGGGGCAGCGGTGCCCAGCCGACGTAGCGCGAGCTGTGCCGCCATGACACCCAACCCGGCCCCCATTCGGTGCCAGGCACCCAGATCCAGCCATGCCGCTCCACATTGGCCCAACGGCCATAATGATACACGGCCCAGCCAAAGGGCTCATTGGATTCCCAGGTCCAGCCAGCATCGGTATAAACCCAGCGCCCATCGCTGTAGGGCTGCCAGTCATCACCCACGTCATGCGGCTGCCAGCAGTAGCCGTAGTCGCCGACTTCGCGCCAGCTCCCATACGGATCGAGGTTGTCATAAAAGAAATCCATCGAGGCCGTTTCCTGTGCCACGGCGGAGGGTGAGGCTACGCCGAGGAAGGCGGCGGCAGCCACAAGAGCTAAAAGCAGTTTCATGGTGGGCAAACGGGGTCAGAGGACGCGGCGCCCCTGAATGATGCGCAGCAGGACGATGATGACGGCCACCACGAGCAGGATGTGGATGAACCCCCCAACGGTATAGCTGGTGACGAGCCCGAGAAGCCAGAGGATGATGAGGACGACGGCGATGGTGGTGAGCATGATGTGAGATCCTTGTGTGGGTGATGAAAAGACTGCCGGGCAACGTGTTACCCGGTAGTTTTGAGTGGCTGCTAGCTCGTGCTGACAACCGGTTCGACGACCATGTTGTTGACGACGCTTTTCACGCCGTTGATGTCGGTGACGAGCTTAGTCACGAGGTCTTTTTCAGCAGCGTTCTTCGCATTACCACCAACGGTGACGACGCCTTCCAGCGTGGCGACACTGGTCTTGAAAGCACTGGTGGAGCGGTGAGACATCAGTGCCATGCGCACCTGAGCGGAGATGGAGGCATCGTCGATCAGAGTGGCCAGATCCGGCTTCACGGTCGGTTTGTCCGCCACCACCGCCACGGTCATCTCATTCTTCACGTCTTTGACGCCCTCGACGTCCTTGGCGTACTCGGTGGTCAGCTCCTTTTGAGCCTCGCTGGTGGCCTCTCCTTTGAGCGTCACCACTCCTTGCTTGAGTTCCACCTGCGTTTTGTAGCCGCTGACGCTGCTGTGATAGGCCAGCGTGCTTTTCACTTTCAGGTAAAGCCAAGTGTCGGAGTACTCAGGCGGGCTATCCTTGACCTCGATCTGATTGAACACGCTGATGACGCCTGGCAGGCCGGAGACGGTCTCCAGCGCGAGTTGCTTGTGGGATTCCTCATGCACCGTGCCGGTGAGCTTCACCACTCCCTCCTTGGACTCAGTCCTGATCGCATCATCTATGAGGAAGGTTTTGAAGACGTAAGTGGACTTGGCGGCGGCCTCGATCTGGGCATCTGTTTCAGCAGCCTGAAGCGGAGCGTGGATGAGCAAGGACATCAGCAGCAGCATGCTGCCGGTAGGCAGGTGACGGGTGAGACGGGTCGGCGGGATAGGTTTCATGAAGGCCACCCTATTGCTCGCGCCTTCAATCTACGATGGGGTGTAACCCTACTCTCTCATGATTGCGGTCGAGCTTGGATCTCCCATCACAAAACGGAGGAGCAGAGCCAGCCAACGCTCGTCACGCGGCCTGCGGCTCGGCTTGTGCCTGTTTGTGCACACGCTCCTCGGGTGCCTCCACCCACATGAACATGGCCTTGATGTGGTCCTTGAGGTCCAACACCTGATGCTGCTCTTGCTCGATCTCGATAGCGGCTTGGTCAAGCTTTCGGACATCATCCAGCGGGGCATTACCATCCACACCGGGCCGCACCGGCGGCAGGTAACTCACGGCTTCATCTGCCATCAAGATTTCATTCCCCCACGCCTTCATCCGTAAATCGAAGCCCACAGCAGCGGTGAGGATGACTTTTCGGTGAGACTCGACGATGAGCACCAGTTCCAGCCATTCATCACGGGCTGTTTCGTTTAGTTCCCGGCTTTGAGCGCGCATTCCAGCCAGCGCATCGGCGAGCTTGGTCTCTTCATCCTGGACAGCTGTCCAGAATGCGCGTGCTTGCAGCGCTCCAGACTCGTCCCCTCGAATGATGGCGGCGTGCATCTCGCTCACTAGGCCATGAATGACATCCAGGATGTCCTCGACCCGATCCCACTGGTGGTGGCAGGCTGTGTCCCAGTCACCCGGAGAACCCTGCACCTCCGCGAGTTCTTCGGAATGGCTCAGTGCCGTGGCCAGATCGGACTCAAGGCCCATCAAACGTGATGAATCGGCCTGGAGCCCGGGGGCGATGTTCGAGTGCGGCGAGGAAGATAGATGAGTGATCATGGTGAGGCACTGCTATGCGCGCAACGGCCTCAGATGCCATGGGGTGTAAACCTACTGCGGCATTTCTGAGGTGGCGGCAGCGGGCTGATTGGACCAGTGCGCGGCCCCTAACGGCCCGCGGACACAGGGCGGCATGCCGCTGCGGCCATAGACATGATTGAGTCCGACGTGGACACCGAGAGAGATCGACGCTTTCTCCTCACAGAGCTTGAGGAGGTTTCGCACGCACATCGGCCCGCTGTGATAGTCACAGCTCATCGGACAGTTTAAAAAGGAAGAAGGAGTATTCATGGCCTCCATCCTCAGGCGTGGGCCAGATGGTGTTCCGCGATCAACTCCGCCTCGGCACCTAGCCAATCAGCCAAGTCACGCCCGTCCTCCATGCCATGGTCCTCGTGTTTGAGATAGGCGCGGTAAGCCACATCATCGGCGGAGGGAGTAAAGACCTCACATGACGCGGCATCCAGCGGTGGTTGAGGGTTCTGAACCTTTTTGCGTGAACGGAGAGCGGTTGGTTTTTTCATGGCAGGTTGATCATCCATTCACGCCCAGGGTTTCTCGATGGGGTATTCTCCCCATAGCGCGCGCTTGATTGGCTGATTATCGCTTGGGCCATGAAACAAAAGCTCACACATACTCGGAACAGCGTGCCAGAAAAAACCCGCCTCGAGATCACCGCTCTACTTCAAGAGCGCCTAGCGGATTCCATCGACCTCATGATGCAGGCCAAACAGGCGCACTGGAATGTGAAGGGGCCGAACTTCATCGCCCTGCACGAGTTGTTCGACAAAGTCTTCATGGACGTGGGCGGTTATGTCGATGTCATTGCTGAGCGCATCGTCCAGCTCGGCGGGATTGCCCAAGGCACCATCCGTGTGGCAGCAAAGAAATCCAGCCTGCCGGAATACTCGTTGCAAATCTCCAGCGGTAAAAAACATGTGGCCGAACTGGCCCATGAGATCGCTTTCTACGGCGAACTGATGCGCAAAGCCATCGTGAGCGCTACGCAGCTCAAAGACGCGGACACCGCCGATATTTTCACCGAAGTCTCACGTGGCGCAGACATGAACCTCTGGTTCGTCGAGGCACATGAGCAGGCCGAACATTAAGCCCCACCGCTGCCACTCATGAATGCCCTCGTTTATCAAGGCCCAGGCCGGAAAAGCCTGGAGGACGTGCCCAAACCCACCCTGCTGGAGGCCACCGACGCGGTGGTGCGCATCACCAAGACCACGATCTGCGGCACGGATCTGCACATTCTCAAAGGAGATGTAGCCACCGTCGGCAAGGGCCGCATCCTAGGCCATGAGGGCATTGGCGTCATTGAGTCCACCGGGGCGAGCGTGACGCGCTTCCACCCGGGAGACCGCGTCATCGTTTCCTGCATCACCGCCTGCGGAAAATGCGAGTATTGCCAGCGTGGCATGAGTTCCCACTGCGAAAAAGGCGGCTGGATACTCGGCAACACGATCGACGGCACGCAGGCTGAGTTCGTCCGCATCCCCTGGGCGGACACCAGCCTGCATCTCATCCCCCACGATGCTGACGACGAAGCCATGGTCATGCTCAGCGATATCCTTCCCACCGGTTACGAGTGTGGAGTGCTCAATGGCTGCGTGAAGCCCGGAGACAGCGTGGCGATCATCGGCGCTGGCCCCGTCGGCCTCGCGGCCTTGCTGACGGCAAAGTTTTATACCCCGGCGGACATCATCATGATCGATCAGGATGATCACCGGCTCGATGTCGCCAAAAAACTCGGTGCCACTCGGCTCATCAATAACAGCAACGGCAAGGCCATGGTCAAAATTATGACTCTGACCTACGGTCGCGGTGTGGACGTGGCCATCGAGGCCGTCGGCATTCCCGCCACCTTCGATCTTTGCCAGACCATCATCGCCCCAGGCGGCCACATCGCCAACGTCGGCGTGCATGGCGAGAGCGTCCCGCTGCATCTCGAAACACTCTGGTCGCAGAACATCACCATCACCACGCGCCTAGTCGATGCCATCACCACACCGCTGCTTATCAAGACAGTCATGGCCGGACGACTGCTGCCCAAACAGCTCATTTCACACCGCTTCCCGCTCAGCGAGGCGCTGACGGCTTACGACACCTTTGCCAATGCCGCGCGTGAGAAGGCCTTGAAAATCATCCTGACCAACGAAACTCCCACCCCATGACTGATCAGGCGAGGGTGGGTGAACACCCCATCGCACAAGCGATGCGAACGCCTTTGAGTCCAAGCCTATGAAAGACCACGTCTATAAGCTCATCGAACTCACCGGCACCTCGACCACCTCCATCGAAGATGCTGTCAACAAGGCGCTCAAACTCGCGCATCAAACACTCAAAAATCTCAGTTGGTTCCTGGTGACTGAAACACGCGGCAGCATTGACAAAGGCAAGGTTCAGCACTGGCAAGTGACCGTCAAAGTCGGATTCGCCGTGGAGGATTGAAAAGCATGAAACCCACACCTCCCGAAGCCGAGAAGAAGCTCGGCAAAGACCTCGAGGACTTCGCGCAACACCCCGCGAAGACCAAGGAGTTGGAAAAACTCCAAGACCAAACTGACAAAGCCGCAGACACGCAGCCCTGCACAAGATCATCCGAGACAAGGCCAAGCAGAACGCGACACGCCTAGAAGACTCGCCATAGGACCACCGCCCTACCTGGGGTGAAAACCCCATGGTGGTCTGTGCGCTAGGCATGCAGGCTGAGGATCGTTATGAACCCCATCCAAGCCAAGCTGAAAGACCCGTTGAACACGGACGATCTCAACGAACTGGTGCTCGAAGCAGCCGCCGCCACCACAGCTCAAAAAACTGCTCTTCAAACCAACCCGGAAAACGCCCCTGAGGCATTGGATGAAGCACTGGAAGCAGGAAATCATCGTTTGGAGGTGAAACCTGCCGAGAGTGAGGAAAGCATTTCAGAACAACTCGTCAAAGCAGGCAATGATGAGGCTGACCTGGAGCAGCGCCTCGTCTCAGTCATCAACAAGCGGGCGAAGGAGTAATGCCATGCTTCCATTGACGAAGCCTGAGACGGAAAACGCAACAAACGACTGGGGAGAAAGGAGTCATGTCCAGACACTCTTGCTCATGGCGGTCACAGCACTCGGCATTTACCTCTGCGGCCTGCTCGCCGCGCCATTTCTGCCTGCCCTCGCCTGGGCGCTGGCACTGGCCGTGTTATTCGCCCCCTTCCAGCAGTGGCTGGAGTCGAAGCTCGCTCATTCAGCGCTTGCCGCGATGATTGCCGTTACGGTGATCGCTTTGATCGTCGTCGTCCCAGCAGTCTTTGTTGCCCAGAAATTGGTCGTACAGGCTATAAATGGTGCGCAACTCATCGAAACAAAGGTCAGCTCAGGCGAGTGGCGGCGTGCCATTGAAGCCCAGCCGCGCCTAGCACCCATCGCAGACAAAATCGAACAGGATCTGGATCTTCAAGACAGCGTGAAAACGCTGACCGCATGGCTGAGCACCACCGCAGGCTCCATCGTCACAGGTTCCGTGTTCCAGGCAGTCAATTTCTGCATCATCTTCTATCTATTGTTCTTTTTTCTCCGTGACCGTCGCGCCGCCCTACACTCGCTCCGCTATCTCTCCCCCCTGTCAAAGGCAGAGATGGAACAAATGTTCGAACGCATCAGCGGCACCATCAACGCCACTGTTTATGGAACGCTGGCGGTTTCAGCTATTCAGGGGCTTTTGGGCGGTTTGATGTTCTGGTGGCTGGGGTTGCCCGCACCGCTGCTGTGGGGCTTCGTGATGGCCCTGCTGGCTGTCATTCCGGTGCTCGGCGCCTTTGTCGTCTGGGTTCCTGCCGTGTTATTTCTCGCACTTGAAGGCAGTTGGGGGAACGCCTTCATCCTTGCTGTCTGGGGTATACTCGTTGTCGGCACCATCGACAATCTGCTGCGTCCGGCGCTTGTCGGGAAACAGCTCAAACTGCACACCGTGGTCGCCTTCATCTCCGTCGTAGGCGGTCTGATGTTCTTCGGCCCAGCAGGCCTCATCCTCGGCCCCGTGGCACTCACGATCACCACCGTGTTGCTCGAAACTTGGCGCACACGTTCCGCCGACAAGCTGGGGTGTTCGCCCCATGGTGAAAAGGAAATGACCGCAGGATGCTCAGGGACTCCATGAACCTCACGCACCTGCATCTCGCACTCAATCACATCCCAGTTCTCGGCACGGCTTTTGGTCTGGCTTTGCTCATCTTTGGCTTGCGGCGGAAGAGCAACGAACTCAAGAAAACGGCGCTCTGCACCTTCGTCGTCATCGCACTGATGGCTGTCCCGGCTTATCTCACGGGTGAACCTGCGGAAGACGGCGTCGAAGGCCTGCCGGGGGTCTCAGAGGCGATCATCGAGCAGCATGAAGAAGCGGCGGACGTGGCCTTTGCGAGTGTCGGTGCGTTGGGCGTGATCGCACTCCTCGGCTTGCTCGCTTTGAGGCACGGAAGATCCGTTCCCCCGTGGTTCGCAGGCCTCATGGTCATCGCATCACTCACGGTGAGCGGTTTGATGGGCTGGACCGCGAACATTGGTGGTCAGATTCGTCACACTGAAATCCGAGTCGGAACCGCTTCTTCGCCGTCCATCAGCAAGGACCGCGATTAAGCCCAAATCATGGCCTCAGATACACCATCGCTCCTCGTGAAGCTCTGGCAGCGCAAATCGACGCTGCTTGCCGTCGTCGCCCTCACGGGCATCGTCACCCATGTCGTGCTACGCTTCGGATTTGAAGCCAAACCGGGCACGCTGCACCTTCCGCTACTCATCACTCTCGCCATCGGCGGTTTGCCGTTGCTCTACGATCTGCTGCGGAAACTGCTGAAGGGTGCGTTTGGCTCCGATCTGCTCGGCGGAGTCTCCATCATCACCTCGATCATGCTCGGCGAATACCTCGCGGGCTCCATCATCGTGTTCATGCTCGCAGGTGGTGAGGCGCTGGAGAGCTATGCTTTGCGCAGCGCCTCATCGGTGCTCGCGGCTTTGGCGAAACGCATGCCCTCCATCGCGCATCGAAAAACGGGCGCTGACATCGCGGATGCCGCTTTGGCCGAGATCGCCGTGGGCGACACGCTCGTCATCTACCCGCATGAGATTTGCCCGGCCGATGGCGAAGTCACCGAAGGCCACGGCGTCATGGACGAGTCCTATCTCACGGGGGAGCCCTTCCAGATCACCAAGACCACTGGCTCGCTCGTCATCTCCGGTGCCATCAATGGCGAGAGCGCGCTCACCATTCGAGCCACGAAAATCGCCGCCGATTCACGCTACGCCAAGATCATGGAAGTCATGCGCGAGTCCGAGAGCAAGCGCCCGCAGCTCCAGCGCCTCGGCGATCAGCTCGGAGCCATCTACACACCCGTCGCGCTCGCCGTGGCGTTGCTCGCGTGGTTCCTCAGCGGCGATTCGTTGCGCTTCCTCGCCGTGCTCGTCATCGCCACGCCATGCCCGCTGCTGCTGGGCATCCCCATTGCCATCATCAGCTCCATCTCGCTCTGCGCACGGCGTGCCATCATCGTGAAAAGCCCTGTCGTGCTCGAACAGATCGCCGAATGTCGCACCGCCATCTTTGATAAAACCGGCACCCTCACTTATGGCGAGCCCGCGCTCACCGAGCAGTTCATGGCCACCGGTTTTGATCAAAAGGAAATGCTCACCCTCGTCGCCAGCCTGGAGCGCTACTCGAAGCATCCTCTCTCACGCGCCATCCACGCCGCCGCAAAGGCGCAAAGCCTCACCTTACCAGAAGCCAGCGCCGTCAGCGAGCAGCCCGGCCATGGGTTACTCGGCACCGTCGCCGGTCATCAACTCCAGATCACCAGCCGCAACAAACTCATCCCGCAGAACCTCCCCGGCACCGATCAGCTCCCGCCCATCGCAGGCGGGCTGGAGTGCGTCGTCGTCATCGACGGCCACTACGCCGCCGCGCTGCGCTTTCGCGATGCCCCGCGGGCCGAAAGCCGCAGCTTTGTGAATCACCTCGCGCCGAAGCATCACTTCGACCGCGTCATGATCATCTCCGGCGACCGCGAATCCGAAGTCCGCTACCTCGCCGATCAGGTCGGCATCACCGAGATCCACGCGCAGAAGAGCCCGGAGGAAAAACTCACCCTCGTCCGCGCCGAAACCGCCAAGGCCAAAACACTGTATGTCGGCGACGGCATTAACGACGCGCCCGCCATGATGGCCGCCACCGTCGGCATGGCCATCGGCCAGAACAGCGATGTCACCGCCGAGGCCGCTGGAGTCGTCATCATGGACAACTCGCTCAAAAAAGTGGATGAGTTCATGCACATCAGCCTCCGCATGCGAGTCATTGCCCTGCAAAGCGCCGTCGGCGGCATGGCACTCAGCCTAATCGGCATGGCCTTCGCCGCCACCGGTCATCTCAGCCCCGTCAGCGGAGCGATTGCGCAGGAGATCATTGATGTGCTGGCAGTGCTGAATGCCTTGCGAGCCGCCTTTCCGCCGAGGGTGATTCATGACCTTTAACTCGGACATCTTCTATCTGCTCAGCACCATGCTGCTGCTCACTTCCTGTGTCGGCAAAGGCATGCATGAAATGGCGGCGGATGCCGTCGTGGTGCCTGCGAGGTGGCAGCAGGGCTCATCTTCGTCGAAACCACTCGATGTGGCGGTGTGGTGGAGGCGATTTCGTGATCCAGTGTTGAATGAGTTGATCGCGGAGGCGCTGAAAGCGAGCCCGACAGTGCGTTCGGCCTTGGAGAAGGTGACGGAGTATCGGGCGCGGCGTGGGGTGGAGTCGGCGAACTTGTTTCCATCGCTGGCAGCGAATCAATCGGGGCGTGGCGCACGCACAAAGAGCGGCATCACGGACGCCATCACCACGAGCGAGAGCTACAAGGCCTCGTTCGATGTGAGCTGGCAGCTCGATCTGTTTGGGAAGCAGTTTCAGACGCTCAAAGCGGCCTCGGCGGACCTCGAACAGATCAGCGAGAACTTTTATGGAGCGCAGGTCACGCTCGCGGCGGATGTGGCGACGGCGTATGTAGCGCTGCGTTCGGCGGAGGCGCAGTTGAGCGTGGTGCAGCGAAGTCTCGGCACGCGGGGCGAGACGGTGCAGCTCACGCAATGGCGCGAGCAGGCGGGTACCGGCGATGCGCTCGACACCCAGCGCTCCATCAGCACGCTGGAGCAGGCACGGGCCTCCATGCCTGCGCTGCAACTCAGCGTCGTGCAGAGCAAAAATCAGCTCGCGTTGCTCTCGGGTCGCACGCCAGGTTCGCTCGATTCGCGGCTCAAGGCTTCGCATCGCGTGCCGGAGATGATTTCACGAATCGCGGCCGGTGTTCCCGCCGAGGCGTTGCGCCAGCGACCCGATCTGCGTGCGGCTGAGCATGCGCTGGAGGCTGCATTTGCCCGCACACAGTCGGCTAAGCGTGCGCGGCTGCCTTCGCTGAATTTGAGCGGCTCCATCGGCATCGACGCACTCAAGGCGGGAAACATCTTTTCACCTGGAGCCGCCATCGCGAGCATCCTCGCGGGTTTGGCCACGCCAGTGATCGATGCGGGCCGCATCCGGCAAAACATCCGCGCGGTGAGTTCACGCGAGCGACAGGCACTCATCGCGTATGAGGCGACCGTGCTCACCGCGCTTGCCGAGGTCGAAAACGCACTCGCTGCGGTGCGTCGTTATGCCGAGCAGCATCGCATCGTCGAAAAAGCCGCCGCAGCCGCTCGTGAGGCAGTCACGCTGGCCGCGTGGCAATACGAGGCCGGTCAGGTGGATCTGCTCGTGTCGCTCGATGCGCAGCGCACGCTGCTCACGCTGGAGCAGCAGGACGTCACCACGACGGCGCAAGGCGCCAATGCTTGTGTGCAACTCTACCAAGCCCTCGGCGGAGGTTGGTCGCCCTTTTGACATGAAAACCACCACGCCATTGGACCCCGCCGATCTCGCCAAAGCCATCCAGGCCAGCGGATCCAAGGGGCACCTCAAACGCAACGCCATCCTCGGCCTCATCGTCATCGCACTCGGCCTTGGCGGATGGTTTTGGCGCAGCCGCATCGAAAAAGCCAAACAACAAGTGCCGCTCTACGTAACCGAGCCGCTCACGCGTGGCGATGTTTTCCTCACCATCACCGCCACGGGCAATCTGGAGCCGACAAACGAAGTCACCGTCGGCAGCGAGCTTTCCGGCATCACGCTCGAAGTGAATGCCGACATCAACGACCGCGTCACCAAAGGCCAGCAACTCGCCAAACTCGACACCAGCAAGCTTTTGCAGCAAACCGAGAGCAACCGCGCCGCCGTGCGAGCCGCGCAGGCCCGTGTCACGCTCGCCGAGGCCACGGTGAAGGAAAGCGCCGCGCTGCTCGCACGCCAGCAGGAGCTGCAGCGCATCAGCGGCGGCAAAGTGCCCTCCAAAGCCATCATCGATACTGCCATCGCCACGGCCGAGCGTGCGAAGGCCGATCTGCTCAACACGCAGGCCGGAGTCGGCACCGCCGAGGCCCAGGTGCGCATCAACGAGAACGATCTCGGCCGCGCCATCATCAAATCGCCCATCGACGGCATCGTGCTAACGCGCAGCATCGAGCCCGGCCAGACCGTCGCCGCCAGTTTCACCGCGCCGCAGTTGTTCGTCATCGCCGAGAAGCTGGAGCGCATGATTTTGAAAGTCACCATCGCTGAGGCCGACATCGGTCGCGTCGAGAAAGGTCAAAAGGCCACCTTCACCGTCGATGCCTGGCCGGATCGCAGTTACAGCGCCGTTGTTTCCGTCGTGTCCTACGGCTCCGCCGTCACGCAAAACGTGGTGACCTACGAAGCCGATCTCGATGTCAGCAACGACGACCTCAGCCTCCGCCCCGGCATGACCGCCACCGCCGACATTGGCGTCGCCGCGAGCCAGAACGTCTTCCGCGTGCCCACCGCAGCGCTGCGCTTCAATCCCGCCACCGCCGCCAAAACCGGCCCCGCGAAGAAGTCCTTCGTCCAAACCCTCATTCCCATGCCCACCCGCAACCGCAGCCGCCCCGAAGCCACTGACAAAGACGACAAAACCAAACCCGCCGCCCACCTCTACATCCTCCGCGACGGCAAAGCCGAATCCATCGCCATCAAGACAGGTCTCACGGATGGAAGATACACGGAGGTATCTGGGGAGGGCTTGAGCGAGGGGATGCTTGTCATTCTGCGAAACAACACTCCTGCTACGTGACTTTGCAGCCTTCCCACAAATTGATTCCCACGGTTGCTTTGCGGGTTCACTAGACGTCGGAGTTGCGGAGCGGGTGTGGAGAATGAAAGATGGGGCGTGGAGAAGATATTCGCCGTGATCAACCAGATGGAAGCCGATGGAGTCATCGTGCGCTATGCCATCGGCGGGGCCGTGGGAGCCATTTTCTGGCTAGAGCCGATCACGACGAAGGACGTGGATGTGTTCGTGGCCCTGCCCACAGCTCCGGGAAGCACGCTGTTGACCCTGGGACCGATATACCAATATCTGCAAGCGCATGGGTTCAAACCTGAGGGGCAATTCATTGTCATCGAAGGCTGGGCGGTGGAGTTTGTGCCACCGGGCACGCCGTTGGTGGAGGAAGCACTGGAGCAGGCCATCGAACGGGATGTGAGCGGAGTTCCCACACGAGTTTTTACTGCCGAGCATCTCGCGGCGATCTGCCTCCAGGTGGGCCGACCAAAAGATCACGACCGGGTGATCCGCTTTGTGGAAGCTGGCGCGCTTGATGCGGAGGTGTTTGAGGCTATCCTCCGGCGCCACGATTTGATGGAGAAATGGCGGCAATTTCAGCAAACCTACCTCGACTCATGACCGACTTGATGAAACAGCTCACCGCCCGCAAGGTGGAACGTCGTCGTCAGCTCGCTGCGCTGCCGGTGGGCGAAAAGCTGCGCATGCTGGAAGAGATGGTCGCTGCTGCGAAAACCATCAGCGCCACGCGACCGCCGAAACCTGCGAACCCAGTCCGAATCGCGAAGAGCGTTCCCGTGGTTCTACACACGTAGAATTTCATGAACCGCAGAGTTTACATTCATCATTGTTGCGGCTTCGGAGTTCTTTAAAAGCAGGTGTTCACCCCATTCAGTGACGTGCAGCCACGGCTTAGATTGGCGCTGAACCCGTCACGGAACTTGCTGCCATTCAAACTGAACTCACACCTGAAAAGCACGCTGGAGGCACGCGGGATTCTCCGCTCATCGAACTGCATGGGCTGACGAAGACCTATGGGCTCGGCGATGCGGCGTTTCAGGCGTTGAAGGGGATCGATTTGACGATTCGGAAGGGGGAGTTTGTGGTGATCATGGGGCCGAGTGGGTCAGGGAAATCGACGTTGATGAATGTGCTGGGGTGTCTGGATACGCCAACGAGCGGGCAATACCGGTATGAGGGCATCGCGGTGGAGACGCTGGATGCGGATCAGCGGTCGCTGCTGCGGCGGTATGCGCTGGGGTTCATTTTTCAAGGGTTCAACCTGCTGGCGCGGACGAGTGCGCTGGAGAATGTGGAGCTGCCGTTGCTGTATCGCGGCATGTCGCGGAAGGACCGGCATGAGAAGGCCACGGCGGCGCTGACGGCGGTGGGACTGCCGACAAAGCTCGATAGCACGCCGGGCGAGCTTTCTGGCGGTCAGCAGCAGCGGGTGGCGATCGCTCGGGCCATTGTGACAGAGCCGAGCACGCTGTTTGCCGATGAACCGACGGGCAATCTCGACTCCGTGACGACGCGGGACATCATCGAGATCCTCACGCGGCTGAATGTGGATCGCGGCATCACGGTGCTGATGGTCACGCATGATGAAAATGTGGCCGCGTGTGCGAAGCGACGCGTGGTGATCAAAGACGGCCTCGTCGAATCCGATTCCACATCGCCATGATCTGGAACGCCTTTGCCATCGCGGTGCGAGAAATTAGCCGCAACCTCACACGGGCCTTTTTGACCGTGCTGGGCATCTTCATCGGTGTGGCGTCGATCATTACGATGGTCACGCTGGGCGAAGGAGCCACGCTGGCCGTGAAGGCGCAGATTTCCAGCCTGGGGAGCAATCTGCTCACGCTGCGGCCTGGAGCGGGTTTTGGACAACGAGGCTCATCGGCGGGCGTGCCGAGCTTCACGGAAAGAGATGCGGAAACGCTCGGCGAGCAGATCGCGAGCATCGCGGCCATCGCACCGGTGCGCACGGCTTCGCTGAGCACGATTTACCTCGGTAACG
>JAPLUL010000116.1:0-1815 GCA_026397635.1 Verrucomicrobiota bacterium | reverse complement strand
GCCCAGAACGACTCCATGGTGGCGTTGTCGTAGCAGTTGGCGCGGCGGCTCATGCTGGCGGTGATCCCGCGTAGTTGCAGACGTTTGCGGAACTCGGCGCTGGTGTATTGGCAGCCGCGGTCGCTGTGATGGAGCAGGCCGTGCGGGCTTGAGCCACGTGTTTGCAGGGCATGTTCAAGAGCAACATTGGGCAGTTGGGTGGCGAGGCTTTCGTGGGTGCTCCAGCCGAGGATGCGGCGGCTGTAGAGGTCCATCTCGGCGGCTAGGTAGAGCCAGCCTTCGCGAGTGGGCAGATAGGTGATGTCGGTGACCCAGACTTGGTTGGGCTGGGTGGGTGCGGGACGTTGCAGCAGGTGGTTGGGTGCCACGGGCGAGGTATTGTCGCTGAGGGTGGTTCGCGGCACGAAGCGGCGCTTCTGACGCACCTGGAGGAGTTGCTCGCGCATGAGCCGTGCGATGCGGTTCTTGCCATGGCGCAGGCCTTGGGCACGCAGGCAGCGCACGAGACGTGGGGAGCCGTAGGTGCAGCGGCTGGCAGCAAAGGCCTGACTCACTTTGAGTGCGAGTAGGGCATCCTGCGTGCGACGCTGGCGTTGTGACTTGCGTAGATGGGCGTGGTAGCCGCTGCGACTGACGCCCAGGACGGCGCAGACTTCGGTGAGGTTCATACGCGGCTGCTCGTGGTGAAGGATTTGGATAAGGATGTAGCGCTGGCATCCTCCTGGGCGACAATGGCCAAGGCTTTTTTTAAAATGTCACGCTGGCGGCGTGTAGCCTCCAGTTCACGACGCAGATCGGCGAGTTCTACCGCCGCGGCTACGGCACTGGGGCCGCCATCGTTCGCCAGCCCGGCGCTGCGCGCGGGCTGACTCACTGCGGCAGCCCCAGTGCCGTAGCGTTCCTTCCAATCGCGCAGGTTCCATGGCGAGATGCCCAGTTCACGAGCGAGCTGAGAGGCTTTGCGCCCACTTTCGACCAGGGCGACAGCATCTCGCTTGAACTGCTCGTCGTAACGACGCTTCGCGCCGCTGTGGGTGGGTTGTTGTCCAGTAGTGTTCATATTCGGCTTTAGGGTTCTTTACCCAACTTTTGCCGTCCGCATTAACGAAGAAGGTCCAATGAAGGGGTGACCTCAGAAACACTCGTGATTCCCATTTGCATCCGTGTCTCACATGCCTTATGCCCCGCGCCCCATGGAAACGAACTCAAAGTCCGTCCTGACTGACCTCCAGGCGTTCGACGTGGCGAGCCTTAAAGGCCGCCTGATCGAACTCCGGAGGTATCTTTGACGTCCCGAAACTCACCGAAGAGCTAAACGCTCTCGAACATAAGATGACCGCCCCAGGTTTCTGGGACAGTCAAAACGCTGCGAAGAAGGTCATCGACCGCGCGAACGTGATCAAAAAGCAGATCGAGCCACTCGGTGGTCTCGAATCACGCGTGGAAGACTTCCCCATCCTGATCGAACTGGCCAAGGAGCAGGGCGATGTGCAGAGCATCAAGGAAGTGCAGTCCGAGTATGATGCCATCAACAAAGCCATCGCCGCCTATGAACTCGATCTCCTGCTCGCGGGACCTTTTGATCGCGGCAGTGCCTTCTTGATCATCCACTCCGGTGCCGGTGGCACGGAGGCCTGTGACTGGGCGGATATGCTCATGCGAATGTACGTCCGCTGGTGCGAGCGCAAGGGCTACAAGGTCCAGATCATCGACCATCAGGAAGGCGACGATGTGGGAACGCGCTCCGCGACGCTGGAAATTCAGGGCGAGAACGCCTTCGGCTTCCTCAAGAACGAACGCGGTGTGCATCGCCTC
>JAPLUL010000118.1:0-4498 GCA_026397635.1 Verrucomicrobiota bacterium | reverse complement strand
TTGTGACAACCAACTTTCAAAGTCATTCCATGATGAGCACGATGCCAAAAACCAAGGGGAGAACGATAGCCAGTGAAATGGAAGAGCATGGCAGTATGGTGAACAATGATTGCCCGATAAGTATCCATTGCCAATCGAAGCTACTTTTTCGCCTTCTTGCCTTTACCTTTTCCCTTCGGCTGGTCGGCGAGCGTTTTCTTCACGAGCGCGGTGAAGTCATCGGTCTGCTTCTGCCACGCGGCTTCGAGTTCCTTTACCTTGTCGGGCATCTTCGTGGCAAGATCGTTTTGCTCGGCGCGGTCGGTTTTGAGGTTGTAGAGCGCCCAGACATCGCCTTTGGCAGCGACGAGTTTCCAATCACCAACGCGAATGGCTTTGTTGTCCTCATGCAGCCACCACAGGCTGTCGCGGGCGATGGTTTCATTCTTGGCAAAGGCTGGCGCGAGGCTTCGTCCGGGGGCTTCAGGAATAGGCTCCCCCTTCCATTCCTTCGGCTTCTCGATGCCGACGATGTCGAGCACGGTGGGCACGATGTCGATGACATGGGCGGGCGTGGTGCGCAGCTCGTTCTTGGCCGAGATGCCCGCTGGCCAGTGGGCAATGAGCGGCGTGCTGATGCCGCCTTCATGCACCCAGGTTTTGTGGCGGCGATGCGGCGTGTTGCAGGCACTGGAGAAGCCGGGGCCAAGGCAAAGGTAAGTCTCGGCGCTGCCGGGAGAAGCGGCGGGATCGTGGCCACCATTGCGCACCATGATCTCGGCGCTGGCACCATTGTCGGAGGCGAAGAAAACGAGCGTGTTCTCAAACGCACCCATGTCCTTGAGCTGTGCGAGGATGCGACCGATCTCGCGGTCCATGCGATCCACCATCGCGGCATGGATGGCCATCTTCGTGGCCTGGAAGCGGCGCTGCTCGTCGGTCAGCTCATTCCATGGCAAAGGACGATTCACTTCACATGAGCCGAGTGTCTCCATCGCCTCAGGAAAGGCATACGGTGGGCCGACTTCGCGCTCCAGGGCCGACAAGGTCGTGTTTGTGATGCCCATCTCCTTTTGGCGGGCGAAGCGGGCCTCGCGCATCTTGACCCAACCTTCGAGATACTTGTCGCGATACTTCGCGATGTCCTCCGGCAATGCGTGGAGCGGGAAATGTGGCGCGATGAAGGGGATGTAGTGAAAAAAGGGCTTCGCGGCATGATTTGCCGCGTGGTCTTTGAGGCATTCGATAGCGTGGTCGGCGGTAGCGATGGTCGCGTAGTAGCCTTTTTCATCCGCAGGCACTTCAACTGGCACGTCGTCGATCGCATTGCCTTGGGCGGTGAAAAAGTTGCCTTGGTTGCGGGTGTCGAGTGATCGGTCGAAGCCGCCGTCGAGCACCTTGCCATCGATGTGCCATTTTCCACTGTGGTAGCTACGGTAACCCGCCGGTTTGAGGAAATCGGGCAGCAAACGGGCCCACTGCTGCCGCACGCCCTGACCACCGCCGCCGACATTCGGCAAAACATCGCGATGGATCTGCTGCGCGTAAAATCCTGTCATCAACGCACCTCGAGTGGGCCAACAGCGGGCGGTATTGTAAAACTGCGTGAAGCGCAGTCCGTTCTTCGCCAGGGAGTCAAGATTCGGCGTCTCGATCTCGCCGCCGTAGCACCCGAGATCGGAGTAACCGAGATCATCCGCGAGGATGAAAACGACGTTGGGCCGCTCGGCGGCCAATGACGAATGCGCAATGACGAATGACGAAAGGAGTCCGAGTGCGGCGGCAAAAAGCTTCATGGAGTGTCAGGAAACGCGGCATGGGCGATCAGCTTGCGGCAAAGATGAGGCTCATGTTGGCGGGGCTTTCTATGCCAAACACACCCGGCCTACGATGGACTCGCCGCACCATCGACTTTTTAAACCAACCTCACGCACTCAGCTCCTGGGCGGTGGGTGATTCCTTTCAGGCTTTGATTGACCGGCACAAGTGAAACAAGCTCTGCGGAGATTTGACTTCCTGGGAGCGTTTGCTGTCACACAGCATGACACACTCCTCTTCACTCCACCGCCGCCAGTTTCTCCACACCACCGCCGCCGTCGTCGGTGGGCTTTGCCTACCCGACAGCTCGAAATTGAACGCCGCCCTATCGGATGTGGCCGAGACCGAACACTTTTTCTACCGCCTCGCACCCGAGGGGCCCTACATCGACTCGCAGCGTGACAACAAGGCCTTCGGCTTCGCGGATGGGAAGATTTACTTGTCTGAGGACAATGGCAAAACGTGGCCGCACAGCGCGGCGTTTGCTGAGGCAGGCAACCTCACGCTCAGCATCATCCTGAAGAATGGAAACGTGCTCTTTGCCACGCGGGCGCAGCTTTTCCTCAGCACCGACAATCTCAAAACCCATCGTGAGATCATCGTGAAGAAGCCCGACGGCAGCGACTACCGGCCGCACACGCCGGTGAAGGCCGACCAGCCGGGCTGGTATTTTCATTCGCTCGATGGCGAGCACTGCTTCGAGGTAGAGGGCAAGGAAATGCTCGTTTGGGGGAACTACTGCAACGTCCTCGGCGGCGCGGTGCCGGTGAACATCTACTACTCCACGGACAACGGCGAGACCGTGAAGCTGGCGTATGCGTTTGGCCAAAACCCCAAGTTCCAACAGAAGGACGCCCCACCCGATGCCCCGCTGCTCGGTGATCCGAACAACAAGCTCATCGCCCGTCACATCCACAACGTGACCTACAACCCCACCGAGAACGCCTTCTACGCCTGCACCGGCGACATCGACCGCACGCATGGCAAGGAGGTCCACTGGCTGCGCGGCACCTACGATGCCAAGGCCGACGTGTGGGACTGGAAGCTCCTCATCTCGGTGGACTCAAACTCCCGCTTCAAGTGCGGCGGCATCAACTTCATCGACGGCCAAATGTATTGGATCGCCGACGCGAACGGCCCTGCCATCGCCAACCGCCACGATCGTGGCATCTTCGTGTGCGCTCCGAAAGACATCACCGACACCTCGAAGCACACGCTGCTCTTCAATCCCATGTTTGAATCCGCCAACATGCTCGTGCAGGACGGCGTCATGCTCGCCACGCACTGCGCCCCAGCCTCGACCTACGCCTGCGGCATCATCTATTCACCGGACATGGGCAAGACCTGGGCGCAATACGACTTGAAGGAGTTCGGCCCGCGCTCCGGCTGCCGCATTCACAAGAAGAACAGCGACGGCTGGTTCCGCATGGACCTGCGCAAAGGCTGGATCGAGCGCGCCGAGGTGCTCTTCATCAAACCGAAGGCGTGAACGCAGAAGGAAAGGCGAGTTGTCGGATCATGCCGCGGACTTGTCCGGTCTTGTCATTGGCTGAACTTGACGTGAAAAGCCTGAGATTACGCCGTTAGTGAAGGTGATGAAGCCTTCCTTCGCCCTCTTCCTTCTGCTCATGGCCTCCGCCCATGCCGTCGATTTCAATCGCGACGTGCGCCCTGTGCTCGCGCAGCAGTGCTTCACCTGCCACGGCATGGACGACCACGGCCGCAAAGGCAAACTGCGCCTCGATTTGAGCGAATCCGCCCACGGCAAAGGCAAATCCGGCGAGATCGCCATCGTTCCCGGCAAACCGGACGCCAGCGAAGTCATCCAGCGCATCTTTTCGACGGATGAAGACGAGGTCATGCCTCCGCCGCACACGAAAAAGGTCATGTCTGAGAAAGACAAGGCGACGCTGAAAGCCTGGATCGCCGAAGGTGCGAAGTATGAGGCGCATTGGGCCTATTCGCCGCCGAAGCAGCCACTCGTTCCAGGTTCCAAGTTTCAGGTTTCAAGTTCCAAACGTGCCAGTGCTCCACTTGAAACTTTAAACCTGAAACCTGAAACTCAGACTCATCCCATCGACGCCTTCATCCACGAGCGTCTCGAGAAAGAAGGGCTAAAACCTTCGCCCGAAGCCGACGCCTACACGCTCGTGCGCCGCGTGTATCTCGATCTCATCGGCCTTCCTCCCACTCCAGCCGAGGCGGACGCCTTTGTGAAAGACAAAGCGCCCGATGCTTACAACAAGCTCGTGGACACACTTCTGGCCTCCAAACACTACGGCGAACGCTGGGCGCGGCGCTGGCTCGATCTCGCGCGCTACGCCGACACGAACGGCTTCGAGAAAGACCGACCGCGCCAAATTTGGCCTTATCGCGATTGGGTCGTGAAGGCGCTGAACGACGACATGCCCTTCGACCAGTTCAGCATCAAGCAAATCGCCGGGGACATGCTTCCCAACGCTAGCGCCGAGGATTTCATCGCCACCGGATTCCACCGCAACACGATGCTCAATGAAGAAGGCGGCATCGACCCGAATGAATACCGCTTTTACGCCATGGTGGACCGCGTCGGCGTCACCGGCACTGCCTGGATGGGCCTCACGCTGAACTGCTGCCAGTGCCACACGCATAAGTACGACCCCATCCTCCACACCGATTACTACAGCGTCATGGCGCTGCTGAACAACGCCGACGAGCCGAC
>JAPLUL010000047.1:0-19805 GCA_026397635.1 Verrucomicrobiota bacterium | reverse complement strand
GTGCGTTGGTCCTCTTTGAAGAAGAGTGCGAACACCACGACCAGAACGGCAGCCATCGCAGCCGGGATGAGCCAGATGGCCTGCCAGTCATGGGTGCTGCCCTGCGTGTAGTGCTGCGCAACAATGCCTGAGAGCCAGGAGCCGACAAACATACCCGCCCCGAGCGTGACGATGGCGTGCAGCCCCTGCGCGGCACCGCGGATGTCTTCGCCTGCCCGCTTGTCCACATACATGCGGCCCATAACAAAGATGAAGTCGTAACACATGCCGTGCAGCAGGATGCCGGTGAAGAGCATCCACAGCGCGGAGGAGCTTTGATGGAAGAGGGCAAAGAGCCCGAAACGCACCGCCCAGGCACCGATGCCCAGCAAAAGGATGCCCTTGGCCCCGATGCGCAGCAGCAGCGCGGGAAGCAGCAGCAGAAAGACCACGTCGGAGACCTGACCCAAGGTCATCTTCGCCGCCGCGTTGGGAATGTTCATCTCATTCATGAAGACGTTCATCCAACTGAAGTAGAAACTCAGCGGCACGCAGATGAGGAAGGAGCAGACCATGAAGGTGGCAAAGGAACGGTCGCGCATGAGCTTCAGCGCATCGAAGCCCAGCAGCGTGCCCAGCGAAGCCGGCGTGCCTGCGCCCTTCGGCGGAGTGTGAGGCAGCGTGAATGAGTAGAGGCCCATGAGCAGCGCTGCGCCCGAGGCCAGCCGGAACATGCCCGCATTGTCCTCCAGCTTCAGCCAGCTCACCACGAGGCCGGCCACGATCCAACCGACACTGGCCATGACCATCACGACCGGGAACTCCTTCGCCGGATTCTTGGCATGATGCAGCGTCAGAGCATTCGTCAACCCATGTCCGGCCATGTAGGTGATGGTGTAAGCCAGCAGCACCGGATAGAAGCTTCCGAAGTTCTCCAAGGTGGACACCCAGTAGAGTAGGCCCGCGCCGACGAGGTGGAGAAACCCAAGGATGCGCTGCGTGGCAAAGAAACGGTCAGCGATGATGCCCACAATGAACGGCGACACCAGCGCCCCGACCGCAGTGGTGCCATAGACGAGTCCCACCTGCCCCCCTGTAAAACCGAGCTTGGTCACGACATAGGTGCCCATGGTCACATACCAGGCCCCCCAGACGAAATAATGCAGGAAGACCATGAGCCAGAAGCGGACGAGGAGGAGCGGTTTCATAAGGGGGGTGTGATGGGGGTTGATTCAAGCGGGCCGACTCAGCCCGGCTTCGAAGATTTCATCGACGACACAGGTATCGCCGAGCGTCTCGCGCAGCGGGTCCGCATCGCTGGCGCTGAAGCCGAGATGCAGGTGGCGGCGCCAGCCTTCGGCGTGCTCGAAGCGGCTGGAGAGTCGGCCCACGGCGCGCGACATTTCATCCATGCTCGCGAGGTAGGAATCCATGCCCTGGCTGACATCGAGCCAATGCTTCTGGCAGACGTGCGCGGCGAGCGCGGCGCGTTTGCGCTCGTGGACAGCGGCGGTGTCCACATACAGGCCCGCGCGCAGCTTTTGCCGCAGCGGGTCGCACAGGCCATGCGGCATGGCGTGATAGACGGCCACGTCGTGGAGGTAAGCCTCGCGCGGTGGGTCGGTCTGGAAGTTCGGAATGCCATGCGCAAAGGCGGCGGTGACGGCGAGCCGCGCGGCGTTCATGTGGTCCTCCATGTAATCCTGCGGCGAATGGGTGAGCACGATGCTGGGCTGCGCCGCACGCACGACGGCCGTGACCTTGCGCAGCGCTGCCACGCTGTAAGTCAGCTCCAGGTCATCGGAGATGGGCAAATGGAACGTGGCGCCGAGCAGCCGCGCGGCTTCCTGCGCTTCGATGAGCCGCGTGGCCGCGGTCGTAGAGGCATCCATCTGCACGGAGCCGCCGCTGCCGGAGCAGAGGTTCAGGTAATGCAGCTTCCACCCGCGCCGGGCGAGCTGCAGCAGCGTGCCTGCGGCGACGAACTCGATGTCGTCAGGATGCGCGAAGATGGCGAGGGCGGAGGGCATGAGGTGTGTATTGCGACTGGCTTATCCCACCTTCACCACCGCACCGCCCGCCGCCGCGCTTTCATCCGCGGCGAAGACGACCTCGAAGGTGCGCAGGGCGTCTTTGAAGCTCGTCTGCGGCATGTCCTTGCCTTCATCGAGCGCATCAAAGAAGAGCTGGAACTGCGTCTGATACGGATGGTCGTGGACATCGCCGGAGTCGGCGAGTTGCACGGAGAGCTTGCTCCAGTGGGCCTTGTCGGTCTTCAGCTTCATGGAGTGAAACTTGTCATCCAGCAGGCTGCCCTGGCTGCCGACGAGATGCGTGTGCAGGTAGTAAGGCTGGAGGCAGTCCACGATGGCGGCGCACTTGCCCACGGCTCCATTTTTGAAGCGCACCAGCGTCACGGAGGACGTGTCGTATTCATAGGGCGCGAAGATTTCGCTCTTCGACTTCGTGCTAAAGCTGCTGACGCTCTCGACCTCGCCAGGCATGCACATGAGCAGGCAATCGAGCGCGTGGCAGCCTGCCGTGAGCAGGGCGCTACCGCCGTCCTTCTTGCCGGTGTTCCAGCGGAACTGCCCATACCACGGGCCGATGCCGTGGTAGTAATCCACCTCGCCATAGTGCAGGTCGCCGAGCAGTCCCTCCGCCAGCATGGCCCGCGTGGCAATCATCTGCCCGGAGAAGCGCAGCTCGAAGCACACGCAGCCTTTCACGCCATTCGCCTGCGCCGCCGCAACGATGGCGCGCACTTCCTCCAGCGAGTTCGCCATCGGCTTTTCCAAAATGATATGCTTCCCCGCCTGCGCCGCCGCAATGGCCTGCGCGCTGTGCTGGCTGGGGTAACTCGTGATGTCCACGATGTGGATGTCCGGGTCCGCCAGCAGCGCCTCGACACTGTGATAAGCCTTGATGCTGCCGCCATGCTTCGCGCTGAGTTCCGCGCCATCGAGCGGACGTGAGGAGTAGATGGCCGTGACCTGCGCCTGCTTGCTGGCATTGATGGCGTCGATGTGCGCCGTCGCTGCCCAGCCGTAGCCGATGATGCCGACGTTGTATTTTTTGGTGCTCATGGGGTGTGGGGTGTGGGGTGTGTGGAGTGGAAAAGCTTCAGGCGCGTTGGCCGAAGGGGCCAAAGCCATGTCGATCCGCGAGCAAGAGACATTCGGTGACGGGAAGGACGCCCCTTGATGGGGTGGGATCCGTGAGAGAGGCCGCAGCGGTGCAAACCGCGAGGCGCAAACGCTCTGGCAGCGTCCAGCCTTCATGCAGGCCGTAGAGCAGTCCGGCGGCGAAGGCATCGCCGGCACCGGTGGCGCCCTGGTTAAAGCCTGTGGGCAACTGCAAAGAAGGCTGGATGCCATGCTCGCCCTCCCGCGTGGCAGTCACGGCTACACGCTCGGTGTGGATGGTCACACTGCGCTGCACACCGGCAGTGATCAGTTGCCTGGCCGCACCGAGCAGCGCGACGGGATCATTGGCGCCGAGGCTGGTCCGCAGGATGCGCGAGGCTTCCGCTTCATTGATGATGAGGTGATCGGTAAAGGGCAATGCGCTGAGAGCAATCTCTCGAAACTGTCCATGCTCGGTGCTGACGACGTCCACACTGGTTTCGAGACCGGCGGACTTGGCGCGGGCGAGCAGATTCGCCGCGCGTGTGTGCCCATGTTCGTCAAACGTATCAAGCCGGTCGAGCAGCATGAGGTAGCCGAGGTGAAACAGGCGCGCTTGGGTATTAGCGAAATTGCAGTGGATGACATCGAAGAGCGCATTGGCACCGCGCTGATGAAAAAACGTGCGCCTGCCGCTCTCCTGCACGGTCATGGCATCCGTGTAGGAAGTCGTCCTCTCGCGCGTGCTGCGCAACTGGCTGGCATCGATGCCATGCACGGTCAGATCATGCCTGATCCAGCGTCCATTTTCGTCATCTCCCACGAGTCCGCACGCGGCGAGCGGGAACCCGGCCTTCATCGCCGCGAGGTCCTTGAGCACATTGTATGGGCCACCGCCGTTGGATTGCGATTCGCTGAGGATGTTCGCCAGCATGTCCTGCTGCGGGTAGGCGTCGATCATCTTCACATGATCCACGATGAAGTTCCCGGCGGCCAGGATGCCTTTGCGCTGCGTGCTCATGGTGGGTGACGGATCAAAGGTTGACCACTGTGCCCGTCCGCTGGGACTCCAGCGCGGCGGCGAAGAGTTCGTGCGTGGCGAGCGCTTCCTGCGGTGTGGCGCAGCCGAAGCGGCCCTCCAGCAGCCCTTCGCGCTCCATCAGATATGCCGCCCACATTTGCTGGATCACATCCGGAAAACCCGGCTCGAAAATGCCACCCGTGACGGTCTTGAACGGCGTGCCGAAGCCCAGATCCGTGCGCTTCCACCACTGCTCCTTCTCTCGCTCAAAGACCCACAGCGTCTTTGGTTCCGCCGTGCTGTATCGCACGCCGCCCTGGGTGCCGAGAATCTCGATGAACCAGGTGTTGGTAGCTCCTGGAGCCAGGCGCTTCATTTCCAGACGCAGCGGCACCGCCTCGCCTGAGATGCACGTCCAGGTATGCAGCAGCGCATTGTCCCAGGTGTCGCAGTTGGTGTGGCCGCCTTTGCCATCCGGGCGCTGGGCATAGCCTTTTTGCAGTTGGGCAAAAATCCGCTCAGGCTTCCAGCCCAAACGCAGCGGCAGATGGCAGGCGTGCATGCCGAGGTCGTTGAGCACGCCACCTTCGCCGCAGGTGGCATTGAGACGCTTCCAGTTCGCGGGTTTCGTGGGATCGAGATCACTGCTGTGATGAAAACCGGAGACGACCTCCAGCACGCGGCCAATGGCTCCCTTGCGTGCGATTTCAAAAGCCCGCTGTGCGCCGGGGAAGAACGGCATCTCCGAGCTGCAACGCACGAAGCGACCACTGGCTTCCGTGGCCTGCACGATGCGCCGTGCGGAGTTTAGATCTATGCCGAATGGCTTCTCCGCGAAGAGGTCTTTCCCTGCTGCCAGCACATCGAGATAGAGCCTCTCATGCAGGTGATGCGGCACGGCCACATAGACCACGTCGATCTGCGGATTAGCTAATAGCTCCTGGTAGTCCGTGGTCTTTTGCGTGCAGGAGGGGATGCAGTCAAACCACGCGAGAGTGGCCGGATTCAAATCCGCGACCGCTGTGAGCACAGGGCGCACCGTCACGTCTGTGAGCGCGCACCAACGCGCAAACGCGCTGGCCATTTCGCGGCCCATGAGGCCGCCGCCGATGATGCCGATGTGAATGTCTTTCATGATCAGATCAAGGTGAGAGCTTCATCGACACCCGCGTTTTGATGGACCATCGCCATCATCGCCTGCGTGATGCCTTTCGGATTCGGATGCTGGATCACATTGCGGCCATAGACGATGCCCGCCGCCCCCTGCGCCAGCAGGCCCTGCGTGCGCTCCAGGATCTCGCGATCACTCACGCGACCTCCGCCCCGCACCAGCACGGGAATGCCCGAGGCCGCTTCGATCACCTTGTGATAACGCGAGACATCATCCGTGGGGTCAGCTTTCACGATGTCGGCCCCCAGCTCCACCGCCTGACGCACCAGGTAAGTGATGGCGGTCTCATCACCGTTCACCATGTAGCCGCCCGCTTTTTCATTCGGCTGAAACACCAGCGGCTCGATCATCATCGGCATCCCATAATGATCCGCCTGGGGCTTGAGCCGCAGGATGTTCTCCACGCATTGCGCATGCACCTCAGGCGCACCGGGAATCTGAAAGAGATTCACGCAGACACAGGCCGCATCATAGCGCACCGCCTGCAGCATGGTCTCCTCGATCATGAGACTGAAGCGGGAGCTGGGCAGCTCCCTACCGTAGATGTTCGCCACATCCGTGCGCAGCACCAGCGAGGGCTTGAAGCGCCCAGGGAGCTCCTGCAAATGCCGCGCCATGCCGAGAGTGAGCTGGATGGCATCCGGTGCCGCATCCACCAGCGTCTGGATGACCTGACGCATGTCCTCGATGCCCTGGAGGAAGCCCGGTTGATTGAAGAAGCCATGATCCACGGCCACGTCAAAGCAGCGGTTGGACTGGCGGTTGAAGAGACGATTGAGTCGGTAGTGTTTCATCAGTCTCAAATCTTGAGAGCAAGCACCTCTTTTGTCAGGAAAAAAATAGACGATTAATCCAGCGTTCTGATCGCTTTTTCAGGCGATATCATGCAACTCCACTAGCTGTGCTCGCGCACCGCCACGCGATACACCAGCGGGGAGCGGTTCTGATGCCGGTGAAACTGTCAGTGAAAATGCGCGGGCGTCGGGTAGCCGCAGGCGTCGGCAATCTGGCTCACTGTCTGGTCCGTCTCCACCTAGGCGACGGCGTGAGCAGCATGGCGGTGAGGATGGAAAGTGTTAGTCTCATGAAATGGGTCGCAGTTGGTGAAATGGGTTTGTCTGTCGAGTCGCGCTCACTTTCCCTCCGGCGTGGGGGCTTGCAGCAGCGCTTGGAAGTCCAGGTGGCGGAGGTTGTCGTTGCGGCCTTGGGCGGTGAATTCGTTGACCTGGGCCATCTTGCCGGAGTGGAACCAGACGCCCATGAGTTCGCCTTTCTTCGCGATCATGGGGATGGCGTTCGCGTCGGTGGCTTTGCCGCTGCGAGCGAGGGTGGACCAGCCTTTGGCGGGGCCGTCGAAGGTGCGGACCCAGTAGTGGCGTTCGTTGGAGAGGATGAGGTCGTCGTCGCCATCGGCGTCGAGGTCGATGAAGCGCAGGCCGAGGTCGGTGCCTTGCGCGTCCACGAGGCAGTTTTTTTCGGGCAGGGAAAAGGGGGCGCGCTGCCAGCGGGAGGATGCGGGCTGCCAGAGGAAGACGGCGTTTTGCGTGTCGTTGTTGACGATGAGGTCGGAGAGGCCGTCGCCGTCGAGGTCGCGAAAGCGGACGCCGCGATCGATGCCGTCGCGAGCGGTGAGGAGCGGCTCGCCGTCGGCTTCGGCGGGGAGCGCGGTGGTTTGTTTCACCCATTGGTTGTTCTCGAAATGCCACACGCCGCGCTGCCCGGCGGTGGCGGTGGCGAGTCCGGCGCGGCCATCGGCGGCGGCGGTGAAAAAGCGAGCCCCGGTGGCGGTGGAGCGCGGAGTGGTTTCGCCGCTCACGAGGGCGAGCGGCAGCGGTGTTTCGAGCCAGCGTTTTTCTTTCGGCTGCCAGACGCGGGTGAGCTGGCGCTGCGAGTTTCCGATGACGACATCGAGGAAGCCGTCGCCATTCACGTCGAGCAGGCGCACGCCGTTGTCGGCGCCGGTGGCGGAGCGCAGCGGGGTGCCGCCGAGGACGTTCTTGGTTAGCCGGTCGAGGATTTCGCGGCAGTTGAGAAACTTCACGCGTTTGCCGTAAGTGCGGTCGGCGTAATCGACGAGTCCGGCGATACTCTCGGGCAGGCTGTAGCCGTGCGGGTGAAAGCAGATGGTGTGGAGGCCCTGCTTGAGCACGGTGACATCGAGCGCGCGCTGCCAGTCGCCGAGCACCTGCGTGTTGCCCATGCCGTAGGCGTGGACGCCGTGCGCGTCGCCGGGCATGGCGGCGGGCAGTTCCCAGAGCAGGCCGTTGATGACGTAGGGATAGGGGTAGTTGGGGACGCTGTTGACGTAGAGCTTGGTGAAAGGGATGCCGGTGGTGAAGCGGTGGAAGCGCTCGCGCCCTTCGCCATCGAGCACGAGGTCTCGCGGCAGCGAGGCATCGGCGGAGGTGAATACGGTGAAGATGCTGCTGTCCATGGCGAGGAAATCACCAGTGGCTGTGCGGCGCGGAAAGACCTCGGAGTAAAAGCGCGGCGAGGTGGTGTTGCGCGCGTCGCAGCCGGGCATGCGCCAGGCCACGGGCGGCGTGCCGAGCGCGGTGCTGAGTCCGGCCACGCAATCGGTGAAATCGCGGATGCACCATTCGAGGCTCTCCTCGCTCATCGTCGAGGGGTCGCGGCGCAGGAAAGGCACGGGATGGGTGAAGGTGTGCGCCTCGATGGAGAGGCCCTCCTTCAGCATGCGCTGAAACCACGGGTCATCCGCCTGCGCCTGGAGCGTGTAGATGGAAATGGGCGCACGTCCATCAATGCGCCGCAGCCGCTCAATGGCCTGCTGGAGGAACTGGTAATAGAACTGCGGCGACTTCGCATAACTCATCAGCCGGAACGCGGGCTCGAGCCGCCCCATGTCATCAATCGAGAGCTGCACGACGGCTTCGACCCCGTCCTCGCCGACCCACATCGGCGTGGTGAGTTTTGCCGAGCCGAGTCCCGGATAATACGGGTCTCGCTCATCAAGATAGGCAAATCGCGAGCCGATGCGGTCAGCGGCGTGGGCGGAGAGAACGAAGGCGGCGAGAATGCATGGAAGAAGTCGTTTCATGGCGGGAGATTCAGAGGAGGATCTCTTTCACCACGCGTGCCGGCTCCACGCCGGTGAGGCGGAAGTCGAGGCCTTGGAAGCGGTAGGTGAAGCGTTCGTGATTGATGCCGAGCAACTGCATGACCGTGGCGTGGAGGTCGCGGACGTGGACGGGTTTTTCGGCGACGTTGTAACTGAAATCATCCGTCGCGCCGTAAGTCATGCCGGGCTTCACACCGCCGCCCGCCATCCACACCGTGAAGCAGCGCGGATGATGATCGCGGCCAGCTTCCGGGCTGTCCCACTTGCCCTGGCCGGCGACGCCGCGTCCGAATTCGCCGCCCCAGATGACGAGGGTTTCGTCGAGCAGGCCGCGTTGTTTGAGGTCTTTGATTAGCGCGGCGCTGGGCTGGTCGGTGTCGCGGCAACGCGCGGTGCACCACGAGGTGAGCCGGCTGTGGTGGTCCCAGTCGGGATGGAAAAGCTGGATGAAGCGCACGCCGCGCTCGACGAGCCGGCGCGCGAGGATGCAGTTCGCCGCGTAGCTTCCGGCGCGGCGCGAGTCGGGGCCGTAGAGATTGAACACCGCGTCGGGTTCGCCACTGAGGTCGGTGAGTTCCGGCACGCTGCTCTGCATGCGATACGCCATTTCGTATTGGCGGATGCGCGTGGCGATTTCCGGATCGCCGGTTTGCTCCAGCCGCATCTGGTTCAATTCGCCGAGGCCATCGAGCATCCCGCGGCGCACGTCGCGCGGGAGGCCGTCGGGGTCGCGGAGGTAAAGCACGGGATCTTTCGCGTTGCGCAGCTTCACGCCCTGATAGCGCGAGGGCAGAAAGCCGCTGCCCCAATAGTGGTCGTAGAGCGGCTGGTCGCTCGGGCGCTGCATTTTGGAAATTAGCACGAGGTAGTCGGGCAGATTGCGGTTTACGCTGCCGAGTCCGTAGCTGGCCCACGCGCCGATGCTCGGACGCCCGGCGAGTTGATGGCCGGTGAGAAACTGCGTCATTGCCGGGGCGTGATTGATCTGATCGGTGTGCATCGACTTGATGAAGCACACGTCGTCGGCCACCTCCTGCAAGTGCGGCAGCCATTCGCTAATCGTCGCGCCGCTCTGGCCGCAGTGCGCGAACTTCGTCGCCGCCGGTTTGATGAGCTGCTTCTGGTTCGCGGTCATCGTCGTGAGCCGCTGGCCCTGGCGCACCGAGTCCGGCAGTTCGATGCCCGCCCATTTCATCAGCCCCGGCTTCTCATCGAAGAGTTCGATCTGCGAAGGACCACCGGACTGCGTGAGGAAAATCACGCGCTTCGCCTTCGGCGCGAAATGCGGCAGGCCCGGAAGGCCGAGCTGGTCTCCTCCGACCGGCGCAGCACCGAAGGCGCGTCCGAGCAATGATTGCAGCGCCATCGCGCCGAGCGAGACGCCGGTGCAGTGGCCGAGGAAGTAGCGGCGGGAAATATTTAACGGATCATTCATGGCTGATGGCTTCATCGAGGTTGAGCGCGAGGCTGGCGACGACGGTGTGCGCGGCGAGTTCGGCAGCACTGAGTTTTGCATCGGGCGCGGTCTGGCCGAGCTGGAGGAACCTTGCCGCGTCGTCGGGATGGGCGCGGTAGTGCGTGAGCGCGCGGTCGAGTTCGCGCTGGAGGACGATGAGTTCGCGGTCAGAGGCGGCGCGGGAGAGCACGCGGCGGGTGAGAAATTGCAGCCGCGCTTTGGCATCGCCGGGCTGATGGAGCATCTGCGCGCCGAGCGCGCGCGAGGCTTCGAGGTAGGTCTCGTCGTTGAGCAGCGTGAGCGCCTGGAGCGGCGTGTTGGTGCGGGCATTGCGCACTTCGCACGTGCGACGCTGCGCGTTGTCGAAGAGAAACGTCGGCGCAATTGCGCGCCGCCAGAACGCGTAGAGCGTGCGGCGATACTGCGCGGCACCTTCGCTCGGTTCGTATTTGAAGCGGCCCATGAACATTTCCTCCCACACGCCCTCGGGTTGATACGGCTTCACCGGCGGTCCACCGAGCGCGGGATTGAGCAAGCCGGACGCGCGCAGCGCCGAGTCGCGCAGCATCCAGCTCGGCAGGCGAAAGCGCGGGCCGCGCGCGAGCAGGCGATTCTGCGGGTCGCGGGCGAGCAGCGCCTCGCTCACCGCCGAGTCCTGGCGATACGTGGCGCTCGTCGCGATGACCGTGAGCAGGTGCTTTACGTCCCAGCCGCTCTCCATGAATTCCACCGCGAGCCAGTCGAGCAATTCGGGATGCGTCGGGCGTTCGCCTTGCAGGCCGAAGTCCTCCGGCGTGCGCACCAGTCCCGCGCCAAAGAGCATCTGCCAGAGATGATTCACCACCACGCGCGCGGTGAGCGGGTTCTCGCGCGAGACCACCCAACGCGCGAGGCCGAGCCGCGACTTCTCCTCGTTGGCGGGCCAGGCGGCAATGGCCGGCAGAATGCCACGTTCGACTTTGTCGCCGTGCTTGTCCCACACACCGCGCACGAGCACGAAGGTATCGCGCGGCTCCTTCCGCTCGGCGAGCACCATCGTGTTCACCTTGCCGGCAGCCTTCTTCACTTCGGCGAGCTGCCGGTTTGCGCGGTCGAGCGCACCCTTCGCCTCGCGATAGGGCGGGTGCTCTTCGAGAAATTGTTCGAGCAATCGCGCCCGCAACTTCGCTTCGATTTCCGCGACGTCGCTCACCTTCGCCACCGCGAGGTCCTCCAGCGGTGCGGCTTGGACGCTGCGCACGGTTTCGCCCGGCTGGTCGGTCGCGGAAAGTCGGAAGCGCCCGATGTTCGCATCGCCGAGCGTCGAGCGCTGGCGCAGCTCGACGACCAGTTCCTCATCGGCACCGAGCACGAGAGGCTCGGCCAGCGCATACACGGCGAGATGCGGCTCCGTGTTGGTCGCGCCCTTCGTCGTCCAGCCGTTGCGCGGGTCGTCGTCGAGCGTGTCTTTCACGTCGCCGTAGTTGTCGTTCTTCTTTTTGTCGGCGGAAAAATCCGCCACCGCGGAACTCAGCGTGATGTCCCGAATCTGCGAGCTGCCATTGCGCCGCACCTGGAGCTTGATGTCCGTGAGAATGAATTCGCCGGACTTGCCGCGCGAGTATTTGCCTTCGCTGTGTGACGCATGCGGGAGCACTTCGAGTTTTACTCCCGTGATGCGCGGCAGCTTCACCGTCGTGATGAAACGATAGTCGTCCTGATTTGGATTCGGTCCGCCCGCCAGCACCGTGCCGTCATCCGCCTGCGCGAGTTGCGTGCCCTCGATGCTTTCCAACGCGATCGCTTTCAGCACATGCCACGCGGAAAAGCTCCCGCGCACCTCGGCCACGCGCGCCGCGAGCCATTCGCTGAACGGCTTCTCCGCCGCCGCGCGCGCTCGCACTTCCGTCGGTTTGCGTTCCTCGACGAGCTGCTGCGCCTCGGCGACGGCACGTGCCGCGAGCGGCGACTGATAAGACAGATAAGGCTTCGCGCCGCCGCCCGCCTTGCCGTCCTCGTCGATGCTGTTGAAGAACGCGGTGAGGCCGTAGTAGTCCGCCTGCGCGATGGGATCGAACTTGTGCGAGTGGCACTGCGTGCAGCCGAGCGTGAGCCCGAGCCACGTGGTGCCGATGGTGTTCACGCGGTCGAGCACGTAGTCCACGCGCGACTCCTCTGGGTCGCGGCCGCCCTCGCCATTCGTCATGTGATTTCGGTGAAAGCAAGTCGCAAGCTTCTGCTCCGGCGTGGCCTTCGGCAGGAGGTCGCCGGCGAATTGCTCAATGGTGAACTGGTCGAAATGCATGTTAGCGTTGAACGCCGACACCACCCAATCGCGCCACGGCCAGTTGCTACGGTCCGCGTCGGACTGAAAGCCATCGGTGTCCGCGTAACGCGCCGCATCCAGCCACCACATCGCCATGCGTTCACCAAAGTGCGGCGAGGCGAGCAGTCGCTTCACCACCTTCGCAAACGCCTCGGGCGAGCCGTCGTGTTCAAACGCCGCCACCTCATCCGGCGTCGGCGGCAACCCCGTGAGGTCGAAGGACACGCGGCGGAGCAGCGTGTGTTTCGGAGCTTCGGCGGCGGGAGTGAGCTTCTCCTTTTGCAGCCGCTCACGGACAAAGGCGTCGATTGGATGCGCCGTGCTCACCGGCAGCTTTGCCTTCTCCGGTTTCTCAAAGGCCCAGTGCTTTCCCCACACCGCGCCCTCCGCAATCCAACGGCGCAGCACGTCCACCTGCCCGGCCGTGAGCGGCGGCTTGTGCGACTTCGGCGGCGGCATCAGTTCATCGCGGTCGGTGGAGACGATGCGCGCCATCAAGTCGCTCGCCTCCGGTTTTCCGGGCACCACAGCGCGCACGCCATCATGCTCCGCCGTCGCGCCTTCCCGGAGGTCCAGTCGCAGCCCCGCTTTCCGATGACCTTCATCCTGCCCGTGGCAGCTCAGGCAATTTTCCGAGAGAATCGGCAACACTTCGCGACTGAAATTCACCGGAGCTGCGCCGCAGACCAGCGGCGCGGCCAGCAGCATCGAAAGACAGAACCGTTTCATCACTTCAGGCTGTAGAGGTATTCGAGCAGGTCGTTGAGTTCCTGCGGGGTCATCGTTTTTTCCAGACCCTGCGGCATGAAGGAAACGTCGGAGGGCTCGATGCTCGCGATGTCGGCGCGGGTGATGCGCGTTTCCTCCAGCGTGGTGGTGCGTAGGAAGACGGCGTCGGCGGTCTCGCGGGCGATGGCCCCGTAGGCGGTGCCACCGCTCTTGAGCTTGATGTTATACGCGCGGAAGTCGGGCACGATGGTGGAGCTGGGGAAGACGATGGCCTCCAGCAGGGCGCGGGTGACGCGGATGCTGCCGATGCGCGAGAGGTCGGGGCCGAGATGGCCGCCGCGACCGTTGACGTTGTGGCAGACGGAGCACATGGCGGTCTGGGAAAAGAAGACCTGCTCACCCCGGCGGATGTCGGCGGCACCGGCGCTCATTTTTTCGCCGAGTTCGGCGAGATACTGCGCCTGCTGGGCGTGCGTCTGCCGGTGCTGGTCGATGAGCGGTTTCGCGGCGGCGTCAATGTCGGGGTCGCGCAACAATCGCTCGCTGTAGATTTGTTCCAACTCATCGGCGGGCAAGGCGCGTGCGCCGGGCGAGGCGACGAGCGCCTTGGCCAGCGCAATGGCGGTGGGCTTGTCCGGCGTGCGGTAAAACGCCTTCACCAGCAGCGGCAGCGTGAGCGGGCCGGCCTCGGCGACCCGGCCGATGAGCGCCTGGCGTTGCGCGGCGGTGAGCTTCGACGTGCCGAGAGCGGTGGCGGCGGCGACGGGCAGCAGCGGGTCGCCTGTGGCGGAAAGTTGTGCCGTGAGCCGGTCAAACGCCGCCGCGTCGAGTGTGGTGCGCGGGGCGAGGATGGCCGTGGCGGTGAGGCGCACATCCGGCGCGGCGATGCTGCTGTTGCCGAGTTCGGCGAGCAGCTTGTCGAACTGCGTGAGGTTGCGGATGCGCACGATGTTCAAGGCCTCGCGCTGCGCTACGGCATCAGTGCCGCGCAGGACTTTCTCCAAGGCATCGAGCCAGGTCTGCGGCTGCGGCTGCACGCGACTGCGGGCAATGACGCCGAAGAGGTCCTTGCGCGTCTCCGCCGGAATGCCCGCATCGAGCAGCGTGGCGGCGATGAACTGCTGCACCTGCGTCTCCGCCGAGGCCCCGAGCAGCGCGGTGACGAGCGCCTCGCGCTGCGCGGCATCGAGCGTGGCCTTGCGCACCCAGCGGGCGGCGACGGTGACGAGTTCCTGCGCCCACGCGGGCCGGCGGCTGATGGCTTCCAAGACGGCGAGTTGCAAACCGGCATCGTCCGCATCGAGCAGCGGCGCGATGTGCTCGCGGGCGAGTTTTTCATTCGCGAGGTAGCGGTAGGTGCTTCCGCGATGCGGATTCAAAAGCGCGTGACCGCGCGACGCCGGCTGCTCCGCGTGCTGCTCGGTGCCGTTCATCTGGTCCAGCGCAATCAAGGCCGCGCGTCGCACGCTGGCGGAGGCATCGCTGAGCGCGGGCAGTGTTTCATCGAACGCGCCAATCTGAATGAGCGCGTAGATAAGGCTGTGCTGGAGGAAGGTGTCATCCGCGCCTTTGCGCAGACTGGCGAGCAGCGGCGGCACCGCTTCCACTTTGCCGATGCGTCCGAGCGCTTCGGCCGCCTTGCGCCGGATGGGCGCGGTGTCTTCGACGACGAGCTTCGTCAGCGCGGGCAGCGCTGCCGCATCGCGCTCCACACTCACGCAATGCGCCGCCACTTCGCGCACCGCGGCATCGCCGTGAGCCAGCGCCGCGCGCACCGAGGCGCGTGCTTCCGCGGTGTTGATTCGCGAAAGCGCATACACCGCCTCGCGCCGCGCTAGAGACGCAGCGGCATCCTTTTCCGTCACAAAACTCGTCAGCTCGGTGACGGAGGCTGCGCCGCGTTTCACCAGTTCCTCCACCGCACGAGCGGCGACTTGATGACGCGCATCTCCCAGCAAGCCGACCAATTTCCCCACGGGCTGCGAGGACCACGCGATTTTCTTTCCCCATGGATCCTCATGCTTCGGCGCATCGAGCCGGCGCACGCGGTAGATGGCGCCGGTGACCTGCTCCTTCGCGATTTTTTGCGTGGGGCAGTCGTAGTTGAACCACGAACCCATGTCGATGATGAGCAGGCTGCCGTCCGCATCCTCCAGCACATCGGTGGGATGAAAATCCCAGTCGGTGGAGACGAGGAAATCCGTGTTCTGCGAAGTCAGCCGCGCGCCGTCATGCTGGAGCGTGTGGCGCTGCAGGCGGCGCACATTGAACTGCGTGGTGAGGAGCGTGCCGCGGTGCCCCGGCCCGAAGTGGTCCGAGCGCAGCCGCACCAGCCCGCACAGCGCCGCCGGATAGGCCGCGCTGAATCCCGCGATCGGCGTGAGCAGCGGCCCGGTGCGCGGAAACTCGGCGATGGTCGGCTCGTCCGGGCGCGGATACACGCCGCCGTCGATGTATTGCAGCAGCATGTCGCCGGGATATTGGTCCATCGTGCCGCAGAGGTCGCCGGTCTCGCTGAGGACGAGTTCCACCGTGTTATCAAAGCCGCCGCCTGCGATGCGCTCGATGCCCGTGCCATCCAGGCGGCTGCGCCACACGCGCCCGGCGAGACCTTCCAGCTTTTTCCCCTCGCGCGTCTCCACGCGATAGCCGTGGCGGCCCTGCGTCCAGTAAAGCCAGCCATCCGGCTGAAAAAAAGGACCGTGAATATCGCAGCCATTGCCGGTGAAGCCAAACTTGCCCACCAACTCCTCGCGCCGGTCCGCCACACCATCGCCGTCCGTGTCCGTGAGCTTCCAGATGGCCGGATGCGAGGCCACATACACGCTGCCATCATGCCACTGCACGCCGGAGGCAAAGACCAGCGCGTCGGCGAAGACCTTTCTCGTGTCGAACTTGCCATCGCCATCCGTGTCTTCGAGCACGCTGATTTTCGCCAGCTTCAGCGGCTCGATGTCGGTGCCGGGGAGATTTTTCCCCGTGCCCTCCGCCACATAAAGCCGCCCGCGGTCATCGAAGCACGCGAACTGCGGATACTTTAGCAGCGACTCGTCCGCAACCTTCTCCACCACCCACCCATCCGGCACGCGAAAGCCGCCGGGCGCGGGTTTGGCCGGTGATGCGGAGTCAGCGGCGTGAGTGAGCGAGCAGGCAAACGCGCCAGCCAGGACGCCGGCGCAGACGAGGGATTGCAGGGTGGGTTTCATCAGGGGAGTCATCACGGGTTTCATCGTTCTGCAGAGCATAACGCCGCGCGTCCCGTCTTGTTAATCCCGCACTCGACAAATCTCCCTAACGCCCGTTAGGTCCGCCCTAATACCGCCATGAAACGTCGCTACTTCAAAGAACTCCGCTTCCGCCAAATTCGCGCCCTCGTGGAGCTGCACCGCCACGGCGGCTTCGCCGAAGTCGCCCGCCAGCTCCAACTCTCCGTGCCCTCCGTCTGGCAGCAGATTCGCGCCCTGGAGGATGAGTTCAAAGTGCGCCTCGCCATCGCGCGCGGCAACAAGGTTGAACTCACCGACGACGGCCTTTTGCTCGCCGAACTGGCTGCGCCCGTGGTGAGCAGCTTCGAGTCCCTGCGGTTCGCCTTTTCAGAACGGCAAAAAGGTCTCAAGCGCGAACTCACCCTCGCCACCACCACCAGCCTGCTCACCTACGACCTGCCGCCGGTCATCGCCGCGTATCGCAAGACCCATCCCGAAGTGCAGATTACCTTCATCGAGCAGCCTTCGCACGAAGCCCGCGCCACCTTCGAGCAAGGCCGCGCGGACCTCGCCATCGTCGGCGCCGCCGCCAGCGAACCCGGTCCGCACTACCACGCCGAGCCCGTCACCGACTACAGCGCCCACCTCGTCTGTCCGGCGGGTCACGAGCTGCTCAAATCCAAACGCCTCACCCTCGCCCAGATCGCGCGTCATCCGCTCGTGCTCCCCGTCATCGGCGGCGTCCTGCGCGAGCGCGTCACCGCCGTCTTCGCCGAGGCCGGGCTGCGCGACATCACCATCAGCATGAGCGCCAACAGCCTCAGCCTCGTCAACGGCTACGTCCGCATGGGCTACGGCGTCGGGCTCGTCTCACTCAGCCCCGTCATCGTCTCCCAATGGATGGAATCCGGCGGCCACGACCTCCACCTGCGCGACGTTTCAAAACTCTTCGGCAAAGAATCCGTCTTCATGCTCCACCGCACCCAAGGCCACGAGATGAGCCACGTTCGCGCCTTCCGCGAAGCGGTGGTGAAAGGGTGAAGAGCCACAGCGTCTGCTTACAACACCGACGTGGACCTGTGGTGAACAAGCTGTGCGCGTAGGGTCCTGCGCACCTCAGCCCTGCTTCCGCACCGCAGCGCGGTAGAGCAGCGGGGAGCGTTTCTGGTGCCGGTGAAACTGCCGCTGAAAATGGGCGGGCGTGGGATAGCCACAGGCATCGGCGATCTGGCTCACCGTTTGATCCGTCTCTGCCAGCAGGCGGCAGGCGCGGGCGATGCGCAGTTCATTCACATAATGCGGCACGGTGCGGCTGGTGCATTTCTTGAACAGGCGGCTGAAGGCGCTCTCGCTCAGACCCGTCATCGCGGCGAGCGCAGGCACATAGATCGGCTCGGTCAGATGCGCCTCGATGTGGGCCACCACGGTGCCGATGCGGTCGGAGGAAGCCGCGCCGATGGCCGCGTGAAAGCCCGGCGAAGCAATCTCCCGCAGCTCTTTTGATTTGGCGAAGTCATCCAGCAAATCCAGCAGGAGCACCACGCGGCGGAGTCCTTTCGCCTTGGCGATTTGCGTGAGGCGCGGCGCTGCGCGTTGTCTCGTCGCACCGCGGACTTCCAGCCCCAGACGCGCCCGATGAAACAATTGCTGCACCGGTTTCATCGAGGCATGGCGCAGCCAGTCCGCGCCGAGCAGGTGCGGCATGAACTGCACGACGATGGCCTCCACGTTCTTCGCCCGCCTGCCGGTGCCGCGGTCATTGCGATAGTCGTGCGGCAAGTCCGAGCCGAGCAGCACGAGGTCGCCGGGCGTCAGCGGCGAGAGCTTGTCGCCCACCCAGCGCTCCGTGCCGCCGCGCTTCACCAGCGTGATTTCAAACTCGGGATGATGATGCCACACGCAGCCGAAATCCGCCCCACGCACAATTTCGCAAGCCACGACTTCCGTGGCGGCGAGTGGCGAGGGTTTTTCGACGATGAGTTTCATGGGCCAATCAACTTCCGTGGAGCGCGGCCATCGGCACGAGCACCAGGGTGATGAGGATAAGCGTGGGTTTCATCATTGGCGTTGTCCTCGTGTGTCCTTGGCGAGCAATGGCAGCAAGGCCTCGGCAAACCGGAGGCCAAGCCCTTGCAGACCGGCGGTGTCGTAGTGGACCTGGTCCTGCGCTTTCGTCAGGCCGTCTGTGCTGATGCAAACGGCGAGCGGGTCTATGCCGGGGATGGCGCGTTGGGCGGCGCGGACTTCATCCACAAAAGGAAAGGGCGAGACGGGCGTGACCTTGGCAGGGTTGACCTCGGCGATGACGACTTTCATTTGCGGCGCATCGAGATCGCGCCGGAGTGAGGTGAGGAAGTTGGTGAGGTGCTGCTCGTAGTCTTTCGCCAGTTCTGGCACGCGGGCGTCGGACTCACCTTGCATCCAGAGGAGGGCGGCGGGTTTGATGTCACCTGCGGGGAAGGCCTTCTTCCACGCGGCGATGAGCTGCGCGTAGGCATGGCCGACACGTTGATCGTGGCTGAGCTTCAAGCGGTCGATGCGTGCCTGGTCCAGCTCCGGCTGCCAGGCGAGTTGCGATGTGCCGCCATGCGCGGCCTTGAAGAGCACGATCTGGCGTCCAGGCATGGCCCGCGCCAGCGCATGAGCCAGCGTGACCTCTGGGCCGATGCTACCCTTGGCGAGCGCCTGCGTGCGGCCCCAATGGATCAACGTGACGTTCGGGGGCGGCGTGCGCCATTCGGCGGCAAGTTCTGCGGCCTTGCCATAGCCTGCCATGTTCGACTGACCGGAAAGGATGAGCACCAGCGGCGGTTCCGCAGCGTGCAAAAGAGCCAGCGGCGCGAGGAGGAAGGCGGTGAGAATCGGGAGTGTGAAGCGCATGGAGTAGGGGAGTCTTGGAGTCATGGGCGCAGCAGAAACTGGCGAATCTTCTCCGCCATCGTTTGTCGTGCGTCGTGGCAAGATGCTCACGCAAGGATCTCCCGCACCACCTCGCCATAGACATCGGTGAGGCGGAAATCGCGACCGAGGTGGCGCCAGGTGAGGCGTTCGTGATCGAGGCCGAGCAAGTGCAGGATGGTGGCGTGGAGGTCGTGCAGGTGGACCTTGCCGGAGACGGGGCGGAAGCCGAACTCGTCGGTCTCGCCGTGCATGAGGCCGCCTTTCACCCCGCCGCCGGCCATCCAGGCGCAGAAGCTCTCGGGCTGGTGCTCGCGGCCATGTTTTTCGATGGGCGCGGTGCGGCTGAGGTCTTGGCTCCAGGGGGTGCGGCCAAACTCGCCGCTCCAGACCACGAGCGTGTCCTCCAGCAGGCCGCGTGATTTCAGATCGCGGATCAAACCGGCGCAGGGGAGGTCGCTGGCGGCGCAGCTCTTCGGCAGAGCGCCGCGGATGTCGCCGTGGTGATCCCAGCCGTCCATGGTGACCTGCACGAAGCGCACGCCGGCCTCGCTGAGACGACGCGCGAGCAGACAGGCGCGGCCGTTTTTGTCGGTCGTCTTTTCGCCGATGCCGTAGAGCTTTTTCGTGGCCTCGGTTTCTTTGGAGAGATCGACCAGATCCGGCGTGGCCGTCTGCATGCGAAAGGCGGTTTCCAGGCTGTGGATCATGCCCTCCATGCGCGCATCCGTGTCATGTTGCGCCAGCAGTCGGCGGTTCATGCGCTGGATGAAATCAAAGCGCCGCCGCTGGGAGGCGTCATCGGTCGCGGGATCGGTGAGGAAGGCGATGGC
>JAPLUL010000138.1:0-6617 GCA_026397635.1 Verrucomicrobiota bacterium | reverse complement strand
CTGGAACAAGTGCCTGAGCGCCTCGGCAAGGTCGATGAGATCGACGATGCCTTTGAGATCGCCCAGACCGCCCGACTTTCCGCCGATGAAGAACACGCCCTGGAGCTGAAAACCCGCTGGATCGCTGACCAGCGGATGATTTTGGCGGCAAAACAAGATGCCGAAGCGCAAATGGAAGCCGCGCTGGTGGCTAAACAGGACGCCGAAGCGCAAATGGCAGCCGCGCTGGTGGCTAAACAGGACGCCGAAGCGCAAACGGCAGCCGCATTGGCCGCTAAACAGAACGCGGAGGCCAAGACGCAGGACGCGCAGGCCAAGGCACAGGATGCAGAGGCCAAGGCGCAGGATGCAGAGGCCAAGGCGCAGGACGCGCAGGCCAAGACGCAGCGTTTGATTCAGATGCTCAAGCAGCAGGGAGCCAGCGACGAGGCCATTGCGCAGCAGCTAGGTCTTTCAGCCGAACAGGCGCGGAACTTGTCCTGAACTGGATTCAGCTCAACACCGGCTCTCCAGACAGCGTGAAGGGGTCGGCTTCGGTGATGCGGACGTTGAAGATCCCGCCGGTGTGGCGTTGCGGATTGCCGTCGAAGACGACGACCACGCACGGCAGAGGCTGCCTCCTGGCGCTGGCCTCAGCTTGGTGCCTCAGAGGCTCCGCCCGTGCCAGACAGGCTTTTGGTAGCGGAAGGCGGGCTTGAGGGCCACATCCCGGAACGGCTCCTGGTAAAGCACGCTGGTGGAGGAACTCACGGGCGGCACCAGCCACATCCACTTGCCGTAGGGTTCGCGGCCGGCCTTCTGCTCATTGCGGCAGAATTCGAGGAACTCGTGGCCGATGGCATGATGGTCGGAAATTTTAACCGCATCCCGATCAAACGAATGCAGAACGGCTTCGCTCAGCACGAGGAGGGCCTTGTCCCGCCAGAGGTTGCGGTCGTTGGTGATGTCAAGGCCCATGGCCTCTGCGATCTTGGGCAGCAGGTTGTAGCGATTGGTGTCGGTGAAATTGCGCGCCGCGATCTCCGCGTCGAGGTACCAGCCATTGAATGGAGCCATGCGGTAGGAAACGCCGCCAGCGTCCAGCACCATGTCACTGACGGCCGGCACGCAATGCCAGCGCAGCCCCATGTCCGCGAGCCAGGCGTGATGCGGGTGGCGGATGAGGGTCTCGTGACGGCAGTCCTGCGGCAGTTCGAAGAGCTGCGGTGCTTCCCCGGGGAACTCCACCACGAGCGGGAGCAGATCAAAATCCGTGCCGGCAGGCTCCCAGCCGAGCTTCATGATGTGCCGCGTGAGGTCATTCTGCGCCGGATCGCCGATCTGCTTGCCGGTGCGCAGGCGGATGCCGGCATAGCGCAGCAGTTGGGGATTCCACAGACGCGGCCCGGGACGCTCCGGCGTGCCGGGGGCAAAGACGCTGATGGCAGGGCGCAGGTCTCCGCCGTGGTAGGCGAAGCGCAGATGATCAAACAGCGCGGTGGCCACCTCGGCCGCCCGCGTCAGGTGGCGGCAATCACGCAGATGCAGGCCGTTCCAATACAAGCGGCCGACACAGCGTTCCGCATTCCGCCAGGCGAGACGGGCGGCAAAGCCCAGTTCATCCAGCGTTTGCGTCCAGGTCCCGGTATCTGCGATCTCGGCCCGCACCGCCTCGATCCGGTCAGAAAGCTCACTCCCCGGCCGCATCTCATGATGGAATTGGGTCAGAAACTGGGTGGCCTCCAATTCGCTGGGGGCTTTCGCTTTAACCGTCACCGGCTCGCCAGCCGGGCAGGCGGGTTTGAAGCCTGGAAGCCGCCAACTGCCCGGCCTGGGGGTGCTCCCCTCGCCACGCTGCGCATGAATAAAGCTCTCTGCGGTGGCCGTGATGCCCTGCAGGCCAGCGCAGGCCTGCAGCACCTCTTCATTGAAGGATCGCGGCCCGCACACCAGCACCTCACACGGTGCTAGCGCGGCGACGGAGCGCCGCCAATGCTTGGCATCCGGCCGCCCGTCAGTGCTGGTGCAGTGTTCCTGCAAGGCCAGGTGCCCATGCTGCCGCGTGGTGCGCAGTTCTTCGAGATAAGGGGCCTGCGCGGCCTGCCGATAGACGTAATGCACGCTCAGCGGACGGCTGCCCGCCAGCTTCCGCACGGAGGCGATGGCCGTCGTCACTCCGATGCCCGCCACCACATGCACCAGCGGGCGCGGATCCGAGGGCTCCGGGCACACGCTGCCCTGCGGCCGCGACACCCGCACCAGACAGCCCTCCGGGGCCGAGTGCAGCCAATTGGAAAACAGGCCGCCATCTTCGATCTTCACCCCTAGCTCGTAGCTCTCCGGGCCGAAACCGATCAGCGTGTAAGGCCTGCCGACCCAGCGCTCATCCAGCAGCGCCTCTACCCGCACATGCTGCCCGCAGCGTGCCTCTGGCAGAGGCTCCCCGGTGGCCGGCAGCAGTTGGGCGCTGATCACTCCCTCACAGAGCGGGGCTGTCTTCAGGCGGCAGAGCATCGACTCCTCCAGTCCCAGCATCAGGGGCAGGCGGGAGCGGCAGCCGCCGCACACGCTGCCCGCACCCGTCTTGTGCATCAACGCTTCCACCGTGGTCACCTGGCTGGCGGCCAGCCGCAATTGCGTCACCGTGGCCCCGGTGCAGGCGCAGACCACCTCGCTGCCGGTCTTCACCCGCTCGGAGGCTGCTTCCGCCAGCCATTCTCCCGTGGAGCGCAGGGCGGCGATCTGCCAGCTCTCCAGCACCGTGCCGCGGAGCAGCGCCAGCATCGCCTCCGGCAGCCCCGGCCAGTCCTGGCTGGCCGTCAGGCCCGACAACCGGTTGCCCGGGTTGGTCAGCAAGAGGGAAAGCCGGTGTGAGGGGCCGGTCACCTCCTGCGCGCCCGGAGCGCTTTCCGCGGCACTGGCCTCCACCATGAGTTCGTTCGGGAAATACCGCACGCGCACCCGGCGGCCATCCGTCTGGTGGTAGTCCGTCACCATGCAGCGCCGACCTTCCACCTCGCCTGAAAAGGAGCAGGCATAACCGAGACGCGGCAGGCGGTGCGCGAAGGATAACTGCTTCAACACCGTGCCCCCAGACCTTTCCCGGCCGCTCAACGCCTCCGCGGCGATCTCCAGGACCTCCACCTCCCCGGCGGCTCGCGCGTCCTGCTGCCGCAGCAGCCCGGACACCGCCTCCTCCTCGCCAAAGACCAGGCCCTCTCCCACGCTTTTCTCTGGCTCCGAGCCGCCTGGGCGCACCAGATCCACCTCGCCTGACACCACAAAAAACGCGCTTCTGGCTGGCTCACCCACCCGGTAGATGAGCGCGCCGGGTTCAAACTGACGCGTCGTCAAGCGGTCCGGCAGGATCTGCTGCGCCGTCAGTTCCGCCACCTCCTCATGCAGCCGCCGTAGCTTTTCAAACACCTGCCGCCTGCCTTCCTCTTCCAGTTTGACCACCGCCGTGGAGTCCTCCGCCAGCAGGGCTTTGAACACACGGCTCGGGATGGCGGCCACGCGGCAGTCCGTCAGGGCGATCACCGTGGCACTGGCGAAGCGGCGCTCCTCGCGCACGTTTTGCTCGCCCACCAGGCTCCCAGGCTCGCTGATCATGCCGATGCGGGTCAGCCGCTCGGAGCCATCCCGCGCATACACCCCCAGCCTTCCCTCCGCCAGCAGATAGACTTGCTCCGGCTTCGTCCCTTCGTGCACTAGCACCTCGCCTTCAGCAAACGCCGCATGGCGTATTTCACCCACGATTTCCAGCAGTCGCTGCCTCGGTATCCGGTTGAACAAATGGCCCAGGACAGACCATTCCGTTGCGGTTGAGGTGGGAGATGAAAAAGGACAGGAAGCCATGGTGTATCCAAAGCTCCTATCTGGTTTTCGAGCATTTACCAATCTCGTGGTGAGTTAACCCGGCCAGACTTCCGCGCTTGGCGTTCAAATGGCATGATGGCATGATGGCATGTCAAAAAGAACATGGTTTTGGAACCGCCGAAGGCAGGACGAGTCCAAGGAGGGGCGCGAGGTCGAAACCTCGATGCTACGCGATGATTTCCTTCACCACATGGCCGTGCACGTCGGTGAGGCGGAAATCACGACCCGCGTGGCGGAAAGTGAGCTTTTCGTGATCGAGACCGAGCTGGTGGAGGATGGTGGCATGCAGGTCGTGCATGTGGACTTTGTCCTCCACGGCCATGTGGCCGATGTCGTCGGTAACGCCGTGGGAGAAGCCAGATTTGAAGCCACCTCCGGCCACCCAGACGGTGAAGCCAAGGGGATTGTGATCACGCCCAGTGCCGTTGTTTTGCGCGTAAGGGGTGCGGCCGAACTCGCCGCCCCACCAGACGATGGTGTCTTCTAAGAGGCCGCGCTGTTTGAGGTCGGCCAGGAGGCCAGCGATGGGTTTATCGACGGCGGCGGCGTGGTCGCCATGCTTGGGGAGGTTGGAGTGCTGGTCCCAGGCGGGATTGTTGGAGTTGTCGCCGTAATTGACCTGGATGTAGCGCACGCCCTGCTCGGCGAGGCGGCGTGCCATGAGGCACTGGCGGCCGTAGTTGTCGGTGGGCTGTTCGTTGATGCCGTAGAGCTTGAGGGTGGCTTCTGATTCGTCGGCGAGGTCCATGGCACCGGGGGCGTTGGTCTGCATGCGCGCGGCGAGCTCGTAGCTGCGGATCACGGCGTCGATCTCGGTGTCTCCGGGCATGGCTTTGGCGGCCTGCTCGGCATTGAGAGCGCTGAGCAGGCTGAACTGCTTGCGCTGCTGCTCGGGCGTCCAGACGGTGTTGGCGATGTTTTTGATGGTCGATTCCTTGGCCGGCTGGCCGCTGCGGCCGACAGGCGTGCCCTGGAAGACGGCGGGGAGGAAACCGTTGCCGTAGTTGCGCGGACCGCCGTTGCCGAGGCTGGGGCTGATGGTCATGAACCCGGGCAGGTTCTCATTTTCCGCGCCGAGGCCGTAAATGACCCAGGAACCCATGCTGGGGCGGATGAAGCTGGTGGTGCCGGTGTGGAGGAAAAGTGTGGCGGGGCCGTGAGCGACGCCTTCAGTGTGCATGCCGTGCAGGAAGCACAGGTCGTCGATGTGGTGATTGATGTGCGGGAAGAGATTGGAGGCCCAATGGCCGGTCTCGCCGTGCTGCTGGAAGTCCCACAGCGGCTTCATGACGCGCTGGGGGGCACCTTTGCCGGTTTTTGCCACGATGCGCGAGTCGGCCACGTCGATGAGCTTGCCGTCGTCTTTGAGCAGGCGTGGTTTGTAGTCGTAGGAATCGACATGGCTCACACCGCCCTGCATGAAGAGGAAAATGACGCGCTTGGCCTTGGGCTGATGATGCGGGCGGCGGTTGGCGAGGGGATTGGCCAAGCCGGCCTGGCTTTGCGCCAGGGCCTGCCAAGCGAGGTAGCCGAAACCGCAGCCGGTGGTCTGAAGGAAATCGCGTCGGGTGGAAAGCATGGGGCTTTAACGTGGGCGGGAGTGTGGTTTTGCCGCGAGTGGCAAAAAAATCCCATGCGACCCGGGGGGGAGGCATGGGACGTAGGAGGTGAGGTCAAGAGTCGTCAAGGTGGTCAAGCGGCACCTGCTTGACCTCTTGACCACGCTTTGACAGGCGAAGCCATGACCGCCACAGTCACTACTTCAGCATGTCGGCCACGAAGCCGCGCTCATCGACGAGTTCCTTGTTCGTCGCGGCGATCTTGGACTTGGCGAAGTCGTCCATTTCGTAACCAGTGATGACTTCGTAGCTGCCGGGAGTGGTGGTGCGCACCGGCATGCCGGCCCAGACTTCGGGATCGAAGCCGTAGAGGCCGTTGCTCTTCACCGCGATGGAATGGATCGCGCCAGGAGTGACGAGGGAGCGGACGTGATCGACCAACGCGTTTGCGGCCGAAGCAGCCGAGGAAGCGCCACGGGCGGCGATGATGGCCGCGCCGCGTTTGCCGACGGTTTCACAGAACGGACCTTCGAGCCAGGCCTGGTCGTTGATGACTTCAGCGGCCGCTTTGCCGCCGACGGTGGCGTGCGCAAAGGCAGGGAACATGGTGGGGCTGTGATTGCCGTAGATGAAGATGTCCTTCACCTCGGTGAGATCGACACCGGCCTTCTGGGCGAGCTGGCTCTGGGCGCGGTTTTGGTCGAGGCGGACCATGGCGGTGAAGCGGTCCGGCGTGAGGCGCTTGGCCTGGGAGGCGGCGATCATGCAGTTCGTGTTGGCCGGATTGCCGACGACGGCGATGCGGGCGTCATCCGCCGCGACGGCGTCGATGATTTTGCCCTGTTCGATGAAGATCTTACCATTGTCCTTGAGCAAATCCGCGCGCTCCATGCCCGGCCCACGCGGCTTGGCACCGACGAGGAGGATCCAATTGGCGTCCTTGAAACCGATGGCAGGATCGCTGGTCTGCACAATGCCTTTGAGCAGCGGGAAGGCGCAGTCGTCGAGCTACATGGCGACACCGGCGAGGGCGGCCAGCGGCTTTTCAAAGGGAGCCTCGATGAGTTGTAGGATCACCGGTTGATCGGGGCCGAACATGGCGCCGGAAGCGATGCGGAAAAGGAGAGCGTAACCGATTTGACCGGCGGCGCCGGTGACTGCGACTTTGATGGGGGCTTTGGCCATGGATGGTTGGGGTAG
>JAPLUL010000010.1:0-34249 GCA_026397635.1 Verrucomicrobiota bacterium | reverse complement strand
ATGGCAGAGCGCGGGAGCCGCCGAGGCCTACCGAGGCATTCTCTACGCGGAAGGACGCGAGGTGCGGGATGCGCAGAATGAAAAGGTGGTGAAGCGTGGCGTGAGCGTGGAAGCGGCGAGAGCGGTGTTGGCTGAGGGAGGGAAGCTGAGTCCAGGGGAACTGGTGCGGCTGCGCGTGCGCTACTTCAGCGACGGAGCGGTTCTAGGCAGCAAGGCGTTTGTGGAGGGCATCTTCGAGTCGCAGCGGGAGCAGTTCAGCCCGAAACGGAAGCGCGGAGCGCGACGCATCCAAGAAATGGCGCCCCCGATGTACTCGCTGAGGCAGTTGCGCCAAGCTCCGGTAGGATAACAGAAAAACACCGGGCATTGAGGTTCAAAGCCTTGGAGGCAGTGTTCGTGACGGCAGAGTGTCGTTGTGCATGACGCCCTCCTTGTCATCGCCGATGCGAATCTGTTTCGACGCGAAGGCCACGCGGCAGATGTGCCCGGCGTGCGCGCCTTGGTGGTTCTTGTCGTCAAAGACCGCGTTGAAGCCCGAGGAGCCGTCGAGCATGAATTTGAACTCGACGATCACGTCCTTCATCGGCCCACCGCACCGTGATCGTCACGCGTCTGCCAGCCCTTCAAAACGCCGTTTTCGACGGCAAACGAAGGGATCAGCGGCTTCCAGTCGCCGAGATCGGAGCGCTCGAAGTCGTCGGTAAAAAGCAGCTCACTTTTTTGAGCAAGGGGTTCGGCAAAAAGACGACCACAGAGGACACAGATGAGCAGAGAGAGGATTTTCATGAGTGTCGAGAGGTGGAGTTCACTCCCCCACGCACCACAAAAACTCCTGTCGCGTGGGGCTGGTCTTGGCGGAGCGGAGATAGATGCGGTCGTCGCAGATGGTGGGGGTGCTGAAGGATTCGTCGCCGAGCGGATTTTGGCCGAGGAGGGTGAATTTCTCGGCTGTGGCCTCAAAGACGGAGGTAACGCCGCCTTTGCTGGTGACGTAGATGCGTGAGTCGGCCATGACGGGCGAGCCGTAGAACTCGCGATCGACTTTTTCGCTCCAGCGCTCTTCGCCGGTGGCGGAGTTCCAGCACACAGCGCGGCCGGCATCGCCCACGGCGAAAACGTGTCCGCTTTTCACGATCATCGACGGCACGTAGGTCTTGGTGACGTTCTCCCAAGCGATTTTGCCGCTGCCATCGGCTTCGAGCGCCATGGTGTGATTCTTGGGATAACCGCCGCCGAGGAAAACGCGGTGACCATCGGTCACGGCGGTCACCACGGTCTCTTCGGTGCTGCCGTCGATGCTCCAGAGCTTTTTGCCGGTGAGCGGGTCGAAGCTCTCGACTTTGTTGCAGCCCGCGAGCACGGCCTGGACTTTGCCAGCAGCATTCACGATGCCCGGCGTTGCATAATTGGCCACCGGCGGGCGATCCTGCTGCCACACGATCTCGCCAGTGAGTTTGTTGAGGCCGGTCATCTTGCCGCCGCCGCGATGATCGGCAGAGACGAGCACGATGTTTTGATAAACGACCGGCGATGAGCCGAAGCCCTGATGCACCTGGAAATCGCACACGCGGCGCTGCCAGAGCTGCTTGCCGCTCAAATCGAGCGCGGTGGTGAAAATGGCACCGTTGTTGAGGAAGTTGACGAACAGCCGCTCGCCATCGCTCACGACATCGGACGAGGCCTGCGACGAGATTTTATGGCCCTTGGTATTTAGGTTGCCACGATGCACGACGGCCTCCCAGCGCGATTGACCCGTCGCGCGATCAAAACTGAGCACAAGCTGCTCCTCCGTCTCCACATCCGCCGTGGCGAGCAGCACCTGAGCGCCCATGACAATCGGCGAGCCATGCCCGCGACCGCGGACTTCGGCCTTCCAGATGAGGTTTTCACTCTCGCTCCACTTCACCGGCAGCTTTTGTCCCGCTGCGGCATGGCCATCGCCCGTGGGTCCGCGCCAGGCCGGCCAATCAGCAGCGAGGATGGAAGTGGCAAAGGCAGCGAGGAGAAGCGGGGCGAGTTTCATGGGGTGTCAAGATACGTATTGAAACAGCCTGCATTGTCATCACGCCGAGGTCGTGTTTGAAAACCTGATGATGAGCGTGTTCTCGGCTCCGCTGCTGAACTGCGGGCGGATTTCATCGCGTGGACTCTGAGCAGTCCAGCTGTGGAAATCAGCGGCGTCGAGCGAGGAGTGAGAGATGGCGCTTCATGGAGGTGTGCGCAGCGCGGCGATGATGTTGGCGATCTAAGCCGGATGGATGCCCATGTGCATGGCTGGGAGAGCGTGCCATGCTTGCGGCATTGAGCGGGCCGAACCATGGATGTGCATACTTGCGCGTATGTTTTCAGATCGGAGCCAATCAAGCATCTATCCTGTGCATGCGCACTTCAAACACGGTCTCATCGTTGCGGGAGCTGAGCAGCCGCACTTCAGCGTCGTTCGCACGGGCGAGTTCGATGGCGATGTTGAGTCCGAGGCCGAAACCGTCCGTTTTGCGCGTGTGGGCCTTGTCACCGCGGAAGAAGCGCTCAAAGAGACGCGGCTGATTTTCTGCCAGGATGGCGGGGCCGGTGTTGGTGATGGTGAAGACGGCCTGCGTGTCTTGATGCGCAAGCTGAAGCACCACACGGCCCTCGGATCGGTTGTATTTGATGGCGTTGCTCAGGAGGTTCTGGAAGACCTGGCGCAGCAGCGAGCGATCCGCGTGAACGGTGGTGCCAGGCTGGATGTGATGCTCCAGCGTGAGTCCGGCCTGCTCGCAGAGGATTTCCGCGTCTTCAATGAGGCGTGAAAGATCAGCGCTGAGGTCGTAGGTGACTGAGTTGGTCGGCAGACGGCCCGCATCGGCCTGGGAGAGCAGCAGGAGGCTCTGGGTGATGTTTTTGAGCCGGTTCGCCTCTTCAAACAATGAAATGAAGCGGTCGTGCTCCGCGCTGCCGGGCGTGGCATGGCGCACGGCGTCATCCAGGGTGGCGAGCATGACGGCGAGCGGAGTTTTGAGCTCGTGGGAGGCGTCGGCGGTGAATCGCGCGGCTTGCTGGAAGCTGGCTTGCAGGCGCTCCATCATGCCGTTGAGCACGTCGATGAGCTGGGCGAACTCGTGATCATCATCGCGTTGCAAAGGGATGCGCTCGGCGAGGTCGCTGGCATTGAGGCGCTGGGCGGTGGTGACGACGCGTTCGAGAGGCCGCATGGCGCGTTTGGAAGTCCACCAGGCCCCTAGACCGGCCAGCGCGAGCGCCAGCACGCCCATGCCGGTGAACCAGCCTGCCATGCGGTGCAGTTCGGCGTAGTAGTCCGTGAGGGAAAGGCCGATGAACAGGGTGTATTCCGGGCTGCTGAAGGCAGCGAAGCGCCAGTCGATGCCGCCGGAGCTGGCGGTGAATATTCCCGGCTCACGCACCATCGGCATCTGCGGGCGGAAGGGCAGCTCCTGACCTGTGGGCGGTGCCGAGGGGCCTCGTGGCCCGAAATCAGGCGGCAGACCGAGGATTTCGCCAAAATCGGCGTCAAACTGCGCTGGTGGGTGAGATTTGTGTGCGCCCTGCGGTGGGCGTCCTGGCGAGTTGTCGGGCGGTGCCTGCCGAATCTCCTCGCTCGTGGGAAACTGGGCGCGGAACTGCTCTTCGAGATCTTTGGGCGCATTGGGCGTGGCAAAAAGCGTCTTTCCCTGCTGGTGTTCCTTCACCAACAGCACGGCGGTGGCGTTTTGCGTCGGAGAGGGGCCAAAGACGAGATCGGCGATGGATTTGAACTCCTCGTCCGTGGTGCGCGGGTCGATGCGGCTCCACACCCGCTGGGCCGGAGCGGTGATGCGGTCGTCCATACCACGTTCAAGCACTAGGCCTGCATACCACCACGCGGCCGTGCCAAAGGCGGCCACCAACAGCCCAGCGACGAGCATCGTCTGCAGGACCAGACGTAGGCGGAAGCTGCGGGTGTTGGCGGAAAGGCTCATGGATTGGCAATGAACAACGTGAGCTTCATCCCCGGAACAGCACCACGCATGCAGATAAATTTCTTTTAATGTTCACGCGGCGTCTCCCGTCATGCGCGGCGTCTCCAATGCCTGCATGAACTCTGCCGCAAGCCCTGCCGCCCCTCTCCATGACACCGCCGCGCTCTACCGCCGCCACTGGCCCGCTCTGTGCGCCTTTGCCCGGGCCAAAGGCTGCGAGACGCACGATGCTGAAGATGCAGTGCAGGAGCTTTTCGCCCGGCTGGTGGCCCAGGGCCAGCATGAGCGGGCGGCGGCCATCTCAGACCCAGATGACCAGTCCGCCTTCCTCCTGGCGCGGCTGCGCACGCACTTGATCAAGCGCTGGCGGCACCGGACCCGTCTGCGGCGCGGCGGCGGTGCGGTCTGCTTTTCCCTGAGTGATGAAAATGGCGAGAACATCGACGTCGCGGACACGCATGCCGCGCCGGATGCGGCCATGGACCGCGCCTGGGCCAGAAACGTGATTGAGGAGGCGCTCACGCGCGTCAGCGTCGAACTGCGCACGCAGGGTCGCGTCGATGTGTGGGAATGTCTCGAACGCACGACCACCGGGCAGGCGAGGCATGCGGCGGTGCTGAGTGGTGCGTTACGAGTGGCGCTGCACCGTGCCAAACGCCGCCTGCGCGGCATGATCCGCCAGCAATGCCGCTCAGACGAAGATGCCTTCGCCCTCCAGGCGATGCTGGCTTAATGCCATTGGCGTGACCGAGCAGCCCCATGCAGCGCCCATCGAGCCGCACTAGGGGTTCATTCCGACCTTGCTGATGGGTCGAGGCGTATTGGCAAGAGGTCGAAAATGTCGAATGATGAATGCAGAATGACGCTACAATCTCTGCATGAACCGCGAACGCCTCGTCTCACAGCTCACGTCTCACAGCGGCCCGTTTGATGTCGCGATCATCGGGGGCGGGGCGACGGGACTTGGCGCGGCGGTGGATGCGGCTTCGCGGGGGCATTCGGTGGTGCTGGTGGAGCAGAGCGACTTTGCGAAGGGCACCTCCAGCCGCAGCACGAAGCTGGTGCATGGCGGCGTGCGTTATCTGAAGCAGGGGAATGTCTCGCTGGTGCTGGAGGCGCTGCGTGAGCGGGGGCTGATGGTGCGGAACGCGCCGCACCTCGTCCACAGCCTGCCGTTTGTGATTCCGAGCTACCACTGGTGGGAGGGGCCGTTTTACGGCATCGGCTTGAAAATGTACGACGCGCTGGCCGGGCAGCTCGGGCTGGAGCCTTCGCGCTATCTCACGCGGGAGGAAATCATCCAGCAACTGCCCACGCTGGAGACGGAGGGACTCGATGGCGGTGTGGTTTACCATGACGGGCAGTTCGATGACGCGCGCCTCGCCATCCACCTCGCCCGCACGGCGGTGAATCACGGCGGCGTGCTGCTCAATCACACGCGCTGCCGGGGCTTGATGAAGGAAAACGGCCACCTCATCGGCTTGAAGGCCGAGTGCGTCGAAACGGGCCGCCAGCACGAGATCCGCGCCCGTTGTGTGATCAATGCCACTGGCGTTTTTGTGGATGACGTGCGGCGCATGGACGATCCAAAAGCCGAAAACATCGTCTCGCCGAGTCAGGGCGTGCATCTGGTGCTCCCGCGCGAGTTTCTGCCCGGTGACTCGGCCATCATGATCCCGAAGACGGATGACGGGCGCGTGCTCTTCGCCGTGCCCTGGCATGGGCGTGTCATCATCGGCACCACAGACACGCTGGTGGAGCATGCGTGCGTCGAGCCACGGGCACTGCCGGATGAAATCGAGTTTCTCATGACGCACGCCGCTCGCTACCTGACGCGCGATCCGCGTCCAAGCGATGTGCTGAGTGTGTTTGCGGGCCTGCGGCCACTGGTGGCCGCGAAGAATGCGGAGTCCACCGCCGCGCTGTCGCGGGATCACACGATCCTTGTGGCGGACTCCGGCCTGATCACCATCACGGGCGGCAAATGGACAACCTACCGCCGCATGGCCGAAGATGTCATCGACCACGCTGAGATGATCGGTGGCATCGGCGTGAAGCGTTGTGTCACGCATGATTTGATGATTCACGGCAGCGCCATGGTGCTGGACCGCAACGATCCACTGGCCGTCTATGGCAGCGACGCAGCGGAGATTCGCGATTTGATGAGCTCAGAACCCGCGCTGGCTGAAAAAATCCATCCCAAGCTCGATCTCACAGCGGCGGAGGTCGTCTTCCACACTCGCCACGAGATGGCGCGGACGGTGGGCGATGTCCTGGCCCGCCGCAGCCGCAGTTTGCTGTTTGACGCGCAGGCCAGCATCTCTGCCGCGCCGCGCGTGGCCGAGATCATGGCGCGGGAACTTCGGTGGGATGCTGCCACGAGCGCGCACCAGGTGGAGCGCTATCAGAAGCTCGCGTGCGGTTACATTCTGGAAGGTTGAGTGGCAGGTAACGCCCACTTCTTTTGGGCGTCCAAACGCTGGTCGTGGTTTCCAGGAGCGAAGAGGTGACGTGATGGGTCAGTGAATGACACCCTGCCGTAGCCTAAATCCTGTTCCTGCGTTCCTTCGCTTCGATGGCGCGCCCGGTTTCATTTTCGGGTGATGACTGCCAGCCGCGAGTGAAAGCGGCGCAGATGGCATCGAGCACCATGCTGAAACAATCCTGACAAGTCCTCTGCTGATGAGCCATACGAAGCGTATGTTTCATCAGTCCATTCCGCCCCTCACCCACAACTCACGATGTATCAGACCAAAGCCTACTCCGCCGTCAATGCCACCTCACCACTGGCCGCCACCTCCATCCCACGCCGAGATCCGACCGCACGCGATGTACGGATCGAGATCCTTTTCTGCGGCATCTGCCATTCCGACCTGCACACGGCCCGCAACGAGTGGAGCAGTGTCATGCAGACCACCTATCCCTGTGTCCCCGGCCATGAGATTGTCGGACGCGTGACTCAGGTCGGCTCCGCCGTCACCAAGCACAAGACTGGTGACATTGTCGGTGTCGGTTGCCTGGTGGATGCCGATCAAACCTGCCCCTGCTGCCGAGACCATCTGGAAAATCTCTGTCCAAGCGGCGTCTTCACCTACAACTCGCCCGACAAGCACGGCACTGCGCCGGTCACTTATGGCGGCTATTCCGACAGCATCGTCGTGGATGAGCACTTCGTCCTGCGCATCCCGGCAAATCTTGATCTCGCAGGTGCCGCGCCACTTCTCTGCGCTGGCATCACCACCTATTCACCGCTGAAGCGTGCGCATGTTGGCCCCGGCAAAAAAGTCGGCATTGTCGGACTCGGAGGCCTGGGGCACATGGGGGTGAAGCTGGCAGATGCCATGGGCGCGTACGTTGTGGTCTTCACCACCTCACCAAACAAACGTGAGGACGCGCTGCGACTCGGTGCGGATGAAGTGGTCGTCTCCCGCAATGCCGACGAGATGCAAAAACACGCAGGCAGCTTCGATTTCATCCTCGATTGCGTCTCCGCTGAGCACGACATCAACGCTTTCCTAAATTTGTTGAAGCACGACGGTGACATGACTCTGGTCGGCGCTCCTGAGAAGCCCCTGTCCATCTCCGCCTTCTCTTTGATCTTCGGTCGCCGCCGTCTCTCCGGCTCCCTCATCGGCGGCATCGCTGAGACGCAGGAGATGCTCGACTTCTGCGGTGCGCACAACCTCACCTCCGATGTGGAAGTCATCCCGATTCAAAAGATCAACGAAGCCTACGAGCGCATGGTCAGGTCCGACGTGAAGTATCGCTTCTCCATTGATATGGCTTCACTGAAATCAGACTGAAACCGCCGCCATCAATAGCCGGTGACGCGCGAGACAATCACCTCGTGCGCCTTCCGGTCGATGGAGTAGAGGAGTGCCGGGGCGCTGCGATCCCATGCGAACGCTTGACCATGGGCGGAGATCGGAATGGCCGTTTTCCAGGCCCAAACATCACCCGCAACCGGCAGATCCAGCACATACAGCTCCTGCGCATCATGTCCGGTGATGTAGAGGTGACGGTCTGGGCCAAAACTGCCGCCAGAGCTGCTGTTCTTGCCAAACTTCGCCACCATCTCGGCGGGGAAGCGGATTTCTGCGGTGGGCTTCCAATTTGAATCAAAGCGCACGACGCGGGTGCGTGCTGGATCGCCCGTTTTCGCGTATTGGGCAAAGCAGGCATACCACCAGCCATCGCGACGATCCACCCACGTCAGCGACCCTCCCACGCTCGTGAGGTCGATGCTTTCGAGGGGCTGCATCGTTTTTGGATCAAAGACCTCCACGGAACTCTGCATCGGCATTTCGGGGTAATTCGAGTGCGCACACCACAGTCTGCCATCGAGCACGATTCCGGCGTTCAGATGCTTGATGTGGCCGCTTTTGGCACCTGTCCAGCCACCCACGCGCTGGCCCGTGTCTTTGCGGTATTTGCCGATGGCTGCGTTCGTGATCGCATAGAAGTGCTCAGCATCCACTGCCACACCTTGATGCGCCTCGTCCGCTTTGAAACGCTTGAGCTCCTCATGCCGCCACTCGCCCTTTTTGCCTGCCAGCATCTTGTTCACCCGCTCCTGCTCCTTGCGCAACGCACCGTCGGGGATCGACATCGGTGTTAGGTTCTCGCTCACCAGCGTCTCCCCGGCTGGAATCGCCCGCCAGCGCAGGTTTTTGAACCCCACCGCCGCGCCATGATACTGGAGAGAGAGGTTCGCACCGCGTTTCGTCAAGTCCCCGCCGCGAATGCGCAGCACCTCCAGCTCATGAAACCAGCGCGGGTCGGCGTAATCGAAGTCGATGACTTTTGCGCCGTTCAGCCAGTGTTGGATCACCGAGCCTTGGCAGACAATGCGGGCTTCGTTCCATTCACCATGGGGTTTCACGACATCTCTCGTTGCTGCCATGCCAAAGAACAATGAAGCCGCTGCCTGACGCGGATTTTCGCCGTAGGGGCTGTTGGCGTTGTCGAGCAGTTGATACTCATACTGCCCCGGCCGGTAATACACACCGCTGTTGCAGCCTTTGGCGACCTTCCAGTCAAAGCGCAGCTCGAAGTCATCCGGCACCTTTGCTTTTTCATAGACCAGCGAGCCGCCTTTCTTCACGCAGGTGATCTCTCCCTCCACGACCGCCCAATGACCGCCGTGCTTCCAGCCATCGAGCGTCTTGCCGTCAAAGATCGCCTCAAAGCCTGGCTCAACGGCTTGAGCGAATGGCAAGGCAAGGGTGAAGCAGACCATCAGGCGCGGAAGAAACGTCATGCCAGAGAGACGAATCACAGCGATGGGATCTTCCGCTCAACAACGGCGTCGCCTCAACCCAGGCCCACCGCATCACGCACACGGCTGAGCGTCTTGCGGGCCACGGCACGGGCTTTCTCGGCTCCTTCGGCGAGGACTTGGTCCACATAGCCTTTGTCGGCGAGGATTTCGTCTCGGCGGGCGCGGTAGGGGGCGAAGTAGTCGGTGACACCTTGCAGCAGGCGCTTTTTGAAGTCGCCGTAGCCCACGCCGCCGTTGCGGTGATCGGCCACCATGGTGTCGTAATCGGCTTCGGAGGCGACCAGCTTGTAAAGGGCGAGGATGCTGCTGCCTTCGACGGGTTTGGGTGCTTCGACGGGGGTGGAGTCGGTCTTGATGCCCATGATCTTCTTTTTGAGCGGTCCGGGCTCTTCAAACAGCGGGATGGTGTTGTCGTAGCTCTTGCTCATCTTCTGGCCGTCGAGGCCGGGGACGACGGCGGTGGATTCCTGGATGCGCGGATTGGGCAGTTTGAAGAGGCCTTCGCCAAAGGTCTCGTTCATTTTGATGGCGATGTCGCGGGTGACCTCGACGTGCTGCTTCTGATCCTTGCCCACGGGGACGACATCGCTGTCGTACATCAAAATATCCGCCGCCATGAGCACGGGATAGGCGAAGAGGCCGTGAGAGGCGTGAAGGCCGCGGGCGATCTTGTCCTTGTAGCTGTGGCAGCGCTCCAGCAGGCCCATGGGCGTGACGGTGCTGAGAATCCAGGACAGTTCGCAGTGCTCCGGCACGTCGCTCTGGCGGAAGAAGACGCATTTCGTTGGGTCGAGGCCGCAGGCGAGGAAATCCACGGCGAGTTCACGGACGTACTCGCGCAGCCGTTTGCCATCCTGCACGGAGGTGAGGGAATGGTAGTCGGCGATGAAGTAGTAGGCGTCGCCCTCATGCTGCAGCTTAAGCGCCGGCTTCATCATGCCGAAGTAATTGCCGATGTGAAGTCTGCCGCTGGGTTGAAGGCCGGAAAGGATGCGCATAAGGCCGCTGATATGGCGGCGCGTGCTGGAATCGTCAAGCCAGCCGTTTGCGTGCGGCCAGCAGTCCGTGCTTGGGGCCAAAGATGAACGCGAGGACAAACAAGGCGGCCTGCGCGAGCACGATGCAGGAACCGGTGGCTCCGTTGATGAAGAAGCTGACATAGACGCCGAGACAACTGGCCAGCACGGATGAGCCAGCGGCGATGAGGAGCATGTGATCGAAGCGGTCTGTCAAAAGTCGTGCGGTGCAGCCGGGTGTGACGAGCATGGCGACGACGAGGATGATGCCCACAGCCTGAAGTGAGGCGACGATCGTGGCGGCAAGCAGGGCCAGCAGCAAGTAGTAGAGCAAAGGGGTGTTCAGGCCGATGGCGCGGGCATGCGCAACATCGAAACAGAACAGTAGCAGATCCTTCCGCATGATCAGGATGATGACCAGCGTCAGCACGGAGGCGATGATGGTCTGGATCATGTCAGCACGCTCGATGCCGAGGATGTTACCGAACAAAATGTGGTTCAGATGGGCCTCCGTTTCGACTTTGGTGAAGAGCACGAGTCCGAAGGCGAACAGACCGGTGAAGACGATGCCCATGACGGTGTCTTCTTTGATGCGGGTGTTGGATTTGATCCAGCCGGTAGCTGCGGCGCAGAACAAGCCTGAGGCGAATGCACCCACCGCCAAAGGTAGACCGAGCATGTAGGCTCCGACTACACCGGGGAGCACCGCATGCGAGATCGCATCTCCCATCAATGACCAGCCTTTGAGCACCAGATAGCACGAAAGCACCGCGCATACAGCCCCCACGAGTGCGCCGACTAGCAGCGCCTCCTGCATGAAGCCATATTGAAAGGGAGCGAGAAGGTTCATGACATGGCAGCTTCGCGGCGCTGGGTGCGTGCGGAGAGAAGGCCGTGCTTCGGTGCGAACACGAGTGCGACGAGAAAAACGAGCGTTTGCAGCACAACGATGCAGCCGCCGGTTGAGCCGTTGAGGAAGTAACTGGCATACGCACCCAGCACGCCGCAGGTGGCACCGGTGGCAGTGGCAATGACGAGCATTTTGCTGAAGCGGTCTGTCAGCAAATAGGCTGTGGCACCCGGCGTGACGAGCATGGCTACGACTAGACACGCACCCACTGTTTGCAAAGCTGCGACCGCCGTGGCCGAAAGCAGTGCGAGCAGCAGGAAGTGCAGGAAGCGTGTGTTCAGACCCAAACTGCGTGCATGGACTTCATCGAAGCAGTAGAGCAGGAGGTCACGCCACTTCATGCCGAGAGCCAGGATCGAGACAGCAGAGATGATGAGCACCTGGAGGATGTCTGGATCCGAGATGGCGAGAATGTTGCCAAAGATGATGGTGCGCAGATTGAGATTGCTCGGAAACAGCGAGAGCAGCAGCAGGCCGAGCGCAAAGAAGCTGGTGAAGACCACGCCGATGACCGCATCCTCGCGCAGGCGTGAGTGATTCTTCACCCAGCCCATGCTCAGCGCGGCCAGGATGCCCGCGACGAAGGCCCCGACGGAAAATGGCAGCCCCAGCAGCCATGCGAGCGACACGCCGGGCACAACCGCATGAGACAGTGCGTCGCCCATCAGTGACCAGCCTTTCAGCGTGATGAAACAGGACAAAAACGCGCACACTCCGCCGATAAGACCGCTGACGAGAATGGCCTTCACCATGTAGTCGTAGTGGAAGGGCGTCAGGAGGTCGGTCACTCGCCCACCTCCTTCTCCCGCTCTTTCACCAATTTCTCTCTACCGTGGCGGTCGGTGTACTCCAAATGCCCGTCCTTGCCGAAGACCAGCGGGCGCTCATCGTCGGTGAGCAGCTTCACCGTTCGGCCATCGTGTTCCTGGATCGTCGATTGCTCGAAGTGGAACTGCCGGAGCACGCCGCCAAAGGCACGGGAGAGGTTGTCTTCGGTGAAGACTTGATCCGTGGGGCCAAAAGCGAGCACGGTGCGGTTCACGAGCACGACTTGATCGCAGAATTCCGGCACGCTGCCGAGGTTGTGAGTGGAAACGAGGATGATGTGGCCTACCTCACGCAATGTGCGCAGCAGTTCGATGATGGCGGACTCGGTTTGCACATCCACGCCGGTGAACGGCTCGTCCAGCAGCATGATACGGCCCTTTTGCGCCATCGCACGGGCTAGAAAAACGCGCTTCTTCTGCCCGCCGGACAATTCGCCGATCTGGCGGTCTTTGAAGTCACCCATGCCCACGCGCTCAAGGCATTCCTGGGCGATGCGCTTGTCCTCGGCACGGGGGATGCGCATGAAGCCCATGTGGCCGTAGCGGCCCATCATCACCACATCCCATACGCTGACAGGGAAGGTCCAGTCCACTTCCTCACTCTGCGGCACGTAGGCCACGAGCTTGCGCTTTCGCGCTGCTTCGACGCTCAGTCCGGCGATGCGCACGCTGCCTTTCGCCGGACGCAGGAAGCCCATGATGGCTTTGAAGAGCGTGCTTTTACCGCTGCCATTGACGCCGACCAGTGCGCAGATGGTGCCCGCGTCGAGTGTGAAGGAGGCGTCCCGCAGCGCGATGTGACCGTTGGTGTAGGCCACGGTGACATCGGCGACTGCAATGGAGAGCGGCGGGGTGGTGTCGGGCATTGTCAGGGATGGGCGAACGCCTTCACGATAGTGTCGGAGTTGTATTGCAGGAGCTTCAGATACGTCGGCGCAGGGCCCTCGTCACTGGTGAGCGAGTCCACATACAGCACGCCGCCGTAGCGCGCACCGGTTTCCTTCGCCACCTGCAGCATGGCTTTGTCGCTGATGGTGCTTTCCGAGAACACGACCGGGATTTTGTTTGAGCGCACGGTGTCCACGACCTTCTGCACCTGCTGCGGCGTGCCTTCCTGATCCGCGTTGATGGGCCAGAGATAAAGCTCCTTCATAGCGTAGTTGCGCGCCAGATAGGAAAACGCTCCTTCGCAGCTCACGAGCCAGCGCTGATCCGCAGTAATGGCCTCCAGCGCCTTGCGCACGGGTTCGTCCACAGCGCGGAGTTCGGCGGTGTAGGCGGCGGCGTTCTTGGTGTAGGTGGCTTCGTTGGCCGGATCGAGCTTCACCAGCGCTTTCCGGATGTTTTCGACGTAGATGACAGCGTTCGCGGGTGACATCCAGGAGTGCGGGTTCGGTTTGCCACTGTAGGGCCCTTCGCCGATGCCCATCGGCTCAATGCCATCCGTGAGCACCACACTTGGCACGTCATTGACCTGCTGGAGAAATTTTTCAAACCAGCGCTCCAGTCCCAGGCCGTTCCACAGCACGAGATCGGCATCCTGTGCCTTCACGAGATCGAGCGGCGTCGGTTCATAGTCGTGAATCTCCGCACTCGGCTTGGTGATGGACTCAACGATCGCCACCGTGCCCGCAACATTCTGCGCCATGTCCTGAATGATGGTGAAGGTGGTCAGGATGCGTTTCGGGCCGCCTTTAGGCTTCGGCGAGGCTGGCTTGCAGCCAAGCAGTGCCAGACAGAGTAGAACGAGGAATTGTGGTCTGATCATGATGAATTAAAAACGAAAGCTGACGCCGCTGAAGACGCCTAGATCCGGCGCAGCACAATTCAAGCCGATGCGAACGCCAGCATCGAGCACGAAATCGTCCGTGATGGCAAAGGTGACACCTGTGGCTGAGCGGTGCTGAGCATCGGTATCCTCGCCAGCACTGATGATGATTTCACTGTAGGCACCCCATCGCTCAGTGAGGGTGACACCGAGGGAAATGGTCGCGAGGAATTCGAGGTCGCAGCCGTTGGTCTCGCTATCAGGCACAAAGTCCAACTGCCCCATCGTAGCAAGGCTGAGTCGGTCGGTTAGTGTCATGGCGAAGGGCACGGCCACGCCACCCGACCAAGCATCGGCACTGAGATCGGTTCCAGTCGGGATGGTGATATACGGCATCACGGCCATGGCAGTGCGTCCGCCATCATTTCCCCATAGATTTTGCTTCAAACGCACCATCACATCGCCAAATCCCGACATCTTGGTCACATCACCCGGACTCGAGGCGCGGGTGACTGTGCGGGAGTCAAAGACGAGCTGAAGGTCGGTATCGGTAGCGAGTCCGTATTTGAAATTCATCTGGCCGTAGATCCACGAATCGACACTTTCGGGGCCGTTTGCCTCCCGCTCGTAGTCGAAGAAGCTCATCTCCACCTGAAACATGCCCTTCGCGACCGAGTAGGCCGACTCAGTGACATCGGGGCGGTCAGTGCTCATCTCCCTAATGCCCTGGGCAAGGCCAAGTGAATCACAGACGGTTACCAGACCAATGATGAAAAGATGGGCGCGCATGATAAAGTCAGGCCGGGCTAAAAACATCAGCTCAAGCTGATGCACAAGAAGAAGTTTTAGCCTGACCTAACATTTGTTCACCAGTCATGAGTTTCTTCTTTCCCTGTGTGCGTTCTGGCTCATTCTGCCGCGATGCCCGCCAAACGTCAGGAACACACCAGCCACCTTGGTTCACCCGCGATCGAAGACTACCTCGAGCAGATTCATAACCTGATCGAATCCAAGGGCTACGCCCGTGTGGTGGACATCGCCAAGAATCTGGAAATCTCGCAGGCCAGCGTGACGAACATGATTCAGAAGCTCGATGCGGAGGGTTTTGTCGTCTATGAGCGCTATCGTGGCGTGGTTTTGACCGAGGAAGGCGGCAAGGTGGGCGCAGAGATCGCCCGACGGCATGAGGTGCTCACGCGGTTGCTCGCCAACTTTGGCCTGGACCCCAAAACCGTGCACGAGGACGTGGAAGGGATGGAGCATCACATCAGCGGCCAGACCCTGGAGGTGCTGACGCTGCTGATGGAGGAGCTGGAGGGCAATGCCGAGTTGTTGCGCAAACTGAAGAGAAAACTGGCGAAAAACAGCGCCTGAGCCGGTCAAACGAAGGGCCCAATCGGCACGCCGCGTTTGGCTCCGGTGCCGCCGTAGATATTGAAGCTACCGCTGCCAGCGGGGATGAGATCATGCGGCGAGATGCCCAGCAGCGCACCGATGGTTGCATGGAAGTCGAGCACCGTGGTGGGGTTTTCGATCACCCGAGTGCCAGTCTCGTCGGTTTTGCCGTAGGCCTGGCCGCCTTTGACGCCACCACCGGCGATGAACGATGAAAAGGCGATGGGATGATGATCGCGGCCGGTGCCGTTGATCTTCGGCGAGCGGCCAAACTCGGTGGTGAGCACCACGAGCGTGCTTTCCAGCAAGCCGTGGGCTTCCAAGTCCTCCAGCAGCGTGGACACGGCATCATCCACGACTCTGGCGAGCGCTTCGACCGTGTTGAAGTTGTTGGAATGGGTGTCCCAGCCGCCGAGTTCGATTTCGACGAACTTGGTGCCGCGCTCAACGAGCCGACGGGCGAGGAGCACGCCTTGGCCAAAGTAATTCGCACCATAGTCGCTCACGAGTCTGCCTTTCTCCTGCGTGATGTCGAAAGCGTCGAGATCTTTGCTGGTCATGAGCTTGATGGCATCCGCAAAGACATCCGAGTGCGCCTTCACTCCGTCCATGGGGAAGCGTTTGAGGAAGTCGCTGTTGAGTTTTTCGGCGAGTCCGGTGCGCTTGCGCAAGTGGGTCATGGAGTCGCCTTGCTGAAGCTGGGTGTGCTCCAGGCCTTTGCTGGCATCCAAAACGGGCACGGGCGCGAAACGGGCGTCCATGAAGCCGCTGCCAGGATGTCCGGCGAGGTCAGCGAGGCGGATGTAAGCGGGCAGGGTGGAGGTGCCTTGCGTCACCTGCCGCGCGACCCACGAGCCGAGTGCGGGGTGCTTCATGGAGGTGGAGGCTTCATAGCCGGTGAGCACTTTGTACATGCCCTGCTCGTGTGCGCCCTGGGTGTGATGCATGGAACGCACGACGGCGATTTTTTTGCCGTGGTCCGCGAGTTTCGGGAAGTAGCCGGAGATCTGCAAATCATCGGACTTCGTTTTGATGGTGCGCGTGGAGCCCTGATAGCCGGCGGGGGCATCCGGCTTTGTGTCAAAGGTGTCGAGGTGGCTCATGCCGCCGCGCATGTAGAGATAGATCACATGACTGGCGAATTTCGGCGTGTTGGTTTCGAGCGCGCGTGCGAGGCCCGCCGGAGGCACGAGGCTGACGCCGAGGCAGGTTTTGGCCATGCGGGTGATGAATTCGCGGCGGGCGAGGTCATCGAGTCGATTCAAAGGATGATTCATGGGAGCAGTGGTTATTTTTGAAACATGAATTCGGCGGTGGAGAGCAGCATGCGGGCGAGCGCCTTGGCGTTGCGAGTGTCGCCGAGCGTTTCCTGACAAGCGTCGAGCTCCTTCTGAGTCGGCTCGCGTGTGAGCACGGCAAGGAAGGCACCACGGGCCACATCGCGGAGGTTGTTGAGGCCGCTTAGGCTCTCGGCGAGCGGACTGCCGGAACGTGCCACGTGATCAAAGAAATCACTGTTCAGCATCAGCAGCGCCTGCGGCACGGTGGAGGCGCTCCAGGCGTCGCCGATGGAGTCGCGGTTGCCTTGGCCGAACATGCGCAGGAAATGTCCGTCCGGGGCGGGCTGCGGCAGCTCGGAGGCACGTTCCAGACCGCCACCGGCAAATTCCTTCGCCATTTCTTTGCGCAGCCGTGCGCGCCGTTGGTCCGCCTTCATCTCACGTTCTTCCTCGCCGGCCATCTTGCGTGCCACGCCGGTGACATCACTGGTTTTTTTCGCCCCGACGGCGGCTTCGAGCGCGGCGACGCCGGGAGGATCGAAGTTCAGCTTCACATCGAGATCTTTGACGGCGAGCGCCATCATCGAGTCCCACACCTGTTCGGCACTCAAACGCCGCACGATGGGGCCGGGGAAGCGGTACACGATTTCGCTGTCCTCAGGCGGCAGTCCAGCCTCGCGCTGGTAGGCGCGGGTGAGACAAAGAATGCGCAAAATCTGCCGCACGTCGTATTTCGCCTCGCGCACGACATGGACGAGGTATTGGGCGAGGTCGGGGTTCTCACAGTCGGCGATCTCACGCACCTGATCGACGCGCCCGGCGAAGGGCAGGCCGAAAAGTTTGGCCCAGAGACGGTTGGCAAGCGTGAGACTGAAGCGCGTGTTTTGTGGTGAAGTGACCCACGCGGCCAGGGTCTCTGCCGGACGTGCACCAGTGGGTGGGGCTTCGCCATAGAGCACGGCGGCGGGGATGGCATCGCCGGGCTTGCCGTCGGGATACTGGTAGTCCTCCGGCAGCACAGCGGGGCCTCCTGCGTCATTCACGACGCCGGCGCCACCTGCTGCGCGTTGGAGGGCCAGGAGCGCCTCCTTGATGCGTTCATACTTTTGCTGGCGTTCGTAACTCATGCCAGCCATCGCCAGCCGGTCGTAACGCTCCGCTGCTTCGCGGATTTTTTCGGCTTCGACGATGCCGACGGCATCTTCTTTCGAGGCCGTCTTGATGCCGGAGGTCCAGGCGAGGAACTGATGGTAATCTTTGCGCGTCCAGCGGCTGTAGGGATGATCGTGGCACTGTGCGCAGGAGATTTGTGTGCCGAGGAAGAGCGTGGCGGTGCTCTCGATGTTCGCGGCACGGTTTTCACCGTCGCGCAGGTAGTAACCGGCAGCAGGAGCACGCCAGCCGTAGCCTTCGGGGCTGAGCAGTTCGCGTGTCCATTCGTCGAAGGGTTTGTTGTCGCGGATGCTTTGTTTGATCCAGGCGAGATAAAAATCTCCCTGCACACCCTCGGCGAGATTGTCCTTCGCACGCAGCAGATCGCACCAGTAATTAAACATGTGGCTGACGTGGCCGTTGGAGGCCAGCAGCTCATTGATCAAGCGGCTGCGCTTGTCGGGTTCCTTCGCGGCGAAGAAGCGCCTTGTTTCATCACCGCTGGGAATGCGACCGACGAGGTCGAGGTAAACGCGGCGCAGCCAAGTGGCATCGTTCGCAAGCGGACGCGGCTCCATCCTGTGCTTGGTCAGGTCCGCTTCAATGAGTTCATCAATGCGCTCGGCGACGGCCTGCAGTTTGGAAACATCCACCACTTCGTTTTGTGTCGCGATGATGACTTCTTTCGCCCGCATCGAGGTCCAGGAGGCGAAGTTCGCGCCTTCATCGACCCAGCGGCGGATGAGCGCGATCTCTTCCGCGCTGAGCGGCTTGCCCTCGTTCGGCGGCGGCATCCGTTTGTCATCGTCCGCATTGAGGGAGATGGATTTCACCAGCGTGCTTTTGTCCGGCTTGTGCGGCAGGACGAGATTGTCCGAGCGGCTTTTTTCGCGGATTGACTCGAGGTCGTCGAGGCGAATGCCGCCTTTGGGCTTCTTCAATTGGCCGCTGTGACACTCGAAACACGAGCGCTCCAGGATCGGGAGCACATGCTTTTCAAAATCGACCTTCATGGAGGCGTCGGGAATGACCAGGGCCATGTCGCCTTTCGGTTTGGAGGCGAGATGCATTGGCGGCGGCAAGGACGCCTCGATGATGTCGGGTTTTGCCAGCACGGTGGCGGGCTTCTTTTCGGGTTCTGACTTGGGCACCACCACCATCGGTGCCGGAGCTGGCACTGCCACCACCTGCGCCACTGGCTCAGTCTTGGGCGTTGGGGTGGTCGCCAGTGTGATCGGCGCCGGTTGGGCGGGGGGGAATGAGAGGGTGATGACTGGGGTGGGCTTCGGCGGCTCGGCGATGATGTGGCCGAGCAGGATCACGCGTTGGCTGGTGCGCTGGGCGACGGTGGGGCCGAGGTCGAGCCACAGAAACACATCCGGCCACGCGAAACTGCCACTGATGAATCCGATGAGCACCGCTGCGGCGGCTGTCGTCCAGCGTGGCAATGAAGTGAACCAGCGCCGCTGTTGGCGTGTGCCAGTGGTCGCCGCTTCGATGCTGAACATGAGATCTTCGACGGGAGACGCGCCCACGCTGGCTTCGATGGCTTCTGTCAGCGCCTCCGGCGTGCCGGTCTTCTCAAGAGCCACACGCAGAAGCGCGTCCATGCCGAGCTGTAGCTCCAGTTCCTTGAGCACCTCAGGATCGTTCGTCAGCGCCTGCCATTCCTCATTGGAAAGCACGCCCTCCACGGCCTTGTCGATGGCTTCGTTGTCGTTCATGCCGTTGTTTGCTGGAGTTGGGATTCAATGCACTGGCGCAGTTGCTGGCGCACGCGCATCAGCAGCGTGCGCACCGCCAGCGTGCTGCGTCCGGTGCGCTGGGCGATCTCTTCGCTGCTCAGCTGCGCTTCATACCGCAGGTCCAGGATCGTGCGCTGATGGTGGCGCAATTTTTCAATGCAGTTGGCCAGATGGTCCGATTCGGCGCTCACCGGCTTGTCAGCAGACTCCAGTGCCATTTCCCAGCGTACCATCTCGGAGTAGCGCGCGTGTTTGACCGTCTCGCGTGCATACGCCTTCAACCGGTCACGCAGCAGATTGTGCGCGATACTGCGCAACCACGGCTGCATGGAGCCATGGGTAAAATCGCCGAGGTTTTGATACGCGAAGACGAAGGCATCATGCGCCACCTCGTCGATCAAGTCGGGGACGGGAGCGCGCAGGGCCAGGAAGGAGCGCAGTGGCTGCAAATGCCTCTCCATCAGGGTTCGGAATGCCAGGTCGTTGCCTTGTTCGACCTGTCTGGCCAGTTTGGCGTCGGCGGTAGGATCTGAATCGGGCGGAGTCTGCATGCACGGATGATATGGACTGCCGCGATGGAAGTGTGGCGAAAAACTTCACGCCATTCCTTTGGATGCCAGGTTTCTGGTGCCTGGAGAGGCGGAGTCGAAAACTCCTGGGCCGGAGGAGGGAAACCACCCACTATTTTTTTGTCGCGCCGCACTGTGGCGGAATCCGCTACAGCATGTCGGGCAATCGCTGGAGGCAGCCAAGATTGACGTGGCATGGCCTGTCCCAGAGGCTTTATTCACCCATTTTATGGCACTGATACCCCTTTCTTCTGCTTTTCGGCATGTCCCTTTCATTCAATGGCCGCTGGTTCGGAATGATGAGTTCTTGGCCAAAGCAGGCAATGCGGATGGTGTTTTGGTTCAGCACTTGTCACGCTCGGTGTTTTCGATCCGCATGCTGCGTTACTGGTGGGTCGGTCAGGCGATTGCTGAGGAATCCCGCCGCCAGGGACGGCCTCTGCGGGTGCTCGATGTCGGCTGTGAGCGTGGGTGGCTGAAGTTTTTCACGCCCGAGGGCGCGGTGGAGCGCTGGGTTGGCCTTGACTGGGATGTGCGTAGGGAGTGCCTGGAGAACGCACGTTACGACGAGGTCATCCGTGCCAACTTTGACGAGGTTTTCCCAGTCGAATCCGGCTGCATGGACGTGGTCGTTAACAATCATGTCATGGAGCATCTCCCGCGTCCGGGAAGCACCATGGCGGAAATCAGCCGCGTGCTGCGTGTGGGGGGCATTTTTCTCGGAGGCAGTCCCACGATGCCTCACTGGCTCGCAAGCCTACGAGAAAGCTGGCTGCGCCGGAAGCTGCGTCTTGGCCAAGTGGTACCCGGCGGGCACATCAACTGCCTTTCCCCCAAGCGCTGGAGAAATCTCATGACTGACACCGGTCTGGAGCCTGAATTTGTCACAGGTAGCCACGGCGTCCGCTTCACCGGAAGCTGGCTCGAGAGCCAACGCTGGTGGATTCGCCTGAATCAGTTTTGGGGAGGGCTGTTCCCCTCGCTCGGCTCCGAATGTTATGTTTGTGGGCGCAGGAGCGCCTTCTGGGCTGCCCACACGAAGCTCAAAAAGCAGCCAGATGCCCACTGGAGGCCGGTTTGGGCCGGTTTCGCGGCCACGGTGGCCGTCATGATTGCCTTCAGCACCTGGAGTACCTGGCAGAGCTGGATTCAGCAAGACACTCAGCAGTTGCACTCCTGGATCGAGACTCATCAGGAGGGGCAGGATCAATTCATCATTTCCCACGATGATTCAGAGAGCAGGCTGAGCCACCGTCACGACGTTCGTGCCGCGGACGGACTCAACGAGGCGCTGATCCTGCTCAAGCAGCACCCCCACGCGCACATCCTTGTCGGCGAGAGGGATCTCGGAACTCTCTGCCAATCGGACGCGGGGCACGACCTCGTGATCGACTCGCGTCTCCCGCGTGTTTTTCGAGACGACCTCATCTTGGTCCGCTCCGGCATCCCCGGCACGTCTCTGCGCAACTACTGGTTTACTGAGAGCCAGCTAGACGCTCAAGCAGTTCCTAAGTCATCCGCACCAGCCGTTTATCGCGAGGGATAACCCGGTGGAGGCGGAGGCATGCCTCCAGGTGGAGCGGTCGTGCCATGACCCGGGGGCGGTGCGCCGTAGTTCGTGGGCGGCGGAGCACCATAGTTTGCTGGTGGAGCGCCGTAGCTATAGGGCGGCGGGGTTCCATAGTTCGCGGCAGGCGCAGGCGCGTTTTGTCTGAAAGCACCACCCTGCGGCTTGGCTCCGGGAATGGTTTTGGCTGTCACCACCACATCAGCGAGTTGGTTGTAGGGGATCTGGATGTGCTCCGCCGCCGCCCGGGAGAGATTGATGACCCGGCCGGGGTAGTGCGGGAAGCGGTCGTTGACGACGACTTTCACCGAGCGCCGGTTGTAGTTGTTTTTGACCTTCACCTCGGTGCCTAAGGGCAGGGTGTTGTGCGCGGCAGTCCATCCCTGCGCATAATAGGGCTGGCCGGAGCTGGTCATGCGGCCCGCGTATTGATCCGCGATGTAGGAGGCGTAGCCGCGCTCCTTGTAAGCGGGGGCGCTGCAACTCATCAAAAACGCGGGCAATGACAGAAAAATGGTTCGAAGGAGGACGGGAATGATCATGTGCTGCTGGAGAGGTTAAGCGGGTTTGTTAGACGGCACAACCATGCGCATCGTTCGATCGGTTGAGCAAAATTCATGCATCACGCCTAGTCAGAAGGCAAGGCTGCCATCATTGTGCCAGGATAGAGCTTAAAGTGACTGCTTCACCACGAGTCAGGGAAGAGGGCAGCCGAAGTGGGCGTAATGGTGCCTGAGAAAAACCACGAGCTTTCATACGAAAGCCAAAGGCCTGCGTGGCAGGCTAGCGGCGCGATTGAATGCGCCGTTCCTGCCTCGATCAACGTCCAGAACCGCCTAAAGCTGGGAGCGCACTACCCAATCAGCTTCCGGGCTTCGGCGAGAGCGGCATCGACCTTGCTCACGTCTTTGCCGCCGCCGCGGGCGAAGTCGGGCTTGCCACCGCCTTTGCCGCCGACGATCGGCGCGATGGTTTGGATGATTTTGCCGGCTTGGACCTTGGCTTGGTGATCTTTGCCGACATTCGCCATCAGGGTGACGTTTCCGCCGCCGGTGGCGGCCAGGACGATCACGCCGCCGAATTGGCCTTTAAGCGCATCGTTGACGGCCATGGCGTAGTCGGCGTCCACGTCGCCGAGGTTGGCGATGATGAGGTGGCCTTCGGCGGTGGCGAGCAGGTCTTTGGCTTTGCCGGAGGCTTCGCGCTGCTGGGCAGATTTGAGGGCTTTTTCGAGCTCTTTTTGCTGCGTGAGGATTTGATCGAGCTTCTTCTCGAGGTCGGCGGCACCTTGGGCGCTGACTTTACCGGCGATGAGCTTCAGGAGGTCGGCATCGGCCTTGGCGGCGTTGTAGGCCTCCATCCCGGCGATGGCTTCGATGCGGCGCACGCCGGCGGCGACGGCACCTTCGGCGACGAGGCGGAAGAGGCCGATTTCGCCGGTGTGGCGGGTGTGGGTGCCGCCGCAGAGTTCCATGCTCCAACCATCGAGCGCATGCGCTTTGCCGCCGATCTGCACGACGCGGACGTTTTCGGGGTATTTTTCGCCAAAGAGCTGCATGATGCCGCTGTTCGCCTTCGCCTCGGTGTAGGGCACTTCGGTCCAGGAAACGATGTCGTTGGCCACGATGCGCTCGTTGACGAGTTTTTCGATGTCGGCGAGCTGCGCGGCGGTCAAAGCGGCGCTGTTGAAGTCAAAGGTGAGCTTGTCCGGCGTGACGTTGGAGCCTTTCTGCGTGGCGTCCTGGCTCACGACCTCATGCAGCGCCCAATGCAGGATGTGCGTGACGGTGTGGTGTCGCTCGATGGCGTGACGACGTGTGGCATCCACGCGGAGCGACAATGACGAATGAGGAATGACGAATGACGAATCTTCAGAGGAGATGAAGTGGAGCCAAGTGTTGCCGACTTTGGTGGTGCCAGTGATCGGGATGCTGTTGGCTCCGATGATGAGTTCGCCCGTGTCGCCGATCTGGCCGCCCATTTCGGCGTAGCAAACGCTGGAGTCGAGCACGACCGCCGTCTTGTCCTTCATGGCGACGACTTCGAGCACTTTGGCGTCGGTTTCGAGCGTGTCGTAACCGATGAACTTGGTGGCGTCCTTGGTTTCGATCTCGCTGACGGAGACGACCTGTTTATTTTTCTGTCCGGCTTCACGAGCACGCTGCTTCTGCTCGTCCATGAGCTTGTCAAAGCCAGCGGTGTCCACGGTCAGGCCGCGTTCGCGAGCGAGGAGCTCGGTGAGGTCGATGGGGAAGCCAAAGGTGTCGTAAAGCTGGAAGGCGAAGGCGCCGCTCAGGCGTTTCGCGTCGGACAGAGTGGCGACTTCTTCTTCAAAAAGCGCCACGCCGCGGTCGAGAGTGCGATTAAACGCCTCTTCCTCCAGCTTCAGCACGGCTTTGACCTGCTCTTTCTTCACGCGCAGCTCAGGAAACACATCAGCCATCTGCGCGGCGAGGACATCGACGAGCTTGTAGAAGAAGGGCTCTTTAAATTCGAGCGTGCGGCCATACTTCACGGCGCGGCGGAGAATGCGGCGCAGCGTGTAGTTGCGGTCGCTGTTGCCGGGCTGGATGCCGTCGGCGATGGAGAAGCTGAGCGTGCGCAGATGATCGGCGATGACGCGGAAGGCGACGTCGATCTTTTCCTGCTCGGTGACGGGGATGACGTGGCCCTGCTCGTTCGCCTTTGGCAGCGTGCTCTGGTAGTGCTTGCCGCTGAGCTTGGTCAGTTCGTCGAAGATGGGTTTGAAGACATCCGTGTCGTAGTTGCTGATCTTCGCAGTCTCGAAGTCGGTGAAGTTCTTCGTGCCCTGGATGATGCTGGTGAGGCGCTCGAAGCCCATGCCAGTATCGACATGCTGCGCGGGCAGCGGGGTGAAGGTGCCGTCGGGGTTGGCGTTGTATTGGATGAAGACGTTATTCCAGATCTCGATGCAGCTGGCGTCGCTGCCGTTGACGAGTTTGGCGCCTTCGCGTTGGCGGTCCTCGGGCAACTCGATGGGGCCGGGGGTGAGGTCGATGTGGATCTCGGTGCAGGGGCCGCAGGGACCGGTGTCGGCCATCATCCAGAAGTTGTCCTTCTTGTTGCCGTTGACGATGTGGATGTCGGGATCGAGGCCAACAGAGCGGAATTTTTCGGCCCAGAGGTTCCAGCTTTCCTCGTCACGCTCAGCGGGGTCGCCTTTGTCCTTGTTCGGCTGGTAGATGGTGGCGAAGACGCGGCTCGGGGGGAATTTAAAGCGCTCGACGATGAGCTCCCAGGACCAGGAGATGGCTTCTTTTTTGAAGTAGTCGCCGAAGGACCAGTTCCCGAGCATCTCGAAAAAGGTGTGGTGATAGGTGTCGAGGCCGACGTCTTCGAGGTCGTTGTGCTTGCCGCCAGCGCGGATGCACTTCTGCGTGTCCGCCGCACGGGTGGGCAGGCCTTTGGCCAAAACGCCGGGCCAAGTGTCCACGTCGGCGCTGCGCTCGCCGAGGAAGATGGGGACGAACTGGTTCATGCCCGCATTGGTGAAGATGCGGGCGCCGTCGCGGCTGGTGTAGCCCACGTTGTCACTGGGGACAATGGTGTGCTGCTTCGACTTGAAGAAATCGAGGAAGGTCTGGCGGATCTGGGCGGCGGTAGGGACGGCGGACATGGCTGGGGAAAGGGAGCGCGGATGGTAGCGGTAGAGCGGGAGTGGTAAAGTGCTCAGTTCTCCATGCTCAGTCTGATGGAGAATGCTGCCATCAAGCCAAAAAAGAGCTCTCGGAGGCGTATTGTCTCGCGTGATTCGTCCCCTCATCACCCTTTGCCTCGCCACCTCCGCCCTCGCGGAGCCCATCGACTTTTCCAAACAGATCCGCCCGATCCTGAGCGAGAACTGCTTCTTTTGCCACGGTCCCGACGACAAAAAACGCGAAGCCGACCTGCGCCTCGACGACGAAGCCGCCGCGAAGAAGAACAACGACGGCGTCATCGCCGTGGTGCCGGGTGATCCGGAAAAAAGCGCCCTCATCCAGCGCATCGTGAGCACCGATCCCGATGAGGTCATGCCGCCGCCAAAGCAGCACAAGACGATCTCGCCCGTTCAGGTGGCTCTGCTCAAAGACTGGATCAAGCAGGGCGCGAAGTGGGGGAAGCATTGGAGCTATGAGAAGGTGGTGAGGCCTGCCGTGCCTGCCGGTGCGAAGAATCCCGTGGATGCGTTTTTAGCGCAGCGCCTGAAGAAAGAAGGACTGTCGTTTTCGCCTGCGGCGGACCGGGCCACGCTGATTCGCCGTGTGGCGCTCGATTTAACTGGGCTGCCGCCGAGGCTGGAGGAGCTGGCGCGTTTTGAACGGTCCGAGTTGAGCGATGCGGTGGAATTTTATCTCAATCAACCCGCTTACGGCGAGCACTGGGCACGCCAGTGGCTCGATCTCGCACGTTATGCCGACTCCTCCGGCTACCCGAGCGACCAACCCCGCGAAATCTGGGCCTACCGGGATTGGGTCATCCGCGCGCTGAACTCGAACATGCCGTTCGATCAGTTCACCATCGAGCAAAACGCGGGCGATTTGCTGCCGAACCCAACGGACGACCAGCTCATCGCCACGGCGTTTCATCGGAATACGATGACCCAAAACGAAGGCGGCACCGATGATGAGGAATTCCGCAACGCGGCGATCATCGACCGCGTGAACACGACCTTCGCGGTGTGGATGGGCACCACGATGGCCTGTGCGCAGTGCCACACGCACAAATACGATCCGCTCACGATCGACGAGTACTTTCAGTTCTACGCCTTCCTCAATCAAAGCGCCGACAGCGACAAGAAGGACGAGGTGCCGCTGCACAGCTTTGACACGCCAGAGACGAAAAAGCAGCGCGAGTCGCTCAAAGCCGAGATCGCGGCGCTGGAGTCGAAATTCACGAAACCGGACGCGAAATGGCTCGCGGGCCTCGAAGCGTGGGATCGCGGCTTTGCGCGGGATTTGGGCTGGCAGAGCCCGAAGCCGTCGAAAGTGAGCGAAAGCGACGCGAAGATCGAAAACGATGGCCGCGTGATCCTCGCGAAGAACAAGGATACGGCGACCTACACGGTCGAACTGCCGCTCACGGGCGACAAACTGAGCGCTCTGCGGCTCGAAACGGCTCCGCAGGCCGGTTTTGGCAATTTTGTGCTCACCAGCCTCAAGGCCGAGGTGGTGCCGTCAGATGCCAAAGCGGCTCCGCAGGCTCGATTTGTCCGCGTGGAGCTACCGGGGGCCAAAATGATGCTGCAACTGGCTGAGGTGCAGGTTTTCAGCGCTGCGGAAAACATCGCGCTGAAGGGCGTGGCGAGTCACAGCAGCCAGTATCAGGACGCTGCGGCTAAACGTGCCAACGATGGCAACACGGACGGCGACTACAAAAAAGGCAGCGTGTCGCACACGAGCGGGAACGACGACAATCCGTGGTGGGAAGTCGATTTGAAGGCCGCCAAGCTGGTGGATCGCGTGGTGGTGTGGAACCGGCTCGATGGCGTGAGCAAACGTCTCGATGGTTTCCGCGTCGTGCTGCTCGATGAGAAGCGCCAAATCCTGTGGAAGAGCGATCCCACGCCAGCGCCAGCGAAGGAAAAGGCCTTCGCGGTCAGTGGACCTGTTGCTCTGAGCTTCACCACAGCGCTGGCGGATTACTCGCAGAATGGTTTCGAGGCGGCGAAGTTCCTGGAAGCGAAAAGTAAGGGCTGGGCGGTCGGCGGTGCGGCGGAAAAACCACACACGCTCACGCTTTTGACGAACTCACCCGTCGTGGTGTCTGTGGGCGCGAAGCTGCGCGTGACCTTGGAGCAGAAGAGCGAGTTCAAGCAGCACACGCTCGGCAACTTCCGCCTCAGCTTCACCGGAGATGCCCGCGTGCAAGAGGCGGCGAAGATTCCGGCGAATGTCATCGCCGCGCTGGCGCAGCCGAAACGCACGCCGGAGCAGCAGAAGGTCATCACAGACTACTTTGTGAGAAACATCGCCAAAGAATCCGCCGCCGAGCGCACGCGACTCCTTGCGGCGACCCAAGAACTCGCCGCGATCAAGCCGGTCACCGTGCCGATCATGCGTGATCTTGATCCGAAGCAGCGCCGCGTGACGAAAGTTCAGCTCCGTGGCAACTGGCAGGCTTTGGGCGATGCGGTGAACGAGGCCACGCCCGCGGTCTTCAATCCATTGCCAGCCAACGAGCCCAAGAATCGCCTCACGATGTCGAAGTGGCTCGTGAGCCGCGACAACCCGCTCACGGCCCGCGTGACGGTGAACCGACTGTGGGAAAGCCTCTTCGGCACCGGCATCGTGCGCAGCAGCGAGGAGTTTGGCAGCCAGGGCGATCTGCCGTTTCATCCTGAGTTGCTCGACTGGCTCGCTGCCGAGCTGATGGACAGCGGCTGGGACCTCAAGCACATGCTCAAGCTGATGCTCAACAGCGAGGCGTATCGCCAGAGCTCCAAATCCACGGGTGAACTCAACGAACGCGATCCGGATAACCGTTTGCTGGCTCGTGGGCCGCGTTTCCGTCCGACGGGCGAGTTGCTGCGTGATCAGGCGCTCGCGGTGAGCGGTCTGCTTTCGGAAAAGATGTTCGGCGTGCCTGTGCGCCCCGTCACGCCGAATCTTGGCCTGAGCACCGCGTTTGGTCGCAGCAACGACTGGACCGTCAGCACCGGCGAGGATGCGCACCGCCGCAGTCTTTACACCGAAGTGCGCCGCAACTCGCCGTATGCCAGCTTCACGACCTTCGACGCGGGCAATCGCGAGGTCTGCATGATCCGCCGCAGCCGCACGAACACGCCGCTGCAGGCCTTCGTGATGCTGAACGATCCCGTCTTCATCGAAACGCATCAGGCGATGGCGCGGCGGATCGTCCGCGAGGCAAAAAGCCCGGCTGAGCGTTTGAATTTGATGTTCCGCATCTGTCTCTCGCGGGCACCCACAGTGACCGAATCGACCGCCTTGACGCAGCTTCAGGCGGAAAGCCTCGCGGCGTATCAAAAGGACGCCGCCGCCGCCATGAAGATGGCCACCGAGCCGCTCGGACCTGTGGAGGCTGGTGCTGATGTCGTCGAACTCGCCGCCTGGACCGCCGTGGCGAATGTGGTCATGAATTTGGATGAGTTTTTGATGCGGAGGTGATTGAGTCAAAAGCCGTCATGAATCTTCACCAGCACGCTCACAATCGTTCGAACCCATCAGGGTACACCATTATTGATTTGTTCATTTTGATGTCCGGTGCCATTCCAGCATCCATCGTTGCAGGACACTTCGACGAGCGGTGGAGAAATTTGATTGTTTACCCCGGCATGTTTGTGTTTGGCATCATACACTGGTGTCTGATCTTTCTGTTGATATTACCAGGGCTGCGGTGCTGCTTAATGAGGCGTCCGAAAGCACTCAACAAAACGCATAAAGACTCTTGATGAGGAGGACAAGCCATGGCCGCCCCAAAATCCATCGACATCCCCATTCACACCGTGCGCAGCCAGCGTGTCGTGCTGGATTCCGATCTGGCGGCGCTATATGGCGTGACAACAGGCCGTTTTAATGAGGCGGTTAAACGCAATGTGAAGCGTTTCCCCGAAGATTTTGCTTTTCAAGTCAGCCCTGAGGAGATGCTGCTTTTGATATCGCAAAATGCGATATCAAAGACGAAGGGCCGAGGCGGACACCGCAAACCACCCCGTGTCTTCACCGAACACGGTGCCCTCATGGCCGCCTCGGTGCTGAATAGCGACCGTGCGATCTCCATGAGCGTTTATGTCATCCGCGCCTTCATCGAAATCCGTGAGCAAATCGCCGCGAATGCCTCGATACTCAAGCGTCTGGCCGAGATCGACAACACGCTCCTCATCCACGACGCTTCCCTTCGCGACATCTACAAGAAGCTGATGCCGCTCCTGGCTCCGCCTCCGTCGGCACCCCGCAAACAGATCGGATTCCATCCCTGACCACCCGCCAAACTTGAGGTCACAAATTGTGACCTCAAAGGCAAATTTCCCCATGAACCCCATCCTCCACGACAAACTCCAGCTCACGACGCGGCGCACCTTTTTGGGCAATGCGGGGCAGTTCAGCCTCGGTGCCATCGCGATGCATGCGATGCAGCAGGACGCCGCGGCGATGCCGCAAGCGGCGAACCCGATGATCCCGAAGCATGGTCACCATGCGGCGAAGGCGAAACGCGTGATCTATCTGCACATGAGCGGGGCGCCGCCGCATCTTGATCTGTTTGATTACAAGCCGGAGCTGGTGAAGCGCAGTGGGCAGGATTGCCCGGACTCGATCCTCAAAGGGCGGCGCTTTGCCTTCACTACCGGCGTGCCAAAGCTCATGGGAACACCGCGCACGTTTGCGCAACACGGCCAAGGTGGCCTTTGGATGAGTGATGCGTGCCCGAACTTCCACACGATCGCGGACGAGATGTGCATGGTGCGGTCGATGACGACGGACCAGTTCAATCATGCGCCTGCGGAGTTGCTGCTGTTCACCGGGCATGCACGGCAAGGCAGGCCGTCGATGGGCTCTTGGGCCACCTATGGCCTGGGCACGGAGAATCAGGACCTGCCGGGCTTTGTTTCGCTCATCTCCAGCGGCACGCAGCCGAGCGGCGGGCAGGGCTGCTGGGGCAGTGGCTTCATCCCGAGCGTGTATCAAGGCGTGCAGTGCCGCAGCAAGGGAGATCCCGTTTTGTTCGTGAGTGATCCGGCGGGCATGAACCGCGAGATGCGCCGTAAGACGCTCGACACGCTGCAAGCGCTCAATCAGCAGCAAGTGGCGGAATTTGGCCATCCTGAGACGGTCACACGCATCGCCCAATATGAGCTGGCGTATCGCATGCAGACGAGTGTGCCGGAGGTGATGGACATCTCGAAGGAACCGGCAAACGTGCTCGAAGCCTATGGCGCGAAGCCGGGCGAGGCGAGCTTTGCCAACAACTGCCTGCTGGCGCGTCGTCTGGTCGAGCAAGGGGTGCGTTTTGTGAATCTCTTCGACTGGGGCTGGGACTTCCACGGCACGGGCGAGGGCAACGGCATCACCACCGGTCTGACGAGCAAAATGGCCGCCACGGACAAGCCGGTGGCCGCTTTGATCAAAGACCTCAAGCAGCGCGGATTGCTCGATGACACGCTCGTCATCTGGGGTGGCGAATTTGGCCGCACGCCCTTCCGCGAGGGCCGCACGGCGGCCAGCAAGGTGCTGGGTCGCGATCACTACCCGGACTGCTACACGCTGTTCATGGCAGGCGGCGGCGTGAAGGCCGGATTCGACTACGGCAGCACCGACGAACTCGGTTTCAGCATCGCGGAGAACAAAGTGCATGTGCACGACTTCCAGGCGACGGTGATGCATCTGCTCGGTTTCGATCACGAGCGACTCACGTATCGCTTCCAAGGCCGTGATTACCGCCTCACCGACATCCACGGTCATGTGGTGAAGGATTTGCTGGTGTGATGATTGAAAAAAGGATCTCCTGTTGCCCCAGCTGATCTGACTGAAGCTGAACACAGCAAGCTCGTAGCACAGCCGCCAGAAGATGCGTTGGCGCGCCCGCGTTCTCAGGCTCCGACTGAGTTTAGGGTTGAACCGGCCGTTCGTGCATCAGATGCCTCAGGGTTGGGCGATTTCCAGCACGGCGAGCACGGGTTGCAGCGGTGATGAGAAGGGTGAGGAGCTTCATGAGAAGAGAATGCTTCAGTCAAACTTCACGCTCATCACCCAGGCGGGGCCTTTGCCGCAGTCGTAGGTTTTGAGCGGGGTGAGAGCGCCGGTTTCGGCGTTGCGGCGGAAGACGATGAGCTTGTGTGATCCTTCACCCGCGGCGACGATGAATGGATCGCCGGGCACGAGGCAGAAGGAGCGAGGTGTTTTTTCCGTCGGCGTCTGGCCGTGTGGCGTGAGTTTGCCGGTTTGCGCATTCACCGAGAAAACGGCGAGGCTGTCGTGACCGCGATTCGAGGCATAGACGAAGCGTCCGTCGGCGCTGACATGGATGTCGGCGCAGGAGCCTTTGTCGCGCCAGTCCTCAGGCACGCTGGGCACGCTTTGGCGGGCTTTGAGCGTGCCGTTGGCGGCATTGTAATCGCAGAGCGTGACGCTTTTTCCCTGCTCGTTCACGAAGTAGGCCCACTTGCCGTTCGGGTGAAACTGCATGTGCCGCGGCCCTTCGCCCTCGCCACCGGGGAGATGCGGTGGCGTATTGCGCGTGAGCGTGCCGGCCTGCGCATCAAAACGGAGTTGCTCCACCTTGTTCAACTCACCGACATGCGGGACGAAGGCGAATTGGTTCGCAGGATCGACCTGAATGCAGTGCGCTTTTTTGCCCGTTTCGAGCGTGACGACAGGCAGACCTTCGACACGACCGTTCTTGATCGCAGACAAACCAACGACGCCTTCGCTGTAGGACGCCGCGAGCAGCCAGCGCCCAGTTTTGTCAGCGAAAATATAAGCCGCATTGAAGCCCGCATCCGCGAAGGTCGGATTTGTGAGCGCCCCGGTCTTCGCATCGACATCGAGCGTGGCGAACTGCTTCGCGGAGCGCACCGAGGCGTAAAGGTGCCGCCGATCTGGGCTGAGCGCGAGACTTCCGGGCGCTCCCGGCAGCGGTGCTTCCCCGAGCCGTTTCAATTCACCTGAACCTTCATCCAGCGACCAGATCGCGATGCGCTTCTCGCCACTTTCGGAGACATAAACAATGGTCGGCCCGGCAAAGGCGGAGGTGACGAAGCAGAGGAGTGCGAGGATGGTTTTCATACAGTTAGATTGACTGGTTGAGATCATTCGCACGCACAGCGGCAAGTTTTTCGGTGATCTTTGTTTTCCACTCTTCGACGCGGAAGACGTGATCGAGCGAATGCGCCAGGTTGGTGAGTTGGGGCGGGCGCCGATCATCGCGCAAGTCAGACCAGCGCGAAGGATTTCATGGCTGTTTGATGGGTCCCTTCTCAAAATCGGTGGGTGAAACCCAGCCAGCATTCACTTTCTCGCCGCGCATGAACTTCTCATAAAAGCCAGCGCCGTTGGTGGCGGGGTAGTCGTCGAAGATTTTGCCGTTCCCGGCCATACGCGGGTCTTTTTGGGATTTGAGCTCGGATTCCATGCGCGCGCGCAGTTTTTGGATCGTGTCGGTGTGGACGGACTCAGCGGCCAAGTTGCGCGCAGCGTGCGGATCGACGGTGAGATCGTAAAATTCCTCGGCGGGGCGTAGGCCGAAGTTGAGCTGCCAGAACTTGTCGCGGCGATCTTTGCGGCCCATTTCGAGGATGAGCGACTTGGTGGGACCGCCGTCGGTGTCGAGGTAGCCGGTTTCGGGATTGCCCGCAGGCCAGCGCGTGGGCTCGTAGTTTTTCAAATAGAGGTGCTCGACGGTGACGATGGCACGGATGGGATAGCCCCAGTCATGCGGGCGGCCGACATCGGTGCGCTCCTTGCCGATGAGCGTGTGATCACGCTCGGCGACGATACGTCCGCTTTTCCCGCTCTCCAAAATGGGCCGCCAACTCTTGCCGGTGATCGCCTTCATGCCGCTGTCTTTCTCGGCGATGCCCGCGTAATCGAGGATCGTGGCAGCGATGTCGGTGAAGTTGACGAAGTCATCCACCACGCGCCCAGTTTTTTTCATGCCGCCGGGGAAGCGGATGGCGAGCGGCACATGATTGCTGTCCTCATAGGCGTAGCCTTTGCAGCGCGGGAAGGGCATGCCGTGATCAGCGGTGACGATGATGAGTGTGTTATCGAGCTGGCCGCGTTTTTCGAGTTCGGCGATCATGCGGGCGAGGTGGTTGTCCGTGTGCTCGACTTCGAAGGCGTAATCGAGCATGTCGTGGCGCACGATCTCGTCATCGGGCCAGTAATCCGGCACCTTCGCGATTTCGGAGAGTTTTTTGCCGCCCTTCTTCACGCCAGATTGGAATTCATAGTCGCGATGCGGCTCCAGGCTGCCGTACCAGAAGCACCACGGACCTTCCTTGGGCGCGGCGTCGAGGAAATCGGTGAAATTGGCCGCGTAGTCGTTGTTACCCATGCCGCTGGCCGCTGGTTTGGCCTTGTGCTGGTTGAACGGCTTGCCGGTGATTTGGCGCGGCTTGCCATTCGCATCATTGGCGATGCCGGGACCCCAGCCCTTGCCGGTGATGCCCATGTGCCAGCCTTTTTCGGTGAGCACCTCCGGCCAGCTTTTCAGCTTCGCGGGGAAGAAGGCCATGTGATTGCCCGCCTCCTCGTTCTGCCACGCATGACGGCCGGTGAGCACGATGGCGCGTGAAGGCGCACACTTCGCCACGGGGGTGTAGGCTTTTGTGAAAAGCACGCCTTCCTTCGCGATGCGGTCAAACGCGGGTGTCTTCACCCACGGCGTGCCGTAAGCACCCGCATGTGCGCCCCAGTCGTCGGCGATGGCGAAGAGGATGTTAGGCTGCGCCGCGAAGAGCGAAGGGCAGAGGGCAAAGAGGATCAGAATCAGGCGCTGCATGGACTGGAATTAACGGCGGGTGAGCTTCACATGCTTCAAGTCGATGCCGGGCAGGGAAAGTGCTTCGAGGGTGAGAGTCGCGGAGCCGGGTTTCAAGTAGAGGGTTCCAAGTTTCAAGTGTGTCCACTCGCGGTAGCGGTAGCGGGATTTGCCGGCTTCATCGCGGTGGGGAAGGGGAATCTCGGTGAGGTGCGCTAAAATGTTGGACCAGGGGATAAGGGAATAAGCAGCATGAAAACAACCCTCCGAAAACGTTACAGCAGTGATTTCAAAGCTCAGATCGTCGATCTCTTCAATCTTGGCAAAACGGTGCCTCAACTCGCA
>JAPLUL010000035.1:0-6705 GCA_026397635.1 Verrucomicrobiota bacterium | reverse complement strand
AGACGCGGCAGCATCTCTTCCCGAACTTTTTGACTCATGGACATCGACTTGGGTTGCCGGTGTCATCCTTTTTGAGTCAACGTCCTTTCCATCCCCGCACAGCTTTTATCCCCAGGGTGTCAAAACTTATGCGGCAACAGGCTATGCGATGCTGCAAGACATCCGGCTGGTGAAGCTGCTCAACTTCGGGGAAGATGATGTGCGCGGCAAACTGCTAAAAAATGCCCTGCATGGCATGAGCCGGCATCAGCCCACGCAAAGAAAATCCGGCTGGCATCCTCTCGGTGCCAATTGCGAGCATCTCGTGTCGCACCTGAAGGAACTCATCAGGGACTGGGGCACGCATCTCGACTGCCGTCTCTACGAGGAGGCTCTGGTGCATCACTTCGGAGGCGAGGCGCAGTGCCTGCACCGAGCCGAGATCATCTCTGGCGAACGGGTTCTCGGCACACATCCCGTGAAATTTCACAGCCCTCGCCACGCATTCGTCGTCACAGGCTTTAGCAAGGACCATGAACGCTATCATCAGCATTTGCGGGTGCTTCTTGCTCACGCCCCTTCCCTGGCGTCCATCCACTGGATCAACCTCAACCGTTCCCGACTTGAAATCACCACAATGACTTCAGATGGAGAATTGGACAACAGAATGGCGGACAGCAGAATGATTTTCTGAAATTCTCCTCCTCTGGTCTTCTGATTCTGCTGCCCCCATTCTGCTGTCCGAAATCCGTCCCCCAACCAACCATGAAACGCTTCCTCCTCATTCTCTTCGCCTTCTGCCCTCTGCTCTCCGCCGCAGCCCCGCCCTCCGAAGCTTTAGCGAAGGATGGAAAGCCCAACATCGTCTTCATCATCTCCGACGACCACGCATGGACGGACTACGGCTTCATGGGCCACAAGCAGATCGAGACGCCAAACCTCGACAAGCTGGCCTCACGCAGCGCCCTGTTCAGCCGAGGCTATGTACCCACCGCGCTGTGCCGACCTGCGCTCGCCTCGTTCGCCAATGGCATGTACACTCATCAGCACCGGGTCACGGGCAATGATCCTTCACCGTTGCCAACAAATGAGGCCAATCCAAAGGCCAAAGGCAAAGCCAAGGGCAAAGGCAAAGGACCAGAAACACCCGCTTATGCAGCGCTGAGGGAGAAACTCATCGGCAATTTTTACCGACATCCCGCTATCCCAAAGCTTCTCGCCGATCAGGGCTATCTCAGTCATCAATCCGGCAAATGGTGGGAAGGCGAGCCGAAGCGTGCGGGCTTCACGCATGCCATGACGCGCGGCTTCCCAAATCCCGGCGGCCGTCATGGCGATGACGGCCTCAAAATCGGCCGCGAAGGCATGGAGCCGGTGTTTGAGTTCATCGACCACGCCACGGCAGAAAAGAAGCCTTTCTTCCTCTGGTATGCGGCCTTTATGCCGCACACGCCGCACACACCGCCGGATCGCTTGTTCCAAAAGTACAAGGCCAAAGGCATCGAATCCGATCATGTGGCACGCTATTATGCCATGGTGGAGTGGTTTGACGAGACCTGCGGCCAGCTCATGGACCGCATCGAGCAAAAGGGGCTGACTCAAAACACGCTCTTCGTCTATGTCGCCGACAACGGCTGGATTCAGGACCCGAACAGTCAGGGCTACGCGCCGCGCTCCAAGCAGTCCGCCAATGAAGGCGGCACACGCCAGCCCATCATGTTTTCCTGGCCAGGCGTCATTCAGCCCGGCAATCGCAGCGAACAACTCTGCTCCAGCATTGACATCGTGCCCACCGCTCTCGCCGCCGCCGGTGCGCAGTCACAGGAAAAACTTTCAGGCCTGAATCTCCTGCCCGTGCTGAAATCTGGCGAACCCACCGCCCGCAAGGAGTGCTTTGGCGAAACCTTCGCACATGACGTGGCGAACATCGACAAGCCCGAGGACACGCTACTCTACCGCTGGGTGGTCGATGGAAAATGGAAGCTGCTACTCACCTACGATGGCAAGCTCGACCGCTACGCCAGCAGCCATCCGCGCACTGAAAAGCGCCCCCAGCTCTTCGACCTCCTCGCCGATCCGCATGAGGACAACAACCTCGCCGCCAAGAACCCGGAAATCCTCCAGCGCCTCGCCGATAAGTTGCAAACCTGGTGGCCCGTGACCGAGCGCCAGGTACTCACCAAATGGACTGATGAACCGGGCGTGTGGCGCTAAACGCTCACGCCGCTCTTTGGATAGCCGAATCGAGGACCGCCGCTTTTTCTGATCATCACCCACCTGCTGCTTCCCGATTTCGAATTTGGTGGTTACCCCCTGGACTCCAAGCGGGACTCCCAACGACCGTCCTTGCGATCTCCCTCAGTCTCGGCACCTTAAACGCCCTTTTCACACCATGGCCTCCAAGAAAACCACCCCTGGCATTTGTTACCTCGTCGGCGCCGGTCCCGGCGATCCCGGACTTCTCACGCTCAAGGGCAAGGAATGCATCGAGGCCGCTGACGTGCTCGTCTATGACTACCTCTGCAATCCCGTGCACCTTCGCTACGCCAAACTCGGCACCGAGCGCATCTACGTCGGCAAGAAGGCGGGCGATCACACGACGCCACAGGAGGAGATCAACAAGCTCATCGTCAAGCTCACCAAAGAAGGCAAAACGGTCACGCGCTTGAAAGGCGGCGATCCTGTCTTGTTCGGACGCGGCGCGGAGGAAGCCGCCGAGCTTTACGAAGCGGGCGTGAAGTTTGAAATCGTGCCCGGCATCACCTCCGCCATCGCGGGACCAGCCTACGCGGGCATTCCGGTCACGCATCGCGCGCACGCGTCCCAGCTCACCATCTTCACCGGCCACGAAAACCCGACGAAGCCCGAAACCTCGCTCAATTATGCCAAACTCGCCCAGGCGGACGGCACCAAGGTCTTCCTCATGGGCGTGGAGCGCATCGAAGAGATCACCCAGCAGTTCTTGAAGCACGGCGCGAAGCCGGAGACGCCCGTCGCCCTCGTGCGCTGGGCCACGCACAGCCATCAGCAGACGCTCATCGGCACCTTGGCCGACATCGCCGCCAAAGTGAAGGCCGCAGGCTTCAAAGCGCCCGCCGTCGCCATCATCGGCGATGTCGTCACCGAACGCTCGCAGTTGAATTGGTTTGAAGACCGCCCGTTGTTTGGCAAGAAGATAGTCGTCACTCGCACGCGCCAGCAGGCCGGGGTGCTGAGCAAAAAGCTCTCGCAACTCGGAGCCGATGTCATCGAGCTGCCCACCATCCGCACCGAACCCGCCACCGACCAGAAGGCGTTCGGTGAGCTCGTCAACGAGTGCCATACTTACGACTGGATCATCTTCACCAGCCCGAACGGCGTGGACGCCTTCTTCACCATGTTCGACAAGCTGTTCAACGACGCCCGCTGCATCGGCGGCGTCCGCATTGCCTGCATCGGCCCCGGCACGGCAGAAAAGCTGAAAGCACGCTTCCTGGCTGTCGATTTGATGCCCGAAAAGAACTTCGTCGCCGAGGGACTCGTCAAAGCCTTCAAAGACCACCAGGCCATGGAAAACGTCAAAGTGCTCTGGGTCCGCGCCGAGGAGACACGCGAAGTCATCGCCAACGAACTCACCGGCATGGGCGCCATCGTCGATGAAGCCATCGCCTACCGCACCGTGGCCGAAACCGAGGACAATCTCGAAGCCCTGGCCCGTTTGAAGGCCGAAGGCGCCGACATGATCACCTTCACCAGCGCCTCCACGGTCGAGCACTTCCTCAATCTCAAAGTCGCCCTGCCCGAAGGCATCAAAATCGCCAGCATCGGCCCCGTCACCAGCGCCGCCATCAAGGAGCACGGTCTCAACGTCGATGTCGAAGCCAAGGAGAACCACATCCCCGGCCTCGCGGCGGCGGTGGAAACGTTTTGGAAATAGGTGCACAAAACTCTAGCGGCCCGTTTGGCCGGGGTAGCCGCTTTTTGCGACGGAGTCCCCCCTTACCAATGAACAGCTCCTCAGTGGTCCTTGCCGCAGACCATGCACATGAAGCGATTGCCGCGCCCCTGCATTTCGTAGGCCTTCCCCGAGCAGTACGGGCACTTCACAGCCACGAAGTTCCGTAGAAACCAACGCGTGGACATTGCCACTACCACACAGCCCACCAGCATGACCTGCATGGGCGAAATGTGACGCTCATCGAACCATTCCCAAATCAGGCCGACCAAAATACAATACAAAGCCCCTAGGAGAATCGGACCTAAAAAGCAGAGGGCGAAGTGTCGCGTTGAAGTCATGCGATAATCGGCATTATTTACGACGCAACGGTTTCGCGCAAGCCTTTGCGCATCTCCTCCAGAGGAGCGGGGCGGCCAAACCAGTGCTCAAAGGAGATTGCGCCCTGGTGCAGCAGCAGCGTGAGGCCGTCCACCGTCCTCGCTCCCACTGCCTTCGCGTCAGCCAGCAGCGGAGTCTCGCCATCAGGACGATAAACCATGTCAAAGACGAGGTGCCGTGCCTCCATTGCTGCAGCAGGCAGTAGCCTCACATCCTCGGACTTCATGCCAAGGGATGTGGCATTCACAATCAGGTCCACATCGACGGCTGCAGGTGCGATTTCATTGTCAGTCAAGCCAAGCACCGTCACATCACGACAACGTCCTACGGCACGGATCTCACCGGCCAGGACCTCGGCCTTTTCTATCGAACGATTGGCCAATACCAGCTTTCCACACCCTTCCAGGGCGCTTTGCACTGCCACCGCACGACCAGCACCACCACCTGCCCCCAGGATGAGCACGCGCAAGTCTGCCAGACCAACGCCAAAAGCCTCACGAACACTGCGCACAAAACCAGGCCCGTCACTATTGCGACCCAGTAGCCTTCCATCACGAATCACCAGCGTGTTTACCGCTCCGAGCGCGGCCGCCAGCTCATCCACCTCGTCCACTTCAGACAGCGCCTCAAACTTGTGTGGAATGGTGATGTTCACGCCAAGAAAACCACAGGCTGCAAATTGCCGGAACGCCTCTGCCACCCGGCCCACCGGCACCTGCACGCGGATGTATTGCGCATCAATGCCGCAGGCCCGAAGTGCAGGATTATGCATCTGCGGACTGCGCGAGTGCGCGATGGGATCTCCGATCACAGCCAGCCGTGCAGGCGGCGTGAAGCGCCCCGCGTCCCAGTTCATCAATTCATCAAAGGTCAAAAAGTCTCCCACGCCGCAGTCATGCTGCGGAAGGCTGCGCTGTCAAAGCACGGCGCAATTTTCCACTCGACACCTCGTTCTAAACACGCTGCAATCAGCCCCCAGTCAAAACTCGTTACCCCAATCATGAAACTTCTCTTCCCCCTCGCCACCCTAGCTCTCGCCGGTGGTCTTTTTTTCCTCCAGGCCGCTGACAACGCCGTCAAACCGCTGCGCGTCCTGATCGTCGCCGGTGGCTGCTGCCATGAGTATGACAAGCAGACCATGGCGCTCAAGGAAGGCATCGAGGCCCGCCTCAACGCCATCGTCGATGTCGCCTACAACCCGGACAAGTCCACCAAGGCCACCTTTGAAATTTACCAGGCCAAAGACTGGTCCAAGGACTTCGACATCATCGTCCATGACGAATGCAGTGCCGATGTGACCGATCCGGCGTATGTGAACGCCATTCTCGACGCCCACAAGGCGGGCAAGCCCGCCGTGAACCTCCACTGCGCCATGCACAGCTACCGCTGGGGCAGTTTCCGCGAGGCGGTGAAGCCAGGTGCCGACAATGCTGGCTGGTATGAAATGCTCGGCATCCAGTCCACCGGACATGGACCGCAGCAGCCTATCTCCATCACCTTCACCGACAAAACACACCCAATCACGCAGGGACTCGAAGACTGGACCACCATCAACGAGGAGCTTTACAACAACATCCAGATCCTCACCGGCAAGCCGCTCGCCACCGGCGTGCAAATCGTCCCGCCGAAGGCCAAAAAAGGCGAAACGCTGCCACCTGATGCCAAGCCAACGAAGGCCACCGCCGTCGTCGCCTGGACCAATGAGTTCGGCCCGAACAAGACCAAAATCTTTTCGACTACCATCGGTCACAACACCGCCACCGTCAGCGACGCCCGCTACCTGAGCCTCGTCACCCGCGGCATCCTTTGGGCCACCGGCCACATCAGCGAAAACGGCCAGCCGGAACAAGGTTACGGCAAGTAAGTCATGATGGGCATTTGAACGTGCCCTCTATCCCCTCGCAAATGCCCGGCGGCTCCAGCTCCGGGCATTTTGCTTTTTTCCTCCTACCTTCCTCAATTTTCAATCCCCAGCTACGTTCTCTAATTCTGCCCATGCGCCCCTTCATTGCTTTCGCCTTCCTACTCGCACTCCCGCTCAATGCCGACGAGCTACCTGGCCACTCCGCGCATGGTGAGGCCTTCAACGAAGGCCCGCGCCAGGCCGCCGTGCTCATGCCAGGCTGTGGTGATGCAGTGAAGTTTGCCATCAGCACGAAGAAACCGGAAGCGCAGCAATTCTTCACGCAGGGCGTCGGCCAACTTCACGGTTTTTGGTATTACGAGGCCGAGCGCAGCTTCCGCCAAGTCGCCGCACTCGATCCTGACTGTGCCATGGCCTACTGGGGCATGGCTATGGCGAATGTGAACACCGAGAAACGCGCCAAGGCCTTCACCGAAAAAGCCGTGAAGCTCAAGGACAAGGCCACTCCCCGCGAGAAGCAGTGGATCGGCATGTTGGAAACACTCTA
>JAPLUL010000154.1:0-5164 GCA_026397635.1 Verrucomicrobiota bacterium | reverse complement strand
TGATTGAGCTTTCACTGGAACCGGCAGGGAGGAGTTATTTGGGAAATGCCCTCTCCCTTGTTTTGGGAGAGGGCAAACACGTGATGCGTCTGTTTATGGCATCACGACAATCATTCCTTGTCCAAAGGATAGCCTGAACACACCATCCCCACCATAAGTGAATCTAAAAGACACACGCTTCCCATTTTTTGGAATGGGACTGGGATCCATGATTCGAACCGAAAACTTCACCACACCTACATTATTAGTTCGGCCTTCAATGATTCGTCCCCTGCCCACTTGGACAGTGACATTCTTGTTACTTAATGGGAGCCAAAGACCACGGCTTTTTTCAAATACCAATTGTCCAGTGAGAGTCACAAAGTGGCCATTTTTTACCTGAGAGGGAAGAGATTGAACGTCTGTCCATCTGGTATTAATTTTAGCCGTGCTCATTACTTTTAGCTGCGTAAGTTCAGGCAAATTGCCATTGCCTGGATTCACAGTAGGAACCTGCTGTGCAAAGCTCTGGATAGGAGCCATGAAGACGCTCAAGAGGCAAAGCAGAGCGAGTTGGATGAGACCACGGCGCTTAGACCGAGGGGAAGTAGCGGAGTTTTGATTTTGGTTTGTCGTTTTCATCTTCATCTTCGTCTTCGTCTTTGTTTTTTGTTTTGTGGGTCTTGATTCCCGGTGATTCGGGCGTGCCATCTGGCGCAGCGTTTCGGTCCCCGGTGATTCCTAAAGAAGGGTCACGCGAGATTTTCCGAAGCGCGGGCGGGTAGTTTGGTGGGTTTCTTCACGGCGGGTTCGGATGACTGGGTTGATCTGGTTTTTGGGTTTGGATCGGTTCTTCGTTTTCGGCTGCCGGTGACCGGCTTCATCAGGCTCTATTCAGGCCCGCCCAAAAGGTTACAGGTCAGCTTAAATATTTTTTGAGGACGCTCGCACACTCCGCAGTGCCCCAGCATTGACGGAGGAAAAATAGCCGTCTTAATGCGCACTCTTCCCCAATGAATGACTCGCCGCCAGCCTCCCCACCCTGTGCTCAGTGCGGCAAGCCCATGCCCGCTGGATTGGGTGGCGTGAGCTGCCCGAAATGTCTTTTGACCGGACAGGATGCACTCAGTGGCATTACTTTGACTGAAACTGGCAGTTTATCTGACAACGCGGTGGTGAAAGCCTTCGGCGTCGCCATGAATGCAGGCAAGCCGGGCCAGTGGCAGCCGCCCGAGCCGGACGAACTGCGGGAGATGCTGCCTGGCTACGGCATCGAAAAACTAATTGGCCGTGGTGGCATGGGAGCCGTGTATCGCGGGGTGCAGACGACGCTGGACCGCAGGGTGGCGATCAAAATTCTACCGCCGGGACTCGGGGAGCATGATCCGGCTTTTGTGGAGAGGTTTCTGAATGAGGCGCGGCTCATGGCGAAGCTGGCGCATCCGAACGTAGTCACCATTTATGACTCCGGGGAAACGAAGAATGGCCAGCTTTATTATGTGATGGAGCTGATGGATGGAACGGATGTGGCCCGGATGATTTTCGAGCAGGGCCGCCTCTCCGTGGAGCTGGCGCGGGCGATTTGCCTGCGTGTATGCGATGCGCTCTCCGCCGCACACGATTTGGGCATCGTGCATCGCGACATCAAACCCGCGAACGTGCTCGTGAGCACGAAGAACGTGGTGAAGGTGGCTGACTTTGGCCTCGCTCGGCTGGAGGACGCGCACAGCGGCCTGACGCGCACCGGTTTCATGGTCGGCACGCCGGATTTCCTCGCGCCGGAGGCGATGACGCCGGGTGTGGAGTTGGATGGGCGCGCAGATCTGTATGCGGTGGGCGTGATGCTCTACCAGATGCTCACAGGTGCGCTGCCGCGTGGTGCTTTCAAGCCAGCTTCCGCACTCGTAGCTGGCCTTGAGCGGCATTTCGACAGCGTGATCAGCCGGGCCATGCAGCCAAAGCCAGCAGACCGCTATGCCAGCGCGGCGCAGATGCGGCATGATCTGGAGCAACTCAGCGTGGTGCAGAACTTCCGCGAATCGGCAGATACGACGATGGCGGTGCCCGTGGGCAGGCTCACGGCGGAAAACATCGCGCAGAGGCCGGTGCCGAAGATTTCGTCCGTTTCCCCGAAAAGCGGCTCGCAGGCCTTACCAGCGGTTAAAGCGCCCACCAAGGCGAAAAAGAATTCGAAGCTCAGCGAGGCCAAAATTCGATGGTCGGTCACGTTGCTCGTCATCGTGCTGTGCGCGGCGGCGGGCTATGTGGCGCTGTTTCGCGTGGGCCAAGGTGTGGTCACCTTGAGCTATGACCTGCCGTTTCTCGTGCACCGGCCGGCTGGGGCGGGGGAGGTGTGCATGGTGTATCTCGATGAAAAGGTCGGCGAAATGCTCGACCGCAAGGTGCAGCCGGCTTTGCTCGACAAGCTGGCAGCATCTGGTGCGCGTGCGGTGGTGTATGACCTCATCTTTGAATCGAACTCGGCTGAACCGGCGCTGGATGTGGCTTTTGCAGAGTCGATGAAGAAATTCCGTGCTGGAGGTGGCGTCGTGATGCTCGCCGCTGGACGTGAGGCGACCCAGCAGGCTGGTGTGGCCATGGAAAGGCTGATCGTGCCAAATGACACGCTGCTAGATGCGGCGGATGATTACGGCATCGTGGCGCTAGTTCACGATGATCGTTATACGGTGCGTGAGCTGATCGCGGGCACGCTTGATGAGGCCTCACTGACCTGGAAAACGGCTCAAAAGCTTGGTGCGCCACTCGACGAGGCAAAACGGCTCGTTGATCGCTGGATCAACTACACGGGCCCGCATGATACGATCCCGTCCGTCCCGGTGAAGAACGTGCTCGATGGCGTCGAAGCGGCCTTTTTCCGTGGAAAGATTGTCGTCATCGGCGGGAAGCCCGGCATCGTGAGTCCGAAGCTGGGCGAGGATTTGTTCAGCACGCCGTTTCATCGCCTGGATCGTCGCGGCAATGTCCCTCTGATGAGCGGCGTGGAGGTGCAGGCCAACATGCTCGTGAATCTCCTGCGCGGAAACTGGCTCGTGCGCAGCAGTAACACAGCGGACCTGTTTTTGGTGCTCGGTGTGGCTTTGGTGGCTGGGTGGGCCTTTTCACGGCTGCGGCCGTTCACGGGTTTTTTGCTCGCCTTTGCTGGCGTGGTGCTGCTGAGCCTCGCTGGCGTGCTGGCGATGCATTTTGCCAATGCTTGGTTCCCCTGGAGCGTGGCGGCGCTGGTGCAGCTCCCCGTGGCGCTCGTCGCGGGCACTGGAGCGCACTTTTACATCGAGCGGCACTTCCGTGTGAAGCTGGACGCGGAGCAAATGCGTCTACGTGAGGCATTCTCGAAGTATCTCTCGCCACGCATGCTCGAACGCTTCACGGATGAGGACTTTCAGCTCGATCCCGGCGGCGACAAGACACATGCAGCGATGATGTTCACCGACATCGAAAATTTCACCAACATCTGCCAGCGTGTGCGTGATCCAATGCACATCGTCGAGCACCTCAACGGCTACTTTCAACGCACCACGGAATGCGTTTTCAACCACGACGGCGGCGTGATCAAATACATCGGCGACGCCATTTTTGCTGCATGGGGCGTGCCCTTTGCCGATGAGCACGCGGCGGTGAAATCCGTCCGCGCCGCGTGGGAACTGCACGAGAACGCGGGCTTGAAGATCGGCGGTGAGTCTCTGCGCACCCGCGTCGGCCTGCACTATGGTGAGGTCGTCGCAGGCAACATTGGCAGCACCAAGCACATCGATTACACACTCATCGGCGACGCGGTGAACCTCGCCAGCCGCATCGAGGGGCTCAACAAATCTCTTGGGACCAGCATTCTGCTAAGCGATGCGGTGCAAATGCAGGTCGGCGATGAGTTCTGCACCCGTCGTGTTGGTCAGTTCAGGGTCAAGGGCCGAGTGGATGTCACCGTCATTCATGAACTCCTCGGCCCATCCCGAACCACCGAGTTCCCCGAATGGGCACGATGCTACGAGGCTGCCCTTGGTGCCTTTGAGGTCGGCCATCTTGCCCAAGCAAAAGACCTTTTCGAACAGGCCAACAGTCTTCGTCTAGACAGCCAGGGTGATGGCCCCTCAAAGTTTTTCCTGGAGCACCTCGCCAAAGGGCATGATAGCGCCGCTGGTGTTGTAGATCTGCGCGAAAAGTAGCTCAAAGATCGCCATGCGAATCCTAGGCTTTTTGATTATTTTTGAATGACTGTAGTCGATCGGTGTTCCACAATTTTTTTGGAGTCTGATTCACGCAGCATGGCTGCCAATTAATTGGGTTAACTCAGCCTATCTCTTTACGTTCCTTTTGCATTCGCAAGTCTATAAAATATATCGTGTGATCCTAATGTATGAAGCTTCGGACAACCAAGGCGCTCAAATGGATTCGTTTTGAAGAGTCGTTCTCTCGTAGACTTGCATTCTTCGGCATACTAGCGGGCTGTTTTTTTTCAGAGACCGCCGCAGAAGCCATCGATGGGCACATGCCATCCGAAGGGCTTACCCAGTCCGACTGGACCAGCATCCAGACAGCGCATGATGCCTGGCTGCATGGCTTCATGCTTCTGGAGAATGGAGGCTGGCAGGCGCGCAATCCGGGACAGCGTTGGACCGCGAGTTTCGATGGCAAAGGATTCCTCACCAAGCCGAGGGAAGCTTCCTGGCAATGGGGCCTTGAGTTTCAGAGTTACGGCTTTGGGGCACGGCAAATAGCTGCCTCGAGCACCTCTCCTGAGGTGAAAAGCGAGGGGCAGCGCCTCAGTTACCAGTGGGGAGACGGCTTCACCGAATGGTTCGTGAACGACTCGCATGGTCTTGAGCATGGTTTCACTCTACAGCACCGGCCTACCGTGGCACCTGAGAGCGGGGAGCTCGATGTGGTCCTGGCGGTGCGCGGTGGCTTGAGACCCGTGCTCTCCTCAGATGGCGAAACGGTCGTTTTTCAGGATGGAAGCGGAACGGCGATCGTTCATTATGCCGGACTGAAGGTTTGGGACGCGCGCCAGAAGATACTGCCCTCCCGCTTTGTGGTCACCCCGGAAGGTCGGCTGATCCTGCGCGTGGCCGAGGCCAGCGCCACCTACCCACTGACGATCGACCCGATCGCCCGCCAGGCTTACCTGAAGGCGGACGCGGCAGGATCCGCAAATGCGGGGGATCTTTTC